>NZ_JAWHTP010000003.1:0-611607 GCF_033052815.1 Chromohalobacter sp. HP20-39 | reverse complement strand
CAGGCGGAAGCCGAGGCTGAGCGGAAACGCCAGGCGGAAGCCGAGGCTGAGCGGAAACGCCAGGCGGAAGCCGAGGCTGAGCGGAAACGCCAGGCGGAAGCCGAGGCCGAGCGGAAACGCCAGGCGGAAGCCGAGGCCGAACGGAAACGCCAGGCGGAAGCCGAGGCCGAACGGAAGCGTCAGGCGGAACTCGCTGAACGGGCAGCACGCGCGAACAATTCATCACTGGAAAACATGATCAGTGATGAGAAACAAGCCATTGCCAATGCCGAGCAAGCGAGAGAAGCCGCCAATGGCTTCAAGAATCTAGTGCGTCGCTACGTCGAACAGAGCTGGAATTTACCCTCCAGTATATCGTCGGACCTGCGTGCCATCGTGCAAATTCAATTACTGCCCACAGGCGAGCTGGTAAGCGCCACGATCATACAAAGCAGTGGCAATGCCACTTTTGACCGTTCTGCTCTCAATGCCGTCGAAAAAGCATCGCCCTTCCGTGAAATGAGCAGGCTCGAGGCTTCGGTAAGAGACCAGTTCCGTGAATTCAATCTGGACTTCAACCCAGAGGACATCCGCTGATGAAACGACTCAATCTTTGGGCAGCTGCATTGCTGCTGATGTTATGCACCAGCATGGCGCATGCCGAGCTGACCATCGAAATCACCCAGGGAAGCGACCAGGCCATCCCCATTGCCATCGTGCCGATGGAAGGAGGAGATGCGTTGCCGGAAAAGGTTTCGCGCATTATCGCCAATGATCTGGAACGAAGCGGTCGTTTCGATCCATTGTCGCGTGAATCCCTGATTTCAAACCCCAGCAGTAGCGATGATGTCTACTATCAAGACTGGCAGCAGTTGGGTAGTGATTACCTGGTGGTGGGCAAGGTCGAGAAACAGAATGGCCAATATCGCATCCAGTACGAGCTTCTGAACGTCAATGGCGAAGACCGCATGCTCGGCGAAGTCGTGACGTCCTCATCTGAGGAATTACGTGACAGTGCTCACTACATAAGCAATCAGATCTTCGAGAAAATCACCGGCATCCGTGGTGCCTTCTCGACGAGTATCGCTTATGTCAGGGCCAACGGCGTCGCTGACAACATCAAGTACACCTTGAACATCGCCGACGCCGATGGCCACAACAATCAAGTGATCCTCTCCTCGGACGAGCCTATCTTGTCGCCTGCCTGGTCACCCGACGGTCAGAAGTTGGCCTATGTGTCATTTGAAACTGGACGCTCCGCCATCTACGTGCAGAACATCGCCACCGGGCAGCGTGTGCGCCTGACGTCCTTCGAAGGCATCAATGGCGCGCCGGCTTGGTCACCGGACGGGCGCAAGCTGGCGATGTCGCTATCCAAGGATGGTCAGCCGGAAATCTATGTCATGGATGTCGCCTCGCGGGATATCAAGCGTCTGACACATAGCGAGGCGATCGACACCGAGCCCGAGTGGGCCCCGAGTGGGCGTAGCCTGATCTTCACTTCTGACCGGAGTGGTAACCCGCAGATCTACCGTTATAATTTAAGTAACGATCAGCCCCAGAGGATCACCTTCACCGGCAGCTACAATTCACGTGGCCGCTTCAGCCCGGACGGCGATACGATTTTCATGGTGACACGTGATGAGCAGGGCTTTCATATTGCGCGTCAGAACCTGGAAACCGATCGCATGACGATTCTTACCGATTCCAACTGGGATGAATCCCCCAGTGTCGCGCCGAATGGCACCATGGTAATCTTCGCCACGCAAGAAGGGACCCGTGGTGTGCTGGGACTGGTGTCTGCGGATGGTAGTGCATCCTTCCGTTTGCCATCGCCGGACGGTGATGTACGTTCACCCGCATGGTCACCTTTTCTGGACTAGCACCGCGTTAGCGTCATTTGACTTCCAAACAAGGAGAGAACAATGCAATTCAAACCATACGCCCAAGGGCTCGCCGTCGCCGTTTCACTCGCCGTTCTCGCGGGTTGCTCCAGCACTGGGGGAACTCAAGATGGCAGCATGGACGGCACCTCCGGAATGGGGGCAGGTACGGGGAGTGGCACAGCCTCTAGCCAAGGGATGGAAAGCGGGCAGGGCGTCTCGGGTAGCGAAATGGGCGATCGTAATGCGATTCCCGAACAGCGCACCATCTATTTTGCTTTCGACCGCGATACCATCCGTCCCGAGTTTGAACCGATACTCGAAGCGCATGCTCAATATCTCAAGAGCCATCCCAATACCCAAGTCGTTCTGGAAGGGCATGCCGACGAACGCGGTACCCGCGAATACAACCTCGGGTTGGGTGAGCGTCGTGCGCAAGCCGTGGAACAATATCTCAGTGTGGAAGGTGTCTCATCATCACAGGTCGAAATCGTCAGCTACGGTGAAGAGCGCCCTGCGGTACGTGGTCACAATGAAGAGTCATACGCCCAGAATCGTCGTGTCGTCTTTGACTACTAAACGTCGCCGGAGTCAGATATGAAACACAGTCTGAAAAGACTGTGCGGCACGGGAGCCCTGGTGCTCCCGTTGTCCGTATGGGCTCAGCCCTCGGTCGATGACTTGACCGATCAGTCCAGCAGCCTCTATAGCCAAACCGCCGTGCAACAAGAATCGGGCGGCGGCAATCTGGCCTTGTTCAATAAATTGCAGGATAACCAGCGCGAAATTAAACAATTGCGCGGTCAGCTCGAGGAATTGCGCTATCAACTCGAGCAAGAGAAGAAACTCTCGCAAGAGCGCTATCTGAATCTCGAGAAGCGCCTTGATGCCATGGCTTCGCGGCAACGTGAGGCGAGTGTCGATAGCGATGCCGCCAAATCGGTCACTGGCGGCGCTACTGACAATAGTAGCTCTGAAAATCAGGCAAGCGATCAAGGGCGGAATGCCTATCAAGCCGCCTTCCGAAAAGTGCAGGCACGCGATTTCGATGCCGCCATAAAAGCCTTTAAAGACTTCGTCAATGCGTACCCGAACTCCGATCTACGCCCCAACGCGCACTATTGGTTAGGTGAGCTGTATTCGGCACAGTCGCAATTGGATGCAGCCGCCCAGGCTTTCCAGACGGTCATTGATGACTATCCCGACAGCAATAAGGTCGCGGATGCTCTCTACAAGCTGGGATTGCTCAAGGCGCGCCAAGGTCATCCCGATGCAAGCAAGGAACTCCTGAACCGCGTCCGTAGCGACTATCCTGATAGCAATGCGGCTGATATGGCCCAAGATTTTCTCAACCAATCGGGCAATTGATGCGCCAAGATGGGGGATGACGCATGGAATGTCATATCGATTATCATCCGCCCGCGAACCTGCTCGAGGGGCGTGTCATCCTCGTCACCGGTGCGGGGGCGGGCATCGGGCGCGCTGCCGCGCGGTCTTTTGCTGAACACGGTGCTACGCTTGTCCTGGTCGGGCGTACGCTGGCCAAGCTCGAAGCGGTCTACGATGAAATCGAAACCGCCGGTGGCCCCCAACCCGCGATTTTCCCGCTCAACTTCGAGGGTTCGACGCTCAAGGAATATCGTGATCTGGCCGAGACGCTGGAGCGCGAATTCGGTCGCCTCGACGGCCTCCTTCATAACGCCGGTCTACTTGGCGAGTTGACGCCCTTCGCGCATTACGATCCGGAGCTTTGGGCGCGGGTGATGCACGTCAATGTCACCGGCCCCATATGGATGACACAGGCCTTGCTGCCATTGCTCGAAGCCTCACCGGACGCCTCGGTGGTGCTGACTTCCTCGAGCGTCGGGCGCAAGGGACGCGCGCACTGGGGAGCATATTCGGTTTCGAAATTCGCGACGGAAGGCTTCATGCAGATGCTGGCCGCTGAACTCGAGCCTTCCACCTCGATACGCGTGAACACCCTCAACCCCGGGGCGACGCGCACCGCCATGCGACAACGGGCATATCCTGACGAAGATCCGGCGACGCTACGCACGCCGCTGGACATCATGCCGACTTACTTGTGGTTGATGGGCCCTGCCAGTCGTGGACGTACGGGCCAGGCATTCGATGCCCAGCCACCCAAGGGCGCTGTGTCGGCATCCGTGTAAGCAGTGTCGTCAACCTGGTCGGCAAGCGGCTTCGTCTTCGCCGGGCCAAAGCGCCTGCGTCAGGCTTTCGGGCGTCTCGAACCAACGATCCACCGGCCAGGTGTCGGGCGTTGCCTCATCGCTGATGTAGCCATAACGTACCGCGACGGCGTGCATGCCCGCCGCCTGCGCCGCCTGCATGTCACGCAGATGGTCACCGATGTACCAGCAATCGCCTGGCGCGACGCCGAGGCGTCGCGCCGCCTCGAGTAGCGGCGCGGGATCGGGTTTGTTGAGAGGCAGGTCATCTGCAGCCAGCAATACGCCATGTGTCAGACCGAGTGCTTCTACCAAGGGCGCGGCATAAGCGCGCGGTTTGTTGGTCACGATCCCCCAGGGACGCTGTGTTCGGTCCCAGGCTTCGAGCAGGGGCGTCAGCCCGGGGAATACACGACTATGCACCGCGATGTTACGGCCGTAGGTCTCGAGCAGGTAACGCCGGGCCTCGCCATGATCGGCATGCGAGGGGGCCAACCCGAGCGCCAGCTCCACCAGAGCGCTGCCGCCGTTCGAGACCTGTGCGCGAATGGCTTCATAAGGCAATGGCGCGAGTCCGTGATGGGTTCGCAAGGCATTGGTGGCATGCGCCAGATCAGGCGCCGTGTCGACGAGCGTACCATCGAGGTCGAAAATCAGCGCCGCCGGTCGGGCATGGCTCATGGCGCTTCTCCCGCCCCCATCCATTCCGGTGTGCAGTGCATCATGTAATTCACGGACACATCGTTGGCGACCAGGCGATAGCGTTTGGTCACGGGGTTGTAGGTCAGGCCGGTCTGACGGCGCACGCGCAATCCGGCGTCACGGCACCAGGCCGATAACTCCGCCGGGCGAATGAACTTGTTGTAGGTGTGCGTGCCGCGGGGCAATAGCTGCAGGACGTACTCGGCACCGAGGATCGCGAACATGTACGCCTTGGGGTTGCGATTGATGGTCGAGAAGAACAAGTGGCCACCGGGTTTGACCAGTGCCGCACACGCCCGCACGATCGCCGCTGGATCGGGCACGTGCTCGAGCATTTCCAGGCAGGTGACGACGTCGAACTCACCAGGGTGCTGGACCGCCATTTCCTCGGCGCTGATCTGGCGGTAGTCGACTGATACCTCGCTTTCCTGCTGGTGCAGGCGCGCGACGGCAAGCGGCGCCTCTCCCATGTCGATGCCTGTGACCTGAGCCCCGCGATGCGCCATCGCCTCGCTGAGAATGCCGCCACCGCACCCCACATCGATGGCGGTCTTGCCGGCCAGATTGGCCTGCTCATCGATGAAGTTCAGGCGCAGCGGGTTAATCTCATGCAGCGGCTTGAACTCGCTTTCAGGGTCCCACCAGCGGCTGGCAAGCGCCTCGAACTTGGCGATCTCGGCATGATCCACGTTGTTACCGAACGTCTCGCTCATGGGCTGTCCTCTTGGAGAGATGATCGCACCGATGCCTTGGTACGCATCTCGAAATCTGGATGTCTTTATGTGTCGTCATGTACCGGCACATCGATCATACGCATTCTACAATGTTACGCGCAGATGTTGAGAGGCGAGTTTTGCTGGCCTCGATAGGCAAGACAGCGCGAACCTCTTTGCCTGAAGACCGTCAAAGGAATGCCGAATCGGTGACGCCGTCGTGCTTTTCACTATGGCATACTGCCGACACTCGACCCTAGAACGCTAAGGAAGGACTCCTCATGATCAAGAAGGCCGTACTCCCCGTCGCTGGACTTGGCACCCGTTGCCTCCCAGCCTCCAAGGCCATTCCCAAGGAAATGATCACTATCGTCGACAAACCGGTCATTCAGTACGTCGTCGAAGAGGCCGTGGCCGCCGGCATCAAGGAAATCGTGCTGGTGACGCATTCCAGCAAAAGCGCCATCGAGAACCATTTCGACAAGAACTTCGAGCTCGAGTCGATGCTCGAGGCCAAGGGCAAGGATGAATTGCTCGCACAAGTGCGCAACATCGTTCCCGAAGACGTGAGCATCATTGCCGTGCGCCAGCCGGTCGCTCTGGGGCTGGGGCACGCCGTACTATGCGCGCAGTCGGTGATCGGCGACGACCCGTTTGCCGTGCTGCTGCCCGATGTCCTGGTAGACGCCGGCGATCTATCGCAGAACGATCTGGCCGGCATGGTCGCCGCCTACGAAAGGAGCAGCCAGGCACAGATCATGGTCGAGAATGTGCCACAAGAAATGACTCACAAGTATGGAATCGTGGCCCTCGAGGGCGAGGCACCGGCCCCCGGCGATAGCGCGCCGCTGACCGGCATGGTCGAAAAACCCAAGGCGGGGGAGGCGCCTTCCAGCCTGGCGGTGATCGGGCGTTATTTGCTGCCGGCGGCGATCTTTCCGCTGCTCGCCGAAACCAAGCCTGGCGCAGGGAATGAGATCCAGCTGACCGATGCCCTCGAGACCTTGCGCCAGCAGCAGGGCGCCGAGGCCTATCGCATGCGCGGCAACACCTACGATTGCGGGCACCAGTTGGGCTACCTGGAAGCCACGCTGGCCCTTGCCAAGCGCCATCCCCAGTATGGAGAAGGATTCCGTTCCCTGTTGAGCCGTTACGCAAACGAGGGCTGAGACCATGCGCGTGAACGTGTATGGAAGCGAGCTATCGGCGGCCGTGGCGGCGGCAGCGCTCTCCTCGGTGGGGCACCAGGTCGACTGGTGCCCGCATCCCGAGATGCCCTGGCAACGTCTGGAACATGCCGAATGGCTGCTTCGCGAACCGGGACTCAAGTCCCAGATCGATGCAGGATGTCGCTCGGGTCTGCTGCGCCTGACCGAGACGCCCACGCGGGAAGATGTCGACATTCATTGGCTGGCGTTAGCCCCGGATCAACGCGATGCTGCCGAAGCCTATGTGGCCGATATTCCGGCAGCGCAAAGCACCCCGCTGGTAGTCGTCAATAATTCCACATTTCCGGTCGGCCACACCGAACGCCTAGAGGCGCTGCTAGGCCACGCCGGCCAATCAGCCGTCGCCTTGCCGGACATGCTGGAAGAAGGCCGTGCCTGGGAGACCTTCACCCGTCCGGCACGCTGGTTGCTCGGTAGCGAAGATAGTCAGGCCACCGCCCAGGTACGCGAGCTGCTACGCGCGTTCAACCGCCGTCAGGACGTTTTTCAGCTCATGCCGCGTCGCGCTGCGGAGCTCGCCAAACTGGCGATCATCGGCATGTTGGCGACACGCATCAGCTACATGAACGAGTTGGCCGGCCTGGCCGACTCGCTGGATGTCGATGTCGAACACGTCCGCCTGGGAATGGGCGCCGATAGCCGTATCGGTTTCGAGTACCTGTATCCCGGCTGTGGCTTCGGTGGCCCCAGCTTCTCACGTGATCTCATGCGGCTGGCCGATGTCCAGCATGCCTCCGGTCGCGAGTCACTATTGCTCGAGCATGTCCTCGACATCAACGAACAGAAAAAAGAGACGTTGTTCCGTAAATTCTGGCATCACTTCCATGGCCAGCTTTTCGAGCGCCGGGTGGCAATCTGGGGTGCGGCATTCAAGCCCGGCACCACGCGCATCGACCAAGCGCCGGTGCTGACCTTGCTCGATGCATTGCTGGCGCAAGGTGTGCATGTCAGCATTCACGACCCCGAGGCGTTGCCGGCACTGCGTGAGCTCTACGAGCAGCATCCTCGTGTCCGTTTTTGCGACGATGATTTCTATGCCGCTTGCGAGGGGGCGGATGCTCTGATGCTGGTCACTGAGTGGAAATGCTACTGGAACCCCAATTGGCGTCGGCTGAGCGAGCTCATGGCCACGCCGTTAATCCTGGATGGCCGCAATATCTTCGATCCCGATTATGTCGCGTCACGTGGCTTGATCTATCGTGGTATCGGTCGGCGGGCGGATCCGGCCAACGTCTGAACGACACACGCCCCATCAACGTGGGGCGTGCATGATACGTGTCGATAGCACCGCTTATCTCGACGGGCGATCAATCATCGAAGTTCTGGGCAATGAAGTCCCAGTTGATGACGTTCCACACGGCATCCAGGTATTTTAGACGAGCATTGCGATAATCGATGTAGTAGGCATGCTCCCAGACATCGATGGTCATCAGCGGCGTCTGGCCGTGCGCGATGGGACAGTCGGCATCGTCAGTGTTGCGGATGTCCACGCCGCCGTCCGCGGTCTTGATCAGCCAGGTCCAACCAGAGCCGAAGTTGCCTGCCGCCTTGGCATTGAACGTTTCCTTGAACTGCTCGAAAGAACCGAACGTCGCCGTGATAGCATCGCCCAGCGCGCCCTTGGGCTCGCCGCCACCCTGAGGGGAGAGGCAGTGCCAATAGAAGGTGTGGTTCCATACTTGGGCCGCCTGATTGAACATGACACCGGAAGCCGACTGAATGATTTCCTCCAGTGACTTGCTTTCGTCAGCGCTGCCTTGGATGAGTTCGTTGAGCTTGTCGACGTAGGCTTGATGGTGCTTGCCGTAATGATACTCCAGGGTTTCGGCGGAGATATGCGGTTCGAGCGCATTTTTCTCATACGGCAAGGCGGGCAGTTCGAATGCCATGGTGTTCTCCTTTTATCGTGGTAAACCTTACAATGCCAAGCATCTGCGTCCTCAACGGCGCCCGGTATCCTAGCACCGGCCCCGATAAGCGCCAATTTCACCACGCTCGTGTGATGCGCCTGGGTATTGACAAACAATGTAGCGAGACGAGAGCCGAGCATGTCTGAACGATCCGAAGGAACACGTCAGGAACCGCGTATCGTGCCTGAGCGCGATACCGACCCGATCGCCGAGGGACACCTCGACGATCGGCCACGTCGTCGCAGCAGCGGCACACGGCGTCGACGCTCCCGCGTCTGGCCGCTGTGGTGCTTGACGCTGCTTCTCTTCGTTGCCCTGGCTGGGGTCATCAATGTTTACTGGCAGGATCGCCAAGCTTGGCAGGTCCGGCTTTCCAATCTCGAGGCACGTCAAAGCACCTTCATGGACCGTCTCGAGGCCACCGGCAGTTCCCTGGACGCCTCCGGTGACAGCTTGCGTTCCGAACTGGACCGGTTGAGATCTGAACTGGGCGCTTCCCGCGCCGTGATCGGCAACCTGGAAAACAAGGTTGCCAAGCTGGAGGCGGGCACGGGGTCGAGCGACGCCCTGGCCTCGTTGCGTGAGACGCAAGACATGCAGCAAACGCTTATCGGTGCCCTGCAAGCCTCACTCAAGGCTCTGGAAAGTACCAGTGAGGATGCGCGTGCCACCTTGTCATCACGCTTGGAATCGCTTTCCGCGCGCCAGCAAGAATTCGACGCGCGGCTTTCCACACAGGGTGAAACACTTGACGCCCTGCAAAAGAACTTCGACGATCTGAGCGCACGTCTAGCGTCGCTATCCGGCGATCATGACAAGGTGGCCAGTGAGGTCGCTGCCGTTAAGCGTAACCTGAGGGAACTTCGTCAAGGGCAGGTGGCTCTCAATGCCAGTGTTGAAGCGCTTTCCACTTCTCAGTAATACCCACGCTAACTAACCACGCGATCTCTCGACAAGGATTGAGTCATTGAAAAGCAGCCGAGATCAACGCCCGAGGTTTATTGCCCCGTCGCGGGTGGACGTTGTCGATCCGCATCGCCAGGGAGGCTGACGTCGATGCGCCATTCCATGACACGGCGCATCCTGTGGGGCGCGACATTGAGTCTCGTCGCGTCTGGTGCCCATGCGCTGGATGCCTCTGTAGAAGGGCTCGAAGGGCCTGCCGCCGAGAATGTCATCACCTTCCTACGCTCGGTCGACACTCAGAACATCAGCGAGGAACGCTTGGATAGCGAGGTCCGTGATCGCACTCAGCGTGCACTGCGTGCCTTCGGCTATTACTCGCCGCAGATTGACACGGCATATCCCGACGGAACGTTCGATGCCGATGCCGTGATCACCATCGACCCCGGTCCACGGACGCACATCACACAGCTCGACGTGGGGATCGATGGCGATGCTTCTGATGATCGCGTCTTCCAGCAGGCGCTCGATCAAGTGCCGCTCGAAGAGGGCGACGCTCTGCGTCATGACCGTTACGAAAGCACCAAGAGCCGTTTTTCCACGTTGGCGCTCGAGCGTGGTTACTTCGATGCCGGCTTTACCCAGCAGCGAATGGAAGTACGCCCCTGGGAAGCTAGTGCCCGTATTTTCCTGAGGATGGACAGCGGGCCGCGTTATCATTTCGGCGATATCCATTTCTCAGGAAGCCAGATCGAAGAAGCTCGTCTACGCCAAATGTTGCCATTTGCAGAAGGTGATCCCTACCTGGCCGGACAACTCGCTGAGTACAACCAGCGTCTGGGCGAAACCGACTGGTTTCGCGGCATCGCCGTGCGACCGAATATCGACAGTGAAGGGCGCGGTGCGAAAAGTGGCCAGTGGTGGCAAGAAGCCACCGGGCGTCCCTCTTCCTTGATCAGTGGGCCGGGCGTTGCCGCCGTACGCCAACTCCATGACCAACAGCGCACCGACGTGCCGGTCGACGTCGACCTGATTCCCGCCGACCGTCACCAGTTCGAGACGGGGATCGGCTATGCCACCGACGTGGGGCCCCGCGTTCAATTCAGTTGGGAAATGCCCTGGCTCAATGATCGTGGCCACAGCTTGTCGAACGCCTTGTACCTTTCGGGCCCCGAGCAACGTTTCAACGGTGAGTATCTGATCCCGCTGGAAGACCCGCTGCGCGATAGCTACCGCCTTGGCTATGGTCTGCGCAAACTCGACAACGAGGACACGCAGAGTCTGGAGAGTTCGATCGAGCTGGCACGGCGTTGGGAATTCGACAACGACTGGGTGCAAGAACTTTATTTTCGCACCACCTACGAGGACTTCACCCAGGCGGATCAGGACGAACAAGTCTTGCTGCTTTATCCGGGCATCAGTTGGGCCCGTACCCGCACGCGGCAGCCCAATTTTCCTATGTGGGGCGATCGTCAACGGCTGGCGTTGGAGATCTCCGATCCCGCATGGGGATCGGACGCACGTTTTGTGCGCACTACGTTCGATTCGCAATGGATTCGCTCGCTGGGGCAGGACAACCGCTTCGTCGGCCGTGTGAGTGGTGGCGCCATCGCCACCGACACTTTCGACATGGTTCCGCCGTCGCTGCGCTTCTTCGCCGGGGGCGATCAAAGCGTGCGCGGTTATGACTACGAGAGCCTGTCGCCGGAAAACGAAGACGGCGAACTGCTGGGCGGTCAGCATATGCTGGCCGCCAGCATCGAGTACCAACGTCGGGTCACCGGCAACTGGTGGGGTGCAACCTTCATCGACACCGGCAACGCCTTCGACGAATGGTGGCCCAAGGAACTCAAGACCGGGGCCGGCATCGGCGTACGCTGGATCTCGCCCGTGGGGCCCGTACGCTTCGATATCGCCCATCCGTTCGACAATCAGGAGGACGCGTGGCGTCTGCACTTCTCCATCGGGCCGGAATTCTGATCCGAGCGCTGATTTACGTACCACTGTGGCTCTTGGGACTGGTGTTCTTGTTGCTCGGGGTGGCGCTGTCGCCTTGGGGGACCGCGTGGTTGGCCGATCAAGGCCAGGCACGCGGCTGGTACGAGGTCGACGAGGTAAAAGGAGCACCGCTGGACACGTTGACGTTGCGTGGCCTGCATGTCGATGTCGGCACTCTCACCATCGATGTCGAGCGCCTGCATCTGAGCTGGGCCGACGACTGTTTGCTCGACGGCAAGCTTTGTCTCCAGGGTCTGCAGGTCAAGGGAGCGCATATTGCCTTGGCCCCCAGCGAGGTCAGTGAACCTCGAGCCGACGCATCATCTGACGATGGGATGCCCGCGTTCTGGTTGCCGTTTCCCATCGAGATACGTGCCCTCGCACTCGAGGACGTACGCGTCGACCTGGCTGATGGCACGCAACTGCAATGGGATAATTTCACCACTGGCGCGCGCGTTGCCGGCAACGACCTCACATTACTCCCGACACGCTTGGAGGGGGCGCAGTTATCCTTGCCCATGAGCGAAGGACAGCGTCTGACCCAAGGGATGACATCGCCGACCATCTCCGGTGACACGATCGATGCGGCCTCACAGGCGGTGGAGAGCAGCTCTGACGCCTCTGCGCAGGGACTTGCCAACGCTGGCATCCCTGCGGCCGGTGAAGCGTCTGCACCCAATACAGAGACCACCGATGCCAAGCACCGTCTAGCATTGCCCGAGATCGACCTGCCACTCGATATTCGTGCACCCAGCGTGGTGGTAAAGGATTTCGAGCTTCAAGGTGCGACGCCGTATCACATCCAGCACGCTTCGTTATCACTGTCTGCTCACGACAGCCAGGTCGCTATCCATCGGTTGCACGTGCGTAGCGATGACGGTGAGGCGGAACTTGCCTTGAAGGCTACTCTGAGCGGCGACTACCCCCTCCATGGCAGCCTGGACACGCATATCGCGCGTCCCCCGTTGGGCGGTCAGCAGGTATCGTTGACGCTGGAGGGCTCCTTGGCCAACCTGGCGCTCGAACTCGATGCCAGTGGCCCCGTCACGGCAAGCCTGGATGCGAAGCTCGACGCCCTGGCGCCCGAGCTTCCATTCTCCCTCACGCTCAACGCCCGCGATATCGCTTGGCCCTTATCCGGCATGGACGGGCTTTCTTCATTGGCAAGTTTCGAGCCAGGGGCACTGGCAGCGTCGCAACGTTTGGCGCGTGACTCCGCCATGTATCGACTCGACGCCTTGAGTCTCGATGCTGAGGGCTCACTGGATAACTATCATGTTGCCCTCGACCTCAAGGCTAGGGGCCAAGGATTGCCTGTCAGCCACCTGACACTCGAGGGACGTGGCGACAGGACGCAATTCGCCTGGGCACCACTGACGCTGAGCGCCAAGGGGGGCACGCTCACGGGACGTGGGCACGTGGATTGGTCGTCGGCGCTGGCGGTGGAGAGCGACCTTCAACTCGACAAGCTGCCTATCGGTGCGTTCACCGAGGCCGTCGACGGGACGCTCAACGGCAAGGCGCGCATCGGCTTCGATATGCAGCCCCAAGGCTGGCGGCTGCGTATCCCCCAATTGGCTATCGACGGCACCCTACAAGGTAAAGCCCTGCGCTTGAATGCCAAGCTCCATGGCAACAGCCAGATGCAATGGACGATCGACCAGCTTAACCTGCGCCAGGGCGATAACCGCATCACCGCCGAAGGCCATATCGGGGAACGCCTGGCTCTGCACAGCCGTATCGAGGCACCGAAACTCGCTACGTTATGGCCTGGTCTAGGTGGCGCCTTGCAGGGCGAACTCGATGCCCAGGGCTCTCTCGCGTCGCCGCGTATCGACCTCAACCTGAGCGGCGAGTCGTTACGCTACCAGACACAGCAACTCCAGTCCCTGTCATTCACGGCTCATAGCGAAGGACTTGATGATCCACGCGTGAAGGCCAAGGTGAATATCGAGGGGCTTGAGGCCGGTGGACAGCGTGTCGACACCTTGTCCGCCACGCTCGAGGGGCGCTTGTCGCAGCACATGCTGGATGTCCAAGCCGAGCTGGGAGCGGGGATGCCGCTGTCTCGCGCGGCATTCACCCTCGAAGGAGGATACGACAGGACTGCGCAACGCTACCAAGGCGTGTTGGCCCCGCTCGAGCTTGCCACCGAGTACGGTGACTTTGCGCTCGATGATAGCTTGAACATCGCCGCTGATCTGGCCGCCAGTCAAGTAACGCTATCGCCGTTTTGCTTGGTCCGCGAGCAAGGTGGTCGTGTTTGCCTCACCGAACGTGCTCGCCTTTCCGCCGCGAATGGTGAGATAGCCTTGGCATTGCGTGATATTCCCATGGCGATGTTCGCCGACCGGTTGCCCACGGGATGGCGCCTGGGGGGAGAAACGCAAGGCGAGGCTATCCTGAGATGGCGTAATGCCGGTCAGTCCTGGAACGCCAAAGGGCAACTCAATAGCCAGTTGACGGTTACTGGAGAGGATGCCAGCGGTCACCCATGGCACCTTCCCGATAGCCGGCTGTCGCTGAGTTTCGACGCTACGCCGACGCGTGCCGATATGCAGCTGGCACTCGATCAAGGCGACGCGGGTCAGCTGAAACTCACGCTGGGGGTCGACGACCCGCTTGGCGAAGGCGCGCTGGAAGGGCGCTTACAAGTCGATGATATTGCCTTCACGCCGTATCGTCCGCTCGTTGAGGGACTTACCGAACTCAATGGCGTTCTCAATGGCGATGTTACGTTGGACGGCACCGTGCGCCACCCTGACTTGACAGGCCAGTTGGTCGCCGATGAGGTATCCATGCGCGGCACGGTGACCCCCGTAGCGATAAAAGATGCGCGTTTGGCGCTCGATCTCGCTGGCCAAGGAGGGCAGATCGAAGGGTTCGTGGCCGGTGAAGACGGACGGCTGAATCTGAACGGCGAGGTCGACTGGCAGGATCCCGCAGCGTGGCGCGCGCATCTTGAGGTCGAGGGCCAGAAAGACCCACTCCTGGTGAACCTGCCGCAGTTCGGAAGCCTGCGCATTGCGCCGGACCTCAGCATCGATGCCAGTCCGGAACGCCTGCGCGTGCGTGGCAATGTCGATGTTCCATGGGCACGCCTGGAGGTGGGCAAGATTCCGCCTTCCGCAGTCGCACCGAGCAGCGACGAGGTCATCATCACACGCCAAGAGGATGCCGCCCAGCAAGAAGCCGAGGCATCGGGCGAGCAGGGCGAAGCGACAGCCCAGGCACTGTCCGAAGCCGGTATGGCCCTCGACGTCAGGATCACGCTGAATCTGGGGCCGGACATTACCCTGGAGGCGTATGGCCTCACAACACAACTGGAAGGTGAGCTCGAAGTCCGGCAAGAAAGCGGACCGGTACAACTGTTCGGCAATGTCAGACTCATCGATGGTTCCTATACCGCGTTCGGGCAGGACTTGGTGATTCGTCAGGGGCAAATCCTGTTCAGTGGGCCGGCATCGCAGCCGCGCCTGCAATTCGAGGCGATTCGCAATCCCGACACCATCGAGGACAACGTGACGGCGGGGCTGCGCGTCACGGGCCCCGCTAAGAATCCTCAGTTGAGCATCTTCTCGGAACCCGCGATGTCGGAAAGCCGGGCCCTTTCCTATCTGCTCAGGGGGAGGGCGCCAGGCGATGGCGGCGGCGATGGAGCGTTGACCTCGGCATTGATCGGCCTCTCGCTGTCGCAGAGCGGCCGCGCCGTGGGTCAGCTCGGCCAGGCATTCGGAGTCGACGATTTAAGCCTCGACACCGCAGGCTCGGGCGAGGATAGTCAGGTCGTGGTCAGTGGCTATGTCTTCGAGGACTTGAAAGTTAGCTACGGTGTTGGCATTTTCTCCCCCATCGCCGAGTTGACACTGCGCTATCGTCTGATCCAGAACCTGTACCTGGAGGTCGTATCCGGCGCAGCTCAGGCACTCGACTTGATATATACCTTCAGCCTCGGGCGCAGCAGCGCTTCGCCTTGAGGCCACTGCCGCAAGGACACGCGGCATTGCGGCCGATATCGAGGCGATGCCACTGGGTGTCGCCGTCGACATAGAACCACTGGCCGGCATGAGTGACGAACCGAAAGCGGCTAGTTTCGGTAAGACGCTGAAAAAAGCCGTCGGCGTCTATGAAATCGGCACTGAACGTCACCGTGCCTTTCTCGCCTTGTTGGGTGCTGTCATGGACGATCAGCTTCAGCCAGCGTGCTCTGTTCGTGGCCAGTGAGTCACGAGTGGGGCATGTGGTGGGATCCCAGGTAGCGATCAACGCGTCGTGCGCACCGCGTGCGAAGGCGCTATAGCGTGCCCGCATCAGTGCCTCGGGCGTCTTGGCGCGGCGCGGGTCCTCGTGGACTGGCGCGCAGCATTTTTCGAAACGCTCAGGTTGCCCGCAGGGGCAGGTCTCGAGCGCTTTTTTACTCATCGTCATGCGAGATTTTTCCTATGTTGTCACAAGAATCGCTTGAGCTCCCCACACCGGCAACGGCACTCGAGGGGCGCAATACGCCCATACGTATCAGCGGCTCGCATTATGTCAATGGTCGCTCGATGTTGCCGCCGTTCCCGGAAGGGCATGAGGAAATCGTGCTGGGATTGGGATGTTTCTGGGGCGCCGAGCGTTTGTTCTGGGAAATGCCTGGGGTCTACGTGACGGCGGTGGGCTATGCCGGTGGCTATACGCCCCATCCGACCTATGAGGAAACCTGCACCGGGCGTACCGGACACGCTGAGGTTGTCCACGTCGTGTTCGACCCCATCGAAATCGGACTGCCTGAATTGCTGCGCGCATTCTGGGAGGCCCACGACCCGACTCAAGGCATGCGCCAAGGCAACGATATCGGCAGCCAATACAGAAGCGTCATCTACACCACGAACGAGCTACAGCGTCCGTTGGTCGACAAGAGCCTCCAGGAATACGATCAAGCCCTGCGCCAGCAAGACCTGGGGCATGTCACCACAGAAGTCGCGCCGCTCGAAGCCTTTTATTACGCGGAAGAGTATCACCAGCAGTACCTGGCCAAGAACCCGGCAGGGTACTG
Source organism: Chromohalobacter sp. HP20-39 (assembly GCF_033052815.1). Classification (NCBI taxonomy): domain Bacteria; kingdom Pseudomonadati; phylum Pseudomonadota; class Gammaproteobacteria; order Oceanospirillales; family Halomonadaceae; genus Chromohalobacter; species Chromohalobacter sp. HP20-39. The sequence goes on along the minus strand of NZ_JAWHTP010000003.1, from coordinate 595,063 downwards.
CGGCCTCAAGGGTACCGGAGTGGCCTGCCCGGTGACGTGAAGCGCCAAGCTAAAAGTCGACGAGCATCAGCCGTTGGGCCCCGCCGCCAGCGAGCGATGCGGCGCTAGATGCGCGGCCCAGCTTTCCAACTGCCAGGCGACACGCCGTGCCAACCAAGAGCTCAGTCGCCCGTGGCGTGACTCGACGAAGCCGACATGCCCGCCTTGACGGGCGATTTCCAGGCGCACGGAATCGGCCGGGGCCGGCAGCCTCGAGAACAGGTCGGCGGGCATGAAAGGGTCGTCCGCGGCATGCAGGATCAGGGTCGGTAGTTCGATGTCACCCAGCAGGCGGCCTGCAGACGCGCGACGATAATAGTCACTGGCCGATTGAAAGCCATGCAAGGGCGCCGTCACCGCGTTGTCGTATGCCCAGAACGTTTCCAGGCCCGCGAGTTGACGCACATTGAGCGCAATCGGCAATGGGCCAGCCGCCAGCTTGGTGGAGACTTTGCGCTTGAGGGCGTTGAGCAGATGGCGCTGATAAACGCGCGCAAAACCACGGTTGAGCGCATCGGCGCTGGCGGCCAGATCGAGCGGCGCGCTGATGGCGATGGCGCCGGCCAGATCGAGGCCGTCGCCGCCTTGCTCGGCTACCAGCTTGAGAAGCATGTTGCCTCCCAGCGACACGCCTGCCGCCACCTTGATGGCACGCGGATACCGCACCGCCAACTGCCCGATGACCCAGTAGGCATCTGCCGTGTCACCCGAGTGATAGGCTCGGGCAAGCCGGTTGGGGGCCTGCCCACAGCCGCGAAAGTGCATCAGCACCGCCCGCCATCCCAGTGCACTCGCCGCGCGCATCAACTCGCGTGCGTAGGGAGAGTCGAACGAACCTTCCAGACCGTGAAACAACACGAACACCGGGGCATCCGCTCGTGCGGGAGCCGGTTGGGCCCAGGCCAGCTCGACGAAGTCGCCATCGGGCAGATTAATGATTTCCGTTTCACGCGCCAGCGCGGGCAAACGGCGAACACGAGGTAACAGGGTCTGCACATGGCGATTACCCAGTCCTCGTGGTGCGCAGAAGTCGGCGGAAAACAGCGTGCGTGACATCGACGTGGCTCTTGCGAATCTATCTGTAGCTTAGGTGTTGTCTGAAAAGTCGGCGAGCGAAGGACAGACAAGGCAAAAATCGGCGAAAGAGCGGACCGGGCTGGCGCACCAGTTTACGCGTTGCGCTTGCTCGGCAAGTACATTCAAGCGTTGCCGTGCGCTTCTGCGAGCTGGTGCCATAAGTCGGGCAAGCCGGGGTGGCGTGAATCCTTGCGCGCGTACAAGCGCAGGTCGAGCGGGACATCCCAGTGTTCATCGCCGGCGCGTACCAGTTCACCGTTAGCCATCGGCGTGATGACACTGCGCTGCGGCAGCCAGCCAAGCCCATACCCCTGTATCACCAGCTCACGAATATTGGTGGCCTGTACGCTTTCGTTGAGCGAGGTGAGATAGACGGGGTCGGGCATACGTCCCAGATGTGCCGCGAGCGCCGCCGCCATCAGTCCGCGTGGATGAAAGGCGATCAACGGTTGGGGCTGGCGGCGCGTCCCCGGCAACGAGAAGCGCGGACGCCCCTCGGTATCGGGAGCGCTCACTGGAACGAGCCGCTCTTCACCCAAGGTCAGAAAGGTCAACTCACTTATTTCGAGATCGAGCGCGATCCGCCCGCGCGGCCAATAACACAAGGCCAGATCGCATTCACCGCGTTCCAGGCCATGAAGATAATCGCCGATCAACCAACTCGTGGCACGCAGGTAGGGGGATACCAACGGTGTCAGGGCATGCTGATCGAGCCAACCAGGCAAGAAGTTCGATAACAGACTCTGCGGCGCGGCGAGTAGAATGCATCTGGCTTCGTCGGCAGCAATCGATTGCAAGCGGTCACGCGTCGAGCGCACGCGCTCGGTAATCTGCTCGCAGAGCGCCAGAAACTCCTCACCGGCGGGGGTCAGGGTCAACGGCAGTGTCTGGCGGTTTATCAACGTGGTCCCCATTTCTTCCTCGAGCAGCTTGATGCGTCGCGAAAAAGTGGGTTGCGTCACGTTCTGGGCATCGGCGGCCCGGGAAAAATGGCGTTCCCTGGCCAGCACGATGAAGTCTTCGAGCCAGCGGATTTCCATCGTCAGACGCCATCCATCATCGTTGACGCCGCACGCATGCGGCGTCGCATGTCATCTTTTCGTCACGACACAAGTGACCGGGGCGATACCATAATACGCTCAGATACGACCTTCCTCGACCGCATGGCACGCCACCTGACTGCCTTGGGCCTCGATCAACTGCGGTATTTCATGTCGGCAACGGTCGTTGGCATGCGGGCAGCGTCCGTGGAAGACACAACCCGAGGGCAAGTTGACCGGAGTGGGAACTTCACCGGGGAGCTTGATATGGTCGGGTCCATCATCTTCAAGACGTGGTATCGCCGACATCAGCGCTTGAGTATAGGGGTGGCGGGGCCGATCGAACAGTGTGCGGGTTTCGGCCACCTCGCAGACCCGACCCAGATACATCACCACCACGCGGGTACCGAAGTGCTCGACAACCGCCAGGTCGTGGGTAATGAACAGATAAGTGAGATGATGGGCTTCCTGGGCGTCCATTAGCAGGTTGAGCACCTGTGCCTGGATCGACACGTCGAGCGCCGAGATCGGCTCGTCGGCGACGATGAACTCGGGTTCCACCGCCAGTGCCCGGGCGATGGCGATGCGTTGACGCTGGCCGCCCGAGAATTCGTGGCCAAAGCGCTTGCCCCATTCCGGATCGATGCCTACCGAAGCCATCACCTCGCCGATCTTGTCGAGGATCTGCTGGCGACTCCAGTCCGGATGGTGAAAACGCAGCGGCTCCTCGAGCGTCTGCTGGATGCTCATGCGCGGGTTCAGTGAGGCATAGGGATTCTGAAAGATCATCTGCATGCGCCGCCGATAGGGCAGCAACTGGCGCGGGTTGAGATCGTCGATACGCTGGCCGTCGTAGCGGATCTCGCCGGCGCTGGGGCTCAGCAGCCCCATCACCATGCGTGCCACCGTCGATTTGCCACACCCGGACTCGCCGACCACACACAGCGTCTCGCCACGCTTGACGTCGATGTCCACGCCATTGATGGCGTGGACGAACTCCTGGCGGCGCTTCAGCCTACCGCCCTCGAAACGTAGCTGCTCGAGAAAATCGCCGGAGAGCGGGAAGTGCTTCTCGAGTCCACGAATCTGCAGCAGCGTTTCGCCGGCCTGCGCCGAATCGCCATCCTGATGATGCTGAGGTTGTTGCAGCACCTTGCTCATAGGGCCTCCCGTTGTTCGCTCGCGTCGCTTTCGGACGGACGTGACTCGACAAGCTCACGCACCATGTGACAGGCGACATCACAGTTACCCGAGCGCACAAACGTCGGGATCACCTCGCGACAGTCGCGCCGACGTTCGCCGTTGGCATCGACCGAGAAACTGCAGCGTGGATGAAAGGCGCAACCGGGCGGGGTATTGGCCAGGCTGGGCATCGAGCCAGGAATCTGGTTGAGACGCTGCCCCGGCGTGGCCATCTGCGGCAGAGCATTGATCAGCCCTTGGGTGTAGGGATGCTGCGCGTCGTTGATGATTTCGCGGGTCGGTCCCTGCTCGATGACCCGACCGGCATACATCACCAGCGTACGTTGGGTGACCTGACTGACTACGCCTAGGTCGTGGGTGATCAGGATCAGCGCCACGTTGTGCTTCTCGCACAACTCCAGCAGCAGTTCCATGATCTCCGCCTGAATGGTCACGTCGAGCGCTGTGGTCGGTTCGTCGGCGACGATCACGTCAGGATCGAGCAGCAGGGCGATGGCGATGATGATGCGTTGACGCATGCCCCCTGAGAGCTCGTGGGGGTACTGATCCAGACGCCGCTCAGGTGAAGGAATGTAGACCTGGCGCAGCTTGTTGAGCGCGATCTCGCGGGCATCGCGGCTACGGATTCGGCGGTGCGCCTTGAGGCATTCGATCATCTGCTCGCCGATGGTCAACACCGGGTTGAGGGTCATCATCGGGTCCTGGAAGATCATCGAGATCTTGTTGCCGCGGATCTGCTGCAACTGGCGCGGCTTCATCGTGGTCAGTTCGCGGCCATCGAAACGGATGCTACCGTCGGCAATGTAGCCCGGTTTGGCGATCAGGTTGAGGATCGTGAACGCGGCCACCGACTTACCGGCGCCCGACTCACCGACGATGCCCAGGCGCTCGCCGCGATCCAGCGTGAAGCTGACGTCGCGCAACGCCTTGACTTCGCCCTGACGCAGAGCGAAGCGCACATCGAGATTGGAAACTTCGAGTAAAGCCATGCGATCAGCCCTTGTAGAGTCGCGGGTTCATGACGTCGCGCAGCCAGTCGCCGAGCAGATTGATCACCAGCACCAGCACGACCAGCACGCCACCCGGTATCAGCGTGATCCACCAGGAGCCCGACTGCAGATAGTCGAAACCGGACTTGATCAGCGAGCCCAGCGACGGCTGGGTTTCGGGCATGCCCAAGCCAAGGAACGACAGCGCGGCTTCCGAGATGATCGCGTTGGCGATCTGCACGGTGGAAATGACGAAGATCGGCGACAGGGTGTTGGGCAGGATGTGCCGGAACATGATGCGCTTGGCGCGAAACCCCATCACCCGCGCGGCATCGACGTACTCCTTGCTGCGCTCGGCGAGTACCGAGGCACGCACCGTGCGCGCATACTGCGGCCATTCGGCGAGGCCGATGATCAGCACCAGGATGAATACCGCGTATTCACTGTAGATGGCGCCACCGAAGCTGGCCTTGATCACCGCGCCGACGATGATCGCCACCATCAGCGTGGAGAACGATAACTGAATGTCGGCCATGCGCATCAGGAAGGCATCGACGCGTCCGCCCAGGTAACCCGCAAGCAGGCCGAAGGTTACCCCGAGCAGGGCTTGCAGGATCACCGCCCCGAAGCCGATGATCAGCGACACCCGCGCGCCGTAGAGAATCGTCGACAGCAGGTCGCGGCCCTGGGCATCGGTACCCAGCAGATATTGCGGGTCGCTGCCGTCGATCCAGAACGGCGGCAGTTCCGAGTCGAGGATGCGAATCTGCGCCAAGTCGTAGGGGTTCATCGGTGACAGCCAGGGCGCCAGGATCGCGGCCAGAACGAGGGCCACGAAAACGGCGAAACAAACTTGGGCTATCCAGTCGCGCTTGAAGCTGTAGAGCAGGTAGGAACTGCGAAAGCGAGCAAGCCGCGAGGGTGCCTTGGATGAAGTCGAGGCGGTAGTCATGCGGGCTTCCCTGTGAGTTTCACGGTGGGATTGACCAGGCCGTAGATCAGATCGACCAGCGTATTGGTGATCACGAAGATCAAGCCGACGATCATCAGGTAGGTGACGATCAGCGGGATGTCGGAGCGTTCGATGGCGTCGAGGAACATCAGCCCCACGCCCGGCCACTGAAAGACCGTTTCGGTGAGGATGGTGTAGGCAACTAGCGTGCCGATCTGCACGCCGCCCACGGTGATCACCGGCAACATGGTGTTCTTGAGGGCATGCAGGAAGTAGATGCGGCGCATGCTGATCCCCTTGGCCTTGGCGAACTTGACGTACTCTGACTGCAGCACCTCGAGCATTTCGGCACGAATCAGTCGAATGAACAGCGGCAGCATGATCGAGGCCAGCGATATCGCCGGCAACACCAGGTAACTCAGGCCTTCCAGTGAGGCGAAATTGGTGCTCCAGGTACCGAATACGTGGACCACGTCACCGCGTCCGTAGGCGGGCATGCCGCCATCGGTCGACAGTGCGCCGTTGAGCCAGCTGCCCCAGCCGGTATCGACTGGGAATGGGGTGAACTGTACGCCGATGGCGAATATCTGGATCAGCACGATGGCGGTGAGAAACACCGGTATCGAAATACCTACGATCGAGACACCCATGAACAATCGCGACAACGGCGAGCGTGGTTTGATGGCGCTATAGACGCCGATCGGCACCGAGAACAACATGATCAATAGCGTCGTGGCGAACACCAGCTCCAGGGTTGCCGGTAGGTGGCGTAGCACTACCTCAATGGTCGGCTCGCCATAAAAGTAGGAATAGCCGAAGTCGAACTGTGCGGCATTCTTGGCGAAGCGCAGATATTGCACCATGAATGGGTCGTTCAGCCCCAGTTCCTCACGCAGTTCGGCGCGCTCACTCTCGGGTACCGACTGACCGACCATCTGCTGGATGGGGTCGCCGAGGTTGTCCTGGATGGCGAAGCTGATCACGCTGATGATGAACATCACCAGGAAGGCGTGAAACAGCCGCTTGATCAGAAAGGCAATCATGGATTGCGGCCTCCGTTGGCAAGACGAAGGCGCCTGGGCGACCACCGACCGCCAGGACGCGCTTGCTTGGTTTGAAATTCGAAACGACTGACCACTCGCCGGCTCGATACCGGCGAGTGGTAGGTAGGTACGGCTTATTCCGGTTTGACGACCACGTCACCCAGGTAGGGGAAGTTCATGACGTTGAGTACCGGCTCAATCTGAACGTTGGTGTCGGCGGCCCAGGCCAGATCCTGCCAGTGCAGCGGGATGAAGGCGGCATCGTCGTAAAGACCCTTTTCCACCGCCTGGAGCATCTTGGCGCGCTTTTCGCGATCGGTCTCGAGGTTGGCCGCGGCGACCTTCTCATCGAGCGCCGGATTGCAGTAGTTGCCGGCGTTATATTGGCCGGCGCCGGTGTCAGCGTTGGGGCACTCGGTGAGGTACTGGAAGAAATTCGCCGAATCCTCGGTGTCGGCGTGCCAGCCGATCATCATCACGTCAGCGGCACGATTGTCGAATTCGGTCCAATACTGTGCCTTGGGCAGCGTCTTGAGATCCACCGTAACGTTGATTCGCGCCAGCATCGCTGCAACCGCCTGAGCGATCTGCGCATCGTTCACATAGCGATTGTTGGGCGCCATCATGGTGATGCTGAAGCCATCCGCATAACCGGCTTCTTCCATCAGTTGCTTGGCTTTTTCCAGGTCGTAGCGCGGCTCGAGATTCGGATTGTGACCATCATAGCCCTCTGGCGAGAGCTGCGCGGCCGGCGTGGCAAAGCCCTTCATCAGGCGATCGGCGATGGCTTCCTGATTGACGGCATAGGCGAAAGCCTTGCGAACCTTGGGATCTTTGAAGGCCTCGACCCGCTTCTGGTTCATCTGCAGCATGATGATGCGCGTACCCGACATGGTGACTAGCTTGACGTCTTTGGCCGCACGGACACGCTCCAGATCGTTGGGCGGTACCGGTGCGATGAAATCAACGTCACCAGAAAGCAAGGCGGCCACTCGGGTGGCGTTCTCGCTGATTGGCGTCATCACGATGCGATCGACATTGCCCGGCGACTGCTCATCCCAGTAATTGTCGAAACGCTCGAATTCAATCTTGACACCCTGCTGTCGTTCGGTGACCTGATAGGGACCAGTCCCGGAAACATGGCGCGACGCAAAGGAGTTGCCGTTCTTGACGATAGCGCTCTTATCCTTGCCACTGTCGGTCGTACCGGAATAGAACTCGCTATCCATCGGGAAGATGTAGGTAGCCAGGTTGAGCAGCAAGGGGTAGGGCTTTTGGGTGTGGAACTTGATGGTGTGCTCATCGACCACCTCGACGCGGTCGATCGGCTCGAAGATCGCCTTGAAGTCGGCGCTGCGCTTGAGGCGTTCGACGGTCCAGGCGACGTCCTTGGCGGTAAAGGCGTTACCGCTGTGGAACTCGACGCCTTCGCGGAGCTTCATCTGCAGCGTGGTGTCGTCGAGCTGCTTCCATTCGGTGGCCAGGCGCGGCTCGAACTCGAAGTCCTGAGTCCAGCGGACCAGCGGGTCGAAGATCAAATGGGAAAGCTGCAGTATTCCGCCGGAAAGTTGTTCGTGGATATCCAACGACACCGGGTCGGCGTCGTAGGCGACACGCAATGTCACGGGAGCACTATCGCTGGACGCGTCTTGTGCCAGCGCAGGCAGAGGAAGCACGACGGAAGCGCCGAGCAACGAGGCCAGGAGAGTCTTCTTGCTGATCATGTTGAAGCCCTATTGTGTATTGTTATGCGACGTGAATCGTCAGCTTCAACATAAAGAGCTTTGTGTGGCGACGACAATCGAAATCTTGATGGTCGCCATTCGTCAGATGAATAACACCGTCCTGGCCGCTTCTAATCCGTGGTCGATATCAGCGCGCGACACGGTCAAAGCGATGGATGTGCGAGGCTTCGTCGAGTTGCGATACCGTGCACTCGAGATCAGTCACGCAGCCGTCAGCCAAGCCGTAGACCCAGCCATGCACCGATAGCTTCTGTCCCCGCTGCCAGGCACGCTGCACGACTTTGGTGCGGCACAGGTTGGCCACTTGCGCACGCACGTTAAGTTCGCACATCCGGTCGACTTTCTCATCGAACGACAGTGGTGCCAGCGCTTCACGGTTGGCGCTGTACAATTCACGAACGCTGTGAAGCCAGTAATCGATCATGCCGTTATCGCCGTCGGCGATCGCAGCCCGTACGCCACCGCAGCCATAATGGCCGACCACCATGATGTGCTCGACCTGCAGCACATCGACTGCGAACTGCACCACTGACAAGGCATTCATATCATTGTGGTACAGCAGGTTCGCGACGTTGCGATGCACGAACACCTCACCCGGCGGCAAGTCGACGATCTGGTTTGCAGGTACGCGACTATCCGAACATCCGATCCATAGATAATCGGGGTTCTGCTGATGCGACAAGCGCTCGAAGAATTCCGGGTCACGTTCGCGAACGCCAGCGGCCCATTCACGATTTTGTTCCAGCAGCTTCTTGATATCGCTCATGTAAATCTCTTCATGCAAGGGGTATCCGAACAACTTTTACCCCCTGTGCTCCGAAGCGTCAATCAAGGCCCTCCCTGTGCGTTCTCTCGACTGGTATCATTCGCGCCATCGAAAAGTCAGGAGATTGACGTGGCTCAGTACGATTACGACCTATTTGTCATCGGCGCGGGCTCCGGCGGAGTACGCGCTGCACGCACGGCGGCTGCCACGGGAGCGCGCGTCGCCATTGCCGAGGACCGCTATCTGGGCGGTACCTGTGTGAATGTCGGGTGTGTGCCCAAAAAGCTTTATTCCTATGCGGCACATTTCCATGATGCCTTCGAGGATAGCGCCGGCTTCGGCTGGACGCTGCCCGAGGCACCACGCTTTGATTGGGCAACGTTGCGCGACAACAAGATCGAGGAGATCAAGCGCCTCAACGGCATCTATGGGCGCTTGCTCGAAGGCGCCGATGTCACGCTGCTCAATGGTCGCGCCCGAATTACCGGCCCGCACGGCATCGAGATCAACGGCGAGACGGTCTCTGCCGAGAAAATCCTGGTAGCGACTGGCGGCTGGCCCTGGGTTCCCGATATCGAGGGCGCGGAACACGCCGTGGACTCCAACCGCGTCTTCGACCTGGAAACCTTTCCCGAGCGCTTTCTGGTGCTTGGCGGCGGTTATATCGCGGTCGAGTTCGCCAGCATCTTCAATGGACTCGGCAGCGACGCGCATCTGGTCTATCGCGGTGAGCTTTTCCTGCGCGGCTTCGACCGTGAAGTGCGTGAATTCACCCGCGACGAGATGCAGAAGAAGGGCGTCAACCTGCACTTCGAAACCACCATCGAGCGTATCGAGCCGGTTGGCGATGCCTACCGTGTGAGCCTGACCAACGGCGAAACGCTGGAAGTGGACGTCGTACTGGCGGCCACTGGACGCCGTCCGAACCTTAGCGGCCTGGGGCTCGACGAACTGGACATCGCGCTCAACCCCAATGGTACCGTGAAGGTCGACGAGCGTTATCAAACCTCCGAACCGTCGATCCTGGCGCTGGGCGACGTAACCGGCGGCCCCGAACTCACGCCCGTGGCGCTCGCCGAGGCCATGCACCTCGTCCAGCACCATTACGGTGACGCCACGCCGCGCCCGCTGGATTACCAGGACATCGCCACGGCAGTGTTCTGTCATCCCAACATCGGCACCGTTGGCCTGAGCGAAGAAGAAGCTCGCGAACAGTGCGAAGGTGGGGTGCGCATCTATCGCACCGACTTCCGGCCCATGAAGCACACACTTTCAGGTAGCCAAGAACGTTGCCTGATGAAGCTGGTAGTAGACGACGCGACAGACCGCGTGGTCGGCGCCCACATGGTGGGCGACGATGCCGGCGAACTCATCCAGGGGATCGCCATCGCCGTGCGCGCACGCCTGACCAAGACCGACTTTGACGCCACAGTGGGCATTCACCCCACTAGTGCCGAGGAGTTCGTCACGATGCGCTCCTTGTCACGTCGCTAGCGATATGATTCAGTTTTGGATAGCAATGGGCCACTTCGGTGGCCCATTTGCATTGATACCCGAAATAAGGCCGCTCCACGCAATGCATGCATACGACTCATGATTGACTAGACTGAGAGCAGCCATGGTCACATAAGCATAGGATAGCGGCGCATCCATATACGCATATCCAGCTATAATGTGTGGTTATGAGATGGCGACATGACGATAATGCCTTATTTGATCAATGCATAAGCCGCTGTTATTATTGCGAACACATTCGCCATTAGCGAAAAATGGATATGACACCCACGACCGAGAACTTCACGCCTTCCGCCGATCTGGCGCGTCCTAGCGTCGCCGACACCGTGATTGGCAGTGCACAGAAGACTCTTTTCATCCGTAAGCCTACGACCGACGATGGGTGGGGAATCTACGAGCTCGTCAAGGCGTGTCCGCCCTTGGATGTCAACTCGGGATATGCCTATCTACTGCTCGCCACACAGTTTCGCGATACCTGTGCCGTCGCCACGGACGAAGAGGGGGAGATCGTCGGTTTCGTTTCCGGTTACGTGAAGCGCAACGCCCCGGACACCTATTTCCTGTGGCAAGTGGCCGTGGGTGATAAAGCGCGCGGAACGGGCTTGGCGCGGCGCCTCGTCGAAGCCGTACTGATGCGCTCCGGGATGCACGATGTTCGCCATCTCGAAACTACCATCACGCCCGATAATGAGGCATCGTGGGGGCTGTTCAAGCGTCTTGCCGACCGTTGGCAGGCACCGCTGAACAGCCGTGAGTATTTCTCCACGGGGCAGCTGGGTGGCGAGCACGATCCGGAAAATCTCGTCCGAATCGGCCCGTTCGAGCTGCAACGAACTTGACCCGCTTAAAGAGGCAATCTATGCAGACTGAGATTCTCGAACGTATGGAATCCGAAGTTCGGACCTATTCGCGTTCGTTTCCTACCGTTTTCACCGAAGCCAAGGGTGCCCGTTTGCACTCTGAAGACGGTAAGCAGTATATCGACTTTCTCGCGGGCGCCGGTACGCTGAACTATGGCCACAATAACCCTCAGCTCAAGCAAGCGCTGGTGGACTACATTGCGTCCGACGGCATCGTTCATGGCCTCGACATGTGGACCAAGGCCAAACGCGAATACTTGGAAGCCCTCGAAGAGGTAATCCTCAAGCCGCGTGGATTGGACTACAAAGTTCAGTTGCCGGGGCCGACAGGTACCAACGCTGTGGAAGCCGCCATTCGCATAGCGCGTAACGCCAAGGGCCGGCATAACATCGTCGCCTTCACCAATGGCTTTCACGGGGTCACCATGGGGGCGCTGGCCACCACCGGTAACCGCAAGTTCCGGGAAGCCACCGGCGGCATCCCGATGCAGGGCGGAAGCTTCATGCCCTTCGATGGCTACATGGGCGAAGGTACCGACACCCTGGGCTATTTCGAAAAGCTGCTGGGTGACAACTCCAGCGGTCTCGATATTCCCGCCGCCGTGATCGTCGAGACGGTGCAGGGCGAGGGCGGTATCAATCCGGCTAGCATTCCGTGGTTGCAGCGTCTGGAAAAGATCTGCCGTGCCCACGACATACTGCTGATCGTCGACGATATCCAGGCGGGCTGCGGTCGTACCGGCAAGTTCTTCAGTTTCGAGCATGCCGACATCACACCGGACATCGTCACCAACTCCAAGTCACTATCAGGCTACGGACTGCCATTCGCACACGTGCTGATGCGCCCGGAGCTGGATATTTGGAAGCCCGGCCAATACAACGGCACGTTCCGCGGGTTCAGCCTTGCTCTCGTGACAGCCGCCGCTGCAATGCGTCACTTCTGGAGTGACGATACGCTAGCGCGTGATGTTCAGCGCAAAGGCGGCATTGTCGAAGAGCGTTTCCAGAAGATTGCCGCCTTCATGACCGAGAAAGGGCATGCGGCCAGCGAGCGTGGACGTGGCCTGATGCGCGGTCTGGATGTCGGTGATGGCGATATGGCCGATGAAATAACGGCCCAAGCATTCAAGAATGGTCTGATCATCGAAACGTCGGGGCATTCCGGACAGGTCGTCAAGTGCCTGTGCCCGCTGACCATCTCTGACGAAGACCTCAATGAAGGCTTGGATATCCTTGAAAAAAGCGTCAAGGAAGTCTTCGGTCAAGCCTGAGCGCGTAATTCGCTAGTCCACTAAGTAAGTTGTCATCGTCACATGCGTTACAGTGGACATTGGATGCGGCCCGCGAGATCGCGGGCCCTGTATTGAGCCCCATGGAGGACTGCGCTACATGATCGTTCGCAACCTGGAAGAGTGTCGCAAGACCGAGCGCTTCGTCGAAGCCGAAAACGGCAACTGGGATAGCACACGCCTAGTGCTGGCCGATGACAACGTCGGCTTCTCCTTCAACATCACCCGAATTCATCCGGGTACCGAGACCCATATCCACTACAAGCATCACTTCGAAGCCGTGTTCTGCTACGAAGGTGAAGGTGAAGTCGAAACGCTGGCTGACGGTAAGATTCATCCCATCAAGGCTGGCGACATGTATCTTCTCGACCAGCATGATGAGCATTTGCTACGCGGCAAGGAAAAAGGCATGACCGTCGCATGCGTGTTCAATCCCGCCTTGACTGGGCGTGAAGTGCACCGCGAAGACGGTTCCTACGCACCGGTCGATGAGTGATCGTGTAGTCTAAGAAGTCCGTGAAAACGCTGCCATGAATAGGCAGCGTTTTCTTTTGTGAGTGAGATGGATAGCATTTAAAGGACAATGGGTAGCGCTGGTAATTGTCTCGTCTTGGGTGCATCGTGAGTTCGCATAATATATATTATGTTAAATACGGCCTGTGAAAGACGGAGTGCGTCTGGCCCCGTCCCGGGCAACGGCGTAGAATGCTCCGCACTACCGAGACCGATGGTGTTGCGATGCTCGACTCCCATGCGCTACTGACTCAGGCGGAACGCCAGTGCCACAAGCACGGTGCGCGCTTCACCCCGATACGGCGGCGTGTTCTGGAAATGATCGCCACTTCGCCTGGCGGCCTCAAGGCCTATGACCTGCTCGATCGTCTCGCCACAGAGCATGCCTCGGCGCGTCCCCCGACCATCTATCGCGCGCTGGAGTTTCTTATCGAGCAAGGCTTGGTACATCGTATCGAGTCGCTCAATGCCTATGTCGCCTGTCCCTGTCCCGAGCACGCGCATGGTTTCCAGCTGCTGATATGCCGTTCTTGCGGGCGGGTTGAAGAATTGCACCTCGACGACGTCAACGAGCAACTGACTCAAGTAGCTCGCCAACAAGGCTACCGGATCGAGCGGCAAACCATCGAACTGCTGGGCTTGTGTACGTCCTGCACCGAGCAGGCGTCCGCTTAACTCATCCAACGCCAAGACGACGACACGCCATGACTGATCTCTTCAAGCAACTCGAGCCGGCCACGCAAGGCACGCGCGAAGCGACAAGCGCTCTGCTCGATGACGCGCGTTGGAACGATGACGGGCTGATCCCCGCCATTGCGCAGCAACATGAGAGCGGCGAAGTATTGATGATGGCGTGGATGAACCGGGCCGCGCTGGAGGAAACGCTAGCCACAGGGCGTGTCTGCTACTGGTCGCGCTCGCGCGGCAAGCCGTGGCGCAAGGGCGAATCCTCCGGGCAGGTTCAACGCCTGGTGGCGGTACATCTCGACTGCGATGGCGATACCCTGCTGCTGAGCGTCGATCAGCAAGGTCCCGCATGCCACACCGGGCGACGCAGTTGCTTCTACATCGCGCTGGGTCAGGAGGCGGCGGAAATCGACAGCGCCCCGCTGATGGACCCTGCCGAGCTGTACGGCCAACGTTAGCCATGCGACTTCTCGGCAAGTGCTTTTCCGGCCTCATGATCGGCCTGCTGCGCGGCTATCAATACGTCATCAGCCCCCTGCTCGGCCCGCGCTGCCGCTTCTGGCCCAGTTGTTCGCAATACGCCGTGGAAGCCATTCAGTTTCATGGCCCCTTGAGGGGCGGTTGGCTGGCGCTCAAACGGATCTTGAAATGCCATCCCGGCCATCCCGGCGGCATTGACTTCGTGCCCCCCAGGCACGGCTGCTGCCATTCTCGGTCTGATCACGAGCGTCTAGATACGCAGCGTGATACACACTGAGCCCCGCTGGCTTCCCGCTAGTCGGGACTACGTAGCACTACGCCTAGGCGGCTTGTTTGGCCACCGTGTAGATGCGATCAAGCATGGCATGTAGTCCGTTGCTGCGCGTCGGTGACAGATGCTTGTCGAGCCCCAGCTCTGCCAGGAAGTCCGGCGGCGTCGCCTGAATCTCACTGGGCGGCCGATCGTTGTAGATCCGCAGCAGAACGGCGATCAACCCTGATACGATGGCGGCGTCGGAGGTTGCATCGAAATGCAGCCGGCCATCCTCCAGGCGGTCGTGAATCCAGACATTGGACTGACAGCCCTGAATCTTGGTGTCGTCGCTTTTCAACGACTCAGGGAATGCCGGCAACTGTTTGCCCATGTCGATGATGTACTGGTAGCGATCCATCCAGTTATCGAATATGGCGAACTCATCGACCAATTCGGCTTGTGCTTCGCGTGCTGTCATGCGCCCTCCTCGCAATTCGTTTGCCCATTATAACGTGCCATCGCCATGCGTGTCGGCGTCCGTGAGTCGGTGATACGCCAATTGACGATGCCACTCTTCGGCCTCGGCATGTAGATAGCGCGCAGTGGTATCCAGGCGTGCATGGCGGGCGGTACGCGCCAGATAGCGCAACTCCACACCGGCCTGCGCCTGATGCGTCAAGGCGGTGTGGCGCAGCCAATGGGGCGTGGCCTTTTGTAACGGCGCGCGTGTGGACTCGGGCAAGTCTTCAAGAGCTTGGTAACCCGCTCGAAATGTCTCACGAATCAGCCGATAGAGTTGGTTATCCCCTACCCCGCGCCGGCCATCCAGCGCGCGCAGCAACGGCGTAGTGTCGTCGGGTTCAGGCTGCGGCGACAAGCCCAGCGTCATCCGCCACTCCGCGAGCAGTGTCATCAAGTCCGGTGGCGCCGGCACCTCGGCAAGTTTGTCTCCCTTTCCCAGGACTCGCCACCACCAGCGCCCTTCACGCTGGACGAAATCGCCCATGCGCGCCTGAGCCATCTCGCCGAGTCGCGGTGCCAGCAGGTAAGCAAAGCCGAACAAGAAACGACGCCGCGCCCAACGATAATAGGCGCCATTACCGGCCTGCGGTGAAGGCGGCGTTTGCAACCACGCCCAGAAGGGCTGCCATAGCGTTCGCTCGAGATAACGCTCGAGGCGTCCGCTACGATTGTCCATGCGCCGACGCTTGTCACGCATCAGCCGAAACGGATTGTGTTCGAGCCATCCCGCTTCGACCAGCCAGGCGAACATGCCTTGCAGAATGACCAAAGACTGACGTCGACTGGCCGCCGATAACGGCTGCCGGAATGGCCGCCAATCCAAATCGGCACGTGGACGCGACGGCCCTACCCAGCGTGATGCCGGTTGTGGGTCGGCCAGGAATCGTTCGTAAGCATCCAGTGTGCCACGGCGCACGTCTCCCAACCCTTCACCACGCTGCTGAAGCCACAACAGCAAGCGCTCGGCTTCCTTGCGATAGGCGCGCCATGTCTGGGGGCTCGACTGGAATTCGTGCAACCAGAGTGCAATGGCGTCGACATCGGTACGGGCCGAGATATGCGCACTATGCCTCGCGCGCTGGCCCTCGATCTCACCTCCACTCTCTCCTGGCGTCGCTTCTGGTGGCGCCATGGCGACACTGGTTTCGAGGGCGACGATCGCCTCGAGCCGTTCTTCCTGCTGGTGTTCTTTCGGCTTCTGCCCGCGCTCGTCCTGCATGACGCCTGATGCCTTCTCTGTGTCTATTGCCGAGCAGTGTCCGGTGTTACGCTCAAAAATTCAAGATAATGCGCGTAATCTTGAATTTATAGCCAATTCCATAATGTATTTTACGTATTACGTTTAATGTAATATTGCCATTTACGAGTAACGAGGTATGCTGTGAGGAGTAATCCAACGCCCTGTGTGGCGCCCGGTACAGAGGACTCGACATGGCCCGCAACGGCATTCAATACGAGGACGTACAGCGCGCGATCGATACGCTGCTACGTCAAGACGAAGCCCCCACCGTTCAGAAGATCCGCGACATCCTGGGCACGGGAAGCTTCACGACCATCAGCGATCATTTGCGGGAATGGCGATTACGGCGGGAGCGGAACCGGGATGT
This sequence comes from Chromohalobacter sp. HP20-39, assembly GCF_033052815.1. Taxonomy (NCBI): domain Bacteria; kingdom Pseudomonadati; phylum Pseudomonadota; class Gammaproteobacteria; order Oceanospirillales; family Halomonadaceae; genus Chromohalobacter; species Chromohalobacter sp. HP20-39. Next base: position 578,483 of record NZ_JAWHTP010000003.1, on the reverse strand, counting down.
CACGGCGAGCGATACTCCGCCGGAGGCGCTGCAGGCATGGATGACGGATCTCTGGGAAAAAGCCCAGGCACTGGCGGCTGAATCCCTGGCGCATTACCGCCAGGAGGCCGATCAGCGTGTCGAAGAAGCCCAAGCAGAGGCCCAATCCGCCGCCCGCAAGGCAGCAGACGCCGAGGAGCGCTTAGCGGCGTTGAACACGCACTTCGAGCAGGCCCAGGCACGGCTGGAAGAAAAGACAATGCAGCTGGCCAACGCGCAAAGCGAGCTGCAAGCGGCCCATCAGCAGGAAACCCAGCAAGCACGACGCGTGCAGCAGCTCGACGAGGAATGCCAGAAGCATCAGCGCCAGTTGGAAAGCACCCGCAACGAGCACCGCGATGCCATGGCGGAACTTTCACGCGAGCATCAAACGCAGCTAAAGCAAGAAGAGCAACGCCACGAAGCGGCAGAAACACGCCTGATGGGGCTCCTCGATGATGCGCGCCAAGAGCGTCAGAATATCGAGAAGCAGGCCCAAAAGCGCACCGCGTCGCTGGAACAAAAACTCGAGCGCATGCAGTCCGAGCTCGCCGAGCAACGCCGCCAGTACACGACGCTGGAGGAAAAGGCGCGCAGCGAAACCTCGCAGCGACAGGCCTTGGAAAGCAAATTGCGGGAGAGCCAAGGTCAACTACAGCAAACGCAAAGCGACAGCCGTCGCGCCGAGCGTGAGCTCGAGCAACAGCACGCCATCAATCGCGAGCTGCGCGAAAAGCTGGCGCGCCTGCCATTGCCGCCCTTCGTTGTCTGATCCGAAACGCGGATACTTCTCAACCGCCGGACCTCAAAATGACGAAAGCCCGCACAAAGCGGGCTTTCGATGCTGGTCCAGAACTGTCGCAACCAAGAAGTGGTCGCGACTAGCGTCTATCAGCGATAATAGGCGTTGGTATCGTCGGTATGGTCGGTGACGTCACGGATACCGACCAGTTCGGGGATGCGCTCGACTAGCGTCTTCTCGACCCCGTCCTTGAGGGTTATATCGACCGCAGCGCACCCTTGGCAACCACCACCGAACTGCAGTATGGCTAAGTTTTCCTCGGTCAACTGCATCAGACGAACTTCCCCCCCATGCGCCGCCAGGCCGGGATTGATTTCGCTGTAAAGCACGTAGTTGACGCGATCTTCAAGCGGGCTGTCGGCGTTGACCTGCGGCATCTTGGCATTGGGCGCCTTGATGGTCAGTTGGCCGCCCATGCGGTCCGAATTGAAGTCGACCACCGCTTCTTCGAGGAACGCGATGCTATTTTTCTCGAGATACACGGTGATCTTGTCCAGGTCGAGCCGCTCGTCGCTCGGCTCTTCTTCACCCGGCCGGCAATACGCCAAGCAGGTTTCGGCGTATGGCGTCCCCGGCTGGGTGATGAAGATACGTACCGCGATACCTTCGACGTTCTGCTTGGCCAACAGCTCGGCGAGATATTCCTGAGCGTTGTCGGTGATTTGTATGGGCTGGCTCATAAAACGTTACTCTCTAACTGAGATGTTGCCTTCATGGTATGAAAAAGCGTCGCCCGACACAATCCCGAGTATTTTGCTGGGTCTTGGCGGCTGCCCACATTGCGGTGCTTCTGGTACCATCCCCGCTTTGTATACCGCCTGCGTGACATCGGTCTCGTGCCGGTCTCGCTGACGTTCACCCTATCGCTCGGATCCCGCTGGAGAAATACGCTGACATGCCTGCTGCCACTGCTTCGTCATTAACACTCGCCGCTTCGTTCTCGTCGCTTCACGAACAGCTGGCACGGCGCATCATGATCCTCGATGGTGGCATGGGCACCATGCTGCAGGGCTACGAGCTGAATGAAGATGACTTTCGGGGACAACGCTTCGCCGACTGGCCGAGCGATCTCAAGGGCAACAATGACTTACTGGTGCTGACGCGTCCTGATGTGGTGCGCGACATTCATCGCGCTTATCTCGAGGCCGGCGCGGACATCGTCGAGACCAACACCTTCAACTGCACCCAATTATCGCAATCCGATTACGGCATGCAGGCCCTGGTGCCGGAGATCAACCGCGAAGCGGCACGCTTGGCCAAGGAGGTCTGCGAGGCGGTGGGCTCGGAAACCGGCGTGCCCCGCTATGTGGCTGGCGTGCTGGGGCCAACCTCGCGCACGGCATCACTTTCACCGGATGTCAACGACCCCGCCAAGCGTAATGTCACGTTCGATCAGTTGTTCGACAACTACTACGAGGCGGCCGACGCCCTGATCGAGGGCGGTGTCGACCTGTTCATGATCGAGACCATCTTCGACACGCTCAACGCCAAGGCCGCCATCTATGCGCTCGAAACGCTGTTCGAGGCGCGTGGCCAACGTTGGCCGGTGATGATCTCGGGCACTATCACCGATGCCTCCGGGCGCACGCTTTCCGGACAGACCACCGAGGCGTTCTGGAACTCGATCCGTCATGCTCAACCGCTGTCCGTGGGGCTCAACTGTGCCCTCGGCGCGGCGGAGCTGCGGCCCTATCTCGAAGAACTCTCCCACAAGGCCGATACTTTCGTGTCGGCGCACCCCAATGCGGGGCTTCCCAACGAGTTCGGTGAATACGATCAGACCGCCGAGGAAATGGCAGCGATCGTGCGTGAATTCGCCGAAAGCGGCATGGTCAATATCATCGGTGGCTGTTGCGGTACCGCCCCGGAGCATATTGCCGCCATTCGCGAGGCGGTGAGCGGGCTGGCGCCCCGTCACGTCGTCGAGCGCCCCAAGGCCTGCCGTCTCGCAGGGTTGGAGCCGTTCAACATCGAAGCGGACTCGCTGTTCGTCAACGTCGGCGAACGTACCAACGTCACAGGGTCGGCGCGCTTCAAGCGCTTGATCAAGGAAGAGGACTACACCACCGCCCTCGAAGTCGCGCTGGAGCAGGTCGAGAACGGCGCCCAGGTCATCGACATCAACATGGATGAGGGTATGCTCGAGTCCCAGGAAGCCATGGTGCGCTTCCTGAACCTGATCGCCTCGGAGCCGGATATCTCGCGCGTGCCGATCATGCTCGACTCTTCGAAGTGGGAGATCATCGAAGCGGGGCTCAAATGCGTCCAGGGCAAGGCGGTGGTCAACTCGATCTCGCTCAAGGAAGGCGAAGATGCATTTCGTCACCAGGCCCTAGCTTGTCGCCGCTACGGCGCCGCCATCGTCGTCATGGCCTTCGATGAACAAGGCCAGGCAGACACCTTCCAACGCAAGACGCAGATCTGCGAACGCGCCTACCGCCTGCTCGTCGACGATATCGGCTTTCCCGCCGAAGACATCATCTTCGACCCCAATATCTTCGCCATCGCCACCGGCATCGAGGAGCACAACAACTACGCCGTCGATTTCATCGAGGCGTCGCAGTGGATTCGCGAGAACCTACCGCATGCCATGCTCTCGGGTGGGGTTTCCAATGTGTCATTCTCGTTTCGCGGCAACAACGCAGTGCGTGAAGCGATCCATTCGGTATTCCTCTACCACGCCATCAAGGCCGGTCTGTCCATGGGCATCGTCAATGCCGGGCAGCTTGCGGTCTACGACGACCTCCCCGCCGAACTGCGTGACGCGGTCGAAGACGTGGTGCTCAATCGGCGCGATGACGGAACGGAGCGCCTGCTCGACATCGCCGACAAGTACAAGGGCGACGGCAGCAGTGGCGAGAAGAAGGAAGACCTGGAATGGCGTAGCTGGGAAGTCGAGAAGCGCATCGAGCATGCCTTGATCAAGGGCATCACCGCCTACATCGAGGACGACACCGAATTGGCGCGGCAACGTGCCGAGCGCCCCATCGAGGTCATCGAAGGGCCCCTGATGGACGGCATGAACGTGGTCGGCGACTTGTTCGGCGATGGCAAGATGTTCCTGCCCCAGGTGGTCAAGTCGGCCCGCGTCATGAAACAGGCGGTCGCCTATCTCATCCCCTACATCGAAGCCGAGAAGAGCGCGGGCACCCAGGCCAAGGGCAAGATCGTCATGGCCACGGTCAAGGGCGACGTGCATGACATCGGCAAGAACATCGTCGGCGTGGTTCTGCAGTGTAACAACTATGAGGTCATCGACCTCGGCGTAATGGTACCGGCGGAGAAGATCTTCGCCGCCGCGCGCGAGCACAACGCCGATATCATCGGCCTATCCGGGCTGATCACGCCGTCTCTGGATGAGATGGTCCATGTGGCCAAGGAAATGCAGCGTCAGGAATTCACGATCCCGCTGCTGATCGGCGGTGCGACGACCTCCAAGGCCCATACCTCGGTCAAGATCGCGCCACAGTACGAACAGCCGGTCATCTACGTCAGCGATGCCTCGCGTGCCGTCGGCGTCGCCAGCCGTTTGCTCTCGCCGACGCTCAAGCCAAGTTACGTCGAGGAGATACGCGAGGAATACGACAAGGTCCGCGAACGTAATGCCAAGCGTCGCCCCAAGGCCGCCGACTTGAGCTATGCCGAGGCTCGGGAGCGCCGCCCCGCTCTCGACTGGGCCGATTACACGCCGCCCGAGCCGACCTTCAGCGGGCTCAAGGTATTCGACGATTATCCGTTGGAAGAGCTGGTCGAGCGTATCGACTGGACGCCCTTCTTCATGAGCTGGCAGCTGTCCGGCAAGTATCCCAAGATCCTGGAGGATAAGGTGGTTGGCGAGGCGGCCCGTAGCCTGTTCGCCGATGCCCAAACGATGCTTCGCAAGCTGATCGATGAGCGCCATATAACAGCGCGGGGCGTGATCGGCATGTGGCCGGCCAACAGCGTCGACGACGATAGCCTCGAGGTTTATGCCGACGCCTCGCGCCGCGAGGTCGTCGAGCGCCTCCATCACATTCGCCAGCAGACCACCAAGAATCGCGATGGCGTCTGCCAAAGCCTCGCCGACTTCATCGCGCCGCGTGATTTGGAAAACGGCGAGCCCAGCGGCAAGCAGGACTGGATCGGCGGCTTCGCGGTGACCACCGGACACGGCGCGGACGAGTTGGCAAAGCAATACGAAGCGGCCGGTGACGATTACAACGCCATCATGGTCAAGGCCCTGGCCGATCGCCTCGCGGAAGCCTTCGCCGAACGCATGCACGAGCGTGTACGCAAGGAATTCTGGGGCTATGTGCCCAATGAAACCCTGGACAACGATGCGCTGATCGCCGAGAAATACCAGGGCATTCGCCCTGCCCCCGGTTACCCCGCATGCCCGGACCATACCGAGAAGGCCACGCTCTTCCGACTATTGGATGCCACAGCCAAGACAGGCATCGAGCTGACTGACAGCTACGCTATGTGGCCCTCGGCGGCGGTCTCCGGCTGGTACTTCTCGCATCCGCGTTCGAAATACTTCTCCACCGGCAAGATCGGGCGCGACCAGGTCGAGTCGCTGGCGGCGCGCAAGCAAATGCCGTTGAAGGAGCTCGAGCGCTGGTTGTCGCCGGTGCTGTCCTACGATCCCGAATAAGAGATATCAGCCAACGATGACAGCTCGGGGACACTAGCACCTTGCTCGGGGCCATAGACGTTTCCAGAGTACCGATGCCACGCTTTGCCATGCTTCTGCGCCTGGCATTGCCGATCATGGGCGGCATGCTCTCACAGAGCCTTCTCAACCTGATCGATGCAGCGCTGGTCGGCGCCCTCGGTGATACGGCGCTGGCCGGCGTGGGAATCGGCGGCTATGGCATGTTCATGGTCACCGCGCTGCTGTTCGGCCTGTCCTCGGGCGTACAGTCACAGACGGCGCGCCGACACGGCGAGCGCCTCACGATGCAACGCGCCGAGGCACTCAACGCTGGCCTCATCATCGCGCTATGCTTGGCCATTCCTCTAAGCCTTGCGGGGTTCTGGCAAGCGCCGCGTCTAATGGCATGGCTCAACGATACACCCGCCATTCGCGAGATCGCGACGAGTTATTTCCGCTGGCGCATTGTGGGCCTTTTACCGGTCGCGTTGACCTTCTGTTTTCGCGGCTATTGGTACGGCATCCAACGCACCGATGTGTACTTGCGTATCATGTTAGTCACCCAGGTCGTCAACGTGGCGGCCAGCGCGGGACTCATTTATGGCTGGGCCGGCCTGCCGCGCCTGGGGCCTTCCGGTGCGGGAGCCGGTACCACCTTGTCCCTTCTCCTCGGCGTGATACTGTGGGCCTTGCTCAGCGTGCGCCAGGCGCGCGCTAGCGGCTTTCTGGCCCGATGCCCGTCGCTGCTCGTGGGGCTCAACACCTTGCGCCTGGCGGCGCCGCACTCCCTGCAGCAATTCTGCTTCGCGGCGGGTTACGCCATGCTGTTCTGGATTCTAGGCCATATCGGTGGCGCGAGCGTGGCGGTGGGCCATGTACTGGTCAATCTTTCATTGCTGATGATCCTGCCCGGTGTCGGCCTGGGGCTTGCCGCGATGAGCCTGGTGGGACAATCACTGGGGCAAGCCTCTCCCGAGGAGGCGCACCGCTGGGGATGGGACGCCGTGCGTCTCGCCTGGCTATGCCTGGCACTGCTGGCACTCCCCATGCTGGTAGTGCCCGAATTGCTGCTGGGGCTATTCTTCCATGACGATAGGCTGGTCGCCTTGGGCAGTTTCCCACTGCGCTTGACCGCCATCATGATCGTACTCGATGCAGCCGCCATCGTACTCGCGCAGGCGCTGCTGGGCGCAGGGGCTCATCGCGCGGTGATGAAAACCACGTTGCTGCTGCAATGGCTGGTGTTCTTGCCACTGGCATGGTGGATCGCCGTCACGCTAGACTACGGTCTGGCCGGGATCTGGTGGGTTCAGCTAGGCTATCGATGCGCAAATTCCCTATGTTTCGTGGCAATTTGGCAACGTCGGCGCTGGCAATCGCTCGCGGTTTGACCGCGCGGCCTTTTTAATAACATAAATGCAATAAGCTATTATTATTTATTCTTTCAAAGAATATAGAAGGCAGGGTAAGGTGCCCTGCTACGGCAATCCATGTGACTAGCAGGACACCGCCTGTATGTATCGGTACGACACGTACGACCAAACACTCGTCGACGAACGCGTCGCCCAGTTCCGCGACCAGATGCGCCGCTATCTCGAAGGCAAGATCAGCGACGATGAGTTTCTGCCGCTGCGCGTGCAGAATGGCCTTTATATTCAGCGCTATGCGCCGATGCTGCGCATTGCTATCCCCTACGGCATGCTGGCCTCCTATCAATTGCGCAAGCTGGGTGAGATCGCAGCGCGTTACGATCGCGGCTACGGTCATTTCACCACGCGCACCAATCTGCAACTGAACTGGCCGAAGCTTGAGGACGTACCAGATATTCTGGCGGATCTGGCCAGCGTGCAGATGCATGCCATTCAGACCAGCGGCAACGACATCCGCAACACCACTACCGATCAATTCTCCGGCATTGCCGCCGACGAGGACGTCGATCCACGTCCATGGTGTGAGCTGATTCGTCAGTGGTCGACTTTCCATCCGGAATTCGCCTACTTGCCACGCAAGTTCAAGATCGCCGTGACCGGTGCCGAGGAAGACCGCGCAGCCATTCAGGTGCACGACGTCGGCCTGCGCTTCTGGCGCAATAGCGATGGCGATGTCCGCGTCAAGGTGCTCGCCGGTGGCGGTCTGGGCCGTACGCCGATGATCGGCGCCGTAATGTGCGACGACCTGCCGTGGCAACACCTGCTGACGTATCTCGAAGCCATCTTGCGCGTCTATAACCAGTACGGTCGGCGCGACAACAAGTTCAAGGCACGCATCAAGATTCTGGTCAAGGCGCTGGGCATCGACGAGTTCCGGCGCCGCACGGAGGTGGAATGGGCCCATATCAAGGATGGCCCCCAGACGCTGACCGACGAGGCGATCTCCGCCGTAACCGGTCACTTCGTCGAGCCGCCTCGTCGCGACGTTGCCGAGGACGCCATCCAGGCCTACGAGCGCCTGCGTGGAGAAAACCGCGCCTTCGCCCGCTTCGTGACCAATAACGTCACCGATCACAAGGTCCCCGGTTACAAAGCCGTGACGCTATCGCTCAAGCGTCACGACCATTCGCCCGGCGACGTGACCTCCGAAGACATGGCTGCCGTTGCGGACCTGGCCGACGAGTTCGGTTATGGCGAGCTACGCGTCACGCACGAGCAGAATCTGGTGCTGACCGATGTGCCGGTGGACCGCATGGAAGAACTCTGGCAACGGCTCGAGACGCTGGGCATGGCCAATCCCACTGTGGGTACCCTGGCCGACCTGATCTGCTGCCCGGGCGGCGACTACTGCTCGCTCGCTAATGCCAAGTCGATCCCGGTTGCCCAGGAAATCCAGCAGCGCTTCGAGAACCTCGACTTCCTGTATGATCTGGGGCCGCTGGAACTCAATATCTCCGGCTGCATGAACGCTTGCGGACACCACCACGTGGGTCATATCGGCATTCTTGGCGTCGACAAGAAGGGCGAAGAGTATTACCAGATTTCACTGGGCGGTAGTCAGGGCAACGAGTCGTCACTAGGCAAGATTCTGGGTCCGTCTTTCTACCGGGAAGACGTGACCAACGTGATCGACAAGCTGTTGAAAGTCTATGTCGGCGAACGTACGCCCGACGAGACGTTCCTCGATACCTATCGTCGCATCGGCTTGAAACCCTTCAAGGAGCATGTCTATGCCTGAGCAGTCGCGTACCCTGATCGCCGATCGCCGGGTCCTGGAAAACAATTGGGTACTGCTTGAAGAAGGTGCGCCACGTCCCGAGAACGCACGCATCATCGTTGCGTTGCCGGAGTGGCAGGCAGCACCCGGCGATGATGTCGCACCGCTGCTTGCCAGCGATACCGAGCTTACGCCCGAACTCGCCGAGCAGCTGCTTGATGCACCGCTGATCGCCATCGACTTTCCCAAGTTTACCGATGGACGCGGCTACAGCATTGCGCGTCAGCTTCGGGAGCGCTATGGATATTGCGGTCAGATCCGCGCAGTCGGGGATGTGCTGATCGACCAGTTGTATTACATGTCGCGTTGTGGCTTCGATGCTTTCTTGCTGCGCGAGGATCAAGTCGTTGAAGACGCACTCAATGCCCTGGACACGTTCAGCCTAAGCTACCAGCCTGGCACCGACACACCGGAGCCCTTGTTCAGACGGCGTATGCGCGAAAGCGCTTGATACTGACCAGATACTGGCCGACGCATGCTTAAACGAGAACGCCGTCGGCCTTTTCCTCGCTTCTTTCTCGATTTTCTCCCTCGATAGAAAGGGAATCAGCCTCGCCGTTTCTGCTGACGTTCGCGATTTCTGGCACGAGCCCGCTCCGACTTGCGCAACATGGCATACGTCGCACCCAAGCCGCCGTGACTTTTGTGCGCCGATACATAGGCCTGCACTTCATCAAACTGCGCCAGCCATTTGCCGACGTAGGAGCGGGCGACATTGGCGGGTCCTTCAGCGTCCTTACTGCGGCCATGCACGATCAACACACAACGCAGTTCATGCTCGCGTGCATCTCGTATGAAGCGAAACAACTCACGCCGACAGGCTTCAAGCGGCATTTTCTGCACGTGCAGATACGCCTCCGGGGCATACCCGCCATGACGCAAGCGTTCAAGCACGCCGATCTGGATGCCATCCCGACGATACTCGATGGGATCGGCAGGCCCTGCCAACTCGACGAATTCATCGGATAAGAAATTACTCTCCGCCTCGTCGGCCTCGGCCTGAGCACGGCGGGCCAATTGAGCCTCAGAGGGAGTGGAAGGTGAGTGTTCGAAATCCGCCTTGTCACGTCCCTTGGTCAGGGGTTGGACATCGTCCCCCAATGCTTGCCGAAATAGATCGTCTCGCATGTGCTGACTCATTGGCTTGCTCTCCTATGCCCCATAGTCTCGGGCAGCCTCGTCGGTTCCCAAGCTAACGAGATAATGCCACACTCCCCGACCCTGGCGGCAAGCGAAACGCGGGCGCCCTTACTTCACCATTCGTCCGCCGCCTCGCGCTTCAAGAACTAGGGAGATGTCTATGCGCTGGGTATACAGAACCGGGCTCGTCGTCATGATCGCTATTGCGATCGGATTCGGCTACTTTTGGTACACTTTTCAGAGCCCCTATGGCTATGAAGCGCCCACCAATCCGCCGATCGTGGATCGTCGCCTCGAACATCACACGGTATTCGTCTACGGCACCCTGCGTTATGCCCCAATTCGCTGGCTGGTCATGGGACGTGCCGGCACCGCGACACCCGCTACGCTTCCAGGTTATGTCCGTGATGAACTGGATATTTCTCCGGCGCCGAACAAGCAGGTCGACGGGTATACGCTTTCCATCACGAGCGATGAACTCAAACAACTGGACCGATACGAACACTTGGGAAAACGCTATCGACGCGTAAACGTCAAACTCGCCAGCAACCAAAGTGCTTGGGTCTACCAACGGCTATGAAAACTTTTGTATTTTATGTTTGGAGCTCATGGTAGATAACGGTATAAAAGCATGCATAGGCTTCAGCATTCCCGAGGCGGTTGCAGTAAGGAGGCCATGGGCTGCGTCAACACCTGCTGGCGGTGATCCTCGGCTTCCTGGAGTGCAGCATGCACGAGCGTCATTTCACTCATCGGCGCTTCATCACCAAGTGGCACCGGCCATGGCATGGCGCGCTGAAACTCCCAGAGTGTCAGGACGCCCAGGTCGCGCCCTAGCATCCAACGATCGTTATCGAGTTGAGTCGCTATCCCAATCTTCTGTAGGGGCGCCATCACGTCTGCGTACCGCAGCCCAAGACACATCGACAACTCTCGATCCGCAAGCGATCGCCCCTGCTGATGCGCTTCATAAAGACGCGACACTACGCCCAGGGCTTGCCAGAATGGTGGCCAGTAGCGCCATTCGACACGTCGCCGCTCACTCAGCCAGGCCGCGAGCTCTGCCCCCACCAATACGATCGCCCAGGACAGGAACACCCATATCAAAAACAAGGGCACGGCGGCGAAGGTGCCGTAGATCACTTGGTAGGAAGGAAAATAGGTGACATACAGCGAAAAAGCGCCCTTGGCAAGTTCCAGTGCCAGCGCCGCCACCCCGGCCCCGGCCATGGCATGCCGAAACCGCACGCGGCAGTTGGGAACTGCCATATAGATGAAGACGAAAGCAGTAAAACTCAGTGTCAGTGGCAACAGGCGCAGGAAGGCCGCTGGCCCGCCCAGTACGTCCGCAGCACCGCGCACCAATGTCAATGACGCCAGGTAGGAAGACAACAGAAACCCCGAGCCCACCAGCAGCGGGCCGAGTGTCAACACCGCCCAATACAGCAGAAAGCTGGACACCCCCCGCCGACTGCGCGAAACATGCCAGATCGTGTTGAACGCCCTTTCGACGGTGACCATCATCATAACCGCTGTCACCAGAAGGAAAATCAGCCCGATCAACGTCAGGCTACGCGCCTGGCGAGAGAAATCACGCAGGTGCTCGACCAGCGACGATCCCGTGGCAGGCACGAACTGGCTAAAGATCAGGCCCTGAAGCTGTTCGCTGATTCCCTGAAAGCTGGGAATGGCCGACAGCATCGCATAAACGACGGTCATGAAAGGAACCACGGCGAACAAGGTGGTATAAGTCAACGCCGAGGCGGTCTTGAGCCCATCGTGAGAATCGAAACGCTGTATCAGTTCACGCAGGCTGCGCAGGATGATAATGGGCCAGCGGCGGTCGAGGAGTTGTGGGCGTCGCATGTGGCGCTCTACAATGCATGGCTAATTATTTGATTCGTCACCCCAGTTGCCGGAGTTAAGGCATGACGACTTTGACACTTTACCACAACCCGCGCTGTTCCAAGTCACGAGAGGCCTTGGCCCTGCTCGAAGCCCATCACATTGATGTCAATGTGCATCGCTACCTCGACGACCCACTCGACATCACGCACCTTCGTGGACTCGCACAGCGGCTCGAGGATGGCGTACCGGCTCTGGTTCGCACCAATGAAGCCCAATGGAAAGCCTTGGCGCTCCAGGATCCCAGCGACGAAGAACGCTTGCAGGCCATTGCCGTCTATCCTCGACTCATGCAACGCCCGATACTCGACGATGGCACGTACGCCCGCATCGGTCGTCCCCCGGAAGCCCTTCTCGACATGATCGAATGACCGATGCTCCCCCGACATGAGGCCCCCATGACACGTTCCGCTTCTGAAACACCCTATGTACTCGTACTGTTCTATTCGAGGCACGGCGCCACGCGAGAAATGGCGGAGCAACTCGCCGCCGGCGTGGAAAGCATTTCCGGCATCGCAGCGCGGCTACGCACCGTGCCTCCCGTGTCCACAACATGCGAAGCGGTCGACCCAGAAATCCCCGCCGAAGGTGCCGTCTACGCGACTCTCGACGACCTCCGCCACTGCCATGGTCTGGCACTGGGTAGCCCTACACGGTTCGGCAACATGGCCTCGCCCCTCAAATATTTCCTGGATAACACCAGCGAGCTCTGGTTGAACGGCGTCCTCGCCGATAAACCCGCCACCGCGTTCACCTCTACGGCCAGCCTGCACGGCGGACAGGAAGCTACACTATTGACCATGCTAATCCCCCTGCTGCATCACGGCATGGTCTACGCAGGCGTGCCCTATCGCGAGACACGACTGCTGACGACGCAATCCGGCGGCACCCCCTATGGCACGAGCCATCTTGCCGGGGCACAAGCCGATCGCCCACTGGATGGCGACGAAACGGCACTGGCACGTGCACAGGGCGAGCGGCTGGGACGCCTTGCCTTGGCCATGCGTTCGCTGCATGAGGCGACATGATGCGTCAACAGCTCGATCAATTGGCGACACGCCACGGGTTAGCATATGTCACGACGCAGGCACGTCGAGGCGTCTGGGGCAGCTTGGCGGCGCTGGCTATCTTGCAACTTCTCGGCGGCTGGCAGCTATATGCCAGCGGTCAGATCGGCCTGATGCCGATCGCCGTCCGCCTCTTGCCGCTGGTGCTCTTTTTGCCCCCTATTATCACCCGGCGCCCGCGTGGACATGTCATGCTAGCGTTCGTCAGCCTGCTGTATATCTTGCAAGGGCTGATGATCGCCCAGCTACCGGGGCGGCTGGCCTGGGGGACGTTGGAAACACTCGCCGCCCTCGCCTTGTTCGTCAGCGCCGCAGCATATGCGCGCTGGCGCCGACAACAACTGACAGGCTGAGCAATGCCGTTACGTCCGTCGAGCTGCCTCATTCTCGCGATGCTCGTCGTCAGTATCGTCTGCTCATTGCTGCACCTGCCCCTATGGCCGGCCGCGATTCTTGGATGGGTAGCCACTCTACGCCTGAGTTTGCAACTGCCGCGAGCTTCCCGGCGACAAGCGATGTGGCTGGGTCTTGCCGGGATGATCATTTGGGCAATCGCTTTATGGCGCGAGACTCCGGCCTCGCTAATTGCCGGATTCAGTGTCAACCAGCCCTTGCTGATGATGTTCGCCGGTGTCAGTTTCCTCTCCATGGCCCGCCCCATTGACGGCAGCGATACATCCGGCGAACGGCGCGGCAGCTTCTGGGGCACGTTGCTGGGCGCTCACCTCTTCGGGGCGGTCATCAATATTTCCGTGCTGTTTCTGTTCGGAGACCGCATGCAGCGCCAGGGACGCCTGACACGCCAACAGGCCATTGTTCTCGGGCGCGCCTTTCCGGCAGCCGCAGCCTGGTCGCCGTTCTTCGTCGCCATGGGGGTCGCCTTGACCTATGCGCCCGGGATCGACTTCCTTGCATTGCTCCCATGGGGGCTTCTAGCGTCGTTGCTCCTGCTGGCCTTGGTGACAGTCGACGCATTGCGTCTGCCCGGTGAATTCATCGGCTACCCCCTTGGCAAGAGAAGCCTTATGTTACCCGGCGTACTGGCGCTGAGCGTGATAGTGACGCACTTCATCTGGCCGAACTTGTCCATTCCCTTGATCATCAGCATCGTATCGCCACTGTTCGCCACCCTGCTGATTCCCTCGCGTGAAAGGCGTGACCGTTTACGCAAACAACTCAATGAAGGGTTGCCGCGTCTCGGCCCGCAGTTTTCGCTATTTCTCGCCGCCGGGCTCATCTCGAGCGGTCTCGCCGCACTACTGGCCAGTGCACCGGAACGGCAACTCCTGCCACTTGATCATTTCGGGAGTTTCGCTGCCTGGATCACGCAAGGTATTCTCGTGGTATTGGCGTTCGTGGGTATCCATCCGCTTGTCGGCATCGCCACGATCGCGCCGCTGGTGCAACCTCTGGGACCGGACCCGACCTTACTGGGCATGCTATTTCTCATGAGCTGGGCGCTGGGAACCGGGTGCAGCCCCTTGTCGGGCAGCAATCTCGCGTTATGCGTTCGTTACGGTATCAAGTCGCGGGACATGCTGCGCTGGAACTTGCCCTATGCCGTCCTCGGCTGGCTGGCATGCGGGACGGTCTTTGCCTTGTACGCCTGGTGGCAGACACCTTGACCCCTCCGCGACGACATAAGGATGACGTTCATGTTTCGCGCGCTCATCATGGATGAAGTCTATGTCATCGACGCGATGACTTTCCGCGATCTCGACCGTCTGAAACGCTATCCTGATTGGCATGACCGCATCCGCTTTGATACGCCGTGGGGAGAGGCCTGGTGTTATGTCATGCGCATGCTACCCGATACGGGACCCCTTCCGCATGGCGACTGGCACCTACGCGAATGAGACGGAATGCCGCCGCCCAATGAAGATGAATGCACACTTAGGAGAGGAAGACCATGAATTACGATATCGCTGATCTGCGACGCGATTATGCCGGCGAAACACTCTCCGACGAGCACACGCCGGCATCACCCATAGACTTGTTTCAAGCCTGGTTTTCGGCAGCACGCGAGCATGAGCCTCAAGATCCCAACGCCATGACATTGGCCACCGTCGATAGTCAGGGGCTGCCCCATGCCCGCGTGGTGTTGCTCAAGCATTTCGACGAGGCAGGCTTCGTGTTTTTCACCAACTATCAGAGCCACAAGGGCAGCGAGTTGGCGAATGTTCCTCATGCCGCTCTAGTGTTCTGGTGGCCCACACTGCACCGGCAGGTACGTATCGAGGGGCGCGTGGAAAAAGCCGAGGCCAATATTTCGGATGAGTATTTCGCCAGTCGTCCTCGGGACAGCCAGCTAGGCGCATGGATTTCCCAGCAGAGCGTAGAAATTCCCGATCGCGAGTGGCTAGAGGAACGCAAGCAGCGTTTCGAACAGGTCTATGCCGATCAAAGCGTCGAGCGCCCACCTCATTGGGGAGGGTATCGCGTTCGGCCGCTTATTCTGGAGTTCTGGCAAGGTCAGTCCAACCGTCTCCACGACCGTATTCGCTACCGCCACCACGAACAGGACGCAGCCTGGAGCAAAACGCGCCTGGCGCCCTAATCTCACGACTACCTCATCCAGCGCGTTGGCCAGCCCACCATGAAAAACGCCCGATCCACGCAGGACCGGGCGTTCAACTTGAAAGGCTAGCGCCAAAAGGCGCCTACCTATCAGTATCAGCTATCGCCGTTTACCCACTCAGCGACGACATCGGGATGGTTTTCCACCCACTTCTTGGCATTTTCATACGGATCGGAGTCTTCTTTCTGATTCATGAGCATGACTTGGCCCATTTGCTCCGGTGTCCACTCGAAGTTATCGAGGATCGCATAGGCACCCGGCATATCTTCCTTGAGACCCTTGCGTGCGATCGTACTAATGTGCTCTGCGTCACCAAAGACGTTCTTGGGATCGTCCAGGTACTTGAGGTCCCAGCGCGAGAACATCCAGTGCGGCGTCCAACCGGTCACCACGATATCTCGATCATTCTGGATAGCATTGGACAATGCAGCTGTCATCGTAGCGCCACTGCCCGACTGGAGGTTGATCTCATCACCAAGATCATACTCTTTGATAACCTCTTCGGTGAGTCCCATCAACCCCGCACCAGGATCTATACCGATGATCTCACCATTGATCATATCCGCCTTGTCATCCAAGTTAGCGACGGATGAGATATCGGTATAATCAGGTACAACAAGGCCCAGTTTCGTACCCTGGAGGTTTGGACCAAGATTGACGACCTTGTCTTCCACCTTGTTGAGATACTGCTTATGCGTTGTAGGCAACCAAGCCGCCACCATGCCATCGGCATCACCATAGGCCACGGCTTGCCACATGGCAGCAGCGGAAAGTGACGACATCTCGACGTTGTACCCTTGTTGTTCGAGTACCGCGCGAACCACATTGGTGGAAGCGACTTCGGAAGCCCACTCGACATAAGCGAGCGTGATATCACCCTTGCTATCCTGCGCTTGCGCGATGCCCGCATTGAGCCCTGCACCGGCGGCCATCATGATGGCGCCATAGCGTACGGCTTTCGTCAATGAAGTGCGTGTCATCGTCTTTCTCCTTCTCTTATTGATGGGAGATCTTGCCGGAACGACCAATTGGCCGTTCCTTTTCGAGCCCATGCTCGATACATGGCGTTTTATTACGCCTTGCTTCTTAGCTAGCTTTCTTTTTCGGCTTGCGAAGGGCTTGCGTGATGCGATCCAGCAACATGGCAAGAATCACCACAGCAATACCGGCTTCGAAGCCATCGCCGGGCCGCAGGCGCTGAATGGCGCGCCACACCTCGCTACCCAGGCCATCGGCCCCGATCATCGCGGCGATTACCACCATCGACAGCGCTAGCATGATCGTTTGATTGATACCGGCCATGATCGTCGGCAAGGAAAGCGGAAACTGTATCTTGATCAGCTTCTGAGTACGCGTGGCACCGAACGCATCCGCCGCCTCTATCAAGTCATTGGGGACCTGTCGAATGCCCAGCGTCGTAAAGCGTATCGCCGGCGGCATCGAAAAGATCACCGTGGCGAAAATGGCCGACACCGAACCAATACCGAAAAACGGAATGGCCGGAATCAGATAAACGAACGCCGGCATGGTCTGCATGAAATCCAGAACCGGCATGATGACACTATAGAAGCGATCCGAAATGGCCGCGAACACCCCGAATGGCATGGCAATCACCACCGCGACCACGGTGGCGATCACCACCAGCGTCAAGGTCTCGATCATCGGATTCCAAAGGCCGAGATTCCAAATCAAGGACAGACCCAATACCGCCCCGATGCCTAGTCGCAGGCTGGCAACCCGCCAGCAGATCACCGCGATGATTGCCATCAGCGCCCACTCGGGCAACCACATGAGAGCATCGTTAAGCGCTGAGATACCCGTTTGGGTAACACTGGAAATTCCTCGTGTCACATTGGAATAATGCGACGTCAAAAAATCGAGACTACCCTCGATGGCATCGCCGAGGGGAATGCGTGGAATATCGATCGCCATCAGTGCTCTCCCGCTTCAGCCAGTTTTTCAAGTACCGCACCCTTCACGACCACACCCAATAGACGCTGGTTGTCGTCGACGATGGCAATCGGATAGCTTTTATCATTGAACATGGCAAAGAGGTTGTTCATCGGCTCATCCGGACCGGCCTTCGGGAAGTCGTTCTGGATCAACTCGCTGATCGTCTCCTTGCCCGCCTTGGCGGCGGCATCGACCTCGTCGACATTCACGATCCCCATCAGGGTACGATCACGACCGATGACGTAGATGGAATCCAGCCCATTGTCGCTCATCTTGCGTAACACGGTGCGCGGCCCATCGCTATCACGTGCCGTAGCACGCACGGGACGCATGGCACTGTTGGCCGTGAAGATGCGCGACATATCCACGCCTTCGACGAAGCGTGCCACGTAATCGTCAGCGGGCCGCGTCAGAATCTCTTCAGGTGTGCCACTCTGCACGATTTCGCCATCCTTGAGCAGGATGATGCGATCGCCGATGCTGATTGCCTCGTCGAGGTCATGGGTGATGAAGATGGTGGTCTTCTTCATGCGATGCTGCAGCTCGATCAACTCTTGCTGCATATCCTTGCGGATTAGCGGGTCAAGCGCCGAAAACGCCTCATCCATCAACATCACGGTTGAGTCGTTGGCCAGTGCACGGGCCAAACCGACACGTTGCTGCATGCCCCCCGACAGCTGACTCGGATAGGCATCTTCCCATCCATCGAGGCCCACCTGCTTGAGCGAGTTACGCGCGCTTTCCACGCGTGAGTTTTTCTCGACGCCGCGCACCTCAAGACCGTACTCAGCGTTTTCCTGCACGGTTTTATGCGGAAATAGTGCGAAATTCTGGAAAACCATCGAGAAATGACGCCGGCGACATTCCAGGAGCTCTTTCTCGCTGAGCTTGGGAATGTTCTGACCGTCGATCACGATATCACCCTCGGTGGGCTCGATGAGGCGATTGAGACAACGAATCAGCGTCGATTTCCCGGAACCCGACAGCCCCATGATGACGAGGAGCTCGCCCTCACGTACGTCGAAGTCAATATTTGAAAGACCCAAGGTCTGGCCGGTTTTTTCAAGAATCTCGGGGCGCTTTTTCCCCTGGTTACGCAGCTCGAGCGCTTTTTTAGGCTGGGAGCCAAACACCTTGCTCAGGCCGCGCACCTGAATCTTGATATTCGTTTCGTCCGTTTCAGTCATAGGCTTGCCTGCTTTGGTCAAGTCGTCGCCATGCTCTTGCTAAGCAAGAGCGCTCGGCAATGTCACGTTGTCACGTTGCGAGTACCTGGCGGGTCAGTCTCCTGGCTCTTGTTATGGTCATGGAGATGATGAGAGATGATCATGAAGATAAAATTTCGTTATGCTTCGTGTCGAATCATACCTACTTATTGATATCGCTTCAAATAAAAACAACTGATGATTGATCCATGGTTCAATAACCCAGGCCGCGTCATCACGCGTCTCGATCATACCCAATCGCTCGTCACGTCAAGCGACGAAGCCGACCTTCAGCAGCTTCGCCGCGACATCGGCAGACAGACAAGCCCGTCAGTCAGGCTGGCTTTCCAGACGGTGACGTTGCCAATCGTTGCTGGGCTCGTTGAGTCGCAAGGAAGCCTCGACCACCTGATCCTCCATGTTATAGCGGAAACTAAAGCCCAGGTGTTTCAATAACGCTCGCATGGGCTGATTGTCGAGCATCACGGTGCCGACCATCTCGAGGATGCCGAGGCCCTTGCAGTAGCGGATCATCTTTTCCATCAGCAGGCTGCCGAGGCCATGCCCGTGGAGATCATCGCGGATGATCACGGAAAATTCAGTGCGTATATTGTCAGGATCGTTCCACACTCGCACCACGCCCAACATTTCCTTACTGCCATCGGGTCGCGCATGCTCGGCGATAAATGCCATCTGGCGGTCGTAGTTGATCTGCGCCAGCACCGCCAGATCGCGCTGCGTCAGATCCGCCTTATGGTGGAAATAACGAAAGCGAATGCTTTCCTCGGAGAGCCGCTCGTGGAATAGCGTGATCAGCGGCGCGTCCTCTCCCCGAATCGGGCGCACTTCAACATCCATGCCATTGCCCAATACCCGCCATTCACGCAGCTCCTCGGGATACGGCATGATCGCATGACGCGCGGGCTGCCCTAGGTCCATGGCAAAGTCCACCGCCACGACACCATCACGGTTGAGCAATAATGGATTAAGCTCCAACCCTTGGAGTTCGGGCAAATCCGACGCCATCTGCGAGAGCTTGACCAGCAATTCGCAGAGGCGCTCGACGTCCTGTTCGGGATCGGAGGCGTGCTCACGTATCAGGCGGTACGCATGCGTACGCGATACCAGCTCGTTGGCCAGCGTCATGTTCAGAGGCGGCAAGGCCACCTGACGATCCGCCAGCACATTGATCTTGTAACCGCCGATACCGAAGACAATGACCGGCCCAAACACCGGGTCACGCGTGATGCCCGCGCAAAGCTGCATGGATGCCTTGCCGCGCTGCATGCGTTGCAGGCAATAGCTAAAAATCGGGCTTTCGGGGAATTTTTCGCGGACTTTGTCGCCCAGACGCCGTACGCCATCGGCCACCTGCTCCGGCGTTTCGAGGTCTTGCAGCAGGCCCGAGGAGAGCTTATGCGGATGCCTGCGGTAGCGAAACGGCACGCAGTTATGCGCATGCACGATTTTCAGTGCCATGGGGCCATTGATGTCCCGTGCCGCTTGAAGCGCTTCCTCGGGACCGAAGACATACTGGCTCGGCGCCGACGGTATGCCATAGGCGGCCAGGACCTCGGCGGTTTCCTGATGCGTCAGGCGATCACGCTCACGCTGCTTGGCCGAGGCGATCAAACGATGGCAGCGGGCGCGGATGTCAGGTTTTGTTGTGAAGGGCAGGCTTGGCGGCGTTTCCTGCAGGAGCGTCTGCACACGCTGATAATCGACCATGTGCATGAAAGCCTTGACCGCTTTTTCCGGGGAGATATAGGTCGGGATGCCCGCCAGATTGCACTCATGGCGTGCCTTGAGCGCTTCCTCGAGTCCCATCCAACTGGTCAGCAGGTTGCGCTTGAAGCGTTTGCGATTGGCGATCAGTGCTTCGGCCGTGATTTTGGAAGGCGCCATACGCGTAGGTGCGTGCACCACCAGTACGGCGTCCACGTTGGCATCGGCCGCCACGATCTCCAGCGCATCGACGAATCGCTCGGGCGAGGCGTTACCGCCCAAATCGACGGGATTACGTCCGGGCAAGCTGACATCGAATTCACCCTGCACCAGCGCATCGCGAGTAACATCGGTCAATTCCGCCAGCTTGCCGCCAGCGATCACCAGCTTGTCGATCGCCAAGAGCGCCGGCCCTAGCCCATTCGCCACGATGGCCAAGCGATCACCGCGCAGCGGCCGCATGCGCGTCAGTGTTTCCAATGCATCGAACAACTCATCGGAATCATCCACGCGCACGACCCCGGCGCGCGCCAGCGCTGCGTCGAATATCACGTCGCGATTATCGATCCCCGGCGTCTGCGGTTCATGCGTCAGTGTCGACTGCACCGAGCGTCCGCTTTTGATCGCCAGCACCAACCGGTGTCGCGAGGCATCGCGCAGCGCGGTCATGAAATGCTGCGCGTCGTGCACCCGCTCCAAGTGCAGAAGCAAGGCGCGTGTCGGCGAGTACTGGTTGATGTAATCCATGAGGTCGGACAACATCACATCGACGCTGTCACCCAGTGTCACCAGATGCGAAAAGCCGATGCCGCGCCCCGCAGCCCAGTCGATCATGGCATTGCCGAGCATACCCGATTGCCCCAGGTAGGCGACGCGCCCTGCCTTGATCGGCTGGCTGGCATAAGTGGCGTTGAGCTTGCTGCCCGGCACCACGATCCCCAGGCACTCCGGCCCCAACACGCGGATCCCCGAGCGCAGCGCCGCCTTGAGCATACGCTCTCGCAGCGAGCCGCCATCCTGGGTGCGATCATCGAGATAGGAGCCTCCGGAAAGCACCAAGGCCGCGCGTGCCCCCAGCTTGCCCAGCGCTTCGATGGTCGAAGGCACACCTTCCACTGGATTGCAGAGGATCGCCAGGTCCGGCACGGCAGGCAAATCCGCAATACGCTTCACACAGGCCGCCCCATACACCGTGTCATAACCGCGCGGGTTCACCGCCCACAGCGTGCCGGAAAACCCCGCTTCGAGCAGGTTACCCAGCACCATGCCGCCCATCGAATGCGGCTTTTCCGAAGCGCCGATCACCACCACGCTATGTGGCTCGAAGAAGTGACGCAGAAAACGCGTTCCCACAGCAATCTCTCCCGCTTGATCAGACCTTGCCGCTCACCATCGCGCGCGGACGGCCTAAACTCAACATGGGCCTCTCGTCACAGCCGCGATGACATGGCATCGTTCGACCTATGGGCACTGTTCTTACATCCTATCAGGCCTTAAAGTCCCACGCGGACAGCATGCGCCCATCGTCTCAGCCGATAGACGTCCTCTGGATGGAGCTCCCATGATCACTGCGTATATTACCCACCCCGATTGCATGCGGCATTTCATGGGGCCGAGCCATCCCGAGAGCCCCAAGCGACTGGAGGCCATATGCGCCCGCCTGGCCTTGAGTGGCGTGTTGACGCATACCATGCAATCCGAGGCGCAGCCAGTAAAAGCGCAGACGCTCGCCCTCGCGCATTGTCCGCAATATCTGGAGATGCTCGAGTCTCATGCCCCGCAGGAAGGCTTGAGCGAACTCGACGGCGAGACCCACATGAACCCGGACACGCTGGCCGCCGCAGGCGTCGCCGCGGGTGCGGTCGTGCGTGGCGTCGATCAGGTCTTTCGCCACCAGGCGGACAACGTCTTCTGTGCCGTACGCCCCCCAGGCCATCACGCCGAGCGCTGCTCGGCGATGGGCTTTTGCTTCTATAACAATGTCGCCATCGGGGTGGCCCACGCCCGCCAACGGTACGGCGTCGAGCGCATCGCCGTTCTGGATTTCGACGTCCACCAAGGCAACGGTACGGTCGATATCTTCAAGGACGACCCCGGCGTCCTGGTCTGCTCTAGCTTCCAATCGCCCTTCTACCCTTGGCGCTATCAGGAAGGCACATGGGCCAACATCATCAACACCCCTTTGTCAGCAGGGGCCGGTGGCAATGAATTTCGTCGCCGTGTGGAAACCCAGTGGTTCCCAGCGCTGCAAGCCTTCAAGCCACAGTTGATCATGCTCTCGGCAGGGTTCGATGCCCACCGCGACGACCCCATGGCCGAGCTCAACCTCGACGAGTCCGATTATTTCTGGATAACGCAACTCGCTCTGGATATCGCCCGTGTATACGCCGAAGGACGCCTGGTCTCGGTACTCGAGGGCGGTTACCACCTGGACGCTTTGGGTGCCAGTGTCGAGGCACATCTCAAGGCGCTGCTGGGCTTTCCTCTCGGCGACCCATGAGCGCCCCCGAACGACGCTCTGCTCCCCCCACGCCTATCGGGCTGTGGTATCCTAATGGAAACTTTATTTCCTATTGTGGAACCTCATGGCTACCCAAACCGATAGCGACGCCGCCCTGCGCATCGCCTCCGGACGCAAAGCGTTCGTCGAGCCGCTACGTCTGGGTGATCGCCTCAAGGAAATTCGCCTGTCCAACCACTGGACCTTGGAAGATGTCAGCCAACGTACCGGCTTGGCGCGTTCGACGCTGTCCAAGATCGAGAACGACCAGATATCTCCTACCTTTAGTGCCGTCCAGAAACTCATCGGCGGCCTCGGGATCGACCTGCCGCAACTGTTGACGCCGCCCAAACCGCAGTCGCACACACTCGGTCGCCGCGATCTAACGCGCGTCGGCGAAGGCCAACAGCACCCCACGCCGACCTATGAGCACGAGCTATTATCGTGGCAACTGGCACAGAAGCGGATGATCCCCTTCAAAACCATCGTTCGTGCCCGCAGCTTCGACGAATTCCAGGAGTGGGTACGTCATGACGGCGAGGAATTCCTGATGGTCCTCGACGGCGACATTCTGCTGTATACCGAATTCTACGAACCGCTACGCCTGGCCCATGGCGACAGCATCTACTTCGACAGCGACATGGGCCACGCCCTGGTGTCCGTCAGCGAATCAGACGCCGTGGTGCTCTCCGTATGCACACGCGGCGAGAACGCATGATACCTCTTGAATGACAGCGCCCGGCTCGAGGCCGGGCGCTTCTACTACTTCTTCATTCACGCTGGACATGTCGGGAGACATGCACCCATACCGATACCTTCAGTCGATATCCTTGACGGCACTGTCGCCGGAAAGCTCACGGGCCATCATGCGGTCACTATACGCCACGCCATAGCGCTTGCGCGCCCACAGGTACATCACCAGGCCGAGCAGCATCCACGCCCCGAAGACGACCCACTCGATCGGCAACAGTGCAGACGGACTGCCTGGCAGATAAAGACTCACCATGCCCAGCGACAACGCGACTGCAACGATGCCGACTAATTTGCCATAAGGCACCTTGAAGGGACGTGGCATATTGGCGTTCTTATAACGCATTACCACAAACGACAGCGCCACGAACAAATATGCGATGACGATGCCCAGCCCACCAGCATCGACCAACCAGACCAGCATCGGACGCCCGAAAAACGGCGCCAGGCAAGATACCGCACCGATCATGATGATCGCGTTGCTGGGGGTCTTGTAACGTGGATGAAGCTTGCCCAGAAACGCCGGCAGCATGCCC
The DNA here is from genome assembly GCF_033052815.1 of Chromohalobacter sp. HP20-39. NCBI lineage: Bacteria > Pseudomonadati > Pseudomonadota > Gammaproteobacteria > Oceanospirillales > Halomonadaceae > Chromohalobacter > Chromohalobacter sp. HP20-39. The sequence continues at coordinate 554,464 of NZ_JAWHTP010000003.1, read as the reverse complement.
GCATGGGCCAGCGCATAGATGGCACGCGACCCCCCGATATAAAAGGCATTCCAGCTAGTGATGATGCCCGCAATGCCCGCCAGCACCATTAGCTTACCTGCCCAAGGCGCCGCGAATACGGCCTGCATGGCATCCGGTACCGCCAGATGTGAGGCACTCAGGGCTTGGGGATCGAGCATCAGCGACGTGCCGAGGATGATCAAGGCATACCAGAACACTGCCAGGATGACCGATATCATCAATACCTTGCCGATATCACGAAATGGCAGATTGATCTCCTCGGCCGCCTGCGGGATGACATCGAAGCCCACGAACATGAAAGGCACCATGATCATGACCATCATGATGCCGCCCACGAGGCCGTTATCGACATTGAATAGAGGCTCCATGTGGGCGGTCTCGCCGGTGAAGAGTGCCCCCGTGATGAACATCACGCCCACCACCAGAATCAGTACGGTGACCAGCTTCTGCACCAGTGCCGCCGTGCGAATGCCGATGTAGTTGATCGCCATCATGACTAGCGAACCGATGACGCCGACCGCTACCCAAGTGGCCTTGACGTCCCAGCCGGCAATCGTCCAGAGATCGCCGACGGCATAACCAGGAAACAAGTTCTCGAATACCGTAGGCAGTGCCACGGCCTCGAAGGACACCACGCTCATGTAACCCAGCACGATGGTCCAGGTGCAGAGAAACGAGGCGAAATGCCCCAAGGCGTGATAGCTGTATACGTGCTCGCCACCGACTTGAGGCATCGCCGAGGCCAGCTCGGCATACGTCAATCCCACCAATACGATGGCAATACCACCGATGACAAAGGCCAGGATGGCCCCTAGACTCCCTGCCGACTGGATCCAGTTGCCGGTCATGACGATCCAGCCCCAGCCGACCATGGCGCCGAACGCCAACGCGAGTACATCCTTGCGCGCCAGGACCCGCGTCAGTTCGCTTGCTTTATTGGAAGCGGTTGTTCGATTCATCGCGATACTCGTTTATGGAAAGCGGTATTGTTGAATGCACTTATCTTGCGTCCAGAAAGCGGCATTTGTTTCATATAATGCACGCCAGCCGAGGAAGATAATTGACCACGTGAATCGAGACAACCCGGGGTACGAGGCAATATCCGCTTTTTCCACGCCATGACGATAAGAATAATAGAGAGGCTAGGTATGCTGAACGTCGTCGCCCCGCCACAACAGTTTGCCGCATTCATCGAGTGTGTAACCGCCCAGTGACTGGACCAGGGTCAAGCCGGCGGCGCTGTGTAGATAATCGAACATCTGCTGCAGCAGCGACCGAAAATACACGTTGCGCGGCGTCACCAGGTCAAATGCCTCCTCGGTGATGGGGATGAAGCCCAGGCCGAATTCATTGGCCGCCGATAGCGTGCCCGGGCCGATATCGGCTTCGTGACGCGCGATGAGCGAGGCGACCTCACGCTCGCTATACGCGACGACCTGGGTATTGAGTTGATCGAGTCGCAACTGATGGCTCGCCAGCCACTCTTTGAGGAAGCGCTGCGACCCGGCTCCCTCCTGTCGGACGACCCAGCGCCGATTGGCACCAAAGAGACCCGAGGGGTCGTGCGGTTGGTGCCGATCCTCCGCACGGATGATCAACCCCTGACTGCGCCGGAACAGGCGCACCAGTACCCAATGACGATAACCGCTATGGCTTCTCACCAGGGCGGGATGGCGCAACTCGCTTTCTTCGGCGCGCCCCCAATGAATGGCGCATACATCGGCGCGCCCTTGCGAGAGCAGCGACAAGCCCAGTTGTGTTCCGGTCACGCTATAACCATAGAAAGCATGCCCCTGCTGCTGTTGATTGAGTCGCATGATCAGCGCCGAGAGCAACGGATCGTCGCTGCCGGTCACCATCAGCCGATCGGCCAACACGCCGTGGTGACAGGACTCCAGAATCCACTGCTCGACCAGGCGCCGAGGAAATAGCCATTTGCCGGTCACCTTGGTGGAGGGAATAGCGCCATCGCTGGCCAACTGATAGATCTTCTTCTCGTTGAGATGCAGCAGCTCGGCGACCTGATGCACGTTGAGAAACGGCGACGCGGAGGATGAATCGCTCATGAGGTGCCCTTGTGTCGAGACGCCGCCTTGTCCCCGGGGCGGGGCGCCGGCATGGCGTCCAGCACCAGGCGCGCGTGTTCGTCGACGACCTGGAAATGACGTCCCTTGGCACGCGCCACCAGCAGCACGCCGAAACGCTTCGCCAATTCCACGCCCTTCTGTGTCATGCCCGAGCGCGAGACCAGCACACTGATCCCCATCTGTGCGACCTTGAGCACCATTTCGGACGTCAACCGCCCCGTGGTGTAGAAAATATCCGCCGTGGCCAGCTCGGCGTCTTCCGACGTCCCTTCGCCTATGGCCGCCAGCCATTGGCGACCGGCAAGCGTATCCACCGCGTTATGACGTCCCACGTCTTCCACGAAGCCCAACACGCGATCCTGACGGCACAGCCCGCAACCGTGCACGGCACCGGCATTGCGATAGGTCTCGTTGAACTGCCCCAGATTGTCGAGCAGACGGTACAGCACCGCCTGGGATAGCGGCTCGCAGGGCAAGGGACGCAGGTCGGTGGCATCGAGCAAGCGCCCGAAGACCGTCCCCTGCCCACAGCCGGTGGTCACGGTTCGCTGAGCAAGGCGCGCATCGAGATCTTCTGGCAAGGCGCGCGTCACCACCGCAGCGGCCTCCACGTCCCAATCCACCTGCAGCGCCTCGACGTCCTCGGCGCGCACCAGAAGCCCCTGATTGCGCAGGTAGCCCAGCACCAGGGCTTCCGGCTCGGCCCCCAGCGTCATCAAGGTGACGATCTCCTGACGATTCAAGTACACCGTCAAGGCACGCTCGGCGGCGATCGCCTGTTGACGGCGCTGACCGTATTCGTCGGTCACCGCGATCTCGAGTGTTGTCGGCATCCGCGCCCGACTCAGCACTACATTGGACATGCTCACCTCCTTCTTGTGGCGACAGGATACCCAAAGCACGACATGCATGCCCAAGAGAAATGTACAGCGATGACGCATTTTCCAGGCCATCAGGCACGCGGCTTGCTATATGCTGCAGACACAGCGTGTCATATTTCATCTTACAGGGAGGCAACCACCATGGCGGCCGACGACAACCTGAAATATTTAAGCCTCGAGCTGGCGTTCCAGCGCCAGGAGGTCAAAGGCTTCACATCCCTGGCCTGGTACATTGCAGACACGGGATGCCATGAGCGCGGCCCCCACGTCCTGCCGCTGACGCTCTTTCTCACCGAACGTACCGCCTACCGTTTCAACTTGAACTCCCAACACCCTCGCTTATTCGTACGCTGCGAGGCGACCGACGACGGCCCTGCACCGCGCGAGCTGACCGCGAGCCAAGAAGTCGCGGCCAACTGGATGGATGGTGACACCCAGGTACTCGACACCCCCATGCCCTTGGCGATACAGGCTTGGATCGAGGCCTATCTCGCACGTCACGGCGAACGTGTCGAAGGTGGCCGCAAGAAGAAACGCGCAGGCGCCGGGCGCGCCAGTCAGGAGTGATGTCATGAGCTTCATGCAACGCTGGTCACAGCGCAAACGCGATCATGGCGATGAAGAAACGCCGTCGACGGCACCTGAACAAGCACAGGCGCCACCCTGGAGCGAAGGCGACGAAGCACCATCGCGCGCCGCCGCCTTGATCCCCGGTTACGACCCTCAGCGCCCACTGGATGAGCAACTCCCCGAACCGGAAAAGCTCGGCGCCGAGGACGATTTCCGAGCCTTCATGCTGCCCGGGGTCGGCGAACTCCTCAAACGCCGCGCCCTGCGCCGCATGTTCAAGGTTGGCAACTACAACGTGCGCGACGGGCTAGACGATTACGACGAGGATTATTCGCAATTGATGCGCATGATGCCCGAGGTCAGCGCCCGAATGCGCCAATGGCTACGCGAGGAACAAGAGCCCCAAGATTCGGAGCAGCATGATGATACGCAGACGCTGCAACCCGACATGGTCGCTGAAGAAGATAAAGACGCCACGTCTGAACCAGTGCAGACACACCAATCGACAGAGATAGATCAGTCGGAAGAAGAGGCGCCAAATGACCCATCTGGGCGCTCGGGTGCGTCAAGTTGACCCATAGGAAATACCAAGGCCGCCTGAATACTCCCGTATCTTGCCCGGCAAACCCTTCGTTTGCGACGAGAACGGGTATCTAACCTGCAGTCATAACATTATATAAAGCTCGGCAAAGACCGAGACGAGATGCCACACGATTGGCACGACAAAACTCAAAGCCCCGTGGCAAGACCGACAAGTTGATGAGGTGACATGCCCCAATTCATCGATACGCGCGCGCTAAATGGCGACGCTCGTAATGTAGCCGCCCGTGAGGCCGCCCTGCAGCAGGTGTCATGGCCGCAGAACCTAGCCCCACCCACCGTGAGCTACGTAAGCCACGGCCATGTCGCCATCGTAGGGCCGGCGGAAGACCTGCAACGTGCCGTTCAGGCACTCACGGACAGCGAACTCGCCAGCATCACACTGGTCACGACGCAATCCGCATTGCCCCACGACGCCGCACCGAATCTCACCAATGTGCGCAATATCGCCTGCGCCCATCCGCATCTAGAAGGCTATCTGGGCACGTTTCATCTGACCGCCCGTGACGGAGGCGAGTCTCTTTCACAGGCCAGCCTCGGGCGCGATCACTTCGATGCCGTTCTCGACCTCGGTACACCGGCGCTGTTGCAGTACGAATTGCCGCCGCCTGGGTACCACCGCGTCACACAAGCGACGCCCCTCGAGCAGGCCGTTCGGGATCTTCAAGCGTGCATCGGCGAGTTCGAAAAGCCGCGCTATTTTCAGATCGAAAGTGATTTATGCGCCCATGCCGGGCGTGGCCAAAGCGGCTGTACGCGCTGCCTCGATATTTGCCCCGCCGACGCCATCTCGAGCGTCAAGCAGGAAATCGTCATCGACCCGTTTCGTTGTCACGGCGCGGGCAGTTGCACCAGCGCGTGTCCCACCGGGGCCATTCGCTATGCCTTGCCCGCGCCGGAACGCCTCGACGATTACATCGCGCGCCTTATTGCCACCTATCACAGCGAAGGCGGCGATACCGCCGTGGTGCGTTTTCTCGATCAAGAGACACAAGCCAGCGAAACCACTGCGGCGGCGGGCCATGTACTCGATGTTCCGCTGGAGGAGCTCGGCGCTGCGGGGCTCGATCACTGGCTTGGCGCCCTTGCCCGCGGCGCTGCCGAAGTACGCATCGTCATGCATGGTGCTCTGCCGCCTTCCTTGGCGCAGCTGGTACACGATCAATATGCACAGGCCATTACCATGCTCGAATCGCTGGGCCACGATCCCCGGCGCCTGAGCCTGATCGATGCAGGCGATATCGCCATACGCGACGCACTGCCGATCGTGCCGCCCCTCGACGAACGGTTGGAGACGACGCGCCCACACGGTAAGCGCGAGGCCCTCAACACCATCCTCGACTTCCTCGCGGCACGTGGCACGCCCAGCGAAAAACGCGTGGCCATGCCCACAGGCGCACCATTCGGCACGCTGGATATCGATACCGACCACTGCACGTTGTGCATGGCCTGCGTCGCGGTATGCCCCACTCAGGCGCTAAGCAGTCCCGGCCAATCACCAGCACTGCAGTTTCAGGAAAGCGCCTGTGTCCAGTGCGGGCTGTGCGAAACCGCATGCCCCGAACAGGTCATTGCACTGCACCCCGGATTCATGGCCGCCCCGGAGACCCGCAACCACGTCGCGACGGTCAAGGAAGAAGCGCCGTTCGAATGCATCAGCTGCGGCAAGCCTTTTGCCACCGCCAGCACCATTGCCTCGATCAAGCAGAAACTCGCCGATCACCCCTATTTCGCCGGCGACGCCATCAAACGCCTAGAAATGTGCGAAGACTGCCGCGTCAAGGATATCTGGCACGACATGGCGCGTGACCCCAACGCTCAGCTCAAGGTATGACGATGACGACGCCCGAGCATAGCGATACCCATCACTCACCAGCGTCCCTGACGGCGGCGCTCGAGGAACGTAACGCCCTGCGCGCCGATGTCTATCTATTGCTGGCTCGCCTGGTGCGCGAGTCGCCCAACGCGGAGTTGCTCGACTTTCTCGCCACGCTCGAACCCGACGACGAGAACTCGGCACTCAAGCGACATTGGGCCTCGCTGTCACTGGCCGCACGCCACGGACACCCCGGAACGCTGCATGACGTGCATTTTGGCTTGCTCGTGGGCGTAATCCAGGGCCAGCTCGTGCCATATGCTTCCTGGTATTTGACCGGCTCACTGATGGAAATGCCGTTAGTGGCACTGCGCCATGACCTCAAGCATCTGGGCTTCGAGCGCGCCGCGCACGTCAAGGAGCCCGAAGATCATTTCTCGGCGATGTGCGAAGTCATGGCCATGCTCATCGAGTCGCAGGCCGAGGCACAGGCGGCTTTCTTCAAGCGCCATCTGAGCCCTTGGGCGCTACGTTTCATGCGTGACCTGGCCGAGGTCGACGACCCGTTCTATGCCAGCGTCGGCGCTCTGGGTGATGCTTTCCTCTCCCGCGAGGATAACCAGCTGCAAAGCGATCCCGACGCGCAAGTCGTCACGTTTTCGCCAACCCCCACTACGCTTAGCGAAGGGGACACCCACTCATGACCTGCACCAATGACGCTGCCTGACGGCGATATCACGGTGCTCAGTGACCACAGGAGTCGCCTCATGAAAGAGTCGAACAATAAAACGTCGAACAACCCCGCCCGGCGTCACTTCTTGCGCAACATCGGCCTGGGCACGATCGCTGCGGGTGCGGCCGTGACCGTCGGCCATGTCACTCTGGCGCAGGCACAGTCGGATGAAGGAACAGATGCTACCGATGCGGGCGAAACGACGTATCGCGAAACCGATCACGTCAAGGCGTTCTACGCCACCTTGCGCGACTAAACGGTCGAGAGAACCGGAACTGAGGACATAACCATGCGATTGACTCGAAAATCCTCCCAACCCACCCGTCAGGGTGGGCTGGGCATCAGCCGCCGGCAATTTCTGCAGCGCAGTGGCGTGGCGACGGGCGGCCTCGCCGCTGCCGGCTTCATGGGCCAGGGCATGATGCAGGCCGCCAACGCCAAGGAAAAAACGGCGTATTCCGATGCTCCCGTCGAAACCAAACGCACCATTTGCTCCCACTGCTCGGTGGGCTGCGGCGTCTACGCTGAGGTGCAAGAAGGGGTCTGGACCAAGCAGGAGCCCGCGTTCGACCACCCGATCAATCGGGGTGCGCATTGCGCCAAGGGCGCCTCGCTGCGCGAGCACGGCCATTCCACGCGCCGTTTGAAGTACCCGATGAAGCTGGTCAACGGCAAGTGGCAGCGTCTCGAGTGGGATCAGGCCATCGAGGAAATCGGAGACAAGGTACTGGCACTGCGTGAAAAGCACGGCCCGGACAGCGTCTACTGGCTCGGCTCGGCCAAGTTCAATAACGAACAAGCCTACCTGATGCGTAAGCTGGCCGCCTTGTGGGGGACCAACAACACCGATCACCAGGCACGTATCTGCCACTCCACCACCGTCGCCGGCGTCGCCAATACCTGGGGCTATGGCGCGATGACCAATTCGCTCAACGATATACAAAACAGCAAGTCGATTCTGTTCATCGGCTCAAACCCCAGTGAAGCGCACCCCGTTGCCATGCAGCACATTCTGCTGGCCAAAGAGCGCAACAACGCTCAGATCATCGTGGTCGATCCGCGCTTTACACGCACCGCCGCCAAGTCCGACAAGTATGTGCGTCTGCGCCCGGGCTCCGACGTCGCTTACATCTGGGGCCTGCTGTGGCATATCTTCGAAAACGGCTGGGAAGACACGCAGTTCATCGAACAGCGTGTCTATGGCATGGACAAGGTGCGTAGCGAAGTCGCCAACTTCCCGCCCGACGTGGTCGAATCGATCACCGGTGTCGGCGAGGCCGACATGTACGATGTCGCCAAGCGCCTCAGTGAAAATCGTCCGGGGTGCGTGGTGTGGTGCATGGGGGGTACCCAACACACTACCGGTAATAATAACACCCGCGCGTATTGCATCCTGGAGCTGGCATTGGGCAACCTCGGCGTCTCTGGTGGCGGCGCCAACATCTTCCGTGGCCATGACAACGTGCAAGGCGCCACCGATCTTGGCCTGATGTCACATTCCCTGCCCGGCTATTACGGTCTCAGTGAAGGGGCATGGAAGCACTGGAGCAAGATCTGGAACGTCGATTACGACTGGATCAAGAATCGCTTCGATCAGAGCGAGTACAACGGCTCCCTGCCCATGAACTCCAATGGGATTACCGTCTCGCGCTGGATCGATGGCGTACTCGAAGAAGACGCAGACATTGCCCAACGCTCAAGCCTGAAAGGCATGTTCTACTGGGGGCACGCGGTCAACTCGCAAACCCGTGGTCCGGAAATGAAAAAGGCCATGAGTCAGCTCGAGCTGATGGTCGTGGTCGACCCCTACCCCACCGTGGCCGCCGTAATGAACGACCGTACGGACGGGGTTTATCTACTGCCTGCTGCCACACAGTTCGAGACCACGGGGAGCGTAACCGCCACCAATCGCGCGCTGCAGTGGCGCGATCAGGTCATCGAACCGATGTTCGACTCCAAGCCCGACCATGAAATCATGTATCTCATGGCGCAGAAGCTTGGATTCGGCGATGAATTCACGCGTAACTTCGCCATCGAGAACGGCCGCCCCGTCATTGAGGACGTGCTGCGTGAAATCAATGCCGGTATGTGGACGGTCGGCTATACCGGTCAAAGTCCCGAGCGCCTCAAAGCCCACCAGAAGAACTGGCATACCTTCGATTTCCATTCCATGCAGGCGTTGGGTGGCCCCATCGACGGCGACTATTACGGCCTCCCCTGGCCTTGCTGGGGCACCGCCGAATTCGGTCACCCCGGTACGCCGCTACTTTACGACATGAGCAAGCCCGTCAAGGAGGGTGGTCTCACTTTCCGGGCGCGTTTCGGCGTCGAGCACGATGGCGTCAACCTGCTGGCCGACGGTGTGGCAAGCGTCGGCTCCGAGATTCAGGACGGTTACCCGGAATTCACCGCCGACATGCTCAAGCAACTGGGCTGGTGGGACGATCTCACCGCCGCAGAGAAACAAGCCGCCGACGGCAAGAACTGGAAAACCGACCTTTCGGGCGGCATTCAGCGTGTGGCCATCGAGCACGGTTGTGCGCCCTTCGGCAACGCCAAGGCGCGCTGTGAAGTATGGACCTTCCCGGATCCGATTCCCAAGCATCGTGAACCGCTTTACACCAGCCGGCGCGACCTGGTGGAAAAGTACCCGACCTGGGACGACGTGGCATCGCTGTATCGCTTGCCGACCCTGTATCGCTCGATTCAGGAAAACGACTTCAGCCAGGAGTTCCCGATCATCCTGACCTCGGGACGCCTGGTCGAGTACGAAGGCGGCGGCGAAGAAACCCGGTCCATGTCATGGCTCGCCGAACTGCAGCAGGAAATGTTCGTCGAGATCAATCCGGCACAGGCCAACGACCTGGGCATCAAGAACGACGACATGGTCTGGGTTCACGGACCCGAGGGCGGCAAGGTCAAGGTCAAGGCCATGGTGACGCCGCGCGTGGCACGCGACGTGGCGTTCATGCCCTTCCATTTCGGCGGCATCTTCCAAGGCGAAAGCCTGGCGGACAAGTACCCCGAAGGTGCACGGCCCTATGTGCTCGGCGAGGCCGCCAACACAGCGACTACTTACGGCTACGACATAGTGACACAGATGCAAGAAACCAAATGCACGCTATGCCGGATCGAGAAAGCCTCCGCCTGACCGACGACGCTTTAAACGCCGGTGAGGTCGCGTACCTCGCCGGCCAGAGGAGAACACCATGGCTCAAATGAAATTTCTCTGCGACGCCGAACGCTGCATCGAATGCAACGGCTGCGTTACGGCCTGCAAGAACGCTAACGAAACCGACTGGGGTATCCAGCGCCGCCGCGTCGTCACCCTGGACGACGGCATGCCCTCGGAAGTCTCGATTTCCGTGGCCTGCATGCACTGCGACGACGCCCCCTGCATGGCGGTGTGCCCGACCGACTGTTTCTACAAGACCGATGACGGCATCGTTTTGCACGACAAGGACATCTGCATCGGCTGTGGTTACTGCCTCTACGCTTGCCCATTCGGCGCACCGCAGTTCCCCACGCAGGAGGCCTTCGGCGAGCGCGGCAAGATGGACAAGTGTACTTTCTGCGCCGGCGGCCCTGCCGAGACCAAGGAAGAAGAATACGAAAAGTACGGCGCCAACCGTATCGCCGAAGGCAAGCTGCCGTTATGTGCCGAGATGTGCTCCACCAAGGCATTGCTCGCCGGTGATGCGCAGACCATTTCCGATATCTTCCGTCAGCGTGTGGTCTATCGCGGCCATAAAGACGGCGGTTGGTCGTCCGTCGAAAAGGCCCAGCTGTCGGGCCCGGACGTCTCGGCCAATCTCGACGAGATGGCCTACGACGCCACTCGCGCCACACGTGAAGGGTGAGGAGAACGCTCATGCACACACTCATGCAATGCCTGTGGCGGCTGCGTATGATCGGTGCGGTGCTGTTGCTGGCGGTATTGGCCGCCAGCCTGACCCCACCCACGCAAGCCGCCGAACCCAACGAGGAGCTCGGTCAGGCCGTCGGCACGGTAGACGCTGACACTTGGCGAGAGGTCAAGAGCGGCGAGAACTTCATTGATTCGCGCTACGAATCCACTTATAGCTTGATCAATACCAGTGGCGAGACTTGGCGCCAGATCCGTAACGAGTGGATTTCGCCTGCCGGCCTGATTGCCATCGGCGGCATGCTGGCAATCTTGATCATCTTCTACCTTATCGTCGGACGCAACGACCTCGATCACGAGCGCACGGGTCGCAAAATCCTGCGCTGGACCGCTGTCGAGCGTTCATTGCACTGGACCGTGGCGACGCTGTTCATCGCACTGGCGCTGACCGGTTTGAATCTGCTGTATGGCAAGTTCGTGTTCCGGCACATCTTCGGCGATGTCTTCTGGGCCAACATGATCATGGGCTCCAAGTTGATCCACAACTACGCGGGGCCGGTGTTCGGCATTTTGCTGATCGTCATCCTCGCCAAGTGGCTCAAGGTCAACCTGCCCAAGAAGCACGACTGGGAGTGGTTCAAGCAAGGCGGCGGCATGGTCGGCGACAAACACCCCGATGCCGGGTTCGCCAATGCCGGCGAAAAGGTCTGGTTCTGGCTGCTCGCCAGCGTCGGCCTGCTGGTGGTGATCAGTGGCCTGGTGCTCGACTTCCCTATCTTCGGGCAGACCCGCGATAACATGCAGTGGGCCAACATGTTCCACGGCGTGACGTCGTTGATCCTGATGACCGTGGCGCTGGGCCACATCTACATCGGCACCTTGGGTACCGAGGGCGCGTTCGAAGGCATGGCGACCGGCTATGTCGACGAAACCTGGGCCAAGCAGCACCACAACCTGTGGTACGAGGAGGTCAAGGACAGCGCCGGCCAGCCCCAACAAAGCGACCCGCCCGTTGATGACGACACGGCGACGGCACAACGCCCTAACTAGTCCACGCATTCGAGACGACACCGCCCCCGGGCGGTGTCGCTCTTTGATATGCTGGCCCCTTCCCATGATGACATGCCAAGCGAAGAGGCTTTCCCATGCAACACATCGATGTTGATACGCGCACCGAACTCGAGGCAGCCGCTTTCCGCCAGTTGCTCGACCACCTTGACGCCAACAAGGACGTACAGAATATCGACCTGATGATCCTGGCCGATTTTTGTCGCAACTGCCTGTCCAAATGGCTGGTGAACGCTGCCAGCGAACGGGGTATCGAACTCGACTACGAGACGGCCCGCGAATACGTCTACGGCATGCCCTATAGCGAATGGAAAGAGCTCTATCAGGCACCGGCCACCCCCGAACAACTCGAGGCGCTGGATGCCCGCCAGCAGCGCAAGAAGGACACGCACGCATGAGCGATGCCGCGTTCGTTCCCCTCAAGATCGCCGTGCTGACCGTCTCCGATACCCGCACGGAGGAAACCGACCGCTCAGGCAACGCGCTGGTGGAACGCCTGAAGCGCGATGGGCACGAACTCGCCGACAAACGCATCGTCGTCGATGACGTCTATCGTATCCGCGCGCTCGTCGCTCAGTGGATCGCCGATGAGGACGTGCAGGTCATCGTCACCACCGGCGGTACCGGTTTCACCGGGCGTGACTCCACCCCCCAGGCGATCGAGGTGCTGCTCGACAAGCACATCGAAGGCTTCGGTGAGTTGTTTCGTCACCTGTCGTGGCAAGAAATCGGCAGTTCCACCGTGCAGAGCCGCTGCCTCGGCGGCCTGGCCAACGCGACCGTGGTGTTCTGCTTGCCGGGTTCCACCGGCGCCTGCCGCACTGCTTGGGACGGCATCCTTCATGAACAACTCGACAGCCGCCATCAACCGTGCAACTTCGCCAACCTCGTCATTCCCGGGAGAGGTCAGCATGGCTGAGCTGCAAAGCGTCGAGCGCGCGCTGGAGGCGCTGCTACAGGATGTAAAGGCGGGAGATGTCGAACGGATCGATTGCGAGGCTGCGGCGGGCCGTGTGCTGGCCGAACCGGTCACCGCACGTCTCGACGTACCGCCCGCCGATAACAGCGCCATGGATGGCTATGCGCTGCGTCATGCCGATGCCGGTCAGTGGTTGCCCATCAGCCAGCGTATCGCGGCCGGCTACGCACCTGAGCCGCTGACACCGGGCACCTGTGTACGCATCTTCACCGGTGGTGAGATTCCTCCGGGCGCCGACACGGTCGTGATGCAGGAACGCGTTGAGACGCAAGATGCCCAGGCTCATATCCCCGGGGACATCACGCTGGGCGATAACGTGCGTCGCCGTGGGCGCGACGTGGGGGCCGGCACTCCGCTTCTGGAAGAAGGCACCCAGCTCGAGGCGGCCGCCCTGGGACATCTGGCCGGCCAGGGCATCACGCGGGTCGACGTGTACCGTCGCCCACGCGTGGCGTTGCTATCCACCGGCGATGAAATCGTCGACCCCGGTCAACCGCTCGCACCGGGGCAGATTCATAACTCCAATCGGCCCATGCTCTCGCGCCTGCTCGAACGCTTCGGCGCCGAGCTGGTCATGCGCGAACACGTGCGCGATGACTTCGCGACCACCCAGCGTCTTCTGCGCGAGGCCGCCGAACAAGCCGATGTCATCGTCACCACCGGCGGCGTCAGCGTCGGCGAAGAAGACCACGTCAAGCACGCACTCGAATCACTGGGTCAGTTGGATCTCTGGCAGCTGGCCATGCGCCCCGGCAAGCCACTGGCGCTGGGACGCATCGGCCAGGCACGACTGGTGGGCCTGCCCGGCAATCCCGTGTCCTGCTTCGTCGGCGCCTGGGTATATCTTCGCCCCCTGATGGGCGCCCTGCTGGATTGCCCACGCATGGCCACGCTACCCTGCCTGTGGGCGCGCGCAGCCTTCACCACGCACACCCAAGCGCGTCGCCACTACATGCGCGTGGGCCTTGAGTTCACCGCCGATGGCATCGTCGCCCACGCCTTCGCCGATCAGAACTCCGCCGTGCTGTCCTCGTGTATCGATGCCGATGCCCTCGCGGTCGTACCCGAACACACCACCCTCCACGAGGGCGAGCGCGTGGAGTGCCTGTGGCTGACGGACTGATGCCATGGAGGCTAGTCGGCGCTCAACGCCTGATTGAGCGCCGGCCAGAGTCGATGGAAGTCGTGCTCTAGTGCGGGGTAGTCGGCGCGCAACCAAGGCACCAACTCGGCCAGGCGATTGGGGCCACTCAAACGGCGTCCCAGGCCCGCGATCGCCTGGCAAGTAAAGTCGAAATCGGCGTAACGACTCAGCCAGTCGTCTTCGATCAGGGTGGGAATCATGGGGGCCAAGCGGTTAGGGGCTCGCCCCTGAGCCTGGAGCACCCGGTAACAACGCGCAATCAAAGCGACATCGGCATGATCGCGCGCCACGAAATGGTCCCACACCAGATCCAGGGCGATGCCCACCACACGCCGCTGGGGACGCGGTGCGCGTTCACGCACGCCTCGGATCACGGCATGAGTGTCGACCCAGGCATCCACACGGCGATGATGGCGAATACCGCGCACGATCTCCGCCGCCCAATCGCCATCGGGCTCGCCCTTGACGCCATCGGCGATCAAGTTGCCGTACAGGAAGGCGTCATTGCCGCCACGTACCAGCCAGGCATGCGCAAGAAAGTTCATGGAAGACCTAAAGACAGTTCTTAAAGACAGTTGGTTGGCTTGGGCAATCCCGCCAGACGCGCGCCCACCTTTGCGGGACTGTCGGGAAACAGCCGCATCAAGTGCAAGGAGCGCCCTTTATCGGGCCCCAGCGCCTGGCCGACGGCCTTGACCAAGGGCCGCATCGCCGGGGCGTTCTCATAACGCGCGTAGAAGGCTCGCAGAACCTCGAGAACCTCCCAGTGCTCGGGCGTCAGTTCCCGGCCTTCTTCGGCGGCCAGTGCCTCGGCCACGGCCGGCGTCCAGGTTGTCAGGTCGACCACGAATCCTTCAGGATCGAGCCCGATGTCGCGGCCTTCTACCGTGATATAGCGTGTCGCTTGCGTAGTCGCCATCAGAACCAGCTCACCGTGCGTTGCGCTTCCTCGGTCAGCGCCACGAAACCATCCATGTCGACAATGATCACGCGGGCATCGCAGCGCCCCGCCAAGCCACGCGACTCCAGATCCTCGCGCAGGGCGAACAAGCGACCTTCCAGACCGGGAAGATGTTGTACCTGTGCACTCACCGCGCCAAACACGCCATCTTCGATCAGAATCAACTCATCTTCCTCCCCCATCGCGCGCAACACGTCCTGATGAACGGAGCTCGAACTCGGGGCACGATTGAGCAAGTGCAACAACATTCGCAGGTGTCTCCTAATAGCGCTTCCCCGCTAGCGTTCAGTACGGGCAGCGTTTAGAAATTGAAGATTTGACGGTGACCGGCAAGCACGGTCGACAGTTCCGGCGTCGACACTTCAATCACCGGTAAAAGCAGATCATCGCGGGTCAGCCCGCGCGCCTCGAGCGAGTCGGCATCGACATACAAGCGCTCGATATCGTACATCTCCAGCATCTCGAAGGTGCTTTGGGAGCCCTTCTGTCCCAGTGGACCCGGGCCTTGGCCCTGGAGCAATGCCCAGACGCCATCCCCCATCAGCAACAACGAGACGGACTGACCGAAGGCCGCGCCGACCAATGCCACATCGAGAGCCTCGCGTAGCCATAAACCGCCGTGCGGCGCATGACGTAACATCACCAGAAGATCACCGTGCGTCGCCTCGGGTATCTCGGACATGACGGTTTCCCATGTACATGAATGAGTGACGCCTTATTCAGGGCGCAAAGGTAATCAGCCGCTCGTGCGTCTGGCCGATGTCGAGCAACTGACCCAGCCCCGTCAACTCGAAGGGAGGCTCGAGGCTCGCCCCGCTCTTGCCATGACGCTCAGCCTCACGGGCATCCAGCAAGCCACGGCGCAATGCCGCCGCCACGCAGACCTGCAAGGCGGTTCCCTGCGTGCGCTGCAAATCGCGCCAGGCATCAACGAGGTGAGGTTCATCCTGCGGCGGCGCCGCGAAGTGCGCAGCGTTATAAATCCCATCGTGATAGAAGAAAACCGTATCGATACGATGCCCCCGTGCAATGGCGGCATGCGCGAAACGCAACGCGGAGTGCGCTGCCTGATGGCTATACGGGCCTCCTAGCACGAGTAGGGCGTAACGCATCGAAGAATCTCCCGTCACGGACGCGGTGAATGGCGCTATTGTCCTCGACGTAGCGAAGTCAGGCAAATCATGGTTCCGCCACGGGCCATGGCATCAAACGATCATTGACGCCAAGCACGTTAGCGAGTATATTTTTAACAAGCTAACGTATAGCATTCCTTTAGCTAGCGATACTGATCTGTTGATATCCCCAACCTTGGCCGCCTTTCTAGGCGGCTTTTTTTATGCCGTACCGCAACAGAAGCGACTAATATGAGCGCCGTCACGGTTTGTGCGAATCCTCTTTTGCCGTTACGAAATCCGGCTAAATTGAAAGAGTCTGTGTCGTAATGTATCGACACACCTGATGATTCGTGGAGGTTACGCTCATGACCGTTGCCCTGCTTTCCCCGACCAAACGCCCGCCAGCGTCGCTGAAGCCGGCCGACACGGCCCTTTCAACCACACTGTCTATCACTCATAGCGATAGAGCGGCCCTCATGGGCCCTAGACCCAAGTGCGAGATAGGCTGTCTGGCGCTCCTTCGTCATGACCTACACCTTAGGCATGACATATATGACACCGAGGATATCGCCAATACTCGTCGCCGCGCGATGTTCTATACTCGCTGGCACGGGTTCGCCGAGCCTCTGCTCCAACTTTGGCGTGGATAAACGCTCGCGACGCAAAAGGCCCGCACCTCTCGAGGTGCGGGCCTTCGCCAAACAGGCGGCGTAGCGCCCTATGCCGAATCAATCGTCGGACATGAAGCCGAGGATAGACAGCAGACTGACAAAAATATTGTAAATCGAGACGAACAAGGTGATGGTCGCCAAGATGTAGTTGGTTTCACCGGCGCGATGGATGATCTCGCTGGTCTGATACAGGATCGCAGCTGAAGAGAACAGCACAAAACCAGCTGATACGGCCAGCGCGAGTGCAGTGATGTTGAAGATCATCGCCGCGACCATGGCCAGCACCAGCACGATCGCTCCGGCGATCATGAAGTTACCCAAGAAGCTGAAATCTTTGCGGGTAATCAAGGCCACGGCCGACAGCCCGATGAACGTCGCGCCCGTCATCCCCAGCGCGGTCATCACCAACTGCGCCCCATTGGGAAGTGACAGGTAGAGGTTCAGCATCGGTCCCAGCGTGAAGCCCATGAAACCGGTGAAGGCAAAGATCGACAGGATGCCCGCCGCCGAATTCGCGGTCTTGTGAACCAGGAACATCAAACCATACGCGCCGATCAGGAAGATGAAGATGTTCATCTGCCCGACCCCCATCGCCATCGATGTGCCCGCCGTCACTGCGGAGAACAACAGCGTCATGGCCAGGAGCATATAGGTGTTACGCAACACCTTGTTGGTACTTATTGCCGATTGCGTCTGCTGACCGGCAACCTGAGAAGTACGATATGCCATGGGATTTCTCTCCTCGGTGGCGCTGAAAACATTTGTAAGACCTAGGATGCCCCGCTTGAGTTCCCACTGCAAGGTGGATATTCAACGCCCCACCATTGTTTTAACTCATTGAAAGCACAAAAAGTCTTGACGACTCGTTGAATGCTGGTAGTATACACCGCCGTAAGCCGGAGGGATGGCAGAGCGGTTGAATGCACCGGTCTTGAAAACCGGCGAAGGTTTGCGCCTTCCCAGGGTTCGAATCCCTGTCCCTCCGCCATTACATCTTAACGCCCTGAGATTTCAGTAACTTACTGGTCTCGGGGCGTTTTCGTTTTGGATGTTACATCGCATGGTTACAGCCGCGACGATTCGATACCGCTCAGCAGAGTGCGGGCTTCGATGAGCGTTAGCCTCCCCGTCGTGAAGGCGCCGGTATCGATGTAGTGGACGTTCCCCAGCCACATGGGGCGCTCCACGATGGTGTGCCCCACCACCACGGCATCGATGCCGCTGACTGGCGTCCCGTCGCCACGCCGAATGCGCATCCTTCCCCAAAGAAGATCCTGCGAAGGCGTTGCGACATCATTCCAGTCCGAGGGTGGTTCGGCGTGAACGATCCCGAGACGCTTGCCCGCGACTAATACTTCGCGCGCATAGGGCATGCATGGCAAGGCCTGCTGGAGCATCGTCTGCGCCTCGCCCAACCCCGCCTCCAGAGCCCAGGTTCCGCCGTTGATCATCCAAGCGTCGCGGGCTTTCAGACTGCCTCTTTCCTCGCCCAGCAACGCGTCATACGCCAGCATTTCGTGATTGCCACGCACCGCGTAGAACCAAGGTTCGAGGGCGAGGGACAAACACCCGAGGCTATCGGCGCCACGATCGATCAGGTCCCCGACACTGAACAGCCTATCTCGTCGGCGATCGAAACCGACCGCGTTCAACCTGTCATGTAACAACGCCAGTTGGCCGTGTATATCACCGACGATGAAATCGCGGCCGCGCTCATTGGGACCGTGCCGTTGAATCATGCAAACGGCTCCTTATCAACCAACGGAAACACCACACGAATCGCTTAAATATCACGAAAGGTTGGCTTTGCAGAACGCCGAGCAACGTCACGCGCCCCCCCGCCTTCCAGCTCCAGCGCCTTCGCCAGCAACTCATCGACGCTAGCACGCGGATGCGCACCGGCCATTTCGACGCTCTCGAAATCACTCGCCTCGCATTCCGGGCACTTTGCTTCCAGCGGCCGCCGTGTTGCCTTGATGAATACTTCGACCTGACAAGCGCGACAGCGATAGAGGCGCCTATGGGGCATGGACATGACAAACTCCGCAGGACAAAACAATCTACCTAGCATAGAACAGGATATCGCGCTGTGCGCTATTGCATTCAAGTGCCTGACTCAGTGATAAAGCCGCAACCCGACTCGCGTCACCCGATTACCTTCCACCGCATTGACGACCCAGTGAAAGCCGTGCCAATCGACATCGTCCCCCACCACAGGATGACCACCGACGCGCAGCGAGACGAACTCACCCAAGGTCATGTGCTGCTCACCGGCACTCAATGTCAGGCCATAGGCATCCGCCACATCGCTCATGACGGCTTCCCCGTCCAACGTGAAGGTGCCGAAGAAAGCACGCTCACGCTTGAGCGTGGCATCTCCGTTGAACAAGCGATTGAGTGCTGGCAGGTCCTCGCTACGCCCGATGACGCAAATGACATCACCCAGCTTCAACCGCGTACTGCCCTTGGCATGCAGCATGGTGTGCTTGCGAAACAGGCCGGAAATCAAGGCGCCCGACGGGAAGCGCAGCAAGCGAATGGGCACGTCCTCGAGCGCTTCGTTCTCGACCTTATAGACGAACATTTCATAATCGTTTTCCGGCAACACTCCTAGCGGACCGCGGCGATTGGGCGTCGTGCCGGCCGGCACCTCGACCCGCATCCAGCGCGCCACCCGCGCCAGGGAGGCCCCCTGCATCAACAATGACATCAGCACGACGAAGAAGGCGACGTTGAAATACAGCGTCGCATTCTCGACCCCGGCGATCACCGGAAAGATGGCCAGTACGATGGGCACCGCCCCACGCAGCCCCACCCAGGAAATGAAACCGAGCTCCCGCCAACGGAAGTTGAAGAATGGCTTGAGCGAAACCAGAACGGCCAACGGGCGCGCCACGAAAATCAGGCCCAACGCCAAGGCGGCACCCGGTATGGCGTAATCGATCATTTCGCTGGGCGTCACCAACAGCCCCAGCACCAAGAAAAGCCCGATCTGACTCAGCCACGCCAAGCCATCGTGGACCGGCAGAATATGCGTGAGATGCCGCCCAGGCTGGTTGCCGATCATCAAGCCCGCTAGATAAATCGCCAAGAAGCCACTGCCACCGGCCGCGCTGGTCAAGCCGAAGATGAAAAAGCCCGACGCCAGCGCCAGCAGCGAATAGAGCCCCGACGCCAGGTCTAGCCAGCGCAGCAACTTGGCAGCCAGCCAGCCACCCCCGACCCCGAACAGCAAGCCCAACCCGAACTGCGAGACGAACGTTACCAGGGTGTGCACGACACCGCTGGCACCGTTTACCAGCACTTCGGCCAGAGTGATAGTCAAGAAGATCGCCATCGGATCGTTAGTGCCCGACTCGATCTCCAGCGTCGCCCCCACCCGCTCGTTGAGCGTCACGCCCTGCCCGCTGAGCATCGAAAATACTGCAGCGGCATCCGTCGACCCGACAATGGCACCCACCAGCAAGCCTTCCACCAAGGAAAGGTTGAATATCCAGGTCGCCAACAGGCCAACGAGCCCGCTGGTCACGAAGACTCCCAGTGTCGCCAGGCACAGCGCCGGCTTGAGACCCACGCGGAACGTCTTGAGCCGCGTGCGCAAGCCACCATCGAGGAGGATCATCGCCAGCGCCAGGTGTCCAATCAGGTAGGCCAGCGAATAGTCATCGAACTCGATGCCCAGCACACCTTCCTCGCCGGCCATCATGCCCAACCCCAGGAACAACACCAGCAGCGGCACGCCGATGCGTGACGAAACACGGCTCGCCACGATACTCAGCGCGATTAGAAATCCCGAAAACAAAAAAAGGCTGTTGATGGTATCCACGACTAACGACTATCTCCCTGAATTCAAGGACCTAGTATGCCATGTCCCGGTGCATCATGCTGTCACCTACATCAACCAATGTGGATGCGATTGCACGACACGCCAATCTATATCGCCCTGCAATCGCATGGCCCAGATCAGCGCCCGCATCCCCTGGCGATATGTGCCCAGCGCGACATCCGGCGACTGTCGCCGGTAGCCGGTGACGAAGGCATCCCGTTCGGCAGGCTCCGTGATCAACAGCTCGGCCACACACAAATCAAACTCGAGCGGCGCCCACACCAGTGCCTCCCAGTCACTCCATAACCATCCGGTAGCGCCATACAGGAATTGATCGGCACGCAAATCGGGCAGACACCACACGGCGCGCGACGGGATGGGGAAATCAGGCAGTGCCTGCCAATCGGCACAGCCAGGATGGTGTTTTAAAAAATCGCGCGCGCGTCGCGGCCATTGCGATAGCGGCCAGACCGTTTCCAGAGGATGCCCCCAGCCCGAGACGGTTTCGCGATGCAGGTAGCCCAACTGGCTACCCAACAGTTCGGCGAAGACTTCTCCCATTCGCGCCGACACGCCCTCGCTCCAGGGCAAACTCCAGAGCGGCGTCTGATGCAATGCGCCCAGATACGTCAAGGGTAATGGCGGCAACGGCAAATACGTCGGCAAGGCCCCCACCAGTCGCGTTATTGCCTCAGGGCAACGCCAGCGATCGAAACCGAAGAGCCGATTGACCCCCTGCCAGAACGGATCCTGGGCGGGATGCGTTCGCGCCAGCTTGAGCAGTTGCGGCGCCTCATCGCGCGTTCGCCACAACCAGTTGGCGCTGTCATCCCAGGCCAATGGCAACGGGGCAAGAGCATGACCGGTAAAGACCTCGACGCGATGCGTCAGTGCGGGATCGGGATACATGCGTGCTCCTGGCTGCCCAAGCGATAGCGAGGCGACCACCCAGCACGTCTGGGCAGTCGCCGTCGCATCAGGATACAATAACCCTCTCTGGATAGGGGTGCCCATCAAGGAATGGGCTGAGAGCGCCACACGCAACCCTGGAACCTGATCCGGTTAACACCGGCGGAGGAAAGACCAGAGCGTGCCGTCGGCACGTCCTTCGCCCCATTCATGGAGCCTTGATGACGTCCCTCGGTTTTTCGCTGTCCCAGGCGAGGCTCGCCTTTTCGGGGCAATGGCTGTTCGATGGCCTTGCAGCCGACTTTACCCCTGGTAGCTGGACGGGGCTGCTCGGCCGCAGCGGCAGCGGCAAGAGCTCCTTGCTGCGCATGATCGCTGCCCTCCCGATCCCCGACACCCATGACTTGACCCTCACCACCACCGATAAGCGCCCATTGGCCGGCCGCTTGGCATGGATGGCTCAGCAAGACCAGTTACTTCCCTGGCGCAAGGTCATCGACAACGTCCTGCTCGGCCCCGCGCTGCGCGGTCGCCCCACGGCGGCGCAACATCAACGCGCCCAGGACCTGCTCGGCGACGTCGGTCTCGGCGACAAAGCCGAGCAGTGGCCCAAGACGTTATCCGGGGGGGAGCGTCAACGCGTCGCGCTGGCCCGCACGCTCTTCGAAGACGCCCCCGTAGTCTTGATGGACGAACCGTTTTCTGCCGTCGACGCGATCACTCGCCTGGAACTTCATGAGCTAGCCGCGCGCCTGCTGGCCGGTCGCACCGTATTATTGGTCACGCACGACCCGCTCGAAGCCCTGCGCCTGAGCGATCGCATCCTGATACTCAGCGGTCAGCCGGCATCGTTGAGCGACTTCGACGTCCCCGGCGGACAACGCCCCCGTGCCCTCGAGGCGCCCGATGTCCAGCGCATGCAATCGCAGTTGGTGAATCGTCTCCACGCGCCGCATGGCAATATCGGTGAGGGTGTCGTATGAGTATACTCAAGCGTTTCTGGCCCGCCCTATTGGGGATCATCACCCTACTCGGCCTCTGGCAGTTACTCGTCATCGTCACTGGCGTTCCCGACTATATCCTTCCCGCGCCGCTGACCGTCGTGCAAGCGTTCGCGGCGCACCAGCAACTGTTATGGCATCATGCCGGTATCACGGTCATCGAAATCGTCGCGGGGCTGCTCATCGGATTCATGAGCGGGCTCGGCACGGCCCTGGCCTTGGCTCGTTTTCATGGCTTGCGGCGCACTTTGCTACCAATCTTGTTGATCAGCCAAGCCGTGCCCTTGTTCGCCCTGGCCCCTATTCTCATGCTATGGCTGGGGTATGGCATGACTGCGAAAATCGTCATGGCCACGCTGATCATTTATTTCCCGGTCGCCTCGACATGCTACGACGGCCTGCGCCAGACGCCACAAGGGTGGCTGGACCTGGCCCAGACACTGGGGGCCAACCGTCGACGGCAATTGTTGCGCATTCAGTTGCCCGCCGCCTTGCCATCACTGGCCTCCGGCATGCGCATGGCCGCCAGTGCCGCCCCCATCGGGGCGGTGATCGGCGAATGGGTCGGCTCCAGCCAAGGCCTAGGCTACTTGATGCTCAATGCCAACGCGCGCATGCAGGTCGATCTGATGTTTGCCGCCCTGCTGATCCTCATCACCTTCGGGGTGGCGCTCTACTTTACTACCGATGCGGTGATGCGGCGCCTCATGCCTTGGCATGACGACCGCACCGGCACCACCAACTGACAACGATCATCCGGGGTAGCACCCGCCATCGCATGGCAATGCCCCACACACCGCCTTTTACGGCGATAACGATAACGCCCGCCACACTCAATGGGCGGAGATCCGCAGGAGAACATCACATGCTACGTTTGACTCGACGCCTCATGGGAGCTTGCCTTGCGCTGATGTTGATCATACCCGGCTCGACTTGGGCCGCAGATGACGACAGCACTTCGGAGACGACTTCCCTGAAGGTCATGCTCGACTGGTACACCAACCCGACGCACGCCCCCCTGGTCATCGCCCAGCAACGCGGCTTCTTCGAGCGACATGGGCTCGATGTGGAGCTAATCTCGCCGGCCGACCCTAGTGTCCCCCCCAAGCTGGTCGCCGCCGGCAAGGTGGACTTGGCACTCAGCTACCAGCCTCAGTTGCATCTACAGGTAGACCAAGGCTTGCCGTTGGTACGCGTGGGCACGCTGATCGCGACACCGCTCAATGTCACGCTGGTACGTGCCGACAGCGATATCGAGAGCATGAAAGACCTGGCCGGCAAGACCATTGGCTACTCGGTGGGCGGCGTCGAGAAAGTACTGCTCAATACCATGCTCGAGCACAATGGCGTTGACCCTGAAAGTGTCGAGATGGTCAACGTCAACTTCGCGCTGACACCGGCATTGATCAGCGGCAAGGTCGATGCCATCACCGGCGCATTTCGCAACTTCGAACTGGCACAAATGGCCCAGGAAGGCGTCAAAGGGCGAGCATTCTATATTGAGGAAGAAGGCGTCCCCACCTACGACGAACTGATCTTCATCGCCAATCGCGAGACTCTCGACACACACCGCGATGCCTATGCCCGTTTCATGGCTGCCATCGAAGACGCCACAGCTTGGATCATCAATCACCCCGACGAGGGCTGGAAAGCTTTCAAGGCCTCTGATCCGGCATTGGATACACCGGTCAACAAGAAAGCCTGGTATAACTCCATTCCACGCTTCGCCCTGCGACCCGCCGCCCTTGATGTGCGCCGCTACAAGGCATTCGAGGCGTTTCTCCTCGAGCGCGGCCAGATCAAAGCCAAAAGCCCGGTCTCACGCCTCGCCGTCGACGTGAATCGTCTCTAGAGCGTCTTATCGCCAACGACCTGGAGACCTACCTAGCACTCCAGGTCGTTTTATCTCATTCGCTGGCCAAAAAGTTCGCCACAGCCGTTTGAAATGCTTCAGGGTGTTCGGCGTGCAACCAATGCCCGGCATCAGGCACGGTCTCGACACGTGCCTCCGGTAACACCGCCTCGACCGCCGGCAAAGCGTCATCCTCAACGTAGTCGGAACGCTCGCCACGCAGCACGAGCGTCGGCCCCGTATAGGTGCCTTCCCCATCCGGCACCGCGACGATATGGGCGTAATCATCCTCAATCTCATCGAGTCCCACACGCCACACCAGCGTAGCGTTCTCGCTGCGGACCAGGTTGGTCGCCAGAAACTGCCGTATCGCCGGAGTCTCGACGAAATTCGCCATGATCCGGTCGGCTTCCTTGCGGTCCGAAGGCGGTTGCCGTTCGACCGCGCGCATGGCCTTGAAAATCGCCTCATGGCCGTGCTGGTAAGCAATCGGCGCGATATCAGCCACGATCAAGCGCGCGACACGCTGAGGCGCCTGGCGCGCCAAGGTGATGGCGACCTTGCCTCCCATCGAGTGGCCCAGCAGGTCGCAACTGTCGACAGAAAGACGATCCAGCAGGACTTCGACATCCGCCGCCTGGGCGGCATAGCTCATGCCTGCCACATGCGGAGATTTTCCATGGTTACGCAGATCGACGGCGATTACGCGGCGGCTTTCCTGCCAACGCTTGATATGCGAGCGCCAGTTATCGGCGCTTCCGAATAGGCCGTGCAACACCACCAGCGGGCGCCCGGCGCCGCCAGTATCGACATGATGTAATTCCACAATGTGCCTCGTCAGCCATTCAAATCATGTCGGCATGATACCAGAGGCATCTCAGGCATTGCGTCCCGACACCCGTTCAGAGGCATCGGCGACATGCGCCAGATGACGCGTCAACGCCCCCAACAGCACACCATACAACGGCAGGAAGAAGGCCAAGCTGACGCTCAGCTTGATGGCATAATCGACCCAGGCGATTTCGACCCAGTGCGCGCTCATGAACGCATCGGGCCCATTCCAGAAGGCGATAGCAAAAAACGCAAAGGTATCGGCCAGATTGCCCAATAGCGTCGAGAACGCCGGCGCCACCCACCAGGCGCGCAGCCGCCGCATCCGATCAAAGACATGAATGTCCAGCAACTGCCCCAACACATAAGCCATGAAACTCGCCAGGGCGATACGCCCCACGAACAGGTTCCAGTCCCCCAGCGCCGTGATGCCCTGGAAAGTGCCGTTTTGAAACAGCACCGAGACCACGTAGGAAATCAGCAGAGCGGGTAGCATGACACGCGTGATGGTCGTTCGTGCCCGGCGTTTCCCGAACAACCGCACGGTCAGATCCGTGGCAAGAAAGATGAACGGAAAGCTGAACGCTCCCCAGGTGGTGTGTACACCGAACATCGTAAACGGTAATTGCACCAAGTAATTGCTGGCCGCAATGACGATAATGTGGAAGCTCACGAGCCACCCCATCAAGCGGCGCGCCTGGCGAGAATCGAGGACGAACATGCAGCACCTTTTTAGTTGCCGAAAGAGGCCGAGGGGTAAGGGAACCCTCAAGGCGGGACAGCGTGGAAGACGCCGAGTGAAAGCGGCGCGATTGTAAAGGATTTCGCTGATATCAACCAGCGCAACACATCACCACCCTGTTCCAGGGTATGAATAAAAACGACGCCGAAAG
Organism: Chromohalobacter sp. HP20-39; assembly: GCF_033052815.1. Classification (NCBI taxonomy): domain Bacteria; kingdom Pseudomonadati; phylum Pseudomonadota; class Gammaproteobacteria; order Oceanospirillales; family Halomonadaceae; genus Chromohalobacter; species Chromohalobacter sp. HP20-39. The sequence goes on along the minus strand of NZ_JAWHTP010000003.1, from coordinate 528,641 downwards.
CCAGAGACCAAGAGGAACTATCCACGTAACATCAATGCCTTACGGGACGACAAGAGCGATTACAATGTCCGACTATCCGACCTGTCGACCACGCTGCGACCGCAACCGATGAAATACCGTTGAAGACTACCTTGGACAAGGCTGGCGAAGTTATTGATGATTCGCTAAATCAAAAATGAGTAACAGGGAATGACCGCTTGTCCAATAGGGGTAAGGATACGCCGGACATCGACGGTCATTCGGCACACGAGCATCCCTTTGCCGCTGGGCGTTTCATCCCTCGCCCTTCGGCATTCCATCGCCAATCCCAACGTAGGAGAGACAATATGCGCCCGCTCCAGCCTGCCTCCGCCCTGATCGACGCCGGTCATGGCGCCATCGACAAAGGCACGACGCTACTCAAGGCCATGGCCAACGAAAACCGCTTGCGTATCCTGTGCCTGCTCGACGACGCAGAGCTTTCGGTCACCGAACTGAATCGCAAGCTCAACCTCAGTCAGTCGGCGCTCTCGCAGCACCTGGCCATCCTGCGCCGCGAGAACCTCGTGCTGACTCGCCGCGCCTCGCAGACCATCTACTATTCCCTGGCGGGCGATGAAGCCCGCACGGTGGTCGACTCATTGGTCGCGCTCTACGGCAAATCACGCTAAACCGGCCCCGGCAGCGGCTCAACGCCGCTGCCAACTGCTGGCTTCCAAGCGTTCCATGGCGCGATCCCCGAGACGCTCAATCCCCATCGAAGCCCCCACTCCGACACGCTGCAACAGCGAATGGCGCGGCTCTAGCGTCACATGCAGGATCTGCGCTTCCTTCATGCGTGCCGCAAGATAACCGTCGCTGGTGGCGATCTCATCGATCAAGCCATCCTCGAGGGCCTGACGGCCATACCAGATTTCGCCGGTCGCCACCTTGTCGACTTCCAGCGCCGGACGCCGCTCGCCGACGTAGCGCTTGAAGAGATCATGGGTTTCCTGCAAATCATCGAGAAACTTGGCGCGCCCCTCGTCGGTATTTTCCCCCAGGACGGTCAAGGTCCGCTTGTACCGCCCCGCCGTCAGCAGTTCGACATCGATATCGTGCTTCTTGAGCAGGCGATGCACGTTGGGCACCTGCGCGACCACGCCAATCGACCCGATGACGGCAAACGGTGCCGCGATCAGGCGATGCGCGCAGCAGGCCATCATGTAGCCCCCACTAGCGGCCACCTTGTCGACGCACACGGTCAGCTGTGCCCCAGCGTCACGCAGCCGGTCGAGCTGGGCGGCTGCGAGCCCATAGGCATGCACCAGACCACCGCCCGAGGTGAGACGCACGACCACTTCATCCTCGGCCTGCAGCTCCCCCAGCAACAGCGAGACCTGCTCCGCCAGTTGCGGGGTGCGTGATGCCTTGAGATCGCCATCGAAATCGAGCACCCAGACGCGCGGCGGTTCTTCGTCAGGGGTATCCCCCTTTCCTTTGCGGCGTGCCTTTTCCTGCTTGCGCAACGTCTTTTGTGCGCGCCGTCGCCGCGCGGGCGACATCCCGGCCAGACGCAACGACTCACGCCTACGCCGCTGACGCTCGTTCAGCCCCACCACGCGCAGACGATTATCCTCGCCCTGCCCACTGGCGCGCTGCTTGAGGGACACCACCAGCACGATCAGTACGCCCAGGCCGATTATCAGTGTCGCCAGCTTGGCGGCGAACAAGGCGTATTCCGCTATCCATTCAATCACGTCGCTCCCTCACAGTCGGATGAATCAATACAGTTCTTGTATGAAACATTTGTTTGAAATAGGCTGGGGCTTCCATCAACACCACAGAGTGACCGATCATGGCCGACGCCAGTACCGTCATCGAAAAACTTCAGTCGCGCTTCGATCCTGCCGCCGCCCGGGGCATGAATGATATTTTCCAGTTCCATATCACCGATGCCGATAACTATTACCTTCATGTTCAGGACGGCACCCTGGACGTTCAGCAAGGCGAGCACGACGACCCTTCCGTCAGCCTGACCACCGACACCGAAACACTGAAAGGCGTGATGAGCGGTGAGCTCAACGGCATGCAAGCCTTCATGAGCGGCAAGCTCAAGGCCGCCGGCAACGTCATGCTGGCCAGCAAGCTCACCAGCCTGTTCCCCAGCGGCTGACTCGCTCTTTTCTTACGTTGTCACATCTCAGCGCATCGCCACCGCGCTGAGGTGCGTCTCGATCAACTGACGCGAAATCGAATGGCTAGGGGGCAACTCCGGCAGATGACGCGGCGTGAACCAGGCGGCATCAGCGATCTCGACGCCATCGATGCGGATGCGTCGGCTGGCCGCCTCGGCGAAGAATCCCAGCATCAGCGAATGCGGAAACGGCCATGATTGGCTGCGAAAGAAACTGACGCGCCCTACCTCGACCCCGACTTCCTCGTGAACTTCACGGCGCACGGCATCCTCGGCGGTTTCCCCCGGCTCGATGAACCCCGCCAAGGTGGAGTAACGCCGAGCGGGAAAACGCGCGTTGCGCGCCAGCAGCAGATCCCGCCCATGAGTCACCAGAGTGATGATGCACGGCGAGATGCGCGGATAGCTGCGATGACCGCACGCCTTGCACTGCATGGCAAACTCGTGCGAAAGACGCTGCATCGGCGTTCCGCAGCGTCCACAAAAACGGTGATCGCGCGCCCAGGCGGAGACTTGCAGTGCCGTGGCCAGTAGATCGGCCTGGGCGGCGGGCAAGCACGCCAACCAGTCACGCGCCGGAGGCCAGCTTGCCTCGCCGCTCTCGTGCGCCATCGCGACTGGCAAGCCTTGCCACATCCCTAGCGGCATGGCTTGCTCAGGCCAGGCGCCGGGCGACTGGAGAATGCCCGTCTCCTCACCGGGAGCGATACCCGTTTCGCCGAAACGAATCCAATACCCCCAACGCGGCGTCTCCGCGCCGGGCAGCTCTCTCACGAATGCCGGTGTCGACGTGGTCGTCATGTGGGCCCCTGCGACGCTTCATCCAACGCGTCCCAATGACACTCGCCTGCCGCCTGGCGAATACTGTCGAGCTTAGCCCGGTGCGCGCTCAATTCCGCCTCGTTGGGCTGCGTCACCGCCAGCGTCAGACCTTCTCGTGCCACCCGGCGAATGCCGCTGACGCTATTGGCCCCCTCAGCGGCACCGCCGGCAGCCTCTTCGATGCCCGCCAACGATAGCGCCGTCTGCCCCCCGGTCATCGCCAGGTAGACATCGGAAAGAATCTCGGCATCCAGCAAGGCGCCGTGGAGTACTCGGCGGCCGTTGTCGATGGCGTAACGCTTGCACAGCGCGTCCAGACTATTGCGCTGCCCCGGATGCAACTTACGCGCCATGGCCAGCGTATCCAGAACGCCGCAATACTCCGCGACCGGGCCCAACCGCGGCCCGCCCCGCTTGTTCTGCAGCAGGCCGAATTCGTGATCGATGAAGCCCACGTCGAACGCCGCGTTGTGAATCACCAGTTCGGCGCCGTAAATGTACTCCCAGAAGGCATCGGCGACATCGGCAAACACCGGCTCGTCGGCGACCCGTTCGTTGGTGATGCCATGAATTTCCACGGCCTCGGGATCGATATCACGTTCGGGATTGATGTATTGATGAAAGTTATTGCCGGTAAGTCGGCGATTAACCACCTCCACCGCCCCGATTTCGATCAGGCGATGGCCTTCCTTAGGGTCGATACCGGTCGTTTCAGTATCCAGTACGATCTGACGCATTGCTTACTCTTCTCCTGCCATGGCCCGGCGCTGAGTCGCCTGCACGTCGTCGGTGGCGGCGTTAGCCAACGTATCGGCCAGTTCGTTACCTTCGTGTCCACTATGTCCCTTTACCCAGTGCCACTCGATGCGATGGCGCTGGGTTTCCTCAAGTAATTCACGCCACAATTCGGCGTTCTTGACCGGCTTCTTGGCAGCGGTCTTCCAGCCGCGCTTGATCCAGCCATGGACCCACTGGGTAATCCCTTTGCGCAGGTACTCGGAATCCGTCCATAGCGCCACATCGCAGGGACGCGACAGGATCCGCAGCGCTTGAATCGCGGCCATCAGCTCCATACGGTTATTGGTGGTCTCGGCCTCACCGCCGTTGAGAGTTTTTTCGTGCTGGCCATAACGCAGCACCGCTCCCCAACCGCCGGGGCCTGGGTTACCACGGCAAGCGCCGTCTGTATAAATGGTTACACGGGGCATATCGCCCACGGTGGGAGTGTCAGTCAACCTCGGCTATCCTATCGTCGTGGGCTTGGGCGCGCCCCGTGCGTTCGTCGCGATGAAGCGCTGCGGGACCGAGCCAGGAATTGCTCGTGATCGTATCCCGGCGCAGCAACGTCCGCACCGGTCGTACAGGGATCTGCTTGCGCTGGGCCACGATCAGGTAACATCCACCGAAGGGGAGGTTATAGCGACGCCCCAGCGTTTCGAGCCCCCGGTTGTGTATATGCCCACCGGGCAGGCGAAAACCGCAGTAGTCTACGCGGTCGATCTCGAAATCGACAAACGCCAACCATTCCCGCAACCGGCCGCTGCGCCGCCAATGCCCCTTGCAGGGCCAGCGGCGTCGACTGGCGGGCGATAAATGTCCCAGGACATCGGCGCCGAAGGGATTCCAGCCCATCATCACCAGCATGCCATCGTCACGCGTGACCCGCGCCGCCTCACGCACCAAGTGGTGCGCGTCTGGCATCACTTCCAGCAAATGATGCACCAGCACGAGATCGAGACTTTCATCGGGCAGCGGCAAGGCGCTGGGGTCACACACCAAGGTCGCGTCATCCTGAGCCAAGGCGCGTGTCGGCGCCCAACTCATCGCATGGTGGATAGGACACATATCGGTCAGCCGCGAGGCCATGCCGAGTTGCAGGCTGTGAGCCCCGAAGCGCGACTCGCAGAGTGGTCCCAAGCACGCACGCTGTGCCTGCCATAACGCCACACCGTCTTCGGAGCCCCAGAAGCGGCGCCCCTCGCGGACGGCTTGCGCCAACGTCATCGTCATCTGCGAATTTGACACGACGGCCCGTTCCCCCCAAGGTTGTCGCATTTTACGCTGCCGTCCGCCATCGTGCATGGCGTGACGATAGGCGTGTTTCCGACGTTTGCCGAGGTCTAGCGTACTATGTTGACCGTGATTCCAATTCCCGCGTTCCAGGACAACTATATCTGGCTGCTCCGTCAGGATGCCAGCGATAAGGTAGCGATCGTCGACCCCGGCGACGCGCAACCCGTCATCGAATATCTCGAACGTGAAAACCTGAACCTGGTGGCGATTCTGGTGACTCACCACCATCACGATCACACGGGCGGCATCGAAACGCTGGTCAAACGGTACGGACCACGCGTGATAGGCCCCGACAATTCGGCCATCCCCGCCGTTGAAGAAGTCGTGGGCGACGGCGACGATTTCCGCGTGCAGGGCCGGCGCTTCGAAGTCTTCGCGGTGCCCGGCCACACGCTCGATCATATCGCGTTCTATGCCCCCGGAACGCCGGGACTACTGTTTTGCGGCGACGTGATGTTCTCGGCCGGTTGCGGGCGCTTGTTCGAAGGCTCTCCCGCGCAGATGCAGCGTTCACTCGAGCGCCTCGCGGCGTTGCCCGACGACACCATGGTGTTCGCGGGCCACGAATACACGCTGGCCAACCTGCGCTTCTCTCAGGCTGCCGAGCCCGACAACCCCACGCGGGACGCCTACCTCGAGGAGTGCGAAAAAGCACGCCGGTTGGAGCGCCCCACGCTGCCCACCAACATCGGCTCCGAGCGCCAGATCAACCCCTTCTTGCGTATCGACCAACCCGGCCTGCTCAGCACAGTGGCCGAACAAGGCAATGCCGACGACGCCAGCAGCGCCTTCGCCACGTTGCGCGAATGGAAAGACCGTTTCTAGCAACACCGCCCAGCTGACGTCATAGTCCTCGAGAGGTTCGCTTCCCATGCACGTTCGATCGATCCGCCGCCAAGCTCTGGGCTTGGCGGGAGGTCTTTTCCTGACCACCTTATCGCTGCCCGCACTAGCAGCGAGCGGTTTACCGACCGACGATTCAGCGACATCGACGACGCCTCATGCCACCTTCTGGCAAGCGCTGGAGCTTAAAAGCACCACGCCAGCCGATGTCTGGACGCGCCTTGAAAGCGGCTTCGGGTTGCCCCACAACATCAGCAATCCACGCGTCAAGGAATGGCTCGACTACTTCGCTGCGCACCCCCAATACGTCTCGGCCGTATCCCGAAACGCGCGCCCGTGGCTACGCTGGGTGACCCGCCAGCTCGAAGCACGTGATATGCCCACCGAGCTGGCCCTGCTACCCTTCATCGAAAGCGCCTATGACCCTGCCGCCAAGCACCCCGGCGGCGCGTCGGGACTCTGGCAGTTCATGCCACGCACTGGCGAAGCCATGGGACTCAACGACACTTGGTGGTATGCCGGGCGTCGGGATGTCATGGCCTCGACCAAAGCCGCACTCGATTATCTACAGACGCTCGCCGACCAATGGTACGACGGCGATCTCGAACTGGCCCTGGCGGCTTACAATGCCGGTGCGGGCACGGTCAATCGCGCGCAAGAGCGAGCCGCCGCCCAAGGCAAACCCATCGATTACTGGCATCTCTCACTGCCCAGGCAAACCATGGATTATGTCCCCAAGCTGCTAGCCTTGGCCGAAGTGATTTCCGACCCGCAGCGCTACGGCGTCACTCTACCCGACATTCCCGACCGCCCGGCCATCGCCCAGGTAACGACCCAGGGCCAGCTCTCGCTGAACGATGCTGCACGACTCGCCGGGGTCAGCGAGCAACGCCTGCGCGAACTCAACCCCGCCTTGCGGCGCGAGGCCACCCGGCCGACCCAGAGCGCCAAACTGGTCATTCCAGCCGCCAGCCGCCAACGTTTTCTCGCCAATCTCGACACACTTGCCCCCGAAAAGCGTCGTACCAAGGCGCATTACGTGGTCAAGCGCGGCGACACGCTCTCCGGCATCGCCGCACGGCACGACATTCCAATCAGCGTGCTACGTCAACAGAATGGCCTCGACGGCAACTTGCTGCGTATTGGTCAATCACTGATCGTCCCTTCCACAGGCCAGTCCACCCGCTTGGCCAGCCATGACGCCACGCGCGAAGTGACCGTCAAGCCAGGCGACAGCCTGTCACGCATCGCCGCGCGCCACGATGTCAGCGTCGACGAACTGGCCCGCTGGAATCGGCTCGATCGTAGCGATTATCTACACCCGGGACAGCGCCTGACACTGCGCCAGACCCCGCGCTGATCACAATGGATAACACCTCTACTCAGCACGCCACTGCTGGGATAGGCTAGCGTGCAGGGTCGGCATCTTCACCGACCTTCATGCATCCTGCTTCAAGGAATCGTTTGATGCTCTCGTTCGTTCGCACCTTGCTGTTGGGGTTTTCCCTGTGGGCGGTCAGCCTCACAGCGTTGGCCGTGTCGGCCGAGCAGGTACCCACTGTCGGGGCGATTTCACTCTACGACACGCCTGCGCTGCCCGAGGACTTCACGCATCTGCCCTACACCAATCCGGATGCCCCCAAGGGCGGCGAAATGCGGCGCGCCGCGCAAGGTAGCTTCGATTCGACCAACCCCTTCATCATTCAGGGCAATCCGGCCGACGGCCTGAATCACATCTACGACACCTTGATGGAAGCCAGTGCTGACGAGCCCTTCACCATGTATGGGCTACTGGCAGGCGGCATCCGCCTCGATCCCGATCGCCACTGGATGGAAATCGATCTACGTCCGAAAGCGCGCTTCCACGATGACCATCCCGTCACAGCGGAAGACGTCGTGTTCAGCTTTCGACTGCTGCGCGACGAAGGGCAGCCGTTCTATCGCGCCTACTACGCCGATGTCGACAAGATCGAAGCGCTGGATAGCGACACCGTGCGCTTCGAATTCAGCGACAACAATTCACGCGAGTTGCCATTGATCCTCGGTCAGCTTCCGGTGCTGCCCAAGCACTACTGGGCCTCGCGCGACTTCGCCTCTCCGACGCTGGACAAGCCGCTGGGGTCGGGTCCTTATGAGGTCGAGAGCCTCTCGCCGGGGCGGCGTATCGTGTATCGTCGCGTCGAGGATTACTGGGGGCGTGATCTGCCCATCAACCGCGGGCGGCACAATATCGGTCGTCTGGTCTACGAGTACTACCGGGATCAGACCGTGGCGCTGGAGGCCTTCAAGGCCGGCAATCTCGATCTACGCCGTGAAAGTAGCGCCAAGAACTGGGCCACCGCCTACGACACCCCCGCTCGTGAGGAAGGCTTCATCAAGCGCATGGTCGTTCCAGATGCACAGCCCGCGGGCATGCAAGCCTTCGTCATGAACCTGCGGCGTGAGAAATTCCAGGACCGCCGCGTTCGCGAAGCGTTGACGCTGGCCACCGATTTCGATTGGCTCAACACACATCTCTTCTACGGCGCCTACGAGGAAACCGACAGTTACTTCGAAAGCTCGGACATGGAAGCCAGCGGCCTACCCAGCGAAGCTGAACGCAAGCTGCTCGCGCCCTATCGCGATATTCTGCCCCCCGAGGTATTCAACCAGCCGTTACCGATCTCGCGACCCGACGCCTTACGGGCACGCCTGAAGAAAGCACTGGGACTTCTTCGCGAGGCCGGCTATGAAATCCGTGACGGCACGCTGATCAACCGCGAGACACAGCAGCCGCTGCGCCTCGAATTTCTGCTCTACGACACCCAGTTCGAACGCGTGACCTTGCCGCTGATTCAAAATCTCGAACGCCTCGGCATTCAGGCCAGCCTACGCGTGGTCGACGTTAACCAATTTCTGACACGCCAGCGCCACTTCGACTTCGACCTGATCCTCGGCAGCTTCCCGCAGTCCGCCAATCCGGGCAATGAACAGCGTGAATTCTGGACCAGCGACTACGCCGACGCGCCGCGCAGCCGCAACTTGATCGGCCTGCAGAACCCCGCCATCGATGGTTTGGTCGACACCTTGATCGGCGCCGATAGCCGACGTGAACTAGACACCGCCGCGCGCGCGCTCGACCGCGTCCTGCGCTGGGGCTTCTACGTCATTCCCCAATGGCACCTCGACGGCACCCGCGTCGCGCTGTGGGACAAGTTCGGCTATCCCCAGCCCTTCCCCGAATACACGTTCGATCTATCGAGCTGGTGGGTCGACCCACAGCGCGCGCGTCGCGTGGAAGAACGTCAACACAGTGACCGCTAGGGGAATATCGTGGCTAACTACATCCTACGCCGCCTGCTGCTGATGATTCCCACCTTGCTGGGTATATTGCTGCTCAATTTCATTATCGTGCAGGTGGCACCGGGCGGCCCTATCGACCAGATGCTGGCCCGCTTCGAAGGAATGGACAGCAACGCCAGCACGCGCCTGGAAAGCGGCGGCGAGACATCCAGCGGCGATACCCGTAACGTACGCGGTATCGACCCGCGCCTAGAAGCGGCACTAGAGAAGCAGTTCGGTTTCGACAAGCCCCCCGTGGAGCGGTTCTTCGGCATGCTCGCCGATTACGCCACCTTCGATCTGGGTGAGAGCTTTTTCCGCGGGCGGCCGGTGATCGACCTGATCGTCGAACGCCTACCGGTATCGATCTCACTGGGACTCTGGACCACGCTACTGGTGTATTCGATCTCGATACCGCTGGGCATACGCAAGGCCCTGCGCCACGGCTCACGCTTTGATGTCTGGACGTCGGGGCTGATCATTGTGGGATACGCCGTGCCGGGATTCTTGTTCGCCATCTTTTTGATCGTGGTGTTCGCCGGCGGCAGCTACCTGGACTGGTTTCCGCTACGCGGGCTGACCTCGCCGGACTTCGCCGATCTTTCCTGGTGGGGCAAGATCCAGGATTATTTCTGGCACATCGCGCTGCCCGTGCTGGCCTCGGCCATCGGCAGCTTCGCCACGCTCACCATGCTGACCAAGAACAGCTTCCTCGACGAGATCCACAAGCAATACGTCCTCACCGCACGCGCCAAGGGCGCTGGCGAGAACCGCGTACTCTACGGCCACGTGTTCCGCAACGCGATGCTGATCATCATCGCGGGACTCCCCTCGGCACTGATCGGCATCTTCTTCACCGGGTCGCTGTTGATCGAGGTCATCTTCTCGCTCGACGGCCTTGGATTACTCGGCTTCGAAGCCGTCATGCAGCGCGATTACCCGGTCATCTTCGGCACCCTGTATCTCTACACCTTGATCGGCTTGGTGCTCAAGCTGATCTCGGATCTCACCTATGTATGGGTCGACCCACGCATCGACTTCGCGACACGGGGGGCATGATGACACTTCGCATGCGCGCGCAACCGTCTCCCATCGCCCGCCGTCGCTGGCAGATCTTTCGCGGCAACCGTCGCGCCTGGTGGTCGCTGTGGGCCTTCGCCCTGCTGCTGATCGCCAGCCTGGGCGCCGAGTTGATCGCCAATGACAAGCCTCTCGTCATGTATTATCAAGGTCAGTGGTACGCGCCGGTGGTATTCGATTATCCCGAAACCGAATTCGGGGGCTTCCTCCCTACCACGGCCGACTATCGCGATCCCGTGGTCCGGGAAAACATAACATCGCAGGGCTGGATGCTATGGCCGATCGTGCCCTTCTCCTACGACACGCTGGATCGTCAGTTAGAGGGACCTGCGCCTTCACCGCCCTCAGCGCGCCACTGGCTGGGAACCGATGACCACGGCCGCGACGTCTTCGCCCGCGTGCTCTACGGTTTTCGCCTGTCGGTGGTCTTCGCTGTGATACTGACGCTGGGCTCCATGGTGCTCGGGGTCCTGTTTGGCGGCATACAAGGCTATTTCGGCGGCAAGGTCGACCTGATCGGCCAGCGCATCATCGAAATCTGGTCGGGCATCCCGGTACTGTTCCTGCTGATCATCCTCGCCAGCCTGGTGCAACCCAACCTGTGGTGGCTGCTGGGCATCATGCTGCTGTTTTCCTGGCTGGGGCTGGTCGACATCGTGCGTGCCGAATTTCTGCGCGCACGCAATCTCGAGTACGTGCGCGCGGCACGCGCCATGGGGCTGCCCTCGCGCCTGATCATGTGGCGCCACGTACTACCCAACGCCATGGTCGCCACCTTGACCTTCATCCCGTTTTTGTTCACCGGCGCGATCACCACCCTCACCGCGCTGGATTTCCTGGGCTTCGGACTGCCGCCCGGCTCGCCCTCACTGGGTGAACTCGTCGCCCAAGGCAAGAACAACCTGCAAGCGCCCTGGCTTGGCATCACGGCCTTCCTGAGTCTCGGGATCATGCTCTCGCTGTTGGTGTTCATCGGTGAAGGACTGCGTGACGCCTTCGACCCGCGCCACGTGCCCAGCACCACCCCGTCAACCTCCGCCGATACCGACGATCTACCCGGGAGAACCGCGCATGGCCAATGACGACGTCGTATTCGAACTCGATGCGCTAAGCATTGCCTTCGGCGACATGCGCGTCGTCGAAGACCTGTCACTTACCATACGACGTGGTGAAACCGCGGCGCTGGTCGGTGAATCCGGCTCCGGCAAGTCGGTCTCCGCCCTCGGCGCCCTCGATCTGCTGCCGCCTGGCGCGCGAGTCGAGGGCGGACGCCGGCTCTGCGGAGAATCTCTCGAGGGTTTATCACCGCGGCGCTGGAATACGCTGCGCGGCGGTCAAGTCGGCTTCGTGTTCCAGGAACCCACGACCTCGCTCAACCCCTTGCACCCGGTCGGCAAGCAGCTCAGCGAAGCACTGCGTCTTCACCAAGGCTTGCGCGGCCGTGCCGCCCGCCAGCGCGCCCGGGAACTGCTCGTGGAAGTACAGTTGCCACGCCCCGATGAACTCCTCGACGCGCACCCCCATCAACTCTCGGGCGGGCAACGCCAGCGCGTGGTGATCGCCATGGCCATCGCCAACGCGCCACGACTGCTCATCGCCGATGAGCCGACCACGGCGCTCGATGTCACCGTACAGCAGGAAATTTTGGCCTTGCTGGCACGATTACGCGACGCCAATGGCATGGCCATGCTGTTCATCACTCATGATCTCAACCTGGTGCGCCGGCATGCCGACAACGTGCATGTCATGCAGCACGGTCGACTCGTCGAAAGCGGCAGCGTCACACGCGTCTTCGATACCCCCCGCGCGACCTATACCCAACACCTGCTCGACGCCAACCCCGATGGCCATGCCGCGCCGTTGCCGGCGGCACGCCAGATGCTGCTCGCGGGACACCACCTCGGCGTCTCCTTCGCGCGCAGCAAGTCCTGGTTCGGGCGCCGCCCCGCCCCCTTCGTGGCCGTCCAGCCGTTGGATATCACCCTGGCGCGCGGCGAAACACTGGGCCTGGTCGGGGAATCCGGCTCCGGCAAGACCACCCTGGCATTGGCGCTTCTATGCCTGACCGCCGCCGACGGCGAGATCCTCTTCGATGGCGAACGCCTGGATACATTACGCGGCAACGCGCTACGCCGCCGTCGGCGGCGCTTTCAAGTCGTCTTCCAGGATCCCTACGGCTCGCTCTCGCCACGCATGCCGGTCATGGATATCGTCAGTGAAGGGCTGCGCTTCCATCACCCGACTCTCAGCGACGCAGAGGTCGAGCAGCGGGTCGCCACCACCCTCGAGGAAGTCGGTCTGCCGGCGAATTGCGCGGCGCGCTATCCGCATGAATTTTCGGGAGGCCAGCGCCAGCGTATCGCCGTGGCACGCGCCATCATCCTCGAGCCCGACCTCGTGGTACTCGACGAACCGACTTCCGCACTCGACCGCAGCGTTCAGAAGCAGCTTATCGGCTTGCTCCGCGGCCTGCAGGCACGACGCGGGCTTAGCTACCTGTTCATCAGCCACGACCTCGCCGTGGTGCGCGCGATGGCGCACCGAATCGTGGTGCTCAAGGACGGCGAGATCATCGAGCAAGGCGACTGCGAAACGCTACTCAGGCAGCCCCGAGAACCCTATACCAAGCGCCTTCTCGAGGCCTCTGGGCTGCACCTCGATACCTGACGAGCTTCCCCGGCAGTCTGATTACGCCGCCGTCAGGTTAAGAACCGATAAGTGCTTATGCTAGATAACGGTATAAACTAGATGGAAGCGATCTCCGCTTCGCTAAGCTCCCGCCACTCGCCCGTCGCGAGCGCTGGATCGAGAACGATGTCGCCGACTTGCTCACGGTGCAACGCCACCACCTCGTTATCCAGCGCCGCGAACATACGCTTGATCTGATGGTAGCGGCCTTCCTGAATGACCAGCCGCGCTTGAACCCCCTCATCTTCGCCCGACGTCGGCAGACGCTCAAGGCGCGCGGGCAATGTCGGCTTGTCTTCCTTTTCCAGCATTAGCCCCGCTGCCAGGAGATCTTCCGCCCCTTCCATCAGTGGCTGGGCCAGCGTCACGAGATAGTGCTTGTCGCAGCGCCGCTTGGGAGATGTCAGTCGATGCGACCACTGGCCATCCTCGGTAATCAATACGAGTCCGGTGGTGTCCACATCCAGGCGCCCCGCGATGTGCAGGCGCTCGCGCTTGGTGACATCCAGCAGCTCGACCACTGAGGGATAGCGCCCCGGACGTGTCGTGCACTCGTAGCCCGTGGGCTTGTTGAGCATCAGATAGCGCACACCGACCAGGGCCAGAGGCGCGCCCATCCAACGCACGTCCTGTTTGTCACCGAGTTTGAAGGCAGAATTCTTGATCACTTCGCCATCCACCTCGACTTCGCCGCGGTGCAGGGCTCTCTTGGCCAGCGAGCGCGTCAGCTCGGTACTTTCACTTAAAAAACGGTCGAGACGCATGCAGTCAATTCACTCCTCGACCTGGAAGCGATCGGCGTCCATCCAGGCCGGAAATTTGTCACGGAACGCACTCAGCGCCTGGCGATCCAGGCGACCGGTACGCATGAAGGGCGCGTCGCGTGGCTCGTCGATCAAAGGCTCGCCCTTGAAGTCGACCAGCATCGAGTCGCCCGCGTACGCCAGCCCCTTGGCGTCTTCCCCAACGCGATTGACGCCGATCACATAGCAGAGGTTTTCGACGGCACGTGCCTGTAGCAGGGTCCGCCACGGCTGACGACGGGGCGCGGGCCAGTTGGCGACGCACAGCAGCGCATCATACTCGAAATGCTCGCCGGGCGCGGGCTGCTGGCGCAGCCATACGGGAAATCGCAGGTCATAGCAGACACTCAACAGAATTCGAAACCCCTTGAGCTCGACGATGACACGCTCGTTGCCCATGCCATAGCGCTCATGCTCGCCGGCCATGCGGAACAGGTGACGCTTGTCGTAATGCGTGATATCGCCATCCGGGCGCGCCCAGATAAGACGATTGAAATACTCGCCGTCCTCGACCACGGCCACGCTGCCGGTCACTACGCAGCCACGCTGGCGGGCTTGTTCGACCATCCAGGCAACGGTGGCACTTTGCGCCATGGGCTCGGCCATCTCGCGGGAATTCATGGTGAACCCCGTAGCGAACATTTCCGGCAGCACGATCAGGTCCGTATCGTCCGCCGAGAGCGTGCCCAGGCGTTCCTCGAGCAAGCGGCAATTGGCTTGGGGATCTTCCCAGCGCAGGTCAGCCTGCACCAGAGTCGTACGCAATTCGCTCATCACACACCTCCCGGATTGATGATTCAGTCTGAAGGCCAGCTCAGGGCAGCGGCAAGCCCCTTTCGTCCATGTTAGATTAGCGCTCGCCTATTCGGTTTCGTCGCCCCATGCTGAGGTCCCCATGGCTCTAGAGAGTGCCAAAGAGAGCGTTAAAGAGAATACTAAAGAGAGTGCTCCGCAAGACACGTCTTCCGCACCGACGACTGCCGCGGACAAGGACGTCGCCAAGGGCGTTACGTTCGGCGTGACCGCCTATACACTGTGGGGCTGTTTTCCGCTTTTTTTCGCACTTTTCGAGGGCGTACCCGCCTGGGAAATTCTCACTCACCGCATCCTCTGGGCGTGCCTGTTCCTGGCCTTGGTAGTCACCCTCATGGGGCGCTGGCAACCCGTCAGGGCCGCCTTGCGCGCGCCGCGCTTGCTGGGACGCGTCCTGGGTTGCGCCCTGCTCATCGGTTTCAACTGGGGGCTCTACATCTACGCCGTGGAAACCCACCACGTCCTCCAGGCCAGCCTCGGCTATTTCATGACACCACTGGTCAATGTGGCCCTGGGCATGCTGGTGCTGCGTGAGCGCATGTCGCGCCTACAGGGCGCCGCAGTGGCCATCGCCATCGTCGCCATCGGCGTTCAACTGGTGGGGCTCGGCGGCCTGCCGTGGATCAGTATCTGCCTCGCGCTCAGCTTCGGCACCTATGGCCTGTTGCGCAAGCAAGTCACGCTGGATGGACTCTCGGGGCTGTTCGTCGAAACGTTGATATTGCTGCCCCTTGGGCTGATCGCCGTGACCTGGTTCGAGGTCGCCGGGCTCTCTCATTTCGGCGATGGCGTACACAACACCACGCTACTGATCGCGAGTGGCGCCCTGACGGCTCTGCCATTACTGGCCTTCGCCGGGGCCGCACGACGGCTGCGCCTGTCGACAGTAGGGTTCTTGATGTACATCAACCCCACCCTGCAATTCTTGATCGCACTGCTGATCTTTCGCGAGCCATTAGGCACCCTGCAACTCATCACCTTCGTGCTTATCTGGCTCGGGCTGGCGATGTATTCGCTTTCCGCCTGGCAAGGCCGGCACGCCGGCGCCAAGTAAGAGATGCGTCACGGCACCAACATAGCCTAGAGTGAATGCATGGTCGCCGCGATATGTCTCGCGACAACCGCCTGGCCCGAGGAAACACGCCTTCATGACGACGCACCTGGTGCTGGTGGGTGCCGGTCACGCGCACCTCCACTTGCTGAAACATGCGACCGCGTTACGTCGCGCCGGCTATCGCATCACACTCGTGGCTCCCACGCGTTTCTGGTATTCGGGCAGGGCCGCACGACTGCTTGGCGGCGCACCGCGAGACGCCTGCAGCCTCGACATTGCCGCCCTCGCCGCACGTCATGGCATCGAGCATGTCACAGCGCCTTTCGTGGCACTCGACGTGCATACCAAGCATGTCTTCCTCGCCGACGGTCAACACATCGCCTTCGATGTCCTCTCACTCAATGTGGGCAGCGACGTCGTCCCGCCGACCCCGACCGGCGCAACCGTGCCTGCCTGGGGCGACGCGCGCTACTGGCACGTCAAGCCTATCGAGCGCCTCGACGCGCTGCGCCAGCATGTACACGCTTCGGCGCAGCAGCACCGTGCTTTGCGCATGCTCGTAGTCGGCGGCGGGCCCTCCGGCGTGGAAATGGCCGCCAATCTGGCGGGGCTGAGCCAACGCCTCGGGGCCGCCAACGACATTCGCCTGGCCACCCGCCACTCGCGCCTCTTGCTCGCCGCACCGGACGACGCGTCCCGGTGGGCCAGTCGTCAGTTGGCACGCCTGGGCGTCGAATGGCAACCCAACGTGGCCTTCGATGGTGGCGCCGGATGGCTCGACACTCTGGATGTCTTTCCCGATGACATCGTCCTCGCCACGGGATTGCGCCCCGCCTACTGCGTCGCCGACCTGCCACTGGCGCTCGACGATAACGGCATCCGTATCAAGGCGACACTACAGAGCGAGGAGCACGCCACCGTCTTCGCCGTCGGCGACTGCGCCTCATTGATCGATCACCCCCTCCCCAAGCGCGGCATCGAAGGCGTACGCCAGGGCCCCGTGCTACTGCAGAATCTGATTGCCCTGCAGAATGGCACGCCACTGCGCGATTACCATCCACCGGCCACGGCACTGGCCATCGTCGACATGCACGACAAGGGGTTGGCGCTTTACGGGGAACACTGGCGAGGCGGTCGCCTGGCCTTGCGGCTCAAGCGCTATATCGATATGCGCTTCTTGCGGCATTATCGGTAGGTAGGCGTCGGCTCAAGGCAAGAGCCACGACGCATCGCACCGCCGAGGATGACGGTGCCTGGCAACGCTCGCGCGTCACACCTGCATATTCATGACATCCTTATAGGCCGTCACAAAGCGGTTGCGTACCTGTGTACCCATTTCAAAGGCGATGCTGGCCTTTTGCATATCGACCATCACATCGTTGAGCTCCACGCCCGGGGCGCCCGCCTCGAACGCCTTGATCTGAGCGTTGGCGGTCTGCTTCAAGCTATTGATGCGTGAGATCGCACTATGCAATTCGCCGGTAAAACCACCGCTGCCGACCGACGTATTGACCTGACTCCCAGGCATCTGGCCCGCCTGATTGGCCATGGACTGCATTTGCTGAAGTGCCTGGGAAATGGCCGGTGCACTCATGACTTCACCTCCACCGTTCGAAAAGCTCCGGGATACGTTGACGAACCCTATCAGCAAACCAGCATGCGTCATATCTGCAATTGAGACCTAAAACATCGGCTTTTCCGCCCTTTATGCTTTTCTTAGCTCCACATAATAGCGGTCATCACACATACGCCTCGTCACGGTATCGATCACACCGTCTCACGAGGCATCAAACGATGCGCAGAATTCTGGAGTTGGACACCCCCATGCTTGCCGCTGGACCGTTTCAGTGCCTACCCCGGCGTCGCCGGAGGATGACATGAGCACAGCAGCATCCTCCTCGAACGAGGCCACTCAAGGTGCGTCAGGGCAACGTCAGGGCAGCGCCGCCCCGGCCAATGCTCAATCGTTCATCGACCGCTTGCGAAGCAATCCGCGTGTACCGCTGATCATCGCCGCCGCCTTGTGCGTCGCGGTCATTGCCGTATTGCTGCTCTGGGCACGCTCGCCCGAGTATCGCGTCCTTTATTCAACGCTCACTCAGAAAGATGGTGGCAAGATCGTCACCGAGCTCGACAGCATGGGCGTGCCCTACCAGTTCAGCGAGAACGGCCAAGCCCTTTTGGTACCCGCCGACCGGGTCAACAGGTTGCGCCTGCTGCTGGCCGAGCAAGGCTTACCCGAAGCGTCCGGTGTCGGTTTCGAACTGATGGACAGGCAGTCTTTCGGCATCAGTCAGTTCACCGAGCATGTCAACTATCAGCGCGCCCTCCAGGGTGAGCTTGCCCGCACCATCGAAGAACTCGGCCCGGTATCCAGCGCTCGCGTTCACCTGGCCATGGCCAAACCCTCGGTTTTCGTGCGCGAAAGCGAACCTGCCAGCGCCTCGGTGGTGCTCGACCTGCAACGTGGACGCGTCCTTGGCGAAGGCCAGGTACAAGCCATCATGCACATGGTTTCGAGCAGCGTATCCGAGCTTGCCACCAGCGACGTGACAGTGGTCGACCAGACAGGGCGCATGCTCTCTCCGGCCAACGATGGCAACAGCGTGCTCAGCGGTTCACAACTGGATTACGCCGCCCGCGTCGAACGCAACTATGCCCAGCGCATCGAATCGATCCTGGCGCCCATCGTCGGTGCGGGCAACGTCAAGGCTGAGGTCTCCGCACAACTCGACTTCTCCAAGCGTGAGGCCACCAGCGAAACCTACGATCCTAACCAGCCGCCCAACCAAGCGGCCGTGCGTAGCAAGCAGACCAGCGTCAGCTACAGCGGTGCCGGCGATCTGGCCATGGGCATTCCCGGCGCGCTGAGCAATCAACCACCGGGTATCGCTGCCTCTCCCATCAACGCCGCGCAAGCCGATGCCGAGGGCAATGATGGAGAAGGCAACAACGCTGCCCAGGGGGATGCCGCTCAGGGGGACGACGCGCAAGGCGCTGAAAACGATGCGGCCCAGGAAGAAGCTCCCCAAGGACGCACGAGCAGCAACCAGACCATCAACTATGAAGTCGACCACACAGTCGAGCATGTAAAGAAGCAGACCGGCACCATCGAGCGCCTCAATGCCGCCATCGTGGTCAACTATCGCAACGGCGTCGACGAAGACGGCAACCCCACGCGGGTGCCGCTAAGCGACGAGGAAATCGCCAACATTCGTAGCCTCGCCCAGCAAGCCATCGGCTTCTCGGCAGCACGCGGTGATCAGCTCAAGGTCGTCAACTCACCCTTCGAGGAGACGTCCAAGCAACTCCCCGAAGCACCGTGGTGGGAATCTCCCCGACTTTGGTCGCTGGCCGCCACGCTGGGCCAATATCTGCTGATCGGCCTCATCGCCCTGTTCCTGTGGTTCAAGGTGCTGCGCCCGCTGATTCAACGTCAGAGCGAACGCCCCGCCTTCACGCCGGCCATGCCGAGCCCCGCCGGTGCAACTGCCGGGGCAGGCGGTGGGGCCGATGCCTACGCGGCCACTCAAGCCGAGACGGCTCACGCCGAGGAAGAGCCACCGGCACCGCCACAGAAGCGGCGTGAACGCCGCTCGGCCAGCTATGAGCAAAACCTCCGTGACGTACGTGAGATCGCCCAGGAAGACCCGCGTCTCGTCGCCATGATCGTCAGAGGCTGGATGAGTTCCCATGAGTAAGATGAGCGGCGCTCGCCGAAGCGCAATTCTGCTGCTCTCGCTAGACGAGGACAGCGCCGCCGAGGTCTTCAAGTACCTCAGCAACAAAGAGGTCCAGGAAATCAGCCTGGAAATGGCCTCGTTGAGCCAGATCTCGCACGAGGAAATGGAAGAGGCGCTGAGCGAGTTCCACGACGAGGTGGAGCAGTTCTCCGCCGTCAACCTGCACAGCAGCGAACACATTCGCACCGTGCTCACCAAGGCACTGGGCAGCGAGCGGGCCAATAGCCTGATCGAGGACATCCTCGAGACGACCGGTTCCGCCTCGGGCATCGATGCGCTGAACCTGATGGAAAGCACCACCGTCGCCGAGCTGATCCGTGACGAGCACCCACAGATCATCGCCACCATCGTCATCCACCTGGATCGCAACTTGGCCGCCGATGTGCTCGAACAGCTCGACGATAAACTGCGCAACGATGTCGTGCTGCGCATCGCCACCTTCAGCGGCGTGCAACCGGCAGCCTTGCAGGAACTCACCGAGGTGCTCGGCAGCATGCTCGACGGCCAGAACGTCAAGCGCAGCAAGATGGGTGGCGTAAGAACTGCCGCCGAGATCCTCAACCTGATGAACTCGTCTCAGGAAGAGCTGGTCATCGACGCCGTGCGGGCACACAACGACGACCTCGCGCAGCGCATCATCGACGAGATGTTCCTGTTCGAGAACATCCTCGACATCGACGACCGAGGCATCCAGCTCATCCTCAAGGAAGTCGACACCAACTCGTTGGTGGTGGCCCTCAAGGGTGCCCAGGAAGCACTGGTCGAAAAGATCACGCAGAACATGTCGCAACGCGCAGCCACACTCATGCGCGAAGACCTCGAGGCACGCGGTCCGGTGCGCGTTTCCCAGGTGGAGACCGAGCAGAAAGCGATTCTGCAGGTGGTGCGCCGCCTGGCCGACAACGGCGAAATAGTACTCAGCGGAGGCGACGACAGTTATGTCTGACAAGCCGCTATCCGACGATGTCATTCATACGCC
Source organism: Chromohalobacter sp. HP20-39 (assembly GCF_033052815.1). Lineage (NCBI taxonomy): Bacteria > Pseudomonadati > Pseudomonadota > Gammaproteobacteria > Oceanospirillales > Halomonadaceae > Chromohalobacter > Chromohalobacter sp. HP20-39. The sequence continues at coordinate 508,267 of NZ_JAWHTP010000003.1, read as the reverse complement.
GGACGACCAGCGCTGGCGCCCCTGGCGCATGGACGAACTCCCGCGTGACCATGACAACGGCAGCGATCAGCTCGACCGGGCGCAACGCTTCGAGCAGCGCCGACGCCAACAGCGCCAGCGTCTCGCCGAAGAGCGCGATGCATTGCATCGCAAGACACGCGATATCGCCCATCGTGAAGGTTACGACGCCGGCTTCGAAGAAGGCCGTCAGGCAGGTTACGCACAAGGCCTCCAGGAAGGCCGCGAAGCAGGCGAACAGGAAGCCAAGCGCCAGCTCGACGATGCCCTCGCCCCGCTCGGCCAACTGGCCGGCGAATTCCGCGCGGCGCTGGATGGCATGGATACTCAGCTTGCCGATCAACTCGTCGAACTGGCCATGCTCACCGGCAAACATCTAGCCGACGAAGCCTTGGTCGCCACACCCGAGCATGTCGTGACGCTCGTTCGCCAGCTACTCCACGAGGAGCCCGTGCTCGACGGCCCCTGCCAACTGTGGCTGCACCCCGACGATCTTGCGCTGGTCAACGATCACCTGGGCACCGAGCTCGAAGCGGCTCATTGGACACTACTCGAAGACACCTCGTTGCAACGCGGCGGTTGCCGCGCCGAAAGCGCCACCGGCGGGCTCGATGCCACGCTGGAGACCCGCTGGCAAGCCGCGTTGAATCAGCGCCGCCAGCGCCATGTCGCGCCTTCCCCGGCAACGGGGCCGGAGGCCGGTAATGACTGACACGCACCTTGCCGATACGCACAACGAGACTTCGCATGGCGCCCATTGGCAGCGCGCCCTGGGCAAGGTCGCGCAGCGTATCGAGGGGCTGGATTCACGCCGCCCCCATGGCAAGATCGTGCGTGCCACCGGGCTGGTGCTCGAAGCCACCGGTTTACGCCTCCCCCTGGGCAGCGCTTGCCTGGTGGAACTCGCCCAGCACGGGCACACCGACTATGCCGAAGCCGAAGTGGTCGGCTTTGCCGGTGATCGACTGTTTCTCATGCCATTGGGTGACACCCAGGGCCTGGTGCCGGGGGCACGTGTGCTGACGCTGGGCAGCAACCAGCGCGATGCCACAAGCGCACGCCGCTTCCCACTCGGCGATGCGCTTCTCGGGCGCGTGCTGGACGGCAACGGCCGCGCGCTCGACGGCAAAGGCTCACTGGAGAACGCACCGCATGCCCCTTTGAACACGCGGCCCATCAACCCGCTCGACCGTGCCCCCATCGAGTCCGTCATCGATGTGGGTATTCGCGCCATCAACGGCTTGTTGAGCGTCGGCCGTGGGCAGCGCATGGGGCTTTTCGCCGGCTCAGGGGTCGGCAAGAGTGTGTTGCTGGGCATGATGTCGCGCTACACCCAGGCCGATGTCATCGTCGTCGGCCTGATCGGCGAGCGTGGTCGCGAGGTCAAGGACTTCATCGAGAATATCCTCGGCGCCGAGGGGCGTGAACGCGCCGTGGTCGTCGCCGCGCCCGCCGACGTCTCGCCGCTGCAGCGTCTACAAGGTGCCGCTTACGCCACGCGCATCGCCGAGGGCTTTCGCGACGAGGGGCGTAACGTCCTGCTGATCATGGATTCCCTGACACGCTATGCCATGGCCATGCGCGAGATTGCCCTCGCCGTGGGCGAGCCGCCCGCCACCAAGGGCTATCCGCCGTCCGTCTTCGCGCGCTTGCCGGGGCTTGTCGAACGCGCCGGCAACGGCAAACCCGGCGGCGGGTCGATCACCGCTTTTTATACCGTGCTCACCGAGGGCGATGATCAGCAGGATCCCATCGCCGATGCTGCGCGCGCGATTCTCGATGGCCACGTCGTCCTCTCGCGGGATCTGGCGGAGAGCGGGCACTACCCCGCCATCGATATCGAAGCCTCGATCAGCCGCGCGATGACCGCTATCACCGAAGGTGTTCATCAACGTCGCGCGCAACGCTTCAAGCAGCTTTTCTCGCGTTATCAACGCAATCGTGACCTGATCAGTGTCGGCGCCTATGCCGCAGGCCACGACCCGCAGCTCGATCGCGCCGTCGCCCTGTATCCGCGTCTCGAAGGTTTCCTCCAGCAGGGAATCAACGAACAGGCCGATGTCAACGCGACCCTGGACGCCCTGGCATCGCTATTCCCGGAGACGCGCTGATGTCATTCACTCTGCATCGCGGTAAGGAGCTCTCATGAACGCACGCTCACCGCTCACCACGCTCAAGGAATTAGCGCAGGAAACCTGCGATCAAGCGGCACAGTCGGTGGGGCATTCCCAGCGCAGCCTGCAGGAAACGCAGCAACGCCTGGACCAGCTCTTGAACTATCGGCACGAGTACCGTCAGCGCCTCGACGCAAGCATGGAAAAAGGCATCGAGCCCGCCAACTGGCACAATTATCAGCAGTTTCTAGCCTCCCTCGATCAGGCCATCGCCAGTCAGCGCAAGGCGCTCCATGACCAGCAGCGCCATCTCGATCGTCAGCAACAAGCGTGGCAAGGCGAGAGACGCAAGCTCAATACCTACGATACGCTGGTCTCACGCCGCGAACAGGTCGAGCAAAAACGTGCCACACGACGTGAGCAGCAACTCTTCGATGAGATGTCGGCGCGCATGTCGCGCCAGCAGGAAAACGATCGCGGTCTCGATATCACCGCGACGGACACCACACATTCCAATAACCGCTTTTGACGAGGCACGCACATGGATATTGCCCTGCTGAACAACCTCCAAGGCAGTAATCACGCCTCCGCAACCTCCCACGGCAGCGCTGGCGAATCGCGCAGTGGCAAGAATGCCGAAGACGGCGCCTCACCGTTCGCTAGCCTCTTGGGCAAGGCCCGTGGCGGCTCGGAAGTCAAGCGCGTTGCCAGCGACACCCAGCCGCTTGCCAAGGACAACACGTCTCAGGACGGAGGCAACGATCTCGCGGCGGCACTTGGCGTGTTGATGCAAGACAGCGATGACGCCAAGCTGCTCAGCGACTGGCTCGAAAGCGGCGACGCCAGCCAGCTCGAAGCCCTGACGCAACGCCTGGCAGAAATACAGCAAACGCTGGGCGGAGATGCGCAGAGCGATTCAGCGCTCGCCAACGACGCTCTGGCGGCGCTACTCGCCGCGCAGCTGCCGGCGAACGTGGCGACTAAAACCACTGGCATCGCCCAAGCTCAGGGCAGCTCCGGCACGCTGGCCGGCCAGCGCGGCGAGCTGTCGCTCAACGACATCCAGCAACGCATGCTGCTCATCCAGCAATCCTCCAGTGCCTCGCAAAACGCGACGGGCGATGCGACTTCGCCCCGGGATCTCATGGCTCGGCTAACCAACGCCGCCACCAACACCGGGCAAGACGCGCCATCGCTCATGCAGTTGATGCAGAACGCACAGAGCGCGTCAGGACAGGCGTCCTCGCAAACCAATGGCCAGGTATCCCCGGCAGCGGCGTTCAGTGCCACCTTGGTGCAGCAGGCCCAGGCCGTCGCCAATGCACAGGGTGGCGAGGCCTTGTCGGGCCAGCACATGGAGCGACAGGGCGATACGTCGCTCTTCACCAATCTGGGGCCCCACGCCGCCTCGGGTAATGCCACCACCGGCGCTGCGGTCAATGCTAACGCGGCTGCCAGTGCCGCCGGCGCATCCGCCACCGCAACACTCACGCCCCAGGTTGGTATGGCCGCATGGGGACAGTCACTGGGACAGCAGGTCGTGCGCATGGCGCAACGCGGTGACCAGCAGATCGAGTTACGCCTGCACCCCGCCGAACTGGGCCCATTGAGTGTCTCGCTCAAGATGGGTGATCAGCAGCAGGCCAACCTGCAGTTCTTCTCCGCTCACGGCGCCGTACGCCACGCCCTGGAAGCAGCGATCCCGCAATTGCGCGAAGCCCTCGCCGATAGCGGCATCGCCCTGGGCGAGACCTCCGTCGGTGAACAGGACCAGTTTCAGCAACAGTCCGACGAGCAACAAGACCAGCCCGGCTCTGGGGGAAGTACCGATGGCGGGCTTCTCGCCAATGACTCGGACGCAGATATGCCGCCCCTGAACGAGACGCCACTGCAATATATCGCGTCCTCGGGCATTAGCCTTTATGCCTGAGCCTAGCTGCCGATAACACTAAAGAGGCGTCCGTCGATGGGCGTCTCGGCAAAGCCCGAAGTGGCGTGCGTGAAGCTTTCTATTCGAGCAATCGAATAGCGCCTTCTATCGCCATACTCGGCCCACTTCATCTACGTCGAAGCGAATAGATATAAACGATGGCCAAGTCCGAATCGGCAACCAACAAGCGCGGCAAGTCCCTATGGCTCATAGGACTGCTGCTCGTCCTGTTCTCAGTCGGTAGCTCCATTGGCGTTTACCTGCTCATGGACTCGCGTCAGGAAGCGTCAGCCAACGAGAAACCGAGCGAGCCCGAAGAAGCACCGGCCCCTATTTTCGTCAAGATCGAGCCGTTCACGGTCAACTTGCAACACGACGAATACAGTAACCGACTGCTCTATGTCGGCCTTTCTCTGCAGGTGGGCGACAAGAAGACGAAAGAGATCCTGCAGCAATACATGCCGGAAGTGCGCAGCCGTTTGCTGATGTTGCTTTCCAGCCAGGAGGCCGAGGTCCTTATCAAGCCCGAAGGCAAGCAACGTCTTGCCAATCAGATTCTGGCGTCGTTCGACGAACCGCTGGCCGAGCCGCAGCCGCCTCTGGACGTCACCGGCGTGCTATTTTCCGAATTCATTGTGCAATAAGACAACATGTCCCAAGACGATCTGCTCTCGCAGGAAGAGATCGACGCGCTCCTAAAGGGCGTGAGCGGTGACGAAGAAAGCGCGAAGGAAGACGATACTTCGCGTCAGGGAAAGGTGCGTCCGTTCGATCCCGCCAAGCAGCATCGCATCATTCGCGAGCGGCTCCATGCGCTGGATATCATCAACGAACGCTTCGCCCGTCAGTTCCGCGTGGCGCTTTTCAACCTGATGCGGCGTAGCGCCGACATCACGGTGGAAAGCGTTCGCTATCAAAGCTATAGCGAGTTCTCGCGCAACCTGCCGGTGCCCACCAATCTCAACTTGATCACCATGAAGCCGTTGCGAGGCTCGGCGCTGGTGGTGTTCCCGCCCAGCCTGGTCTTCATGGTGGTCGACAACCTGTTCGGCGGCGACGGGCGCTTCCTCACCAAATCCGAGGGGCGAGAATTCACGCGCACCGAACAGCGCATCATCCATCGCATGCTCAAGCTGGCGCTGGATGGTTACAGCGAATCGTGGAAATCGGTCTATCCGCTGGAAATCGAATACACGCGTTCGGAACTCCAGGTGAAGTTCGCCAACATCACCAACTCGCCGAACGAGATCGTCGTCAACAGCACTTTCCATGTCGAGGTCGGCAATCTCTCCAGCGAGTTCAACATCTGTATTCCCTACTCGATGATCGAGCCGATCCGGGATACGCTCGCCAGCCCGCTGCACGACACGCATCCCGACGAGGAACAGCAGTGGGAGGCGCGCATGGCTCAAGAAATTCGTCACTCGGACGTGGAATTGACCGCCGATTTCGTCGACATCCCCTTGCGCCTGCGGGATGTCACCCAACTCTCGGTGGGCGACATCATCCCCATCGAATTACCCGAGGCGGTGAATGTCAGCGTCGATGGCATTCCCGTGATGACATGCGATTACGGCAGCCAGAAATCCCAACGCGCGTTGCGCGTTCGGCACCTCATCGAACACGGCTCGAGCCAAGTTGCAGCGAAGGATCCGAAAGATGACTGATTCCAAGAACCCCGATCAGAAAGGCACCGAGGACGAGTGGGCCGAGGCCATGGCGGAACAGAAAGATGCCGCCACGGATACCGATGAGAGTGCCGCCGATGCAGAAGAAGACCTGTGGGCGGCGGCAATGGCCGAGCAAGAAGCGACCGAGGATGACGCGCCAAGCGCTGAGGCTGCTTCGGACACCAGCGCGTCACGCGCGCAAAACGCCGAACACCAAGTGTTCAAGCAGCTCGACGAAGGAGTCGCCGGCACGACCCCGCGTGACCTCGATCTGATCATGGATATCCCGGTCAAGCTGAGCGTGGAGCTGGGACGCACCCGCATCACTATCAAGCAGTTGCTCGAACTTGCCCAAGGCTCGGTGATCGAACTGGATGGCCTGGCCGGCGAACCCATGGATATTCTCATCAATGGCTATCTGATCGCGCAAGGGGAAGTCGTGGTCGTGGATGACAAGTACGGCATCCGCATCACCGAGATCATCACCCCCTCGGAACGCGTCAAAAAGCTGAACAAATGAGTGTCGCCGACAGCGCACGCGAGGCGGCCATCTCGCTCAACGGTAGCGATGAAGCCGCCATGGGCATGGCGTGGGTAGGCAAGGCCACCCTCTCTCTGGCGTTGATCGTCGCCATCATCCTGCTGTGTGCCTGGCTGCTGCGCCGGCTGACGCCGGGGCGCCTGCGTGCGTCCCAGCACGTCAAGGTAGTATCCAACACCGCAGTCGGACAACGCGAGCGTGTGACCATCGTCGAAATCGATGGACGCTGGCTAGTACTCGGTGTCGGCGGCAACCAGGTCAACCTGCTCAAGGACATGCCGGCCGCCGAGAAAAGCGACGCGCCGACGCCCCCAGCACCGCTCAGCGGAAGCTTCGCCCAGCGCTTCCGCCAGGCGTTGGCGCAGAATATCGGCCGCAAATCGCCTGACTACACCGCCTCGCGATCTCAGGATGCCGCTACTGCGGACAAGGAATCCGATCGATGAACGTCGTTGCCATGCTCAACCGGATAGACGTCGCCGTCATGCTGCGTCGAAGCCTGGCGCTACTGTTGCTGGCCTGGCCCGCGCTGGGCTGGGGACAGGAAATTTCCGGCATCGTCAGCGAACCCACGGGCGACGGGGGTCAGCGCTGGTCACTGAGCCTGCAGACACTGCTCCTGCTCAGCTCATTGGCCTTCTTGCCTGCGTTGCTGCTGGGGATGACCTGCTTTACCCGCATCATCATCGTGCTCAGCCTACTGCGTACGGCGATCGGCACCCAATCGACACCCCCCAACCAGGTATTGCTAGGCTTGGCGCTTTTCATGACGTTTTTCATCATGTCGCCGGTCATCGACCGTGTGCATGAGCAGGCGTGGGTGCCTTTTTCCGAGGATCAGATAAGCCTTCAGCAAGCCCTGCAGCAAGGCAGCCAACCATTTCGCGAGTTCATGTTCGGCCAGACGCGTGAAGCCGATTTGGCGCTCTTTGCGCGCATGGCCGATGCCGGTGAAATGCAGGGCCCCGAAGATGTCCCGATGCGCCTGTTGGTGCCGGCCTTCCTGACCAGCGAACTCAAGACCGCTTTCCAGATCGGCTTCAGTATCTTCATTCCGTTTTTGATCATCGACCTGGTAGTGGCCAGTGTGCTGATGGCACTCGGGATGATGATGGTGCCACCGGCAACGATTTCCCTGCCCTTCAAGCTAATGCTGTTCGTGCTCGTCGATGGCTGGCAGCTACTGATCGGCTCACTGGCCGAAAGCTTTTATATGTAAACTGCGGGTGGTCGCGTATAGGCCACTGACACCTAAGCAACGCGAGGAGATTCCGCCATGACCCCCGAAATGGTCATGGGGCTGGCTTACCGAGGCATGAAGGTCACCCTCATGCTCGCCGGCCCTCTACTGATGACGGCCTTGTTGATCGGTCTGCTGGTCAGCCTGTTCCAGGCGGCCACCCAGATCAATGAGATGACGCTAACGTTCATCCCCAAGATTCTCGGCGTCGTCGGTGCGTTGGTCATCGCCGGGCCATGGCTGATTCAAACCATCGTCGATTTCACCCAGGAACTGTTTCGGAACCTTCCTGCGATGGTCAGCTAAACGTCCATGGTTCAGGTAACGTTCGACCAGTTGCACGAATGGTTGACGCTATTCTTTTGGCCGTTCGTACGCATCCTCGCTTTTCTGGCGGCCTCCCCCTTATGGAGCCAGCATAGCGTACCGCGCCAGGTATCGATTGTGCTCGGGGCGCTGATTGCCTTTGTCATCGCCCCCGCTTTGCCGCCAATGCCCGATACCCCCATCGTCTCGATCGGTGGCCTGGGCATTCTCATGCAGGAGATGTTGATCGGGATCGCCATGGGCATGGTTCTGCGCGTAACCATCGCCGTGGTCCAGGCCGCCGGCGAGTTCATCGGCCTGCAAATGGGACTAGCTTTCGCGACCTTCTTCACCCCAGGCGTTGGCAACAGCATGGTGCTATCGCGCATCTTTCAGATGATCACCCTGCTCATGTTCCTGGCACTCAATGGGCATTTGATGACGCTGGAGATTCTCGCCAATTCCTTCCAGACCCTACCGGTCGGCGGTCCCAGAGTGGATGCCAGCGCCGGTGAGCTCATCGCCCGCTGGGGGGGCGAGATTTTCACATCCGGCGTACTGATGGCACTGCCCTTGATCGTCTCATTACTGATCATCAACCTGACACTCGGGGTACTCAACCGTGCCTCGCCGCAGTTGTCGATCTTCTCGATAGGTTTTCCCATGACCCTGACCACCGGGGTCGTGTTGCTGATGACGCTGATGCCGGACCTTTTGCGCTTTCTGGAGATCATCTTCAGCGAAAGCCTGAACACCATGCAGGAAGTGGTGCAACGCTTGGCGGGCGGCTAGATGTTCTATCTATCAAAACTTGCCTTTAGGTAGAATCTGAAACGCCACGTCCTGACGAACGTGGCGTTTGGCTTTCAGGCAGGATTTACGTGCGTAAACACGGTGCTGCGTTCAGGGTGACCTGGTTCACAGATACTGGAACAGTGACATCTTCTGAATATCGGCGAACGACTTCTGCGATGCCTGCAGACCTACCTTACTGAGCATGTAATCGGAGATCGCCGAGTTGTAGTCCAGATCGACCAGATCGGAGCGTGTCTGCTCGTAGGCAAGTTCGCGGTTGCCACCCACATCGTCTAGAGCGTCCAGTTCGTTCATGCGCGCACCGACCGAGGCCCGCGTGGTCAGCACGTTATCCAGCGAGGCGTCCAGCTTGCGACTGGCGGTAGACAGGGTGTTATCCAGCGCCGCCTGGTCGGCATCGGTATCGACGGGCTGACGCAGCGCATTGATGGTATCGCCGATGGTCTTGAACAAGCTGGCCTGCTCATTGCTCATCTCGCCACCCGGCGTGACAGTAAACGAATCACCGCCTGCCGGCTCGCCTTCCAGCGTCAACGCCATGCCACCAAATTCGATGGTCTCACCATCGGTGTACGCCACATTGGTCTGGTCGGTAAACTCCGGCCCGTTGCTTGCAATGTCGTAGGTGCCATCGCCATTGAAGGTGATATCGAATGTTTCACCATGCGCGGGATCGTCAGCATTGCGTACATCCGGCCCCGTGAAGGTGACGCTGCCCGTGTTGGCATCACCGGCCTCAGCGATGTATTCGCTACCCGACGAGAAACTCATGAACACATCGGTGCCGGTATCGTTGGTCGCCATGAGCCGCTCGGCATCCACTTTCTGCTGCTTGGTACCCTGATCGCCTTCATAACTGATGGTATCGACACCCGCGCCGGTATCGGTCCGCGAGAAGGCCTTGGCATTGTCCTGATAGCCGCTGAACAAGTAAGTGCCATTACCGTCAGTGGTATTGGAAAGCCCCACCAGCGTTTCGAACTTACCCTCGAGATCCGAGGCCAGCGATTGGCGATCAGCATCACTCAAGGTACCGTTACCGGCCTGTACGATCAGCGACTGAGCCGATGTAATGGCATCGCTGACACTAGAAAGGACACTTTCCTCCTGCCCCAGGGCATTGCGCGCCGTCGTGCGGCTACTTTCCTGCTGCGCATTGACCGCCAACGACTGCGACACACTGACCGCCCGAGAGGCAGCGCGCGGATCGTCGGATGGGTTCACCACCCGCTTGCCAGACGCAATCTGCTGTCCGATCTCGGTAAAATCGCTTTGCTGGCGATTCATTGCCGAAACGCCTTGCTCGTACATCGTCACGGTGCTGATACGCATCTTTGCTTACCTCGTCACCACGCTGTGTTCACCCAGCGTCATATTGTCTTCGCGAACGTTATCTTCAAGAACGCACCCCAACCGTCATGGCCTTGATAGCGTCGTTCTACCGGCTTTATCAACGCAACTGCAGCACCGAATCGAGGACGGTCGACCCTACGTCGATGACCCGGGCATTGGCTTGGTAATACTGCTGATAGCGCATCAGGTTGGCGTATTCTTCATCCAGGTTCACGCCCGACTCGGACTGCTGATACTCACGCAATTGCTCGGTGAGCCCCGATTGCGCGTCCAGATTGACCTGCGTGATATTGGTGGTGTTCCCAACGTCATTGACCAGAGACGCGTAAGCATCGCTGATCGACGAGGTGCCTCCGACGATCTTCTGGCTCTGCAAGTCGAGCAGCGCCAGTGCATTTTCATTATTGCCGCTACCGCCTGCGTTACTTGCGGCGGCGATCTCCGCGCCCTCACTGATCGCCACTTCGAAATCCTGAGACGCGGTGCGCGTCGGCTGCAACATAAAGGAATCGCCTTCCTGCGCAGTGCCGGAGATATTCAATGTCATGCCATCGAGCTGAACATCGCCGCTGGCATCCGGCGTCAAGGTTGTCGTATCACCGTCCGATAGTTTCTCGGCTTGATACTCTCCTCCCGAGTAGGTGATCCGGTAATCGCTCGAGGTCAGTTTATTGACGTCGCTATATTCGGCGGTGATCGCCCCATTGCCGTCATTTTGGCTATTGGTCATCACGCGCGGCGAGCCGATATCGAAGAAGGCTTTGCCAGCGTCGCCGTTGAGATCCTTGCCACTTTCATGCACGGCGTTGAATTCCGAGCCCAGCACCACCGTCATGCGGCCGAGCTGATTCTGCACGCTATCCAGCGTCTCGTTGCGGAACGACAACAAGCCACCCAGTTCGCCGTTCTCAAAAGCGCTATCATCGATCTGGTTGACGTTTCCCCCGGCATCGCGATAGCCGATCACGGTACGCGACGGGTCCTCATTGGAGGCTACCGCCTCGAGGTCGTAGCTCCTGGTGCCCGAGACCAGCGGCTGGCCATTTTCCAGGTTGATGTTGTAGGTCTTGCCATCCTGAACGTTCAGCTCGGCCCCCACCAACTCATTGAGATCGGCAACCAACTTGTCGCGCTTGTCGAGCAGCGTATTGGGCTCTTCGCCACCGGACTTGGCACGTGCCTGAGTGATCTGGTCGTTGAGCGAGGCGATCTGCGTGGCGGTGTTGTTGATGTCCGTCACCGCCCCTTCGAGCTGGCCATTGAGGCTGCTACGCATGTCACTGAGATAAGAGTCGAACGAACGAAACTGCGCCGCCATCGACGAGGCCGAGCCCAGCACGCCCTCGCGAGCTGCAGGATCGGATGCCGCGCCGGAAAGATCGTCAAGGCTGGAGAAGAAATCCTGAACCAGGGGCGCAAGCCCCGCATCGCTATCGGCCAGCAGATTATCGATCTGAGAGACCTGGCTCTGATAACTCTTGAGGGCGCTTTTCTGGCTGTTGGCGTCGTTGTACTGCTCGGTGACGTAGCTGTTGAATTGGCGCTGCACCTCGTCGACCGAGACCCCGGTCCCCGTCGAGCCGTTGCTATAGCTTTCCCCCAGGATCGTCACCTGACGATTGTAGCCCTCGGTGTAGACGTTGCTCAGGTTGTTGCTGGTCGTCGACAACGCTGTCTGGGCAGCACTGAGGCCACTCAGTCCAATCGAGAAAATGCTCATGACACCTTTTCCTGGCTAGGGGCACCGGACGCTATCAAGTGTGGCCGGCACGACGAATAGTGATTATTTAGGGTATCGGCCATAGCGCGCGCGACTTGAGGAAAAATCCATGCGGACACTCAAAAAATGCCCGATGGCATGCGCGATATCCCATAGGGATCGGACTCGCCAATCTCGCCGCTCGTGCCGGAGCGTTCAGCGGCACTGGCCAGCGCCGGACCGCTCGCGAGGCCGTCATCGATCTGCGCCATGACGTCGATGACCTTATCGGCATAGTTCGGGTCGGTGGCATACCCACCGGACTGCAAGGCACGCGCCGCGTTCTCAGGTGTCGATGCTGTGACCACACCCGCATAACGCGGATTGTTACCGATCAACTGAGCGTAGTCCTTGAACGCGGCTTCGAAGGAATCGTAGACACGAAATTCATCGCGCTGTTGGCGGGCACGGCCGTCGACATACTCCGTGGTCATGATGCGCGTGGTATCGCCATCCCAGCTGCTGCCGGCCTTGATGCCGAAGAGGTTATGGCTATTGCCGCCACTGTGGGTGGGAATCTCGCGCTCCCCCCAGCCCGTTTCCAGCGCTGCTTGCGCCAGGATCAGTGACGCAGGGACTCCGCTCGCCTGGGCAGCCGCCTCGGCGGGCTCACGCAAGCGTGACAAGAACTCTTCGACATGCGGCGCCGTGCGTGTCTCGCCCGTGTCGGCCTCCGCCCCCGTTGGCCGTGTCTCGCGATTTGCCGCCACATCCGGCGGCGTCGAACGTGAAGATGACGCTTCGTCGGCCTGCGTCGCGGCATTCTCCTTGGGACCCCCATCCTCCTTGGGAATTACCGGATCGCTCAGCACTTTTGGCGTTCCCCGCGGGATGCCGGCAATCAGATCGCTGCGCGTGACGTCGTCATCGCGACCGACGATCCCTCTGCCCTGCAGCTGCTCGACCAGCATGTCCGAGAGCCCAATGTTTCCCGTGAGCTTCTGTGCCCATTGCTTGTCGAGCATGGAGGTGTAGGTGTCGGTCTCATTGCTACTGAGCAGATCGGACTGCGGAATCGCGTCACGCATGCTCTTGAGCATCATCTGCAGGAATACCGCCTCGAACTGGTCCGCCGCCTGAGAAAGCCCCTTCTCGGGCGAATGGCTGGCGGTATGCTTGAGCCGCGACAACGACTGCACATCGAGGGCGAACTGGTTTCTAAGTCCATCGACACTCATTAGATGATCTCCAGCTCCGCATTGAGCGCACCCGCCGACTTCAGCGCCTGCAAGATCGACATCAGATCCTGCGGAGACGCCCCCAGCGCGTTGAGCGCATTGACGACATCCATGAGGTCGGCGCTGGTATTGACCATTTGCAGTGCGCCGCCTTCTTGTTGGACCGTGATGTCCGCATTCGGCACGACCACGGTCTCGCCTTCTCCCAGCGGGTTGGGCTGGCTGACCTGCGGGTTGGAATCGATGGTCACCGACAGATCACCGTGCGCCACCGCCGCACGATCCAGCGTCACCTTGCGGTTGAGGACCACCGAACCGGTACGCGAATTGACGATCACCTTGGACGGCCCTTGGCTAGGCGTGACATTCAAGTTCTGGACCCGTGCCATGAAGTTGACCCGTGAATTGCTGTCGCTGGGCGAATTCAGGCGAATCAAGCGACCATCCATCGCTGCTGCCACGGGCGAACCGAACTCAGCGTTGATGGCCTCCACCACGCGCTGGGCCGTCGTGAAATCGGACTTGTCCAGATAAAGATCCAACGTACCATCACGCCGCCCCAGGCGCAGGGCCACGGATTTCTCGACGGTGGCACCACCGGGAATACGCCCGGCCGTCGTATGGTTGACCTGAACACTGCTGCCTGCCTGCTGGGCACTGATGCCACCGACCAGCAAATTGCCCTGTGCCATCGCGTACACATTGCCATCCACCCCGCGCAAGGGCGTCATCAGCAAGGTGCCGCCACGCAAGCTGTCGGCGTTCCCCATCGACGACACGGTAATGTCCATTTCCTGCCCTTGGCGGGCAAACGGAGGCAGTTGCGCGGTGACCATGACCGCTGCCACGTTCTGCAACTGCATGTTAGTGCCTTCCGGAATACTCACACCCAACTGCGATAACATGTTGATCAACGTCTGGCCGGTAAACGGCGTCTGCGTCGTCTGGTCACCGGTGCCATCCAACCCCACGACGAGCCCGTAGCCCACCAACTGGTTCTCGCGGACTCCCGCGAAGCTTGCCAGATCACGTATGCGCTCGGCCTGCGCGGGGACGGCGCAGACGCCACACAACAACAGCACGCCCATCCAACGCAGCAATTTTCTCATGACGTATCTCATCCTCATCAGAAAGGCGCAATGTTCAGCCAGAGACGCTGGAGCCAACCCATGTGCTGCGCCTCGTTGATGTAGCCATCGCCCACGTATTCGATACGCGCGTCGGCCACCTGCCCCGAGGGCACGGTATTCTGCGTCGTCACCGACAGCGGATCGACGACCCCCGAGAAGCGGATGTATTCGGTCCCCTGATTGATGGCGATGCGTTTCTCGCCACGAATCTGAAGGTTCCCATTGGGCAGAATATTCACCACCGTCGCTGTCAGGGTCCCGGTGAAGGTATTGCTGGCACTCGACCCGCCACTACCTTCGAAGTCGTTGGTGCCCGAGACATCCAGACCGTTGTCCTCGAGGAAGCTCATCAGGTCGGGAATCGTCTCCAGATCCAGCCCCATGCTGCTTTCACGACTGGCGCTGGAGGAAGAGTCCTTGCTGGCACTGACATCCTCGTTGATCGTGATCGTGATGATGTCGCCGATCTGACGCGGGCGCCGATCCTGAAAGAGTGGATGAAAGCCACCGCGGGCCTGATAAATGGCACCGTTGGGCGTGGCAAGCGAGGGATCGGGATATGAGATCGGCTGAGCCTCGGGCACCACCGATTCATGCGGCAACTGCGCACAACCGCCCATGATCAACAGCACGACCAGGCACAGCACACGCGCCGACATGCCAAACCCACCGCAACCGGACATCCATCCGACCATCGTCCATCGCGATTCATCATCATCGGCCACGTCCACGTTCGACCCTCTCTCCACGTCCATTTCCGTCACGACGCTACTCCTCACAGCTGCGTCAGGCGCGACAGCATCTGATCGGAGGTTTTCACCGCCTTGCTGTTGATTTCATAGGCACGCTGGGTCTCGATCATGCTGACCATCTCTTCCACCACATTGACGTTGGAGGTTTCGACATAGCCTTGATACAGCCGCCCCGCCCCCTCCATGCCCGGAATCAGGTCGTTACGTGGTCCCGAGGCATCGGTCTGCTGATACAGGTTTTCCCCCATGCTCTGCAGCCCGGCGGGGTTGATGAACTTGGAGAGCATGATCTGCCCGACTTCCTGCGTCGCGGTGTCACCGGGCTGCGTCACCGATACCGTGCCATCCTGAGCCACTGTCACCGACAACGCGTTCTCGGGAATCACGATGGGCGGATCGAGCGGATAGCCACCCGCAGTGACCATCTGGCCGTTTTGGTCGATCTGGAAGCTACCGTCACGGGTATACGACGTCGTACCGTCAGGCATTTGCACGGCGAAGAAACCGTCGCCGTTGATCGCCAGATCCTTGGAATTATCGGTATTCTGCAGGCCGCCTTGAGTATGCAAACGCTCGGTGGCGACCGGACGCACCCCGGTACCCACCTGCAGGCCGGAAGGCAGCGTATCCACCGCCGATGCCTGAGCACCGGGTTGGCGCACGTTTTGGTAAAGCAGGTCCTCGAACACCGGCCGCGAGCGCTTGAAACCGTTCGTCGACACGTTGGCGAGGTTGTTGGAAATCACGTCGAGCTTGACCTGTTGAGCTTCAAGCCCCGTCTTGGCGGTCCACAGCGATCTAATCATGGCGTTTACCTGTTATGCGGGCACCGAGCGGACGGTGCCGAGAATTCGATGGCGCGCGACGCGTCATGTCACCTGCGCGTCGTTACGCTTGAACGGACAGCAGGCTATTGGCACGTTGCGCGTTCTGATCGGCGCTCTCGATCACCTTCATCTGCATGTCGTAACGACGCGCGCCGTCGATCATGGAAACCATGGCATCCGTGGCGCTGACATTACTGCCTTCCAGCACGCCGGACTGCAGCCGCGCCTCCTCATCCAGGGGCTGCGGCGGCGCCATTTCGGCCCCTTCTCCCGGCGGCAGGCGGAACCAGCCATCGTCGCCGCGCTTCAATGCTTCCAAATCCGGCGTGACCAGTTTCAAGCGCCCGATCGGCGCGACTTCATCGGGATTGGCCCCGGCTTGGATCACACTGACCGAGCCATCAGCACCGATGGAGAAGTCCGCATCCGGCGGGACCATCATCGGGCCTTGTTCGCCCATCACCGGCTGTCCCTTGACGGTCAACATGCCGTCCGCGCTGACCTGGAGATCGCCACGTTTGGTATAGGCTTCACCGCCTTGCGGATCCTGAATGGCGAGGAAGGCATCGCCTTGCATGGCGACGTCCAAACGCCGACCGGTGGCATTCATATAGCCCGGCGAAAAGTCCGTGCCCGGCGTGGTCGCCGCCACCGTGGTACGCGTATCCAGGCGGCCATCGCCTTCCACCGGTACCGCCCGCATCGCATCGAGTTCGGCGCGGAACCCCGGCGTCGAGACGTTGGAAAGGTTGTGGCTAATCACCGCCTGCTGGCGCATCGCTTGGCTGGCGCCGCTAGCGGCGGTATAGATAATCCGATCCATGCTGATCGTCCTGCTCGACTCACAACGAATGAAGCCGGCCGCAACGGCCGGCCGACTCAAGGCTTAACGCAAGTTGTTGACTTCTTTCATCACATCGGACTGCGTCTGGATGGCATTGGTATTGGCCTGGAAGTTGCGCTGGGCAATGATCATGTCCACCAACTCCTGCGTCAGGTCGACGTTGGAGGCCTCCACGGTGCCCGACTCCAGGCTCCCGAGCTGACCGGTACCCGCCTGGCCTGTCAGTGCCGCGCCGGAGGCTTCGGTGGCCGTCCACAGGTTGTCGCCCTCCGGCGTCAGGCCTGCAGGGTTGCGGAAATTGGCCATGCCGATGGTGCCGACTTCGCCGCTATTGCCGTTGGAATAGTTGGCCATGATATTACCGTTCTCGGTGATATCCACGCCTACGAAACTACCTGAGGTATAACCGTCCTGAGCAAAGCTTCTTAGCTCGAATTCGGAACCGTACTGGGTGTTGTCTTCTAGATTAATGTCGAAGTTCATCGGCGCGGCCCCCGTACCCAAGGCCGCAGTTGATGCCGTAGCGTTAATAACGCCTCCGCCTGTCAGGGCACCACTGCCGGGATCAAACGTCATATTATTACTTGTACCTACTACCTGGCCTTCCATGACAGCGTTGGCACTCCATGTGTTATCTGCAGTCTTGGTGTAATAAAGACTCAGATCATGTCCCACGCCTAGAGCATCATAGACAGTGCCGGCATTGGTCACATAGTTATATGTATCGCTGTCATTTTGATCAAAGCCGGCAGCGATCGTATCCGCCTCGGCATTCAAGTTGAACCCGGCCTGTACGCCAGTATCAGTACCTGTTGCCTGAGCCCCCTGACTAAATTGCGTTATCTGAAGCGGCTCGCCCTGCTGATTGGTCAGACGTGCGCCCTGGGCATTCTCGAAATAGCCATCGGCGCTCATGGTCAACTGGCCGTTACGCGAATAGGCCATTTGCTCATTCTGCGAAAACTGGAAGAACCCGTCGCCGGCAATGGCCAGGTCGAGCGCCCTACCGGTAGACTCAAGACTCCCCGTAGTGAAGTCTTGCACTGTGTCCGAAACACGCGTGCCAAGGCCTTTACTGTTGGCGTAGATATCCGCGAACTGCACCGATGAGCTTTTGAAGCCGACGGTCTGCGAGTTGGCGATATTGTTGCCGATGGTGTCCAGCTGCGATGAGGCCGCGTTGACCCCGCTCAATGACTGTGAAAAGCCCATTATTCCTTCCCCGCGTTATAAATTAGTGGCGTCAAAACAGCGTAAAATCGTGATCAAAGGATCTGGCGCACGTCCTCGAGAGCGACGCTATCGGAGGTTCCCAAATCGAGGGTCGGCCCGCTTTCGCCCGACGTCACGCCCTGTACCAAGGCATAATTGAGCGGCGTGACGGGGACTTTCTCACCGCCGACCTTGGCCGTCATCTCGACGTTATAAGCGCCCTCGGCCACGGCATTGCCATCCAGCCCAGTGCCCGGCCAATCAAAAGCTTGCACCCCCGCCGGCACGTTTTCCTCGACACTCTGGTGAACCACCTGGCCGGCGCCGTTGGTGATGGTGATCTCGAGCTCATCGGCCCCCGTTGCCAGTTCGGCGCCCAGCGGCGTGGCCACGGCGCTGCCGTCCTCGGCTCTACCCACGCGCACGGTATCGCCCGGCACCATCACGCCTTGACCGATCAACGATGACGCCTGCAACGTCTTGCCGGCATCGATCTGATCGTTGATCTTGCCCAGCGAGTCGTTGAGCTCCTGAATCCCGCTGACCGTGTTGATCTGTGCCAACTGCGCGGTCATCTGCGAGTTGTCCATCGGCTTCGTCGGATCCTGGTTCTGCATCTGCGTGATCAACAACGTCATGAAGCGATCGTTGAGATCCTGAGCAGATTTCTCGCCGGTGGTACGAGTAGTCTCGTTCGCAGCGTTGGCGTTGGGCGTGCCGTTGATCGTGGCAAGCGTATTACTGCCGATGACGGGGCTAGCCATGTCTGTCTCCGTTAACCTTGTCCGATGGTGAGCGTCTG
This sequence comes from Chromohalobacter sp. HP20-39, assembly GCF_033052815.1. NCBI lineage: Bacteria > Pseudomonadati > Pseudomonadota > Gammaproteobacteria > Oceanospirillales > Halomonadaceae > Chromohalobacter > Chromohalobacter sp. HP20-39. The sequence continues at coordinate 489,775 of NZ_JAWHTP010000003.1, read as the reverse complement.
ACGCATCAGTGACTTGCTGGTGTTCATGACCTCGACGTTGGCTTGGTAGGAGCGCGACGCCGCGATCATGTCGACCATTTCGTCGACCGGGTCGACGTTGGGCATGGCCACGTAGCCCTCTTCATTCGCCAAGGGGTGTTCGGGGCGGTACTCCATGCGGGGAGGCGCGTCGCTCTCGACCACCTCGGTGGCACGCACGCCCCCCAGCTCGCTGCCGCCTTGCGACTGTGCCTGAAACATGACGTGCTTGGCGCGATACGGTTCGCCATTGGGTCCGGCCACGCTGTCGGCGTTGGCCATGTTGCTGGCGGTGGCATTCATGCGCTGAGACTGCGCACTCATCGCCGAAGAAGATATTTCGAAAATGCTGAACATAGACATAGCGATTCCTTACCTTGCAGGCTGCATGGCAGCTTTGATGCCTTGAATTTTGCTGGTCAAGATCGTCGTATTGGCTTGATAACGCAGTGCGTTGTCGGCGAACGCGGCGCGTTCGCGATCCATGTCAACGGTATTGCCATCCAGGCTCGGCTGCTCGGGAACGCGATACAGAAGGTCCTGAACACCGCCCCCCCCTGTCGCCTGAGCGGGGATGTGGCGCGCGGACGTCGTGGTGAGCGACAAGCCACCCCCGTGGCCGCTGCCACCGGATTGCATGGCGCGATCCAGCTCCGCCGAGAAGTCGAAATCACGCGCCTTGTAATTCGGCGTATCGGCATTGGCGATATTGTTGGCCAATACCTTCTGGCGCTCGTGGCGAAGGCCAAGTGCCTCCTGGTGGTAATCCAGGTAGCCTGCAAGCTTGTCAATCATGCCCTGTGTCCCTGTCATCGCGTTCGTGTCGCGGTTCGTTCCCCTTCGCTAGACATGGGGAAATGTGCACGATGCAGAATAGCCGCGCCGCCGTCACGGCAAACGACTAAACAGGCCGACATTTGAGCGCCATTTCCACCGTTGCTCGTTGCGGTGTCGCACTAGAATCGTGCCATCGGCTTTCGACCTGACTCTCTTTCAGGTTCACTCAAGGGCTCCGGCAATGCAGCGCATCGTTGGCAAGACAATTCGAGCACTTAACAGCACATGCCTGTTCAGCGGATTCGTTGGCTTGCTGATGCTCGCGACAACGCCTGCAGCACTCGCCACGCCGGATGACGCCATCGCCCAAGCCACCCAACGCTTTCTGATGAGCCAGGCCGCGTCCCTGGGGAATGATATCGGCGTCGAGATTCTCAGCGAGACCGCTCGCTTCCCCGAGTGTCACTCACCGCAGCCCTTCTTGCCCCGCGAGGGCATTCCGCAAGGCCGGGTCATGGTCGGGGTACGGTGCAGCAACGATGAACGAGTGCGCTATGTGCAAGCACGCGTTTCAGCCAGCGTCCGTTTCCTGGTAGCCGCCACGGCCATTCAGCGCGGCGAACGCCTCACCGCCGACATGCTCGACTGGGAGCGCGCCGATATCTCGCGCCGGCCACGCAATGCCCTCGACGATCCACGCCAAGCCGTCGGCAAGGTCGTCATGCAGCGTCTCGTCAAGGGTATGGCATTGCAAAGTGATAGGCTGCGTCAGCCCTACCTCGTCCATCGCGGCGACCCCGTGACCCTCATCGCCAAGGGTGAGGGCTTCTCGGTAACCCGCGAGGGCGAAGCGTTGAACAATGGCGGCAAGGGCGACTCGATCCGCGCCCGGATGCCGGATGGAAAAGTACTTCAAGGCCAGGTAGACGCCCGGGGAAGACTCACGATAGGTTACTGATAGATGTGTCAACAGACGCTATAATGCCAGCAGCGTGGCAGTGATCGACCTTTTTCAAAAAGGTACGCTCAATGCCCTACAGTTTTTGCCACCGTGGCCGATGAAGGGTACAAGCCCGCGCTGCAAGAGAGTTCAATTGTGAAAATTTCCAATCTACATCCGCCGACTCAAACCACTCCGAGTGAACAGGGTGACGCCGCCCAGCGCACACGCCGTGGCGATGACACCGCACAAGCGGGCACCCCGGCAAGCATCACCACGTTGAGTCAAAGCAACGAAGCCGACACCAGCCAGGACATCGATACCGCTCGTGTCGATGAGATCCGCCAGGCCATCAGCGACGGCCAACTGGAACTCGACACCGGCAAGATCGCCGATGGCTTGATCGACAGCGTCCGCGACCTGCTCGGCGACACGCCAGAGCGTTGATGCCTAACCCGCGGGCTTGCCAAGAAAGCAACACATAAAGGAACAAGGACCCATGTCGCTCGCCGAAACCCTGGACCGCCAACTCGACGCCATGCAGCGCTTCGTCGCCTTGCTGCGCGAGGAGCGGCAATCTTTGTCTCAGGGCGAGATCGACGGTCCCGAGCTGGAACGCCTCGCCGAGGCGAAGTCCCTGGTCGCCACCGAGCTGGAAACGCTCGACGCCGAACGCCGCCGACTCCTGCATGAACAGGGCCATGGCGACGGCCGCCAAAGCGCCGAGCGTGCCGCCACCGAGGCGCAGCGACAAGACAGCTGGCAACAGCTTCGCAGTACCGGTGAAGAAGCTCGCCAGCTCAACCGCATCAACGGCTTGCTGGCCATGAACCGCATGGAACAGAACCAGCGCATGCTCAACTTCCTGAAAGAAGCCGCCGGCAGCACGATGTACGAAGCCGACGGGCGCTCACGGCACAAGGGACTCAACCGCATCAGCTCGCGGGTATAGCACGGGCTCAATCGACTCCCCTGCCAAGCACTGCCACCTTACTCCCCTCGCCTTGCGTGCAGGCTGAGAAATCGCTCCATATGAACCATACTGATGGCATGCTCATCGTCTAATGGGAGCCTGCCCACTATGGACCTTGTCGCCGTTGCCCTCAGCCTGCTGATAATCCGCCTCGCGCTACCCTCTGATACCCCAAAGAGTTCATGCGCTCACATGCCGCGACTTCACCGACCGCGACATACCGCGCACTACCAGTGCCGACCACCCACGCCACCACCACGTTGCCTTCACCGCCGCAATACAGCGACTTACAAGGATTAACGTAGATTAATAACCCCATTTCATCGCTAAGGCATAGCCCGCATCAGGGTAATATATGCATCGAGACTACGCTGCATCCCAAGTCTAGTCTCTACTCTGCGTACAAAGCTTCGCCCCGTCCTCTTGGACGGGGCTTTTTTCGTTCGTATGGATGTCGCCTGAGCAGCAAATACGTTGTTTTAAACGTCCGACGCAATACCACGCAACCGTTCGATCAATGCCTCGCGCCTTTCCTCGGCCATGAAGGCGGCCTGCAAGGCATTGCGGGTCATGTCGATGAAGTCGTCGCGAGTCCAGTCGAAGGCGGTGTGACAAGCGACATAGTTATCCAGCATGCCGCCGCCGAAATAGGCAGGATCGTCCGAGTTGAGGGTGACGTTGAGCCCCGCGTCGCGCAGGGCGGGCAACGGGTGTTCGGCCAGCGTGTCGGTTACCTTGAGCTTGACGTTGGACAGCGGGCACACCGTCAGCGGCACCTGCGCATCGCGTAGCCGCGCGACCAGTTCGGGGTCTTCCAGGCAGCGCACGCCGTGATCGATCCGACACACCTCGAGCGCCTCCCAGGCTTCGCGGATATAAGTGGCAGGACCTTCCTCCCCGGCATGCGCCACCCCGGGGATGCCCGCCCCACGGGCATGCGCGAACACCTCGGCGAAACGCCCCGGTGGATTGTCGCGCTCGGCGCTATCCAACCCCACCGCATCGATCATTGCATGCCATGGCGCCGCCTGTTCGAACACCTGGAGCGCCTCAGCGGGGTCGCGATCGCGCAGAAAGCTCATGATCAACGCCGAGGAAATATCGTAGCGCGACTCGGCCTCACGACACGCGGCCAGCAGCCCCTCAAACGGCGCCTCGAGCGGCACGCCACGCACTAGATGCGCCTGCGGATCGAAGGACAACTCGACATGCACCACGCCGTCTTCTCGAGCGCGAGCGAAATACGCCATCGCCAGATCGAAGAAATCTTCCCGGGTATGCAACACCCCCATACCTTGATAGTACAAATTCAGAAACGATTGCAGGTCGTCGAAATCATACGCCGCGCGCACCGCCTCTACCGAGCCGTGCGGTAACGTCACACCATTACGCTCGGCCAGCGCGAACATCAACTCCGGCTCCAGCGTGCCTTCGATATGCAGGTGCAGCTCCGCCTTGGGCAACGTTCGCAGCCACGCCGCCATCTGTGTCTCGCTCGTCGTCATCGCGTCTCTCACCTCATGCTGTCCGTTCGGTCAAGGATGCATCAAGGGCTAGCCGGATGCCAATGGCGACCCCCTCACGTCGCTTCCCAACGCCGCACCGCCACCATCGAGACGAACTTGCCTTCCTCACTGAACGTCAGCCGAAACACTCCGCGTGCACCCTCCGGCGTGACGATGCGCCGTAACGCGGTGGCGGGAAAGCTCACCCGGCGCCCATCCACGCTAGTGGCGATCACGGTATGCATGGCGCCTTCATAGTGGTAACGGCAAGTCTCGAGCGATAGATCGAGCATGATATCCAGCGACGGCATGACAGGCGCAAGCTCCAGGGAATCGACGGGCACCAAGTATACCCAGCCACGCCGCATGAAAAAATTTGCAATTCACCCTAAAGCGAATTCCCCCTGCGCCGATAACTGGAATAACGGCCAACGGCGCCGTTGCGGTGGCTAACCCGGATCCCCGGAACGCCGCTGGAGCCTCAAGACCTTGTCGATGGTAAAAAGGAAGGAATACCAAAATGGCAGTTATCAATACTAACATCACCTCGATGATCGCTCAGCAGAACCTGACCGAATCCAAGAGCGGCTTGACTACCGCCATGGAGCGTCTGTCCTCCGGTCTGCGCATCAACAGCGCCGCCGACGACGCCGCCGGCCAGGCCATCGCCAACCGCATGAGCAGCCAGATCACCGGTCTGGGCCAGGCGCAGCGTAACGCCAACGACGGTATCTCCGTCGCCCAGACCACTGAAGGCGCACTGAACCAGGTCAACGACAACCTGCAGCGCGTGCGTGAACTGACCGTTCAGGCCGCCAACGGCACCAACAGCCAGGAAGATCTCAACTCCATCCAGAACGAAATCGGCCAGCGCCTTGCCGAGATCGACCGCATCTCCGAGGAAACCAGCTTCAACGGTGTCAACGTCCTTGCCAAAGACCAGGAGATGTCCATCCAAGTCGGTTCCGAGGATGGCCAGACCATCACCATGAACCTGCAAGAAGTCAACTCTGAAACGCTTAACTTGGGTAGCTTCAACGTCAGCGGCCCATCAGGTGGTACTGGTGCAAATACAGCTGCAATGGCGGCCGAGCTCGGCATCGATGATGCTTCTTACTCCGCATCAGTAGGCCCCACAGACGCTGCTACCGCCATTGCCAATGCCGCATCAGCAGCAACCGGCTCCGTTGATGTTGAAGGATTCACTGCCGACACCGGCACAGCTGCCCTCGTCATGGATCAGGAAGGTAACTTCTTCGTTCAAGGGACAACATCTGATGGCACCGCTTATGTCTCAGTGGACATCACGGCCAACACCAATGAGAGTGGTCAAGTCACTGGAATGAACGTTTCCACTGGTGATACTGCGGTGGGAGCCCGTTCGGAGAACCCACTGGCATCACTGGACTCCGCGATCAGCGATATCGACAGCCAGCGCTCCGAGCTGGGGGCCATGCAGAACCGTTTCGACTCAGCAATCACCAACCTGAGCACTACCGAAACCAACCTCACCTCAGCCCGTTCGCGCATCGAAGATGCCGACTACGCAACCGAGGTGGCCAGCATGACCAAGAACCAGATCCTGCAGCAAGCAGGTACCTCCGTCCTGGCCCAGGCTAACCAACTGCCGCAGAGCGCCCTATCACTGCTGGGCTAAGTTAGCCGCCAATGACAAGATGTGTGACACTGAAGCGGGCCCTACGGGGCTCGCTTTTTCAGTTCTTCTTCCTTTCTTCAGCCTATCCTCCGCAAAAGCTGTAAAAGCTCGTTCCCTAGGTGGCTTTTCCCCCCTTTGACATTGTCGCAGCACTTTATAGTGGTGAAATCGATCACCCTCATCATGCGATCCTTATGTCCAAGAAACGCAATCGCCATCATGCAAGCACGAACCACTCGCTCACCCTGGCTCAGGCTCGCAAGCAGACGCAACGCCACCCCACTGACCCTGATGCGTGGCTGACACTGGGCCGTTTGCACGCGGGTCAGCAAGACTTCGACGACGCCCTCGCTGCCTTAGAAAAGGCCCGGGAGCTACGCCCGAGCCATCATGAGCAAGAGGAGTGGCTCGGCTATGTCGCGCACAAGCAACACCGCCTTAAGGATGCCCTGCAACACCTTGAGCAAGCCCATGCGTTAGCGCCCGAATCGATATTCGGCCTGGTGACGCTCGCGCACCTCTATCTCGAAGGAGGTAGATCGCATAAGGCCCTTGAATACGCCCAAAAAGCCTGGGAAGCCGATCCGCAAGATACTAGAGGTATGGATGCGCTCGCCAACTGCTTGAGTGCCCTATATCGCTTTGATGAAGCCATGGATATCTATGACTTATTAATAAAACGCGACCCGAGAAATTTCGTACACTGGAACAGTGCCGGCAACATGCGGCGTGAACTCGGGCTGCTGGATGAAGCCTATGACTGCTATCAAAAAGCTAGCCAGTTGGCGTCACACAGCGCCATTCCTTACTCCAATCATCTAACCACCCTGCATTACGATCCACGCGCCAGTCGCAGCGAAATCGCTGAATTTGCTCGCTCATGGGAAAATCGTTTTGCTCCTCAACCCGATACACTCACGCCACGCCCAGCACGTCCCGACAAGCCCTATCACCGGAACTTGACCATTGGTCTTCTCTCCGATGGACTACGCAATCATCCAGTGGGCAAGATGATCGTGCGCTGCCTGGAAAACATCTCATCCAGTCAGATGACACTGGTGGCCTACACCACCAGCGAAGTCAACGATGACCTGACGCGCCGGATCAAGGCCCAAACGAAGAAGTGGCAACCCATTCGCCATTTAAGTAATGACGACCTCAGTCAGCAAATTGATGACGACGGCATCGACATCCTCATTGATCTATCGGGGCATAATGCGGGCTCCCGGATGCGTGTGGTTGCCATGCAGCCGGCGCCGTTGATCGTCAAATGGGTCGGCGGGTTGATCAATACCACGGGTGTGCAAGCTATCGACTATTTGATCAGCGATCATGTCGAGACGCCGGAAGGTGAAGACGAGTACTATACCGAGAAACTCATTCGCATGCCGGATGACTATATTGTCTTCAACCCACCAGAGACCCTGCCTGCACTGAGTACGCCACCTGCACAGCAAAACGGCTACATCACCCTGGCGTGCTTCAACAACCCCACCAAACTCAATGATGTCGTACTCAAAGAGTGGGCAGGCATCATGCATGAGCTGCCCAATTCACGGTTACTGCTCAAGGGGCGTCCTTATACCAGCGAGAGTTTCTGCGAACGCCTGTATGCCACGCTTGAAGCTGAGGGCATAGCCCGTGAACGGTTGATTATCGAAGGCCCCAGTAACAACTACGACATGCTGGAAGCCTACAATCGCGCGGATATCTCACTTGATCCTTGGCCCTACTCGGGTGGATTGACGACCTGCGAGTCATTCATCATGGGCGTGCCCGTGGTGACGCTCCCCGGCCCGACCTTCGCCGGCCGCCATAGTGCCACTCACCTCGTTCATGCCGGCATGCCGGAACTGGTGGTCAACAGCTGGGAAGAATACCGCGCCCGCGTGATCGAGCTCGCCAGCGATCTTGAAAGCTTGGCAACCATTCGCCAGCACCTGCGCGATGTACTCCTGCAATCACCGGTATGCGACGGCCCGCGCTTCGCCAAGCATTTCACGGATGCCATGCGCGCCATCTGGCAGCGTTACTGCGACGACAAGGCCCCCGCCGCCCTCACCTTCGATAAAGAGGGACAAGCTTGGTTCGAGGATGAAGACGCCCCGGTGGAAGTCCATTACGCAGAAGCGCCGGAGGATGATACCGAGTTTCAATGGCAATTCGAGGGTAAACTCATCGCCGTCGACAATGGCGGACAACTTCTGCAAAGCGAGGTCGTTCGCCAGCTCTTGCAACGCGAAGCACTTGAACTGATCGCCTTCGACCCAAGCAGCCAAGCGCTGGATACCTCGCTCAAGCAACACAAAGGTGTGCACTACTACCCCAACGCCACGCTGGGCGACGGTCAGCCAGGGCAATTACATGCATGCCTCGACCCCAAGCTGAGCGCCAGCTTGGCGCCACTGGGTGACGAGCATCAGCCCGAGGCCATTCGTACCGGCAGCCAAGTACTCACCCGGCTACCGCTGAACACCATCAAACTCGACAGCATCGACGGCCTCCCCGCCATCGACTGGCTCGTGCTGGATGACCTCAACGACGCCACCGCGATTCTCGACAACGGCACCCAAGCCTTGAAAGACACCCTGTTGCTCCAGGTGAAGGTCGCGTTTCAACCCACGCACGAACGCCAACCCAACCTGGCGGAACTGCAACACTGGGCCAGCCGCCACGGCTTCCGCTTTTACCGGCTACACGAACCGCAACACCGCAGCCACCTTCCGGAAGAAGTACCGGCAGCTCAGCGCCAAGCCACCGAACTGACAAGTGCTGATGCACTTTTGCTGCCTAGTCATGAACGCATGGCGTCGTTAAGCGATAACCAAAGGACTCGACTCGCTTTTCTTTTGCACACGGTTTTTGGGGTGAAAGACGTTATTTATACGCTTTTAAAAGAGACTGGGAATAACTGCGCAGAAGATTACTTAAAATCTGAAAACTTAATCAAAGAATTAGAAACTAACAGCACACCTCAAAAACCCCAAAGCTTAAAGGCTGACGACGACACAATCGCCAACCAAATCGACAAAATCATTAGCAATCTCCCGGAAATTTAAAATTTATGATACCACCTATCAATAAACAGCCAGACGATAGCACCACTCCGTCACCCGAGGCAAAAAGCCAAGGCACAGAGAATAGCGAAAGTGAATTTTTGTCCCTTCTAAAAACTGCTAAGAAAAAAGAGCTTGCAGCTTTAGCTAAACTATTAATGCCTTACCTGGCAGAAGCAGAAATGCGTCAATTACGCATTTGGGGCGACAAAAGCAGGCTGCATTTAGAGCGTGCGACAATCTCTGTAAATGATCTTCTCGTCAACACCCGTTCCGGCCATGTCACGATCGAAGAAGAATGTTTTTTTGGCCATCGCTGCATGTTGCTAACCGGCACTCACGATTACTCTAAAACAGGGCATGAACGGCTCACAGCAGTACCTGATAATGGTCACGATATAATAATTAAGAGAGGTGCTTGGCTAGGCTCTGGCGTTACTGTCTTAGGCCCGGCGACCATTGGTAAAAACGCTGTTGTAGCTGCCGGAAGTTTGGTTACAAGCGATGTACCACCAAATACTATTGTTGCCGGACGTCCTGCTCACCCCGTAAAGAATATTGACGGCACGCCTTATGAATAAACCAACAAAAAACCTCATCTTCACTGTTACACATGGTAGAACAGGCACTACCATGCTAACTGAAGCTTTCAGCATCTTCGCAGACACATGCTCAGTTCACGAACCGGAGCCTAACTATGCGACGGTACTTCCTAGAGTAAAAGAAAATCCTAGGTATGCGCTAGATTTCCTAGACAAAAAACTCAAAGCAATTGAAGACACAACTTCTTCAAATTATGTTGAGACGAGCAATGTTTTTGGGAAGGGATTCCTCATCCCACTATTGAGACAAGGAATATTCCCTAACCTCATATTCCTTAATCGCGACTTCAGGGAGACGGCAAAGAGCCTCTACAAGCGAGGTAGCACTCCCATGCGCACCAAGCGCGGCGCTCACTTTTCAGCCGATCCGAGGGTGCCTGGCAGCCTGCCTATTTTTTCACCCGACACGCTTTCTGACTATCAACTCTGCTACTGGGGAGTACTAGATTCCTATTTTAGACAGATTGAAGCAAAAAAAATTTACGATCAAGAGGAGCAAAGATATTGCTGGGTTACAGCAGACGACTTCCATGATTTTGATTTCACAATATCGGTTGGCAGTCATTTTGGCTTGCAGGTAGAAAATCAAAACTCCGCAAGAATCCTACACTCTAAAATAACATCCAAACACCACAACCCTAACGCTCAGGAAAGAGAAATTCATCATACCAGCCTTCTTAAAGAAGAACTTGAAGTCATCGACAGAATCGCTTTCTTCAACCCTCTTTTCATAGATGAGGTTTTATCTTCTAGCTTTATTTCTGCCGAGGTAAAATCAAAGGTCACCAGTTAAAGCAATTAACTATTATAGGATGTACTGGTATGACAAAAGGGCCAGTTTGGCACACACACAAAGTCGACCGCTCACACCGCGAACAACTCAACGGACACCGAACGTGCCTGTTGTGGTTCACGGGGCTGAGCGGTTCAGGCAAATCCACCATTGCCGGTCTGGTGGAGGAAAAGCTGCATGCCATGGGCAAACGCACCTATCTGCTGGACGGCGATAACGTGCGCCATGGCTTGAATGGAGATTTGGGATTTTCCGATGGGGACAGGGTCGAGAATATTCGCCGTATTGGCGAGCTGTCACGGTTGTTCGTCGATGCGGGGATCATCACGCTGGCCGCGTTCATCTCTCCTTTTCGTGCCGACCGGCATAACGTACGTGAGCTGATGGGAGAAGGCGACTTCATTGAGGTTTTCATCGACACGCCGCTCGCCACCTGCGAGCAACGTGATCCCAAGGGGCTGTATCATCGAGCACGCAATGGGGAGATCAAGCACTTCACCGGCATCGACTCGCCCTACGAGCCTCCTGAAGTGCCTGAACTACGTATCGTGAATGACGGTATCCAGCCGCACGAGGCGGCGGAGAAGGTCATTCGCTACCTGCAAGCCAATGGCTATTTTTCACAGCAAGATAGACAAGCATGATAGGGGATGCCGCCAAGCTGGCACTATGACGACGGTTTTCCTATTCCCCTTGAATTTTGTTGTTTCGGAAAACAATATCAATACAATTTATTGGACCAAAAGTCCCATTTTTATCATTATAGGAGCATTTAAAAAATGGCATGTTCTATCTGCGGGGCCGGTAATCACACAGCCAGGAACTGCCCGAAACCACAGCGCTGCTCTCATTGTGGCAGAACAGGCCATAACGTGCAGACTTGCCCTGATGCCAGGCGCTGTAGTCTCTGTGGCAGCTACCAGCATGACAAACGTACATGCCCTGATAGGTAGGGCTATAATATAGGTTTAAAAAAACCGTGGGGCGACTACAAACATAGCAGCCATCCCAAGCCTAAAGTTTTCGACCCATCAGCCGATCAGGTGCGCTAAGACGGCCTATTGATACCTCATACACCTGTGATACAATACTTATGGATGATAGCTCTTCAAAAAACGATGCCCCGTTGTCCGTCACACTACGGAACGCTACCCACCTGCTTTTTATCACGGCTTCCATGGGGATTTTGACTGCATGTCACATGCTGTTCTTTGGTATCAGCGACATGACAGCTCTATTTCTTTTTATCATTACGAGCTATTTGATATTTCGCTCGGTTCTCGACTTGCGAATGGGTAGTCGAAAAGCACTGCGCGTTTATTTAAAAAAAGAGTCCTTTTTCACCGCCTATCTTTCGCAAGATAAACCATGGGGGCAGATTGCTCTCTCTATCATTACCGCTGCGTTTCTATCCCTGGCATTTATCGTAGTATTAAAAGGCATGTCTTTGTCATATGGATTTTGGTCAATGCTAATCATAGTAGGCATTGCAGCCCTTTTTGTTCGAGCGATCAACATTGGCACTATCAAGGAAACCGTTGGCAACAATGCTACGGACTCCGTCTCACACCATGCCATATCGATGATTTCCACTATTGTAACGGCATTTTGGCTGAACCTACTCCTCTCCATGATTCTCAGTGCTCATGATCTATTTACATTTCTCAGCAGCGAAATCGATTTCTCCTCATTTGTAACTTATGCCGAAACTCGCTCTATCGACGAAACCATCGATAACGAGGTATCAAGATTTTTTGTCAATCTTTACGTTATCATCAATTCCTTCAAAGTCGCCATGGCCAATGAGATCACGACTGCGCTTGATGTAAGCTACCAAGAAAAGTCCCAATACTTCTATGTTTTTTATTTCTCAACGCTTGTCATGAACATGGTGAAATTATTCGGCTTTTCACTTACGTTGGTATTCATACAAAAAACTGTTGAAGAGCGTATCGCTCCTTTTGTCAGAGACACATGGGGAAAAGCATGCCCATTTCTCCATAAGCGTTTTTATTCTGTGAAAAAACGCTAAAGCTTCACCAATAACATGAAATTAAAATATCCAGGAGCAGGAAATGACGGCAAAAAAAGCACCTCCACTACCAAAATCCATAGCACTTATCTTTTTAACTATCGTGTTGACGGGATGCGAGTACGGAGAAAAACTAGAGAACCTTCAAGAAAAAACAAAAACACTCGAGAACAAGGTGAAAAAACTCGAGACACAATATCAAAATATAAAAATAAAATACGATCAACAGCAAAAGGTCAATTCAGAAAAAGTACAAAACATGCTCCGCTGACTCTTCAACGTTCGAGGGAATAGAAAATGAAATGCTAAAGCGCTTCTCTTTCGTGCCGCACAAGCCGCATTTCAGAAAGGAACAACTCTATTGACCGCACAATGCAATTGCATTACCTTTTCTCTATTTCCCTTGCATTGCCATCGAGCGGAGGCCAATCATGAACACGGCCATTGAGGATGACTCCACCCTCACGGATCGCTACCAGACGACCGTGCCGGCATCGGTTCGACGCGCACTCAAACTAAAGCGTCGTGATCGGCTTCACTATACGGTTCGTCCCAATGGAGAAGTCGTGCTCTCGCGTGCCGATGATAAGCCCAGCCAAGATCCCGTGGTAGCTGGCTTCTTGGCATTCCTGGAGCGCGATCTGCAGGCGCATCCGGAAAACATTCGTCCTGTCACCACCAGCACCTTTGCCGAGGCTGAACGCCTAACGTCGGGCATTGAGGTAGACCTCGATGAGACGCTGCCAGAAGACGATGACGACGCATGAGCCCGCTGAAGATCAATGGATGGACGATCTACGCCCATCCACTCTTTCTGGAGCAGGTCGATGCGTTGACCGACAAGGTGAAACGGCTGCAAGCGAAAGATCCGGCTGGATATCAGAGCAAACCCGCCACCAAGCGTCTGGCCGCGATTGTGAAGCTGGCGTTGAACGACATCCCCCAGGACCCATCAGGCCCTCAGTATCGCCAAGGGAACACACTTGGAACAGCGCATACCCATTGGCACCGCGCAAAATTCTATCAGCAATACCGGTTGTTCTTTCGCTACGACCTCGCCAGCAAGATCCTCATTTACGCCTGGGTCAACGACGAATCCACCAAACGCGCCTATGACAGCAAGCACGACGCCTATGCTGTCTTCCACAAGATGCTCGAGAACGGTAACCCGCCGGATAGCTGGGATGACTTAAGGAAAGCTGCCAGTGGTGATGACGAACGCTTAAAAGCGCTGTTGGACGCCAACGCATCGCGATGAAGGGTGGCTAAAACTATCGAGAACAAGTTCTCTCCCGCACAACCGCTACGGTGGGCGGGCCAGCCGCATGGCCAAGCTGGCCACTAAATCAATCAGTGTCTCTCGTCGACACGCATTGCTTGCACCTCGGCCACTGTCAGCCCGGTGGCTTCGACAATCTGCTCATCGCTCAGTACACCCAGCTTGATCAGGTTACGAGCGGTTTCTTGCCTGGCTTCTAACTGACCTTCCTGACGCCCTTCTTGACGCCCTTCTTGACGCCCTTCTTGGCGCCCTTTCTCAAGCCCCAGACGCTCAGCCGTGTTGATGTAAGGCATCTTCTTTTCCTCCTCAATGTTGAAACAGGGCGAGACACATCCACCTACAAAACAGCCACAGGGCCCAGCATATCTTGCCCATTACAAAGTGTTACTCCACTATGCATGATAGTGGAAGTCGGTAAGGCAAGCCTTCTATATGCTGATACAGAATAAGGTGTCCCCTAGGAGATGGAGGCTGCGGCTTGCTCAATGAACTTAAACTAATGGAATCGCAACAGGAAGTCCACGAGCGGATCGCTCGACAGTCGCCGCTCGGCGAGACGCTGGATGCCATTGCCCGCTGGATCGAGGTGTTGCTGCCGGAGGCCGTCGTGGCCTTCATGCGTTTCGATTCCCAGCATCAGACGCTGAGCCTCTACCCTACCCTGCGCTTTTCCCCCGCCTACCAGGCGCGACTCCAAGGCGTGCCGATCGGCCCCGATGCGGCTTCCTTCGGTGATGCGGCCTATCGTCGAGAGCCGGTGGTGACGGAGGACATCCGCACGGACCCGCGCTGGTCGGCGTTCCGCGAAGCGGCCGAGCGCGAAGGGTTACGCGCCTGCTGTTCGAACCCTGTGATGACGGCCGAGGGGGAATTGCTGGGCACCTTCGGTACCTATTTTCGCCAGCCCTTCCACCCTACCGACACGAGTCAACGCCGCCTACGTCAGGCCGCCGCGCTTGTGGCGCTGGCGATCATCCGAGACCGCGACGCTTCCAGCCACCGTACGCTCGCCGAATGGCACCGCTCATTGTTCGTGAATCATCCCGACGGCGTCTACGAATTCGACATGGAAGGCCGCTTCCAACGCGGTAACGCCGCTCTGACCCGTATCACCGGCTACTCGGAGGAGGCCCTGGTTGGGCATCACTTCAACGAATTCGTTGAGCCGGCCTACCGCGAGTTCACCCAGGCGAGTTTCGATGTGGCCCGAGAAGGCGGCTCACGCCAGTACGAAACCATGGGGACGCATCATGATGGCCACGCCTACCACCTGGAGATACTGAATTTCCCTGTCTCCGTGGATGGCGAGGTCATCGGGGTCTATGGAATTTGTCGCGACATCACCGAGCGCAAGCAGGCAGAGGCGTCGCGGCATCTGTTGGAGCGCGGCATCCAGGCAACGCCCAATGGGGTTCTGATGGCCGATGCCACGCAGCCCGACATGCCGCTGGTCTATGCCAACGAGGCCTTCTACGACATCACCGGCTATCCCCCCAGGGAAGTGCTGGGCCGCAATTGCCGTTTCCTGCAGGGAAGCGATACCGAACCGGAGGCAATCGCCGCCCTTCACCGTGCCATCGTTGAGCAACGGGCAGCGGATGTAGTGCTTCTCAACTACCGCAAGGATGGCACCCCCTTCTGGAATCATCTGTCCATCAGCCCGGTATTCGATGATCAGGACCATTGCACCCACTACATCGGCATCCAGCAGGACATCACCCGGCAGCGTGAACAGGAAGCCCAACTGGCATACCAGGCGACGCACGACCTGCTGACCAACTTGCCTAATCGCACCGCCCTCGATGAGCGTCTGGAGGAAGCGTTCGAGCAGGAGGGGCGCCTGCTGGTGGTCATGCATCTCGACCTGGATGGTTTCAAGACGGTCAACGACGGGCTAGGCCACCATATCGGCAACCAACTGCTGGTGGCGGTGGCCGACCGGCTGCAGCAGGTGCTCGGCCAGGACGATACCCTGGCGCGCCTCACCGGTGACGAGTTCGCCCTGCTCTTCACCCGTCTCAAGGATTGTCAGGCCGGGGTCGATATGGCCGAACGGATGTTGGATGCCCTGTCGACGCCTTTCCAGATTGAAGGCAAGCCTGTCCATATCAGTGCCAGCATCGGTATCGCCTGTACCTGCGACTCCGTGGAACATGCCCACGAACTGTTGCAACGGGCCGACCTGGCCATGGCTGACGCCAAGCAGCAAGGCCGTAATACTTGGCACTGGTATGAAGGCGACGAGCTGCGGATCACCGAAGCCTCGGTACTACTGCGTCACGACCTGCATACGGCGCTGCAGGATGATCAGTTCGAACTCTATTACCAGCCGATCGTAGAGGCGGTGAGCGGTCGCATCCGTGGGCTGGAAGCGCTGATCCGCTGGCATCATCCCGAGAAGGGAATGATCTCGCCGGGGATATTTATCCCGCTTGCCGAGCAGACGGGGCAAATCATTCCACTGGGACGCTGGATACTACGTCGTGTTTGTCAGGATGCCGCCGCCATGCAGGCGACAGATGGGCGCACGGTGCCGGTGGCCGTCAATATTTCGTCGCTACAGTTCCGGCGTGCAGGGTTTTTGGAGGATGTTCAGCAGGCATTGAGCGCGTCGGAGCTCCCACCGGAGTGTCTGGAGCTGGAAGTAACCGAGAGCGTGTTGCTGGACGGTGCCGGGCAGGCCATTGAGCTGATCAGCCAACTCAAGTCGATGGGCATCAAGGTAGCGCTCGATGATTTCGGCACCGGCTTCTCCAGCCTGAGTTACCTGCGTGACCTACCGATTCACAAGGTCAAGCTGGACCGCGCTTTCATCAAGGACATCACCACCGACCCGCGCGACGCCGCCATCGTGCAAGGGATCATCGACATGGCACACCACCTGGAACTGGTAGTGGTCGCCGAGGGTATCGAGGAACGTGAACAACAGCAGGATTTGGCCCAACGGAATTGCGACCTGCTACAGGGCTTCCTCTTCGCCAAACCCATGCCGCGAGAGGCTGTCATGGCGCTACCTGATGTGTTGCCTGCAACTCTGGAGGCTTGGGCGCAAGGACATTAATTTAGCAAACACAGATATATAATAACACGCTGCGTTTCCCAAAATTTCGACGCGCCACATCTCGCAAGCAAATTTTAATTTACGTAAACTGGCTGTAGCCAACAACCGCATGAAAGCTCCTCCCGATGCAAATGGGTCTCAATAATAAAATATAAAACCAAAAATTAGTAGCCAGCTCAAGGTGAACCATGTTGACTCAAGACCATGCCGAAAATCATCCCGCGCAGGTATTACGTTCCTTACTCTCCAAGGAACATGCCATCACGATTTTTTCTAAAAAGACGACTAAACCGCTATCCGCCGAAGTCGTCAATCTCGATCTGAACACAGGCCAGTTCGATCTAAGCGTCGATTACCATAAAAGTGATATCGATAAATATATCTACCAGGAACACCTCTCTTTCGATATTGAAATCGAGGGCACCTCTCCAGAAAACGGAACCGAAATATACAATTTCGAGAAGGTGAAAGCGAAGATATTCAAGAAGGATACAGGGCTATACGAAATAAAGTGCCAGCTCGGGGATGAGCTCTTCCTTCAGGAGTCACGCGGGGCGGTACGTATCCCCTTCATCCTGGGGATGAACGCTCATGCCAACGTTGAAGTTTATGCCGACGAATTGAACATCAAGGGGCGACTGCGCAACCTTTCCAGTGGTGGCTGCATGATCGATATCGCATTGGAAGATAGCCTGCCGCTGTACGTCGATCAACTATTGCCGAATATCACCATCGAATTTCCCAATGGGGAATATTTTTATTCGCAGGGTTCCATACGCCACATGCGTCCTTTCGGAAATGAAGGCCATGCCGCCATCGGCATTCAATTCATTGATATACCTCGGGATATGGAGAATACGCTATTCAGGCTG
Organism: Chromohalobacter sp. HP20-39; assembly: GCF_033052815.1. Taxonomy (NCBI): domain Bacteria; kingdom Pseudomonadati; phylum Pseudomonadota; class Gammaproteobacteria; order Oceanospirillales; family Halomonadaceae; genus Chromohalobacter; species Chromohalobacter sp. HP20-39. Next base: position 472,207 of record NZ_JAWHTP010000003.1, on the reverse strand, counting down.
GTCTCGGAATCGGAACGAGAGGCCGCGCATCGCGTGGGAATGAATATGCGCGGCGTGGGGCCCTCCCCTTTATTTGTCCCGAGAAAGAAGGAAAGCAGTATCTTGAAAAATGAGCACCAAGCCAAAGCTGACGAATCCACCAATATGCCGCCGATGGTGAAGGGTATTCGAGAAATTTCGCGTCAGCTTCAAGCCGTGCTGATCTTCGTTAAAAATTGGAATTCATTTCCCGAGGAAACGCTTTATGATTGCACCGATTCGCTGATTTTCCTCGCCAGACAGGACCGTAAAAAATTCTTGTATGCGCTTTCCTTCGTGCGTGATCAGCCCGAATGGGTACGCCATGCCGTTCAGGTCTCCGGCTACTTTGCCGATATGCTGATCGCGCGCGACCCACACTCGGGTCAATTGCGTGAAGCCGTGGCGGGGACACTGATGCATACGATGGGCAAGCCGCTTTTGATGAGCGAAAAGCTACCCTCGCTTAAAACCAACATGACACCTCAGCAGAAGGAGATACTCCTCGGCCACGTTGACAAGTTACTCGAGAAGGTCGCAGCGATGGGCTGGACCCCCAGTAAGGGATGCCTGGATACCATCGAAAATGCCAATGAGCTGCTCGATGGCAGCGGATACCCCGCAGGCAAAACAGGCGAACAGCTTTCCGAGCTAGTGAAGCAGCTCTCGGTCATCAAGGTGATCAACAAGCTCACCAACGAGCGCAATAGTGTGTCGCCACGTACACCACTGGATGCGTATCGCTGGGTGCATGAAAATGATACGAAGTATGAACGCACCGTTATTATCGACTACATCCAGCAATACGGCTTGTATCCCATCGGTAGCCTGGCCAAGTTTTCGCGAGGCTTTCTCGCCTGGATCATGGATATCGATAACAAAGGAATGCCGACCCAGATCCATGTCGTCAAGAATCTAGCTTTCATCGATGCCAGTATCGATACGTATCTCTCTTCCAATGATTTTAGCCAGATTGGTCGGCTGGAAGGTATTGTCAACCCCAATGATTATAGCGTCGATCATAAGCATTGATTTTATAATAAAAAATTAGGTTAAAGTTCATGGCAAACGGGCCGATAGCATTCACGTAGGTATCGCGAGCGCTTTACGTTTATGGATACCGACACTCGCTGTGTATGACGCTTGCCAGCCGGCGAGCCTTGGGCCAGCTTGGCTGGCCCTTTTGTCATCCACCTCATTTTATGGCCTTTATCACTCAGGCGTTGCCATGTCCTCACCCCGCACCCAAATCACCGTTAGCGAGTTAAACAATCAGATCATACCGCGTCTCGATCTGGTCGAGAAGTTGATCAATACCACCTTGGCGTCACTCATCGAAACCACCGAATCCGTCGAGGAACGCGCCCGGCGCGAGGATCAAAAACAACGCTTCGAGCTGATGCTGCTATCCATCCGGATGAATGTCGCCAGTGTATCGCGCCGCCATGCGGCGGTGATTCGCGCCGCCCAGAACGGCGACCCCACTGGCGGTTCTCTGTTGCAGTTGGATGAAAACGAGGCCATCGCCTTGGATAACGCCAAGTCATTATATGATCAGGTCAAGGCGCATACGCGCCAGTAACGTCACGGCGCGTATGCTTCGTTTTCTTGTAAGGTACAGCATAATGCTAGTACGCACTTTAGGGTAAGAAGCACTTGATTTTTCCCTGAAATGCGTTAAACCTGCTGAACTTCTTTGAAAGTGGCTAGCACACCATGCGGGCAATACTGCGCAGTCAGATCGTTATCGTCGTCTTGTGGATTGTGGTCATGGCTACCCTGCCTTACACGACGTACAAGCTATTGATGCTTCAGCGCGAGGCACCGTCACTACTGGGCGAGCACATGGTCGCCCTCGTTATCGGCAATATCGCCATGACGGCCATTTTGATCGTTATGCTGCTTCTGGTGACCGCCGCGCATTCGCAGTTGCGCCAGGGCCGTTCGCAGCGCCGGAGTGAGGCTCCGCCATCTCCACCGCCTAATCGCCAGCCCTCGGCTCGTTCCGCACGCTCGCCACGTCCAAGAGAATCCGCAGGCTCGCCTCGCCCACAGGGGGAAGCACCCGCAGACCCCGCCAACACCGGCCTTCAACTGGTCGAGGTCGGCGCAGACAGTCCCTTGCAAAGCCGTTTGCCAATTGGCGCGGTGGTGATATCGGTGAATGGCACCTCCGCGACATCGCTCGCAGCAGCAGAGTCTGTTCTCAAACCGGGGGTCAATGAACTCGATTGGCTGGACGACGCCGGCAAACGCAATATGGCGTATGTCATGGTGCGCGATGGCAAACTACATGCCGAATTTCGGCCCGTCTAACGCACACCATTAAAGTTTGGCCCACTCCGGTCGATATCCTGCGATATAAGAGCGCAATCTTTATTAACGCGCTTGTGGAGCACAATAAACACGAGGCCTCCGATGACCCATATCGGTACATTCATCACGGAATCCGGCACCAGCATCCACGATAAGCTGACCCACGCTCTGGAAACCCTTCTAGAGCGCGACGCTTCTTTGCTCAAGGCGTCAGCGACCGAGCGCTCGCTTTCCTTTCGCTTGGCCATGTACCTGCAACAGGCGTTCCCCGACTGGGAGGTCGACTGCGAATACAACCGCTGGTCGGGCCCCTGCAAACGCACCCGGCACATGACGACCGTAACCAATACCGCCGATACCGATGCACGTACCGCCTACCCCGATATCATCATCCATCATCGCGGAACCCACGAGAACCTCGCCGCCATCGAGGTACAGAAAAGCACCAATAGCTTCGGCAAGCATCAGGACATCAAGAAGATCCAGGCTTATAAACGCGATAGCAGTTTTCGACATGCCTTCTTCGTCGACATCGGCGTCGGCGACGATGCCGGGCACACGCACATCGACATGATGACGTGATCCGGTTGCCACCGAGTGCTCTTAGGCTCTCTCTGAAAAGAGCCTGCCTCTGAAAAGAGCCTGCGCTCGACAACAAAATCGATAACAAACAAGGGACGCGTATGTCGTCGAATATTCCCGAATTTCCCACTAACAGCGGCCCCGCCACCGCCAACATCACACCCAACCCGTTGAGCGGCCGCCAGCGATTGGACATGGCCCTCGCCCACATCCAGCCCGACAATGACGCTCAGGGGACCTCGGCGTCATCGTCCTTGACCATGAGCGAGCTCGCCGAGCCCATTAGCCGTGTAAACGAGGTAATGAGCGCCTACAACGTCCAATTTGAACTAACGGAATACGAGGGGCGGATCGTGACACGCATCGTCGACCGCGAGAGCCAGGAACTGATCCGCCAGATCCCCAGCGAGGAAGTACTGCGCATCGCCGAAACTCTGGAGCAACGCCAAGGCCGGCTGGTCGATTGGGAAGTATGATTCAAAAGGCCGGCACCGAGAGGCCATGCGCAGCTTCGCCGGTGCCGCGCTTGCGATTCGGCATCAGTAGTCCCTTCCAAGACACGTCCAATACACCTCGTCCCACCCAGAAACAACACCTTGTGCCAGCCCCCTCGTACTTGCACACACGGCCCCCACGTCGCACCATTGGTATCTATTAGAAATACTTCTAGCGTTATATCTTTTCGCTCAGGAGTCTGACTTCCTTGCACACCAACGAGACCCGGATGCTCAAGCGTTACTTTCCCATCATCGAGTGGTTGCCTAGCTACGATCGCCACACGCTATCCCAGGATCTCTTCGCCGCCGTCATCGTCACCTTGATGGTCATTCCGCAAGCCCTGGCCTATGCCCTGCTCGCTGGGCTACCGGCGGTGACGGGGCTGTACGCCAGCATGCTGCCGCTGGTGGCCTATACGGTCTTCGGCACCAGCCGCACGCTGGCGGTGGGGCCAATGGCAATCGTCGCCCTGATGACGGCCGCGGCGTTATCGAACATCGTCGCCACGGGAACCGTCGCCTACAGCGAGGCCGCCGCAACACTGGCGTTCTTGTCCGGCGTCATGCTGATGCTGATGGGTGTCTTCCGGTTGGGTTTCTTCGCCAATTTCTTGAGTCATCCAGTCGTTTCCGGCCTGCTCAGCGCCTCGGGCGTGTTGATCGCCACCAGCCAGCTAGGCAACTTGCTGGGCATCACGATGTCCGGGTTCACGCTGATCGAGCAGCTCGCCGGGCTGGTCACGCATTGGCAGGATTTCAACATACTCACGGCGTTGATCGGCCTCGGCTCGCTGGCGTTTCTGATGGTGATGCGCCGCGCCGGCCCCACGCTGCACCGTTTGGGCATGACCGCGACACTGAGTGGCTTCATCGCCAAGGCTGGGCCGATCATTGCCGTCATGATCTCGACCCTGCTGGTGTGGGCGTTCAACCTGGAGGCGCACGGCGTTGCCGTGGTCGGCGAGATTCCGCGCCATCTACCGCCGCTGGCACTGCCCTCGCTCGACCCGACTTTGATCAGCACGCTGCTCATGCCGGCATTTCTGATCAGCTTGGTGGGCTTCATCGAATCGGTATCGCTGGCGCAGATGCTGGCCGCCAAGCGTCGCCAGCGTATTTCACCCGACCAGGAGCTCTTCGCGCTGGGGGGCAGCAACATCGCCGCCGCAATGAGCAGCAGCATGCCGGTGACGGGCAGCCTGTCGCGCACGGTAATCAACTTCGATGCCGGCGCGCGTACCCCCGCCGCAGGCAGCTTCGCCGCGCTGGGCGTGGCGCTGGTGACGCTCTATCTCACGCCGCTGATTCACTTTCTGCCCATCGCCACGCTCGCCGCCAGCATCATCGTCTCGACCTTCACGTTGCTCGACGCGCGCGGCCTCAAGCGTACCTGGCACTACTCGAAGCGCGACTTCGCCGCCATGCTGGCAACCATCGTGCTGACCTTCGTCAGCGGTGTCGAAATCGGTGTGATGGTCGGCGTGGGGCTCTCGCTGGCGCTGTTTCTCTACACCACCAGTCGCCCGCACAGCGCCCTGGTAGGCCGTGTGCCGGGCACCGAGCATTTCCGCAATGTCGAGCGCCACACCACCGAGCACGACCCCAGCGTGGCGCTGCTGCGCGTCGACGAGAGCCTTTACTTCGCCAACGCGCGCTATCTCGAAGACACCGTCTACGCCATGGTCGCCGAACGCCCGGCACTCAAGCATGTGGTACTGATCTGCTCGGCGGTCAACCTCATCGACGCCTCGGCGCTGGAAAGCCTGGAAGCCATCAACGCTCGCCTCGAAGACTCACAGGTCAAGTTGCACCTCGCCGAAGTGAAAGGCCCGGTGATGGACCAGCTAAAGCAAAGCGACTTCCTGGACCATCTCACCGGCGACGTCTTCCTCAGCACTTATCACGCCTGGGAAGCGCTGCGAGATGAGAAGAGCGCCGTGAATCCGACTCGGGACGCCCCTCGCTAGGCTGCATCTCGAAGCGTGAGTCGATGACCAAGCAAGATAAGAATTGGGGAGATCTATATAGCATATTGCTATTTATTGCAAATTGCTATACGCTTATCCGAACACAAGGAGACACCATTCAGTGCATGTGATTACACAAAGGCGCATATGGGACGCCAAAAGGGCCAATCCTAATACTGCTAACGCGCTGGATGCATGGTATCGGCTGATTAAGTCAAACGATCCCCAAAACTTCGACGCCATGAAACGCTTGTTTCCCGCTACCGACAAAGTCGGTAGGCTCCATGTGTTTGACATAGGTGGCAATAAGTTACGATTGATTGCAATCGTTCATTATCAAGCCAAGAAAGTGTATATCCGTCATATCCTAACGCATGCGGAATACGATCAGGGCAAGTGGAAACAGGAGTGACTATGCACACGCTCGTAGAACAGGCCACTCAGCATTGGAGCTATCTGGCACCGCTGCTCACCATACCCACCGACGATGCCGACTACGACGCGCGTGTCGAGGCCTTGGATGAACTTCTCGACCTGATTGGCGACGACGAATCTCATCTCCTTGCCAGCCTGGCGAGTCGTTTGGGGGACGTCATCGAAGCCTACGATGAAGAACGCCGGCCCCTGCCAGACGTTTCGGGTGTCGATGTACTGCGTTATTTGATGCAGGAGCATCAGATTTCACAAAGCGAGTTACCTGAAATAGGCGCTCAATCGGTGGTATCAGCCATTCTCGCCGGGCGCCGTAAACTCAACTGGCGCCAAGTCTGCGAGCTATCGGAGCGCTTTGGCATCGCGACTGATACCTTCAAGGAGCCCAGCCCCACCCGCCGTGTTGCCGGTTAAATATCTCTCTCAAGGGAGACGCTTATCTTTCCACCAGCGCCTTCACCTTGTCGACGATATGCTTGCCGATGGGGATCGCTGAGGTGGCGGCGGGCGATGGCGCGTTGCAGACGTTGACGCTGCGCCGCGTGTTGACGAACAGGAAGTCGTCGATCATCTTGCCGTCCTTGGCGACGGCCTGGGCGCGCACGCCGGCGGGATAGGGACGTAGATCATCGCGCGTCAGGCGCGGGCAGTACTTGCGTACTTCTTCCAGATAGCCGCCCTTGAACAGCGAGTTCTTCATTTCATGAAGCCCAGGCTTGAGGTTGGCCCATAGGACCTTACGAATTCCCGGGTCGCCGGCCATGGTCGCCAGATCGCCGAACGACACGTCGCGCTTGCGATAGCCTTCGCGTTTGAAGGCCAGCACAGCATTTGGCCCCACGGTCACGCTGCCATCGATCATGCGCGTCAGGTGCACGCCGAGAAACGGCATCGACGGATCGGGAATCGGGTAGATCAAATGATTGACGATGCGATTGTGCTCGGGTGGCAGTCGATAGTATTCACCGCGGAACGGGCAGATGCTGAACTCCGGCGTGACGCCCAGCATGCGTACCACGCGGTCCGCCATCAGCCCCGAACATGACACCAGATGGCGCGTAGTGAATGTGCCTTGGTCGGTGGTAACCACGACTTCTTCGCTGCGCTCTTCGAGGGCCGTGACCAGCGCCGCGTAACGCACCTCCCCACCGGCGTTCTGGAACACTTCGGCCATCTTCGCGGTGACCTGCCGGTAATCGACGATGCCACTGGCGGGTACGAAGATGCCGCCCTGCCCGGTAATGTTGGGCTCACGCTCGCGAAGTTGGTCGGCGTCGAGCCATTCGCGCTCCAGGCCATTGGCGGCGGTGCGTTCCCACAGCGCCTGCATGCGCTGCATTTCTACCGAGTTGGTGGCGACCAGCAGCTTGCCGCAGCTCTCGTAGTTGATGCCGTGGGTGTCGCAAAACACCTTGGTGGCGCGGTTGCCTTCCAGGCAAAAGTGCGCCTTGAGGCTCCCCGGTGTGTAGTAGACCCCGGCATGGATCACGCCGCTGTTGTGGCCGGTCTGGTGATGCGCCGGACCGCTTTCCTTCTCGACGAGCAGTATGCGCTTGTCGGGATAGGCCTCGATCAGTTGCATGGCGGTGGACATCCCCAGGATGCCGCCGCCGATGATGATGAAATCGTACACCGCGTTCTCGCTTGTCAGAGTCGAATCGTTACAGCCTGCGCAACGCCCGGTCGGCGTTCAAGTCATCCGCCTTGCTCATCGCATGACTCTTGCCGCTCAGGCGTGCTTGGGATTGGCGAGCGTCTGCTTGTGCGTGAAATAACCGCGCTGGCGCATCAACTCGCGGCGGAGTTCGGGATGCGGCGTAAAGCGGTCGCGCCCGTGCAGCCAGAAGTGATTGTTGAGCAGCAGGAAGCTGCCGATAGGCACCGGCACGGACAGCCGCGCCTCGCTGCTTTCCAGCGACTCGGAAAGATCGCACAGCCAGTTGCCCTCCTCGAAATCGCGTGGCTGTACGAACTGGTCGATGTAAGACATCACCGGCCGCCCCTCGGCATCCACATCGAACACAGAATGATAAACATCCTTGCTGACATTCTTGCTGGGCGGCGCCGCCCAGCGCATTTCCCGGCGTGCCATGGGGTGTCCGTGGAAACGCTCGAGATCACCCCAGTCGTCGAGGTGCAGCAATAGCGAATTGCCGCCCTGCATATGCTGCTCGTCGATTTTCATCATCAACACGTAGTCGGTGTCCTGCTCGACGAAGGTGCCGTCGTTATGCAGCTCCATTACGCGATGTGGCTGACGCAGATAGCTGTCGGATTTATCGACGTTCTTGACCACGAAGCGTGCATAGTACTGTCCGCTCATGGCGTCGAAGTTGGAGCGCCCGATGCAATGCGCTACCGCCGTGGCGACTTTCACCATGTCGTCGGCCTGCGCCACCTCATTGAGTCCTTCCGGCGTTACCAGCAGGCCACCACCTTGCCATCGGCGCGTATCGACAACTCAAACGCGACATCATTCGCGGCGTCTACGCACCGGGCGAAAAGCTGCGCATAAGCGATCTGAAGGCGCGTTACGATCTTGGCGTGGGGCCCATGCGCGAGGCGCTGTCACAACTCGTCAACGAGCGGCTGGTGACGCCGGTGCCGATCATCAAAGAGGTATTGCGGGAACGAGGGCTCGTTTAACCAAGTTGATCCACAAGCGATCATGTTCTGAGCCGAATTTCGAAATTTTCACATCGACTCGCTTTTTTCACTGACGAAAACAAAATATGAGCGGACTGGGCTCTACCCAATGGGCATCCGCGCCATGTTGTTGATATGAGTCATGAGCCAAAATAACGTCTACTACCTTTTGCCTAATTAAAAATGTTCGATTTCGCGCCACAATGATCATATTAGAACATTGGTGAGCGAACCCGAACATGTGCAACCAACCCTACGATCTGATAGTCATCGGCGGTGGTATCAACGGTGCAGGCATTGCCCGTGATGCGGCAGGCCGAGGACTTTCGGTGCTGCTCGTCGAGGCGGATGATCTCGCCAGTCATACGTCATCGGCTTCGACCAAGCTTATCCACGGTGGCCTGCGTTATCTCGAGCAGTACGAGTTCAAACTCGTGGCCAAGGCCCTCTCCGAGCGCGAGATACTCCTCAAGGCGGCGCCGCATATCATCTGGCCGATGCGTTTCATCCTGCCCCATCAGAAGCATCTGCGGCCGGCCTGGATGATCCGAACCGGGCTTTTCATGTACGACCACTTGGGTGGACGACAGACGCTCGCCGGCTCGCACGGCATCAAGTTCGCCGATCATCCGGCCGGGACACCACTGAAGCCCGAGTTCACCAAGGGCTTCGTCTACTCGGACGCCTGGGTTCAGGATGCCCGACTGGTAGTGCTCAACTGCATGGATGCGGCCAGCCGTGGCGCCTGCATCATGACCCGCACACGTGCCGAAACCGCGGTACGCGGCACCGACGGATGGACCGTCACCCTGCGTACTGTCGATGGCGAGACTCTTCAGGTCGCCGCCCGCGGTCTGGTCAATGCGGCCGGGCCCTGGGCCGTGCGTTTTCTCGACGAGGTCGCATCGCTGGATCACACGTATTCGCTGCGCCTGATCAAGGGTAGCCATATCGTAGTGAACAAGCTATTCGACCACGCTTACTCCTATATCTTCCAGCAACCCGATGGCCGCATCGTGTTCGCCATTCCCTATGAGGCCGACTTCACGCTCATCGGCACGACCGACGTCGAGCATGAAGGCGCTCCCGGCGATATCACCATCGAGGAGGACGAGGTTGGGTATCTCTGCGAATCGGCCAATCGCTATTTCGAACAGCCTATTGGCCCCGACGATGTCGTCTGGCGCTATTCGGGCGTGCGCCCCTTGCTCGATGACCGGGAGGACAACGCCAGCGAGATCACCCGTGATTACCGCATCCAACTCGATACATCCGGCGGTGCTGTGCTGCTCAACGTCTTCGGCGGCAAGCTGACGACCTATCGGCGGCTGGCCGAGGACGCTGTCGATCAATTGGCACCCGAGCTCGGCAATCGGGCAAAAGCCTGGACGGGTAAGGGCCATCCACTGCCCGGCGGCGAAGAAGCGAAACCCCAGCATCTGTTCGAGTCGCTACAGGCCAGTCATCCCTTCATGCCACTGGGCATGGCCAACCGTATGGTCTTCAACTATGGCACTCGGGTCACGAACATCGTCGGTGACGCCGAAAGCCTGGACGATCTGGGGGAGTATTTTGGCGCCGACCTGTATGCCGCCGAAGTCGATTATCTGCGCGATCATGAATGGGCACGCACCGCCGAGGACATTCTCTGGCGGCGATCCAAGTTGGGGCTGCGTCTCAATGACAGCGAACAGCGCCGACTCGCCGGTTACCTCAGCCGTTCCTTCGCTGAATCGCCCAACGTCGATCCAGAGACTTAAAACGAGGAAAATCATGACTCGTCAGCCCATTTGTATCCCCATCGTCATCACAAGGCATGCGTATCCCGCCTTATCCGACCGTGACACTCATTACCGCAAGGCATATCCATGGGAATCGTAGAAACGATACTGGTCCACGAGATCGCTGGAACGGCGTTCCTGACTCTACTGGGTTGCGGCGTAGTGGCCAACGTTCTGCTGAACAAGACGAACGGTAACGGCAGCGATGGCATCGTGATCTTCTTCGGCTGGGGGCTTGCCGTGTTCTGCGGTGTTTACGTCGCCTACGATACCGGTGCGCATCTCAATCCAGCCGTGACACTCGGTTTGCTCATCGGCCCGGCCAAAGAGTATGCCGAGGGTATTCCGATCAATTTCGTCACCACCGTCACCTACTTAGTGGCCGAATTCATCGGGGGGTTTCTAGGGGCTGTCATTTGCTATCTGGCCTACAAGAAACAGTACGATGACACCGAAGATAGCGCGATCAAACTCGCCACTTTTTCCACGGCACCGACCATCCGGTCCTATGGCTGGAACCTGATCAGCGAGATCATCGGCACATTCGTGCTGATCTTCGTGATCATCATGTTCGGTCACACGCCCTCCGGCCTCGGGCCCTTGGCGGTCGCACTCTTGGTGGTCTCTATCGGAGCTTCGTTGGGCGGGACGACCGGCTATGCCATCAATCCGGCGCGCGATCTCGGCCCGCGCATTGCCCACGCCGTATTACCGATCCAGAACAAGGGGCCTAACGACTGGCACTATGCCTGGGTTCCGGTCGTCGGCCCTGTCATCGGTAGCACGCTGGCGGCACTTGTTGCTTACGCCTACTAATCGTCCAAATTGATCGATTTTTTGTAACGAACACGAGGAGTGACCTTCCATGAGCAATGAAAAGAAATACATACTCGCGATCGACCAAGGCACGACCAGTTCCCGCGCAATGCTGTTCGACCACGACGGGCAGATCGCCGGCATCGCCCAACGCGAGTTCGAGCAGATCTTTCCGCAGCCGGGCTGGGTGGAGCACAACCCGCGCGACATCATGACCAGCGTGTTGACCACGCTTACCGAGGTGATCAACAACACCCAGGTCGATGTCTCGGAAATTGCCGGCATCGGCATCACCAACCAACGCGAAACCACCGTCGTGTGGGACAAGAACACCGGTCAACCGGTCTATAACGCCATCGTCTGGCAATCACGCCATTCGGCCGAAATCTGTGACGAGCTACGTGAAGCCGGGCATGAAGAGATGGTCCGCGACAAGACCGGGCTGGTCATCGATGCGTATTTCTCGGGCACCAAGCTCAAATGGATCTTCGATAATGTCGAGGGCGTAAAGGAAAAAGCCGATAACGGTGAGCTGCTGTTCGGCACCATCGATTCTTGGCTGGTGTGGAACCTGACCGGCGGCGAAGTGCATGTCACCGACGTTACCAACGCCTCGCGGACGATGATGTTCAACATCCGCAACCGTCAATGGGACCCGGAACTCCTGGCGTTGTTCGGCGTGCCCGAATCGATGCTGCCCAAGGTCAAGTCCTGCAGTGAAGTCTATGGCAAGGTGCTGCCGAAGTACTTCTTCGGCAATGAACTGCCCATCGCGGGTATGGCCGGTGACCAGCAAGCCGCGCTGTTCGGCCAGGCCTGCTTCAACCCCGGGATGGCCAAGAACACCTATGGCACGGGTTGCTTCACGCTGATGAACACCGGCCCGGAAGCCACGGCCTCTGAAAACGGCCTGCTCACGACCGTGGCCTGGGAAGTAGACGGCCAGCTCGAATATGCCCTCGAGGGCAGCGTGTTCGTCGCTGGCTCGGTGATCCAGTGGCTACGCGACGGCCTGCGCATGCTGGGCAAGTCTTCCGATTCCGAAGCCTATGCCGAGCGCGCCGGCGACAACGACGGCGTCTACCTCGTACCGGCGTTCACCGGTCTGGGCGCGCCTTACTGGGATTCCAACGTCCGCGGCGCGATGTTCGGTCTGTCGCGCGGCACGAGCAAGGAACATTTCATCCGTGCGGCGGTGGAATCCATGGCCTACCAGAGCGCGGACGTTCTCCACGCGATGCAGGCCGATGCCGATCTCGAACTCACCGAACTGCGTGCCGACGGTGGCGCCATCGCCAACGATTTTCTCGCCCAGTTTCAGGCCGACATCCTGGGCGTGGACGTTCTGCGTTGCGCGGTCAATGAAACCACCGCACTGGGTGCCGCCTACCTGGCCGGTCTCGCACTCGGCTTCTGGGAATCGCGCGAGCAGATTGCCAAGCAATGGGCCATGGACCGCCGCTTCACGCCCCAGATGAGCGTGGAAAAGCGCGACGAACTCTATGAGGGCTGGAAGCATGCCGTCCAAGCGACCATGGGCTTTCATGTGGCTTCGTGATCCGCATTCGCGCTTGGCAGCTCTCCCATCGTACGTGGATTGCTCTCAGTAGTAAGTTGGATAGTTCGTTTAGCCGGCATCAAGGTCCGAGTCTGTCTTCCGCGAGGCTCGGACCTTTTACGCTTTATCTATACATAGACGAGCAAGCCGGCACTTGTTTTTTGCCTTCATATACCTATACTGAAAGCATAATGAAAGCATTCGACATGCATGGGTGCAGAAGGAGGCATACGCTATGGGCATGATGTCAGTCAGGAATATTCCCGAAGAAGTACACAATGCGCTGAAAGCGCGAGCCAAACGGCACAATCGTAGCGCCGAGGCTGAGGTGCGCGCCATCCTGGAAGAAGTAACGCGACCAGAGACACGCCTTCACATGGGCGACGCCCTTGCTGACGTGAGCCGTCAGGCTGGGCTGACCAATGAAGACGTTACCGCTCTTGAGCAAGTGCGCAACAAGACGCCGGCAGAGCCACTGAGGTTCGAATGATCGTCTTGGATACCAACGTCGTTTCCGAGGCCATGAAACCCGAGCCTGATCCGGTCGTGAAAGCTTGGCTCAATGAGCAGTCGGCCGAAACACTCTACCTGTCCAGTGTCACATTGGCAGAGCTGCTGTTCGGCATCGCAGCACTGCCCGACGGGAAGCGCAAGAATATGCTGAACGAGGCTTTGGATGGCCTTGTGCAGCTGTTCAAGGGACGCTTCTTGTCCTTCGACGCCGACGCTGCTCGCCAGTATGCCAAACTGGCTGTAACGGCTAGAGCTGCCGGGCAAGGCTTCCCCATACCAGATGGCTACATTGCAGCCATTGCCGTATCACAGGACTGTCAGGTTGCGTCCCGTGACACGGCACCGTTTAAAGCGGCCAATGTGGACGTCATCAATCCGTGGGATCAGAAAGGACGCTAGGCGTCACCCTTCGCGAGGGATGCTAACGCCCTATCGCAGCGCGGTAGGGCGTCGCGGCGATGGGCGAACATCAGCGCTTCTGACAGCCACACCACCGTTTATCCATAGGATTCCCGAAAATACTGGTAGGAATCGAGATCATTTCAGCATTTTCAGACGAACCAAAAGCTGCTCCAACATTACCTCGTTAAAGCTGCCTCCACTGAATGAGATCAGCGCACGTAGTGGGCTGTAGCGCCACATCGCCGTCATCATCTCGCTCGCTTCATCCTCCTTGCTACCCTGCATCGCAGCGAGCAGCGGGACGTCGCCGGCCACGGGGGCTAACGCCTCGTGGATATACTCGCGGGCCTGCGGGAAGTCGCTCAGATCACCGATCAGGGTGTTACGATCAATCGTCGGCAGCGGACGCGGATCGCCTTCGACCTCGACCGAACGCGTCAGGCGGATATCGCGTGATGAGGCGCCGATACGGATCTCGAACGCCCCTGTCGGCACGCACCAGCGCTGCTGTTCGACATCGTAATAGGCGAAGTCACGCCGCGTGAGCGTAAGCGCGACGCGATGCGTCTCGCCGGGTTCGAGAGCAAGCTTGGTGAACGCCTTGAGCGCCTGGTCAGGCGTCGGCACCGTGCAGCTGGAATCGTGGAGGTAGAGCTGAACAACTTCCTTGCCGGCGCGCTCGCCGCTGTTGGTGAGATCGAAGCTGATCGTGAGCGTCTCGTCGCGGCCCAGGCGTTCGCTGGATAGTGAAAGCTCACCGTAGGTGAAGCGGGTATAGCTCAGGCCATGGCCGAAGGGAAACAGTGGCGCAACACCCGCACTGTCGTAGTGGCGGTAGCCGACGAACAAGCCCTCGCTATAGCGTGCCACGTCACCCTCTCCCGGGAACGACAGGTAGCTGGGCGTATCTTCCAGCCGCTGGGGGAAGGTTTCAGCCAGCTTGCCCGAGGGGCTGACGGCACCGAACAGCAGATCGGCAATCGCCGCGCCGAGCGCCTGGCCGCCCAGGTAGCCTTCGAGAATCGCGGCGACCCGCGATGCCCACGGCATCATAATCGGCGCGCCGTTGGCCAGCACCACCACGGTGCGCGGCTGGACCTCGCTCACCGCCTCGATAAGGGCTTTCTGGTTGGCGGGCAGATCCAGGTGAGAGCGGTCGTAACCTTCGGATTCGTAGCGCTCCGGCAAGCCGATGAAAAGCACCACCACGTCGGCGCCGCGCGCCTGGGCGACAGCTTCTTCGAGAAGTGCGGCATCACTGAAGTCGTGCGCAATCGCGAAACCTTGCGCATAACTGAGACTCTCCGGCACCGTGGCACGCAGGGCCTCGAGCGGCGTTTCAACTCGGGTCGGATTGACGTGGGAGCTGCCGCCGCCCTGATAGCGCGGCTTTGCGGCGAACTCGCCAATCACGGCGATGCGCTGCGTCGGCACAAGAGGCAGAGTACCGTCGTTTTGCAGCAGCACCATGCATTCGCGCGCCACTTCGCGCGCTAGCTGGTGGTGTGCTTCGGCGTCGTAGCTGGCCTGCGGACGGTGTGCCTCATGGGCGCGCAGGATGATGGTCAGCAACCGGTGCACGGCGCGGTCGAGCACCGCCTCGGCGAGCTCACCGCTGCGCACCGCTTCGACGATCAGGCGGTCGCGGTCGCCGTCGGTGGCCGGCATCTCCAGTTCGAGACCCGCCGCGAGCCCGGCAACACGCTCGTTGACTGCCGCCCAGTCGGAGACGACGAAGCCGTCGAAGCCCCACTCGTCACGCAGGATCTCGGTCAGCAGCTTTTCGTGCTCGGCACAGTAGGTGCCATTGACCTTGTTGTAGGCGCACATCACCGTCCACGGTCTGGCCTCACGCACCGCCTTCTCGAAGCTTTCGAGATAGATCTCGCGCAGCGTGCGCTCATCGATCTGGGCATCGACCGACATGCGCCGATGCTCCTGATTGTTGGCGGCGAAGTGCTTGAGCGAGGCGCCGACGCCCTGGGACTGCACGCCTTCGATGTGGGCTGCGGCAAGGGTCGACGACAGCAGCGGGTCTTCCGAGAAGTATTCGAAGTTGCGCCCGCACAACGGTGAGCGCTTGATGTTGGCGCCCGGGCCGAGCACGATCCCCAACCCTTCGGCCTGCGCTTCCTGGCCGAGGGCTTCGCCGAGACGGCGCAGCAAGGCGGGATCCCAGGAACTAGCCAGCCCCGCAGCGGTGGGAAAACAGGTCGCTGGCACACTATCGAGCAGGCCGAGATGGTCCTCGCCCGGGCCGTTAGGCTGCTTACGCAGGCCATGCGGGCCATCGGACATCATGATAGAGGGAATATCGAGGCGTTCGACCGCCTTGGTGTGCCAGAAGTCCGCACCCGAGCATAGGCTCGCCTTCTCTTCGAGGGTCATCCGCGCAATCAGCGTCTCAACGGGGGTATTCATAGCGTCTCTCCTTGCAAGAATGGGGTCATGCCACCGTAGGCTTGGCCGCACGAATGTGGCTCATGCGTCGGTCAGTGAGTGAATAGATCAGCATCAAGACGACGATGCCCAGTGCGCCGACAGCGGGCAAAAGGCTCATCATCGTCTTGATCAGGGTCAGGACTTCGGCGCTCTGCGACGTGTTGGGGATATAGCCGTAAAACGAGAACAGCACGCCAGTTAACATGCCACCGATGCTCATGCCGAATTTCTGACTGAACGTGACCGCGCTGGTCGAAGCGCCAGTGGCCTTGCGGCCCGAGCGGTACTCCACGTAATCGGCAATATCGGCAACCATCGCCCACATCGTCGGCGAGATAATGCCGTTAAGAAACTTGGCCACGAAGAAGGCCATGAAATAGGCCGGTGCGCCCAGATCGGCGGCGAAGAAGAAGCTCGCCAGCGCTACTGCGTAGCCGAGATTAGCCAGCAGCATCACCCGACGCTTGCAATAGCGGCGAAGCACGAACTGATTGAACAAGATGCCGAGGAGGACGCCGATATAACCCAGCGCCAAAAAATAGGACACCTGTGCTTCATCGCCGATGTAGTATTTGAAGAAATAAATCGCTGCCGCGTCGGGCATCAGCATCAATGTGAAGGTTAGAATGCTGACCGCGAACATGATCCAGAATGGCTTGGCACGAGCAATATGGCCGAAGGTTTTGAGCGGATTACGGTCTTCCTCACCCTCGGTGTAGCGTTCCTTCACGCCGCGAAAAGTCAGCAGGAAAAAAGCGAAAGTCACTAATCCATAAAGGGCGTAGGTCATTGCAAAACCGCGCTGTTCATCACCATTGCCGAACCAGTCAACCAGCGGCAAGGTCGAGTAGCTGATGATGACGAAACCGATGTATGAACATAGCATGCGCGCATTGGTCAGCTGGCGGCGTTCGTCGTTGTCGATGGTCATCGCCACCGGGAGCGCCGAGTAGGGAATGTTGACCAGCGTGTACATGCCCATCAGCACGATGTAGGTGACGAAGGCGTAGACCGTCTTCGCCGTGTCGCCGAACGCCGGGGTAGTGAAGGTCAGTGCGAGCACGACACCAAGTGGCAGCGAGAAGAACAGCAGATAGGGGCGCAGGCGGCCGAAGCGAGAGCGGGTGCGGTCGGCCATTAGCCCGACGATGGGATCGGTGATCGCGTCCCACAGCCGCGTGACCAGAAATAGCGTGCCGACCAGGGCCGGGCTGATGCCGAATACATCAGTATAGAAATACATCAAGTAGAGCGACAGCGATGCCCATGTGAAAGCGCTTGCAAAATCACCTAAACCGTAGCTCAGCTTCTCTTTTGTTTCTATCATGGCGTTCTCCCTGTATGGATAGCAGGAGGCATTGGCAGAGCTTCATTTTATTTTTATGAAAGCGCTTTCATTATTAGGCTAGACACTTACCGCTCACCACACCACTTTTGTCTAATGAATTGGGCCGGAGATCTCGCGTCTAATTCCGTATCATCGCCCTAGCCAGAGGCGCGAATCCGAGCGCACAGAAGAGTAAACGGCTTTCAGGAGAGAACATGTCAACCATCAAGGAGGTGGCGGAGCAGGCTGGCGTCTCCCAGGCAACGGTCTCGCGCGTCATGAACGGTGAGGTGCGCGTCGCCGAGCCGACACGACTGCGCGTCGAGGCTGCGGTCGCGGCGCTGGGCTATCACCCCAACGCCTTCGCCCGCTCGCTGGCCTCTAACCGCTCCCACGGCGTGGGCCTGATCATCTCCCATCTCGGCGGGCCGTTCATGGGCCGCCTGATGCTGACGCTGGAGGATGTGCTGCGGCGGCACGACAAGTCGCTGCTGGTCGCCTCAGGGCGCAGCGACCCCGAGCGTGAGCGCGAAGCGGCAAGGTTTTTGTTGGCTCGGCGCTGCGACGGTCTGCTCGTCCATGCCGATGGCATGAGCGACGAAGAGCTTGAGGCACTAGCGGCGCAGACACCACTGGTGGTGATCAACCGACTGGTGCCGGCGCTAAGCGATCGCTGCGTTCATGTCGACAACGTCAGTGGCGGCTACCAGGCCACGCGACATCTGATCGAGCAGGGCCATCGCCGTATCGCCTGCATCACCGGCCCACTATGGAAGCAAGACGCCACGCAGCGGCTGATGGGATATCGCCGCGCCATGGCGCAGGCCAAGCTTGCAGTAGACACCGATGCTGTGTTCGAAGGCGATTCCTTGGAGCACAGCGGCCGCCTCGCCGTCGAACGGCTGGCAACGCGCGGCGTCGACTATACCGCGCTGGTGACAGGCAACGACGAGATGGCGCTCGGCGCGATCGCGCGACTACGCGAACTGGGCCGTAGCGTGCCGGAAGAGGTTTCAATGGTCGGCTACGATGACGAGGCCTATGCCCGCTACGTCTCACCGGGGCTGACCACCGTTCACGCCCCGCTCGAAGAGATGGCCGCCGCTGCCGCCCAGCGCCTGCTCGCGTTAGCCTACGACCGGCCATGGCAGGGCGAACTGCGCTTCACGCCGTGGCTAGTCGAACGCGGCACGGTTGCACCACCGGCAAGCTAAGCTTCTCAGCGACTACGTGAGTCCGCTGTAGTATGGAGACGCACCACATACTAGGCCCAACCCGATCTACGTGAGCACCGGTATCGAGACAGCCCTATCGCAGCGCGGTAGGGCGTCGCGGCGATGGGCGAACATCAGCGCAGTGCGCCCGTCGAGCCAGGTGTCGAGCCGCTCAGCCACCGTCGTCGCGGTGGCGGCGTCCAGCCCCGCCAACGGTTCGTCGAGCAAGACCAGCGGCGCATCCCGCAGGATCACCCGGGCCAGCGCCACGCGTCTCGCCTGCCCGCCGGAAAGCTGCCGCCCCGCCTCGCCGACCCATGTCTCGAGCCCGTGCGGCAGTTCGCGCGCCCAGCCGTCCAGATCGACGATCCATAGCGCCTTCCACAAGGCCCGCGCGGCAGCCGCTTCATCCAGGTCGTGCTCGATCGGCAATCCCAGGCGCAGATTGTCAGCCAACGAGGCATGGAAGAGCTCGGTGTGCTGGGTCAGGTAGGCGAGCCGTCCATGCAACGCTTGCGGCGCCAGGCTGCGTAGGTCCTGCCCTGCCAATTGCACGCTGCCCGCGTCGGGGTCGAACGCGCGGACGACGAGCTGGGCAAGGCTCGACTTGCCGCTGCCCGAGGGACCCAGCACGGCGACACGCTCGCCGGCGGCTACATGCAGATTGACGTTTTCGAGGGCCGGCGTAGTACCCATGCCCGGATAACGCAGCGTCACTGCCTCGAAGGTGAGCGACGGCGCCTCGGTATGCGCCATGGACGCCTCGTCGTCACTCGCAGGCGCCGACGCCTCGGCATTGAGCCGCGCGGCCGCCATACGCGTGGCCCCGAGTTGCACGAAGGCGCCCGGCAGCATGGCGAGTCCTTCATTCAGCGCCAGTACCGCCAGTGGCAACATGCTCGCCACCGGTGCCGAGAGCTTGCCCGCGGCAAACGCGAGCAGCGCCAGGCATAGAATCGCCACGGCGGCGCCTTGCACAGTCAAGGTGACCAGCGCGTTACCCAGCGCGGTGCGGCGGGCTAGACGCCGCTGATCGTCGAGCAACATCCGCTGCTCATGCTCTACTCTTTCCCGGTGAGCGCCGAGTACACCGAAGGTACGCAACTCGGCCAGGCCTTGCAGATGCTCCAGGGCGCGAACGCGCAAGCGTTCCAGCGTCTCGACGCGTCGTGCGCTGGGGCCACGCCCCGCCACGGCCATGCCCAGCGTGACGATCACCCACAACGGCAGCATGATCGCCAGCAACACGCCGCCCAGCGCGGGCATGGCCAGCGCCAGAATGCCACCGACGACGAGGATCGCCAGCAGCCCCACCAATGGTGGCGCCAGCAAGCGCAGATAGAGATTGTCGAGCGCGTCGATGTCGGCGGTCAGCCGGTTGAGCCATTCACCGGCGCGGTAGCGCGCCAGTTCACGCCCCGACAGCCGTGACAGGCCGGCAAAGGTACGCCCACGAATATCCGCCAGCAGGCGCAGCACGGTATCGTGATTGTAGAGCCGCTCGGCGTAACGCGCGGCGGTGCGTCCCACGGCGAAGAAGCGAATGCCGCTGCCCGGCGTGAAAACATTGATCGTCGCCGTTCCGCCCGCCGCGAGAATCATCCCGGTCAAACCGGTGGCGGTGATGAACCACCCTGACAGCGTCAGCAGTCCGATGGCGAACAGCAGCGTCGCCAGCATCAGCAACGCCCCGAGCAACAAACGTGCACGCCGCTCGGCCATCAGGCGCAACCATGGGCCCAGCACCTTTCTAGTGGACCCCTTCATGGTAGTGGCCCCCTTCATGATAGTGGGCTCCGTCATGACAAGGCCTCCGACGATGCCGATACATCCTGTGAATGCCACTGCCCCGCCTCGAGACGCAGCACACGGTCGGCCATGCCCATCACGGCGGGATGGTGCGTGGCGATCACCAGCGTCCGCCCTTGCGCGGCTAGTTGCTTGAGCCCCTCGATCACACGGCGCTCACTATCAGGATCGAGACTCGCCGTGGGTTCGTCGAGCAACACCAGAGGCGCGTCACTGAGAAACACCCGCGCCAGCGCCAGGCGACTGGCCTGCCCGCCGGAAAGCCCCAGGCCGCGCTCGCCGAGGAACGTCGCGAGTCCGTCGGGCAAGGCATTCAGCAAGTCGCCGAGCTGCGCCGCAGTCATCGCCTCCTGCAGCCGCTCGTCACTGGCCTCGGGCGCGACCAGGCGCAGGTTCTCGGCCAGCGTGCCCTGCATCAGGAACGGCCGCTGATCGAGCCAGGCCAGGCATGTCTCTGCACGCAACGCGACCTCGCCCGCCTCGGCGTCGACGAAGCCGGCGAGCACTTGCAGCAGCGTCGACTTGCCGACGCCCGACGGCCCCACCAGCGCCACCACCTCGCCATCGGCGATATCGAGATCGAGCGGCCCCAGCACGCGACCACGGCCGGCATGCGCCACACTGACGCCAGCCAAGCGCGCCCTCGGCACTGTCGCATCATCGCTTGGACTATCGAATGCCTGCATACGCACGCCCTGTGGGGGCGTCTGCGACAGCAGTGCGCGCAAACCCTCGGCGGCGCCTAACGCACTGGCGCGGTCGTGATAATGCTGAGCAAGCAAGCGCAGCGGCTGGAAGAAATCCGGCGCCATGAACAGCAGGAACAACCCGCTGAACAGCGTCAGTTGATCGGCGGGGCCGAACTGGATGTAGCCCAGCAGCCCAAAACCAATGTAGATGGCGATCACCGCAATCGACACCGAAGCGAAGAATTCCAGTACCGCCGAGGAGAGAAACGCCACGCGTAGCGTCTTCATATTGCGCCGCCGGTAGTCGTCGGCCACCGCTTTGACCTCCTCGGTGGCCTGACGGGTGCGACCGAACAGCTGCAGGGTGGTCAGCCCGCGCACGCGGTCGAGGAAATGCCCCGCGAGACGCGTCATGGCCTGGAACTGCTGCTCGTTGAGGCGCTGGGCGCCCATTCCGATCAACGCCATGAACAACGGGATCAACGGCGCCGCGATCAGGAAAAACAATGCCGCCAACCAGTCCAGCGAGAACGCCACGCCGAGAAAGATCAGCGGCAATACCACCGCCAGCGTGGCCTGGGGCACGTACCGCGCGATATAGCCTTCCAGCGCCTCGACCTGATCGACCAGTTGCGCGGTGCTGCCGGCGCTATGTCGCTCGGCCAGAGACACCGGCCCCAACGCGGCGAGATGATCGAGCACCTGGGCGCGCACGCGTGCCTTGACGCGCAGCCCGGCTTCCAGACCGCTGGTCTCCTGCAGCCACTGCGCCAGAGCACGCAGGACCACCGCGCCGGCCAACGCCGCCGCATAGGGCCATAGCGTCACCAAGGCCGTGTCGTGGATCACGACGGCGCTGATCAGCCACGCCATCAGGCCCAGTTGCGCGAGGGTCGCGAGCCCGCCGACGACACCGGCGGCGATAGCGAGACTCAGCCAGCCACGTACATCGCGGGATTGCGCGGCCAGCCATTGGCGCGATGCGCGCGCCGGTGTGTGTGCTTGAGATCGGGACACGGCTCAGTGATACCCGTCGCCGACACGTACCTTGCCGCGGAACACCCAGTACGACCAGGCGGTATAGGTCAGGATGATGGGCACCACGAACAGCACGCCGATCAGCAGGAAGAACTGCGATGCGGGGGCGGAAGCGGCTTCCCATAGGGTGTAGTCCGGGGGAATGACGTACGGCCAACGGCTCACCAGCAGCCCTAGGTAGGTGAAGATGAACATGCCCAGGGTACAGAGGAACGCCAGCAGCTCGCGCCCCTTGCGATTGGCAATATAAGTGCCGATCACACAGGCCAGAGCCAGCGCCGGCAGCAACCAGATCACCTGCATGTGGTCGAACCAACGCTCCCAGACGTCAGGGTCGATCCACGGCGTCCATAAGCTGACGATGACGAAGACCAACACGACGCCGACGAGCAACTTGGGCACCAGGGCGCGCGCCCAGTCACGCACATGGCCTTCAGACTTGAGCACCAGCCAGGTCGCGCCCAGCAGCGCATAGCCTGCTACCAGACCGAGACCGGTGATCACCGAAAACGGCGTCAGCCAGTCGAGCGGCCCGCCAGTGAAAACGCGGTTGGCGGTCTCGAAGCCTTCGATATAGGCCCCCACCACAGCGCCCTGGGCGAAGGCCGCCACGAAGGAGCCGCCGGCAAAGGCCGCATTCCACCAGTTGCGTGTACGCCGCGACTTGAAGCGGAACTCGAAAGCCACGCCGCGGAAGATCAAGCCCGCCAGCATCAGAAAAACCCCGATGTACATCGCCGGCAAGAGGATCGAATAGACCAGCGGGAAGGCCCCGATCAATCCTGCGCCACCCAGCACCAGCCAGGTCTCGTTGCCGTCCCAGACCGGGGCGACGGAATTCATCATCACGTCGCGCGCGTCTTCGTCGGGGGCGAAGGGGAACAGTATCCCCAGCCCCAGATCGAAGCCATCCATGAGCACGTACATGATCACCCCGAAGGCGATGATGACGGCCCAGATCAACGAGAGATCGAACGTTTCCATGGCTTAGCTCCTGTTCGGGGCGCGATCGTCGCGCGCATCATCAAAGGGCACGTGGGCAGCGGACATGGGCCGCGCCGGACGGTCGTGGCTATCCAAATCCTCCGTGTCGTCGCGCTCATCGAGTCCCTGGTCGATCACCTTGCACAGGTAATAGACACCGGCGATGAAGATCACCGCATAGACGGCGATGTAGCCGATCAACGTGAACAGCACCATGCCGCCACTCAACGATGGCGTGACGGCGTCGGCGTAATCCAGCACGCCGTAGATCAGCCAGGGAGAGCGTCCGGTCTCGGTCACGAACCAGCCCGCGACCACCGCCACGAACGGCGCCAGCGTCATGCCTTGCAGCCCACGCAGGAACCAGCGGCTGCGATAGATGCGTCCGCCCTTGCGCAGCACCAGCCCGGCGACGGCGAAGGCGATCATCAGTAGCCCCAGACCCACCATCACGCGGAAACTATAGAAGGTGATCCACACCGGCGGTTGCCGCTCGGGAGAGATCTCCTCGAGTCCCGGCACGACGCCATCGGGATCGTGGCGCAGAATGAGACTCGCGCCATTGGGAATGCCGATCTCGAAATGGTTGCCTTGTATATCGCGGTCCGGCAATGCGAACAGCAACAGCGGCACGTTCGACTGGGTTTCCCAGTTAGCTTCCATGGCGGCGATTTTCATCGGCTGGTGTTCCAGCGTGTTCAAACCGTGCTCATCACCGACGTAAGCTTGCAGCGGCGCCAGGATCAACAACAGCCATAGCGTCATCGAGAGCGCACGCTTGTGGGCATCGACTTCACGCCCGCGCAGCAAAAACCAGGCACTGACCCCGGTCACCACGAAGCCGCCGGTCAAGAACGCGGCCAGCGCCATGTGCGTGAAGCGGTACGGGAAGGACGGGTTGAAGATCGCATCAACCCAGGAGGTCACATGGATCACGCCCTCGCGGATCTCGTAGCCGTCGGGGGTCTGCATCCAGCTGTTGGTGGCGAGAATCCAGAACGCCGAGATGAAGGTGCCCACGGCGACCATCAACGCGGCGAAGAAGTGTACCGCCGGCGAGACACGATGACGGCCGAACAGCAACACCCCCAGGAAGCCGGCCTCGAGGAAGAACGCCGTGACCACCTCGTAACTCAGCATCGGGCCGATGAAGTTCGCCGCCATCTGCGAGAAGTTGCTCCAGTTGGTACCAAACTGGAACGCCATCACGATGCCGGACACCACCCCCATGCCGAAGACCACGGCGAACACCTTGGTCCAGAACAGGCCGAGGCGATCCCAGACGCGATTGCCCGTGGACACGTAAAGGCCCTGCAGTACGGCAATATAGGACGCCAGACCGATCGTGAAGACCGGGAAGATGGCATGAAAGGAAACCACGAATGCAAACTGCAATCGCGACAGGAGGATCGGATCTAGCGCCATGGCTGACTCCTTGAAGCCCACGTAGTCGAAATGTCATCGGAATGAGGGGGTCATAGCCGGAAACGGCCCGCCGCCTGGATCTTATTGTTGCGTTTCCAATACCCCTACATCGTAGAGGGTTTATATAGCCTTAAAAAGCGCTATGACTGGGTTTGGTATGTGTCGCGTTGCCGCAAGGCAAATTGCCGCATGCGCGCCGATGTCGCAGGGCCTTTGTTCTGCACCGTTCGTCTAACGGAAAACACCATCCCTCTTTGGTAGCGTAGCCGCATCAAAAAATACGGTCGGCGCCCCGCATGACCTATCTCGACAAGGATCACTCATGAACGCTATCTGGATCGCCATCTTTGGCGCTGTGTGTTTCGTGATGGGCTATCGTTTCTATTCGAAGTTCATCGCCGAACGCATCTACCGTCTCGACCCCGATTTCCAAACGCCCGCGCACGCCTATCAAGATGGCGTCGACTACGTGCCCACCAACAAATGGATCCTGTGGGGACACCATTTCACCTCGGTGGCTGGCGCAGCCCCCATCGTGGGGCCCGCCATCGCCATCTACTGGGGGTGGCTGCCGGCCATCCTGTGGGTCGTGCTGGGGACCGTATTCGCCGCCGGGGTGCATGACTTCGGCGCGGTGGTGCTTTCCAATCGCCACAAGGGCCATTCCATCGGTACGCTGGCCAACAAGCTGATCGGCCAGCGCGCCAAACTGCTGTTCCTGTTCATCATTTTGATTCTGGTATTGATGGTCAACGCGGTCTTCGCCTGGGTCATCGCCAAGCTGTTCATCACTTTCCCGGCCAGTGTGCTGTCGGTGTTCATCCAGATTCCTCTGGCGGTGTGGATCGGCTATCGCGTCTACCGCCACTCGGGATCGATGCTCTTGCCTTCGGTGATCGCCCTCGCCGTCATGTATGGCGCCGCGTTATTGGCCAGCGAGATCCCCATGCTGCAAATCGATCTGGTCAGCTGGTTCGGCGGTGCCGAAGCCTCGGTCGTGGGTGGCTTCAATGCTACGTCGATGGCCTTCCTGGTATGGATCGTGGTGCTGATGGTGTATGTCTACATCGCTTCCACGCTGCCGGTCTGGAAGCTGTTGCAGCCGCGTGATTACATCAACTCGCACCAGCTAGTGGTCGGCTTGGCTCTGCTGTATCTGGGGCTATTCTTCGGAGCACCGGAGATGACCGCACCCAGCGTCAATGGCGAAGCCGATATCAGTTGGTATCCATTGCTGTTCATCACCATCGCCTGCGGGGCGATTTCCGGCTTCCATGGTCTGGTCGCCTCGGGCACGACATCCAAGCAGCTCGACAAGGAAACTGACGCCCGCATGATCGGCTATGGCGGCGCTCTGGGCGAAGGCATGCTGGCGATGATCGCGATCATCGCCGTGGGCACGCTGTTCGCGTCCGGTGCGGATTTCACCGCCACCTACTCGAGCTTCTCGGCGGCCGGTTCCAGCGGGCTCGGTTCTTTCGTGAAAGGTGCTGGCCAGCTCGCCGGTAACCTCGGCATTCCCGAGCACATGGGCTCGACCCTGGTGGCAGTGATCGTGGTCAGCTTCGCCGCCACCACGCTGGATACCGCGGTGCGTCTGATGCGTTATATCATCGCCGAACTGGGCATCGAGTACGGCATGCCAGTGATCGCGCGCAAGCACGTCGCGACCAGCATCGCCGTCATCTCCAGTGCCGCGCTGGTGATCCTGCCAGAAGGCCCCAACGGCTTCGGATCCGGCGGCTATCTACTGTGGCCGCTGTTCGGCACCAGCAACCAGTTGCTGGCCGGTATCACGCTGATGCTGGTGTCGGTATGGCTCAAGCGTCAGGGCCGTCCGGTGGTGTTCACGCTGGCGCCGATGCTGTTCCTGCTGGTCATGACGCTATGGGCCATGGGGCAACAAGTGATCTTCACCTGGTCGGGCTTCGGCGATGCCGATCGCAACTTGCTGCTGTTCACCTTCGGCAGCTTGATCATGGTCTTCACGCTATGGATTCTGCTCGAGGCTTCACGCAGCTTCCGCCAGGGTGGCGTCCCTACGCAGCAACAACAGCCGAGTTCCGATGAGTCGCGCTGATGACGAACGTACCGCGTCCGCCGGCTGGCGGACGCGGGTCAAACGACTCATCGAGGGTTACGATTCGGTGCTGAGCCTTCAGCACCGGCGTGAAATCATCCGTGAACTCCAGGATGAAGAAGATCTCTTCATGCTGCTGTGCTTCTGCGACATGATGGGGATTCCCAACCCCGTCGGCGACATGACCCTGGAGCTATATCCCTACATGCTGGACCGCTTTCACGAGTGGCATCAGCGCCAGGGCATGCCCCGCTCGCCCCTGGATGGTTTTCGCTGTTGCTGAGCGGCGCCGATGACGCGTGGCATAACCGAGGAGAGATAGCCGATATGGCCAAGAGCCTGTTTTTCGGCGGCAAGGGCGGCGTCGGCAAGACCAGTTGCGCGACCGCCTACGCACTGAGCTGCGCGAATGCCGGATGGAACACCCTGCTGGTGTCCACCGACCCGGCCCACAACCTGGCCGATCTATTCGGTCGCCAGCCCGGCCCGACACCGACACGCATGCGCCCCGGCCTGGATGTCGTCGAACTCGATCCTGACCATGAAACCAAGCGTTATTTGGACCAGGTCAAGGACACCATCAAGCCCATGGTGAGCGGTGAACGTAGCGCGGCGGTCTTCCGCCAGCTCGATCTGGCCCGTCACGCACCGGGCACCGAAGAAGCTGCTCTGTTCGACGCCCTGGTCGGCTTGCTACTCGATACCGGGCAACACTACGACCGCTTGATCTTCGATACCGCGCCAGGCGGCCATACCGTGCGCTTGCTTGCATTGCCGGAGATCATGGGCGCCTGGGTGGACGGCTTGATGCAGCGTCGCCACAAGGTGCGCAGCGATTACAAGGCCTGGCTGGGGGATGGCGAGGTCGTCGACGACCCTATCCAAGAGGCGCTGATGCGCCGACGCGGACGCCTCGCCGCCGCTCGCGAACACCTGACCTGCCCTGCGCACTCGGCGATGATTCTGGTCGCTAACCCGGAACGCCTGCCGGCGCTGGAAACCGCTCGCACGCGTGACCTGCTGGAAGCCAATGGCCTGCATGTGGGCGCGGTGGTCATCAACAAATGCCTGCCCACGACGGTCGATAGCCAGTGGCTCGCCAATTGGCGCGAGGAACAACGCCCGTGGATCGAGCAGCTCGAGACGTCATTCGCGGACCGCACATGCATACGCATCGAACATCAGCCCCACGCCCCAGCCTCCATCGACGATCTACGGCCTCTCAGCGACGCCCTTGGCGTGCTCTCGCCGTGGCAAGCGCACGCCTGATTCACGCGCTCTTTAGCGCCCGCCGATGACCGACACGACCAACCATGTCGTATAGGCAATAAACGTTGCCAACAGCAAGGCCGCCTCCAGGCGGTTGATTCGCCCCTGGCCCTTCCAGCCGATGCCGAACACGGTCAGCGCAAGGGTCAAGCCCGCCATGACCGGCCAGTCACGCACTACGACCGCGTTATCCACGTCGATCGGATCGATGATCCCCGCCAGCCCAACCACGGCGAGGGTATTGAAGAGGTTGGAACCCACCACGTTGCCGAGCACCAGATCATGCTCGTTCTTGCGCACCGCGCTGATCGAGGAGGCAAGCTCCGGCAACGAGGTCCCGATGGCGACCACCGTCAAGCCGATGACCAGATCGCTGACGCCGAATGCCGAGGCGATATCCACCGCGCCCCATACCAGCAAGCGTGAACTGACGATCAGCATGACCAGTCCCACCAGCGTCCAGGTGATCGCACGCTTGAGCGTCATCGACTGAGTATCGAGATTGGCGGTGGTATTGTCGGCCAGCGTGTCACTGCCCTGCTGACGCCCCCGCATGATGCTGAACACCAGAAAGGCCACCAGCATCGCCAGCAGCAACAGCGCATCCACCCGCGACACACTGCCATCCTGCAGGCACCATAGCGATGCCACCGTCACCAGCATCAAGAGTGGCAACTCTTGACGCAGCACTTGCGAGTGCATGGTCAGGGGGCTGAGCAGTGCCACGAACCCCACGATCAAGCCAATGTTGGCGATGTTAGAGCCATAGGCGTTACCCAGTGCAAGGCCGGGATTGCCTGCCCAGGCGGAAAGCCCCGAGACCATCAGCTCCGGCGCCGAGGTGCCGAAGCCGATGACCACCATGCCGATCAACAGCGGTGGCAACCCCAGATGACGCGAGGTCGACGCCGCGCCATCGACAAACCGGTCGGCGCTCCATACCAGAACCGCCAACCCCAACGCTACGGCGATGATGGCCATCAGCACGATACTTCTCCTTGAATGTCGTTGTCCTTGAATGTCGTCGTGTCATGCATGTTATCGCGATGCCGCGCTATTCTAACGCAATCCACTGAGTACGCTACTGACAAACATACGTAAGTGAATGTATGCTGTCCGCGCTGCTGATGTTATCAGGCAAAAGTCTGTCGGAACGACACCGCGCCGAATTGCTATAGTGCATGCATCATTCGGCACCATGAACCCATGAGCGAGACTGAGTTTGGCAGATAACGTTTCGTCACAAGCGCCTCATCACTCGCCATGCGACGCGGCGACGCCGGTGGCGACGACGCGCCATTCTCGGCGCCGTCTGCGCGCCTGTCACGAATGCGACCTGCTGGTGGCACTACCGCCCTTGCAGCCACGCCAGAAAGCCAACTGTCCACGTTGCGACCATACGCTAGCCACGCGCCATGACAAACCCGCCGAGCGTAGCCTGGCACTGGCCATCGCCGCCTTGATCATGCTGATGCTGTCGGTCGTCTTTCCCTTCATTAGTTTCGAGGCCCGCGGCGTCACCAACCGCATCGAGCTGACTGACACCGCCTCGACGCTAGTCGGCTTCCATGAACCCTTGGTGGCGATTTGTGTGCTACTGACCGTCATCATTCTGCCTGTGGTCTATTTGTGTGGCGTCACCTGGCTCTCGTTAGGGCTCATGGGGCGCCGCATACTGCCCCATTCGCGCGGCATCGCTCGTGCCCTGGAGCATTTGACGCCCTGGATGATGGCCGATGTCTTCGTCATCGCGGCGCTGGTCAGTCTGATCAAGGTCGCGGGTATGGCCGATGTCAGCCTGGGGCTCTCGTTCTGGACGTTTTGCGTTTATGCCTTGCTATTGCTGCTCACCACCCAGTCCATCGACACCGACTGGATGTGGTTCGCGCTGGCCAGCGAGCCCCTGGCACCGGAAGGCGCCCGCTCGGGCGAGCCCGCAACGCCGCAAGGCTTGAGCGGATGCGCGACCTGCGGGCTGGTCAATCGTCTCGATACACAAGGGCGCGGGCGCTGCCGACGCTGCGGGGAAACGCTTCATGCGCGGACACCTGGCAGCCGACAGCGCACGCTGGCCTTGCTGCTCGCTGCGGTGGTGATGTACGTTCCGGCGAACATTTACCCGATCATGAGCACGACATCGCTGGGTAACACATCGCCTTCGACCATCATCGGCGGTGTCATGCTGTTTCTGCAGCACGGCGACATTCCCATCGCAGTGATCATCTTCACTGCAAGCGTGGTGGTGCCCATCGGCAAGATCCTCGCACTCGGCTGGTTGTGCTACGCGGTACGTCATCGCGGCGAGCCACTCAGCAATGTCACCCGCGTGCGCCTCTATCGCATCACCGAGTTCATCGGCCGCTGGTCGATGGTGGATGTTTTCGTGGTCGCCATCCTCGTCGCGCTGATCCGCGCGGGCGAGTTGATATCGATCACGCCGGGGCCTGCCGCCCTCTCCTTCGCCAGCGTCGTGGTGATCACCATGCTGGCAGCCAATAGCTTCGACCCGCGCATGATCTGGGATGAGCTCCCTGAACGCCCGGATCGCACGTGGCGACCTCGTCTGACACGGCGCACCGCAACAGCTTCAACACGCAAGGAACCCGACGATGCCTGATGCTCCACAGCGCGCGACCCGCCAATATCGCCGGCGCCTCTCGCCGATCTGGATCGTACCGCTGGTGGCGGTCCTCATCGGCATGTGGATGCTTTACGACAATTTTTCCGGCCTGGGGCCGACGATCACCTTGGAAATGAAGAACGCCGAGGGTATCGAGGCAGGCAAGACATTGATCAAGACACGCAATGTCCAAGTCGGCCGCGTCGAGGAAGTGGCGCTCTCCGACGACATGTCACACACCGTGATCACCGCGCGCATGAAACCCGACACAGAACGCATGCTCAATAACGAGACACGCTTCTGGGTGGTCAAGCCACGTATCGACCGTGAAGGCATCAGTGGCCTGGGGACCGTGCTCTCAGGGGCGTACATACAACTCCTCCCTGGCAGTAGCGACGAGTCTCAACGCAACTTCGATGTGCTCGACCAGCCCCCCGTGGCCCCTCCCGATGCGCCAGGCATTCGCATCAACCTGGTCAGTCAAGTGGGAAGCTCCCTGCGTACCGGCGACCCCATCACCTATCAGGGCTTCACCGTGGGACGCGTGGAAAACACCGAATTCGACCCCCAAGAAAAGGAAATGCGCCACCGCCTCTACATTCAGTCACCCTATGATGTACTGGTCACCGATACCACGCGCTTCTGGGTGTCGTCCGGCATCGATCTGAGCCTGAATTCCCAGGGCTTCCAGGTCAATGTCGAGTCAATAGAGTCACTCATCGGTGGCGGTGTGACCTTTGGGGTCCCCGAAGACGTCAAGATGGGGCAACCCGCCGAGCCAGGCGCCACCTATCAATTATTCAGCGACAGGGAGAGCGCCCGTGAAGGGACCTTCGATCGTTATCTCGACTATGTGCTGCTCGTCGACGATACCGTTCGTGGCCTCGGCAAGGGGGATCCGGTCGAGTATCGAGGGGTGCGCGTTGGCACAGTGGAGGCGGTGCCATGGCGTTTCTCCGCACCGCAGCCCGATACCTTGAATCGCTTTGCGATTCCGGTCTTGATTCGCATCGAGCCTCAACGCTTCGATGATATTCAGGCAGACTTCAATGCCGACGAGTGGCGCGAACGCTTACAAGGCATGTTCAAACACGGCCTGCGCGCGACGCTCAAGGCCGGCAATCTATTGACCGGCGCCTTGTTCGTCGACCTAAACTTCAAGGAGGACCCCGCTGCTTATCAACCTTTGACCTTTGAAGGCAAGCAGGTCTTTCCCACGACATCCGGTGGTTTTGCCCAAATTGAACAGAAGGTCGCAAACCTGCTCGATAAACTCAACGAGTTGCAGGTCGAACCGATCCTTGACTCGCTCGACAAGACGCTTTCGACGACACAGGCAACGATGCGTCAGGTCAACGAGATAGCCAATTCCGTGGATGCCTTACTGAACGATCCCGCGACTCGCCAATTGCCGCAAAACCTTAACGCCACGCTACGTCAGACCCGTGAGACCTTAGAGGGTTTCTCCCCCGGCTCGCAGGGTTATCGCGAACTCAACGATACCCTCTCGCGACTCGAATCGTTGATGCGCGACCTGCAACCCTTCGCCCGTACATTGAGCGAAGAGCCCAACGCCTTGATTTTTGAGAGCAAAGACATTCCAGATCCGCAACCGAAGGCCCCGCAATGATGACCGAGACGACCTTTGACCGTAGTCGACGCCTGGTACGCCCGATACGACTTCTCGTCATCGTCGGGCTGGGGCTTATCACGATGGTGCTGGCCGGTTGTGCCAGCCAAGGCATCGAGCAATCCCGCTATACGTTGCCCAGCGAAGTAAAAGATGTCGACGTCGCCGGCAACTTCAGGGGGAGCGTATGGCTCGCGCCACCCAACATGGCCAGCTACCTGAAGGACGGCGGCATCGTCATGCAACTCGGTGAACTTCGTATCCACCAGGCCCGCCACCATCTTTGGGCCGAGCCCCTGGCTCGCCAGTTGCAAGAGCGCATGCGCCGACATCTCGCTCAGGCCTTGCCCAATGCCGAGGTGCTACTTCGCGGCCAGCCCGCTGCGGCGCCCTCGCCGGCGCTGCATGTCCAGCTCGACGTCGACCGATTCCAGGGCCGCGACGACGGCATGGCCGTGGTCAGCGGCGAGTGGCGTATCCGCGACGATCAAGACCGCACGCTGTCACGCGAGTCCTTCAAGATCGCGCGCCCGCTGGAAGACGATGGCTACCCCGCCCTGGTAAGGGCGTTGGGCGCGGCCTGGAAGACTCTCGGCGACCGCCTGGCTGAGACCCTGGCAGAGGTGGAGGTCAAGACGGAGACACACTGACGCCGCGAACGTTATAAGCAGGCCGACGTTTATAGCGGGATGATCCTTGTACTCGCCCCGCCCGGCCCCCATTATCGCTTCCGCCATTGTTACCATGAGATACTTTTCCCATGCCCTTCTCACGGATACCGGAAGCCGAAAATGCCGAAGGCCTGCTGGGTGACCATGGTGTCTCGATCAATACGCACAAAGCCTTGCGACGTCTGCGTAGACTGGTCGATAGCTGGCCCGACGGCGTTCTGGTGTGCGATTTCGGAAGCTTGTGTATCTACGAATGGAATAGCGCCGCGCGCCACCTGATCGACGCGCGAGGTGCCGCCATCAAAGGCTCGCGATTGCCGCAATGGTTTCTTTCCAGCGATCGACGCATTTTGCAGCGGCGCATCCGCCAAGAGCTTGCCGAGCAAGGCGACACGCTGCGACACAACCTGACGCTGCATAACGATACGCCGGTCGAGATCACCCTTGTGCCGATGCGCGACACCGACGCTACCTCGCTGATCGTGGTGTTACGCGACCGGCGGCCCTATCTCGACCATCTGCATAAGGTAAAGCGCAAGCTCGCCGAGGCCGAGGAGATGATCAGCCAGGATGCGCTGACAGGATTGCTCAACCGATTCGGCTTCGAGCAGGCCATCGAGGAATTCATGACCGAGGCACGGCATGGCACGCCCTTCGCGTTGATGATCGCGGATATCGATCACTTCAAGGATATCAACGATACCCATGGGCATCAGTGGGGTGATGAGGCGCTGAAAGTCGTCGCATCCCGTCTCGCCGAACAACTCCGCGACGACGATGCCGTGGCACGATACGGTGGCGAGGAATTCTGCATCCTGATGGCAATTCCCGACACAAGAGTCGTGGAAATCGCCGAGCGTGTGCGACATGCAGTGTCGGCGACCCCTATCGGACTCGCCGATGGCAGTTGGTTGACGCTGACGATCAGCATCGGCGCCACCTATTATCAGCCGGCACTGAGCGCGGAGGCCATGTTCGAGCGCGCCGACGAGGCACTTTACGAAGCCAAGGAATACGGTCGCAACCGTACGGTCATGCTACAGCCGTTGCCCGTAACCGCCGCAGACGAGGAAGAATGAGCCTCAGGCCGCGAGCCGCCCCCTGAGACGTGCCACGGCCTGGCTATGCAATTGGCATACTCGCGATTCGCTGACCCCGAGCACGGCACCGATTTCCTTGAGGTTGAGTTCTTCCTGGTAATAAAGCCCCAGCAACAGCTTTTCACGCTCGGGCAACTGCTCGATGGCCTCGACCAGATGCGTGCGCGCATCGCCTTTCAGCAATGCCTCGTGCGGAGTCGCCGGGGCGGTTTCGCCCCCTGGTGGTTCGCCGAGCTCGGACACGACCTCGTCGAAGCCCAGCAGATAGCCGTTATTGGCATCCAGCAGCAACTGATGATATTCATCGACGCTCATATCCAGCGCGCTGGCGATCTCGCGCTCGTCCGGGGCACGCCCCAGCGACTGTTCGAGCTTGTGTACTGCCTGATCCAGCGCCCGCACGCTGCGCCGCACGCTGCGTGGCATCCAGTCGCGACTGCGCAGTTCATCGATCATCGCGCCGCGCACGCGCTGGTTGGCGAAGGTGGAAAAACTCGCCCCCTGGGCGGTATCGAAGCGCTCCAGCGCATCGAGTAACCCCACCATGCCGGCTTGAATCAAATCATCGAGTTCGACACTGGCCGGTAAGCGTACTTGCAATGCCAGCGCATGACGCCGCACGAGCGGCATGTATTGCTCCAGCAATGCGTGTTGGTCGATTTTGCCCTGTGCCGTATACATCTCTATCGCCTCGGATGTTCGGGTCGACGCTCGACGCGACGCCCGCTGACATTATCGAGCTTCCGGCCCGATGCCCAAGGCCGGAATAACCCTCGCTAGATGGGCCTTTTCCCGAATTCATCCCTGCCGCGACCAATCAGTGGTAATTCACGATTAACTGCAGATTCTCGATGCGCACGCCAGGACCCGCTGCGCTTGCAGAAGCGGCACACCGGAAACGCAGTACAAAGGGCCCTTCAGCAGACAGCCCCTCCAGAGCTTGGGTAGCGCCACGCCGGGTCGCCAATTCGACACAACCGCGTGGATGGCATAACCACGCCCGCACTGCGTGCGTCTCCTGCATGGCGTAGCGCCAGGATACCCGCGTGATGCGACCATTGCCGACCAGCTGGGACGTAGGCGGACGCAGGGGCTTCGTGCGCTCGTCACGTCCCGGTGTCGTCAACAGCGGACCTCGCGGCAGTGTCACCGCCCAGCTGCCGGCTTCGGCGGCGTTTGCGCTGGGTGTCACGCCCAGCGCGGCACTCAGCACAGCCATCACGACCAGAACACATCCCCAGGATGTCATGAGCGACGCTCGTTCGTGGGACGTGTTTGCGCCAGCCACTCAGCGGGTTCCACGACCAGCTCGACCGCCAGGAAGCGGCGTGCCGTGTCCACCAAGTTGCCAAGCGGCATGTCACCCGCGCTGGCCGGATCACGTATCACCAACAGTCGCGGCAGGCGTTCACGCTGCGACCACTGCTTGAGTTCGCGATAGGCGCGCTGCAGGCCTTCCGCGCCAGAGGCAACCCAGATGCCCCAGTGTGGCGAGGCGCGCTGGCCGGCTGTCACCTCACCGACGGCGAGAGGCAAGGTCTCCCAGGCAAGCCCACTAAGTGATTCAAGTCGTTCACAGGTCGCCGTCACCGCCTGAGGCGACGGATGGCCGATCGTCACCAGACTCGCCTTGTCACGCCGTTGACTCGCATAGGCCCGCAATCCCGCCGCTTGATCGCTCATCGTCACCTCACGATGCCTGTGACAGCGCCGCATGCGCCGTCAGCAAGTGCATCAAGCCATGCAAAAGGGTTTCGGGACTGCGTCGTTTGCGCTCGCCGGCGAGGCGCTTCACCACCGGCCGTGCATCCACCGCCCAGCCTTCGTCGCTTAAATCCATACGCAGCGCCAAAGCCGCCAACTGAGCCGCCAGATAGACACGTAATTCACAATCCAGCGACGCCCCCAGCTGTTGCCAGGCAGTACGCATCAAGCGCATCAGATCGTCCTGTTCGAGCTGCCGATAGATGAAGGCGCGCATGTCGATATCCAACGCATCGCCCCTGCGACCCAGCCAATGGTACACGCCCCGCCGGCGACCGCTTTCGGGGTCGTGACTCGCCGCGATCCATAGCTGCAGATCATCCGCCTCGGCTTCGGCCAAGGACACGGGTAAACACGATAGTGTCACGCGACGCGCGCGTCCGCGTAGGCGGCAGGTATGCTGGCCACATGACTCGGCCAAATCGCCCAGTTCGCCTATTGCCAGACGTTCACCGGCATGCCAGACACGCTGCTGCACGTGCGCGCGTGCCAGCCAGGGGCTGTCTGTCTCGCGCAGCTGTTGCCTCACCTCAGTGTCGGGCACGCGTGCGAATACATGCCAATGACTGCCCAGGTGGCGACGCGCCAGGGTCAAACGTTGCGTATCGGATGGCGGCCAGCGGTGCAGGGGCCACGCCATCGGTAACACATCGCCGTTGGCATCCAACGGCAGCATTGGCGCAACCCAGTCCATCCCCCGCGGCCTCCCGCTGGGCCAGAACAGACCGGTGGCCTCGGCCTCGCCCCATGCCTTGACCATCGGCGGCGGCGCCAGATGCGACTCGAGCCAAGTTTGCTGCATGCTACGCGGCGACTCGCCACGGCGCCAAGCAGCGGCAAGCAACGCCATACCCGGTACGTCGCGCTGCAGTGCCTCCATCACCCGCGTCAACTGGTGACGTTGCGCCAAGAGGTCACGCGATAATGCCTGCAAGCCCTGTCCGGAGTCGGTGGGCCGCAGCATGTCGGTAAGCACGTTTTCATCGAAGGTGAACGGCGAGCCCTGCCCCACGGCCAAGGCCTCATCCAATAATGCCGGCGCTTCAGCCAGGCGCATGTCTTCAGGCACACGCTGACCATGGGACACGTAATATAGCCGCAGTCCGTGACGCATGACGACATCCAGCGCGGCTCCCAGGCGGGGCGCCTCGTCCACCTTGGTCAACAGACATCCATATAATGGTGCCCCCGCGTCGCGAGAGGCACGTTGATAGGTATCGACGACTTCCTCGAGCGTATCGCCATGGCTGGCTGCGTTCAGTAACAGCAGACGCCGCACCGGACGCCCCGCACCGCCGAGACGCGCGATCTGCCCTGCCACGCGCTGATCGCGCTGACTCATGCCCACGGTATCGACGATCACCATGCGCTTGCCTTCAAGCGCCGACAACAGCCCTTCGAGGTCGTCTTCGTGGTGCACCGCATGCACATCGACCCCCAACAAACGCGCATAGATACGCAACTGCTCATGCGCACCGATACGATAATCATCGGTCGTCACCAGTGCCACGTCGTCCCCACCGAAGCGCATCACGTAGCGTGCTGCGAACTTGGCGGTGGTAGTGGTCTTGCCCACGCCGGTCGGCCCCACCAACGCAAACACGCCGCCGGTCTCGAGCATCGTTGCTTCGTCATCGAGTACCTCGAGACGCGTTTCCAATTGACGCCGGCTCCAGGCCAGCAAGCGCGGATCATCGGCCTCGACGTCGGTGAACTCGTCAGGCAGCGTCTCTAGCATTTCGCGCACCAGTCGTGCGCTGAAGCCGGCAGTAATCAAACGCTGGCGCAGAACGCCACGCACCCCGGGACGTGCACTCCGCGGGCGCGGTGTCTCGGCAATATGCGACATCAGCAGTTCGCGCATGGCCTGCATCTCGGCGTACAGGCGATCCTGCCCCGGCGCGGGCGATGCGTCGCTCATGGGCGGGGACGCCGGATCTGCAGGTGCTGTTCTAGTCTCGGCCTGCTCGACCAGTGACGACTGTGCCTCTTCGGCCACCGCCACGACCTCGACGCCATCCTCCACACGCCGATTGGAAACAATCAGCGCGTCGTCTCCCAGCGCGTCTCGCACCTGCCGCATCGCCTCGCGGCTGTTGACACCGAGAAAGCGCATCACGCTCATGAACGGGCTCCGATGTGGGTGGTGACACGCAAGGTGCGGTCATCAGGAATTTCGGCATTGGACATCACCACCAGATGGGTGATGCGCCGGCGCAGGAAGCGGGCCAGCAAGGCGCGCAAGCTATGCTGGACGACCAGCACCGCCGGCTCGCCACGCCCTTCCTGGCGCTCCACGGCGGCCACCGACTGTTCCATGAGCGTGTCGGCCAGCCCCGGTTCCAGGCCACCACCGTTGCTCAGTGCTTGGGTGAGGACCTGTTCGAGATTGGCTTCCAGACCGATGACATGCATCTCCTGGTCCCCTGGGAACCACTGCTGGGTGATCGAGCGTCCCAACGCCACACGCACCATGGCGGTCAACTCATGGGGATCGGCCTGCTGTGGCGCATACTCGGCCAGCGTATCGAGGATGGTGCGCATATCGCGAATCGAGACTTCTTCGGCGAGCAGGTTCTGCAGAATGCGCTGCATCGCAGTCAGGGTCAGCAGCTTGGGCACCACGTCCTCGACCAGCGATTTGTTCTCGGCGGCGATCTTATCGAGCAATTGCTGCACTTCCTGACGTCCCAGCATGTCATTGGCGTGGCGATGCAGCAGGTGGTTGAGATGCGTGGCCACCACAGTACTCGCGTCGACCACGGTGTAACCGTAAACCTGAGCGCGTTCACGCTGCGCGGCGTCGATCCATACGGCGGGCAAGCCGAAGGCTGGATCCTGGGTCACAGTGCCTTCCACCTTGCCCGACACTTGCCCCGGGTCGATGGCCAACCATTGCCCCGGATGCGCATCGGCGCGTCCCACCTCGACGCCCTTGAGGGTGATGACGTAGGTCGACGGCCCCAATTCGAGGTTGTCGCGAATATGCACCACCGGTGGCAGAAAGCCGACATCCTGGGCGAATTTCTTGCGAACGCTCTTGATACGCCCCAGCAACTCACCCTTCTGGCGATGGTCGACGAGCGGAATCAAGCGATGGCCGACTTCAAGACCCAGGGTGTCGACCAGTTGCACATCGTCCCAGCTAGCTTCCGGCACTTCCGCCTGTGGGGGCGGTGTCTGGGGCGATGCTTCCGGGGTATCTTGTTGTTGGTTGCGACGCCACATCCACCAGGCCAAGCCGCCAAGCAACGCGGTAAACAGCAAGAAGACTACGTTGGGCATCCCTGGCACGAGGCCCAGCAGCCCCATGACACCCGCCGCCAGCATCAATACCTGTGGGTTATTGAAGAGCTGGCTGATCAGTTGCTGGCCGACGTCCTGTTCGGTATTGACGCGCGAGACGGTGACACCCGCTGCCGTGGAAATCACCAGTGCCGGGATCTGCGCCACCAGACCGTCGCCGATGGTCAGCAGGGTATAAGTATGGGCGGCTTCGGAAAAGCTCAGGCTGTGTTGCGCCATACCGATCACCAGGCCGCCGATCAAGTTGATCATCATGATGATGATGCCGGCGATGGCATCACCGCGCACGAACTTGCTGGCCCCATCCATGGAACCGTAAAAATCGGCTTCTTGGGAGATTTCCTGACGCCGCGCGCGTGCATCTTCCTCACCGATCAAACCGGCATTGAGGTCGGCGTCGATCGCCATCTGTTTGCCGGGCAGGGCATCCAGCGTAAAGCGCGCGCCGACCTCGGCGATACGCCCGGCCCCCTTGGTGATGACCATGAAGTTGATCACCACCAGGATCATGAAGACGACCAGACCGACGGCGAAATTGCCCCCGATCAGGAATTCGCCGAACGCCTGGATCACCTTGCCGGCGGCATCGCCACCCTCGTGGCCTTCCATCAAGACCACGCGTGTGGAAGCGACGTTCAACGACAACCGCAATAGGGTCGAAAACAACAAGACCGCCGGGAAGGCCGCGAAGTCGAGCGGCTTCTGCGTGAACATGCTCACCAGCAACACCATGATCGCCAGGGTGATATTGAAGGTAAAGAGAAGGTCCAGCACGAACGCCGGCAACGGCAGGATCATCATGCTCAGGATCATGATGATCAGCACGGGGCCGGCCAGCACCTTCAGGCGGGTGTCGTTCAGCCACTCACGACGGCCCCATAACTGACTCAACGCATTCATGGTGTGTCCTTGGCGTCGGCAACGTTTGGCCGAGACGGATCTAACTCGTCGGGCACGGGCAGGTCATAAGGCGTTTGCGGCCAGTCACCCCCTTCCTCGCGCACACGTTTCAAGCGGTAGGCCCAAGCCAGGACCTCCGCCACGGCGGTATACAGATTCGCGGGAACCTCTTGATCGAGGTCCACATGCTGATGCAGAGCACGTGCCAACGGGGGCGCTTCCAGCAAGGGCACACCATGCGCTTCGCCCATCTCGCGAATACGCGTGGCGACCATGTCCGCCCCCTTGGCCACAACGCGTGGCGCCTCCATCTGGCTCCCTTCATACATCAGCGCCACGGCATAGTGCGTCGGGTTGGTGACGATAACGTCCGCATCCGGCACCTTGGCCATCATCCGTCGCCGTGCCATGGATTGCTGCTGGGCGCGCATGCGGGCCTTCACCTGGGGATCGCCCTCGGTTTCCTTATGCTCTTTCTTGACCTCGTCCTGGGTCATGCGCAGCTTCTTGGAAAAGCTCCACAACTGGAAAGGCACGTCGATCAACACCACGACGATGAGCGTCGCCACGCACAAGGCCAGACACAAAGCGGCGAGCTTCATACTGCGCGCCAATGCTTCGTTCAGCGGCAGGTTCATCAAGCCCAGGAGATCGCCGCGATGCCACCAGAGGAAAGCCACGGCGACACCCCCCACCAACGTCGACTTGGCCACGGCCTTGCCCAGCTCGGCCAGCACCTGGGAAGAGAACATGCGCTTTAAGCCCTTGATGGGATTGAGCTTGGAAAGCTGTGGTTGCATCGACTTCGCCGACATCAGCCAGCCACCCAGCATGACCGGTGCTGCCAGGGCGACGACCGCTACGATGAGGAACAACGGCAACAAGGACAGCAGCATGTTTTGGCCCAGCGACCAGACATGCGACATCAGCACGGCGGTGTCGAACGCCTCACCACGCGAGAAGATGAACGACTTCTCCATGGCCGCTCCCAAGCTGTCGTAGAGGTGTCCGCCCAGCATCCACAACGTGGCCACGCCCGCCGCCAATAGCATGAAGGTGGTCAGTTCACGCGAGCGCGCGACCTGCCCGTCTTCCTTCGCCTTTTCGAGGCGTCGGGGTGTCGGGTCTTCGGTCTTTTCCTCGTCGCTTTCGCTACCTTCGGCCATGGCCCCTCTGACGTCGCGGCAATAGACGCCCCGCACCAAGGCAACCACCAAGGCACCGGACGAGCACATGCATAGAATGCGGGCTATTTTCTCGGGAACGCGGGACGGCCGATCACTGGAATAGCGACTACTTAGCCGTGCTATTCAGGCGACGCGAGGCTGAAATGCTGCCGGCGGGCCACCGGCAGCGCAAGGAGGGATCAGAAGCCCAGGCTATCGAGGAGGTCGTCGACCTGGTCTTGGTTATTGACGACATCGGTGCCTTCGGGCTTGATCTGCGGCCCGTTGAGCAACTCATCACCACCCTTCTGAGGTTTACGCGAACGCTCGTCGGCAAGTTGCTGCAACTCTTCCTTGTTATGGCTCTCCGGCGCGGTATCGATCAGCACCTGTACTAGCTGCTGTTCGATCTCACGAATGACATCCATCATTTTCTTGATGACCTGGCCGGTCAGGTCCTGAAAATCCTGGGCCATCATGATTTCGAGTAACTGCGCGTTGGTCGCCTTGGTTTGCGTGGGCACATCACGCAAAAATTCTCGCGTGTCCTTCACCAACTCCTTGGCGTCGTCCAGTTCGACAGGCGCCGCAAACCATTCTTCCCAGCGTTGATCGAGTTTCTCGGCCCCCGACTCCATACGCTCTTGCAATGGCTGTGCCTGGTCGATGGCATTCAGCGACCGTTCCGCCGCTTGCTCGGTCATGGCCGCGACATAACTGAGGCGATCCCGCGCATCGGGAATCGCTTCGGCCGCCTTTTCGATCTCCTTATCCAGCCCCAGCTCACGCATGCTTTCGTGGAGCATCCGCGTCATTTTGCCGATCTTGTGAATCAGCTCGTCAGCGGGGGCGCCATCCGCACTGTTCTCCGGCTGCGTTTCACCGCTCATAGCCTACCCTCCTCGTGCGAACTTACTTGCCCAGTTTCTCGAAAATCTTGTCCAGCTTCTCTTCCAACGTGGCGGCGGTGAACGGCTTAACGACATATCCATTCGCCCCCGCCTGAGCGGCGGCGATGATGTTTTCCTTCTTGGCTTCCGCCGTGACCATCAGCACCGGCAGTTCCGACAGCGCATCGTCCTGACGAATCTCCTTGAGCATCGAGAGACCATCGAGATTAGGCATATTCCAGTCCGAAACCACGAACTCGAAGCCACCGGCACGCAACTTGTTGAGCGCTTCTTGACCGTCTTCCGCTTCATCGACGTTATTGAAGCCCAGCTCCTTGAGCAAACTGCGCACGATGCGCCGCATGGTCGGGAAGTCATCCACGACCAGAATGCTCATATTTTTGTCTGCCATACATCCTCCGATTCATTCAACCTGGCTAATCGATTCGCATCACACGCTTGCTACCAGGGTGGCGTACCACCCTGGCGTATGGCCTAAAACTCTTCCCATTCGTTTTCTTCGTGCGCCTTCGCGGCTGGTTTCGACGGTACATGATGCGTCTGCGCTGAAGACTTGGACGTCGCGGAGGGTGTAGACACCGCCGACTTGGCCGTTGACGAACGCTTCCCGGGCAATGCCTGGTGTGACGCGCCGCCCGGCAGGCGGAAGACCGCGACAACGTCTTCCAAACGCTGTGCCTGCTCTTCCAGCGACGCGGACGCGCTCGAGGCTTCCTGAACGAGAGAGGCGTTCTGCTGGGTCACCTGGTCCATCTGGGTCACGGCCTGGCTGACCTGCTCGATGCCATCGCTCTGCTCCTGCGAGGCTGCGGAGATCTCATCCATGATGTCACTGACGCGTTTCACCGCCTGGACGACATCGCGCATGGTGGTCTCGGCGTTACCCACCAGTTCGGAGCCCTGCTCGATCTGAGTCGTCGAGGTGTGGATCAGCCCCTTGATTTCCTTGGCGGCCTCGGCACTGCGGCTGGCCAGGTTACGTACCTCACTGGCGACGACCGCGAAGCCACGCCCCTGCTCGCCGGCACGCGCCGCCTCGACCGAGGCGTTCAACGCCAGAATATTGGTCTGAAAGGCGATCGAG
Source organism: Chromohalobacter sp. HP20-39 (assembly GCF_033052815.1). NCBI lineage: Bacteria > Pseudomonadati > Pseudomonadota > Gammaproteobacteria > Oceanospirillales > Halomonadaceae > Chromohalobacter > Chromohalobacter sp. HP20-39. Next base: position 429,250 of record NZ_JAWHTP010000003.1, on the reverse strand, counting down.
TCGATCATGCCGATGATGTCGGAGATCTGCTTGGAGCTTTCGGTGATGCCCTGCATGGTCGTGGAAACCTCCTGCATGACATCGCCGCCGCGCCCTGCCGTGGTCGAGGCATCGCTCGCCAGGGAACTCGCTTGACGGGCATTGTCGGCATTCTGTTTCACGGTGGAGGTCAGCTCTTCCATGCTCGAGGCGGTTTCCTCGAGCGAGGCGGCCTGCTGTTCGGTACGCGACGACAGATCGGCATTGCCGGAAGCGATCTCACGGGCGCCGCCATGAATCGAACCGCTGGCGTCACGCACCGAGGTCACCGTGCCCACTAACCCGTTTTGCATGTCGCGCATGGCGGTGAACAGGCGACCGATCTCGTTCTTGCCGCGTTCGGCGATGCGATGCGAGAGATCGCCCTTGGCAATGTGTTCGCAATGCTCGACCGCTTCGTCCAACGGTTTGACCACATTCTTGACCAGCACCATACGCACCAAGACGGCGACGATAATCGCGAGTACCAACAGCACGATGGACAGAATTTCCATCAGCCGGCTGTTCTCAGCATCGGCCACGATGGCACCGTCGACGCGTGCTTCGGCATACTGGATGAAGTCCCGCACACTCTCGTCAAGATTTCTCATCAGCGGATTGATGCGCTGGTCGTCCTCGGCGCGCACCGCCTCCTCGCCAGCCTGCATCTGGCGCTGGACTTCATCGCGGAATGCTGCATAGGCCTCGCCGATACGTGCGGCGTACGGCTCACCGGACTCGGTTTTAGGCACTTGTTCGAACTGCTGCATACGATCGTTAGCGTTGCTCAACGCCGCTTCGATCTCGGCTTGCAACGCTTGCGCACGCTGTGTGTCGTCCACCTCCACCGCATTGCGATAGCTGGCCACCAACGCGCGCGCGCGCACCAAATTGATGGTGGCGCGATTAACCGTGTTGGTCTGCTCGAACCCGATGGTGCCGATGGTATCCAGCGCTTCGGCACTTTTCTGGTTGGAATAGAACCCCAGCGCACTAATGACCGCAATCATCACGACCATGATGGTCAGCGCGATCGTCAAGCTGGCCCTGACCGAAAGGTCGTTGAGTATTTTTCCCATGTCGTCTCCTGACAAGTTCCCTGGCATAGATTGAGGTAGATGAGTCGAGCGTTATTGTTCGAATGCATTCATGCGTAAGCTTTATACGCGTTGTGCGCGTCCCGAGGCTTCGGCACGCTTCATCAAGGCAGCGGGGATCTCGGAAAGCGCAATGGTATCGGTGGCGCCACCGAGGATGACGGCTTCGCGCGGCATCCCGAAGACCACGCAACTCGCTTCATCCTGGGCAATGGTATAGGCCCCCGCCTGACGCATTTCGAGCAGGCCCGCCGCGCCGTCCTTGCCCATGCCGGTAAGAATCACGCCGATGGCGTTACGGCCCGCATTTTGCGCGGCGGAATGAAACAACACGTCCACTGAGGGGCGATGCCGGTTGACCGGCGGCGCATCGTCCAGGCGAATGACATAGTTGGCCCCCGAACGCGCGAGCTTCATATGCCAGTCTCCCGGCGCGATGTAGACGTGACCAGGCAGAACACGCTCGCCGTCCGCCGCTTCCTTGACCGAGATGCGACATAGTTTGTCGAGGCGTTCGGCGAAGGATTTGGTGAAGCCACCTGGCATATGCTGAGTGATTAGAATCGCCGGGCTATTGGCTGGCAGAGGCTCCAGCACATGGCGGATGGCTTCAGTGCCGCCTGTGGAAGCCCCAATAATGATCACCTTTTCGCTCGATAACAGCGGTGCCTTGAGCGGTGCCTTGTCCTTGGCCGGCGGCTGCTTGGACACGGCTTTCGGACGTGAGCGCGCCGCCGCTCGGATCATGTCGGCGATCATTTCGGTATATTCGAGCATGCCCTCGCGAATGCCCATTTCCGGCTTAGCGACGAAATCGACGGCGCCTAGTTCCAGTGCGCGCAGGGTGATCTCGGAGCCTTTCTGGGTCAGCGAAGACACCATCAATACCGGCATGGGGCGTAACCGCATCAAGCGCTCGAGGAAGTCGAGGCCATCCATGCGCGGCATTTCCACATCCAGCGTCAATACGTCGGGGTTGGTACGCTTGATCAGATCTCTGGCCACCAGGGGATCGGGTGCCGTGGCCACGACCTCCATATCCGGCTGACTGTCGATGATCTTGCTCATTAGGTCGCGAATCAGCGCCGAATCATCGACACATAGCACCTTGATCTTATTCGAGGACAACGCCACCACTCCTTACGCACTGTCTGCAAGCTGTCTGCGCTCGCCGACTGTTCAGACAGGGCTTAATCTTCGTTCCAGGGATATCGCGGGGCCACGCATGAAAACTAACGACGCACTGCCGGGCACGACAAACCAACATGCATGTTCTATCGGCCGGTCACGTGAACCCTGAAGGGTCAGCGCGATAATTCGTACACGGTCTGCCCCCGCAGCTTGAAGCGCTGCGTCAGGTAGGAGAAATTCTCGGAATGGCCGGTAAACAAAAGGCCATTGGGTTTCATCAGGGGTGCAAAACGCTCCAGGATCCGCGCTTGCGTTTCCTTGTCGAAATAAATCATCACGTTACGACAAAAGATGGCATCGAACGGCCCCTTCGCCACCCAGCTACCCGAGGTCAGGTTGAGTGATTGAAAATCGATCATCGAGGCCAGTTCCGGGCGAATCTTCGCCATCCCGGCACGTGCTCCGCTCCCCCGCAGGAAAAACTTTCGACGACATGCTTCGGAAACCTTCTCGAGCTGATCCAGCGCGTAGATACCCTTGCGTGCCTTGTTCAGCGCGTCGGTATCGATGTCGGTGGCCAGGATCTGTGCCTGAGAGGCTCTGCTACCCAGCGCTTCGCTCAGGGTAATCGCCAACGAATAGGGCTCTTCCCCCGTCGACGCCGCAGCACACCAGATGCGCACGGGAGATGTCGCTTGCTTGACATGCTCCGCAAGCAGCGAGAAGTGATGTGCCTCGCGGAAAAATGACGTCAAGTTCGTCGTCAATGCGTTGGTGAACGCCTCCCACTCCGGCGAATCTGGATGCTGATCCAGACGCGCCAGATAATCGCTGAAGCGGCGCATACCATGTAACCGCAGCCGCTTTGCCAAGCGGCTGTAGGCCATTTCACGCTTGTGCGACGCCAGCACAAGGCCGGCGCGCTGATAAATGAGCGTGCGTATCTTATCGAAATCCGCCTCCGTGAATTCCAGATCTCGGTCGGCGCTTCCGAACAAGCTAGGATGTTCTTCCTGCGGCACAGGAGACTGACGAAATTCGCTCAAAAGGACTCCCACTCCTCTTCATGTGATGCCTGGTGAGCGCCCGCCTTAGGCGACTCCTGACGCTGCGACACCAGAGAGGTCTCTTGACGTTGCGCTGAATGTGACGTCGCCTGCTTACCGCCACCGTGACTTGCGGGGGCCTGCGGCTTGGCAAGGCTCGCCGAATTCTTGTTGCGGCGCACCATTTCGACGCCGCTACCGGCCAAGCGGAAGACAGCCACAGAGCGCGATAGATCGATGACGCTGGATTCGAGTTCTGCAGCGACCGAGGCCGTCTGCTGTACACGATGGGCATTCTGCTGGGTGACATCGTCCATCTGGGTGATGGCCTGATTGATCTGTTCGATACCGCTGCTCTGCTCGTCTGAGGCGGCCGTGATCTCGCTCATGATGTCGTTGACACGCGTCACCGCATTGACGACTTCTTCGATGCTGCCCTCGGCCTTGCGTACCAGGTCGGTGCCGCCTTCGATCTCTTGCGTCGAATTGTCGATCAAGGCGCGGATCTCCTTCGAGGCGTCCGCGCTGCGACTGGCGAGATTGCGCACCTCTCCTGCGACGACGGCGAAGCCACGGCCCTGTTCGCCGGCACGTGCGGCTTCGACGGAAGCGTTCAAGGCCAGGATATTGGTCTGAAAGGCGATCGAGTCGATCATCCCGATGATATCGGCCATCTCATGTGAGCTATTACGGATACGCCCCATGGTGTTGACCACTTCTCCCATGACCTCGCCACTCTGACGCACCGATTCACTGGCGGTGTTCGACAGCTGGCTGGCCTGACGCGCATTGTCGGCATTCTGCTTAACGGTAGCGGTCATCTCTTCCATGCTGGAAGCCGTCTGGGCGAGCGAAGCGGCTTGCTGCTCGGTCCGCGAGGAAAGATCCTCGTTGCCCTCGGCAATGTTGCGGGTTGCCGGTGCCACCACCCCGACGTTCTCATTGACTTCCTTGACGATATTGCCAAGGCTGCGACGCATGGTGTCCAGGGCACGCGTCAGACGGCCGATCTCATCTTGCTTGCCGCCTTTGAGGCTGGCACCGAGGTTACCGGCCGCGATCTGCAACGAGAAATCCAGTGCTTCACGTACCGGGCGTAGTGTCGAACGCACCGTGATGATCCCCAATACCACCAGCACGATCAGTCCGAATATAAAGACGCCTGCCTGCCACAGCAGCATCTCTTGCTGCGTCTCGGCCGCTTCTCTAGCCATGGTCATGGCGTCGTTGCGTTTTTCACCGATCAAGGCATTGAGTTGCTCACTGACCTGGTCGCTTTCACCTTCCAGAATATCGTTGTAGGCCACATAGGCTTCGTAGAAGTCGCCTGCATTGAGCGTGTCCAGTACCACTTGCATGCCATCGTTCAAATAGCGTTGCACGGACGCATCGAACGCCTTAGCCGCCTGAGTATGATTGGCAGGGCGATCCTGATAGTAGGCATTCCATGTATCGCGAAGCTTCGCCATCAACGACTCAGCCTTCTCGGTCACCACCTCCATATCACCGGACATGGGATTGCTGACCGGCTTATCGACCAGATCACGTCCTTGAGACATCAATTGGCCGACCTGCTGCAAGCGCGCAACGTCTTCCAGCCCTTGTTTGGACAAGGCCTGCAGCTTGTCGCCGGCGCTTTGCAGGCTGGCCATGGACAGCACACTACTGACCGCCAGCATCAACACCGCGACCACGACCATGGTCACCAAGCGCCCCTTGAAGGTGCTCAGCTTGAGACGTTTGAGACGCGCTAGAACACCAGTATGCTGGATCTCGCCACGTTCGAGCTTGACCCCGCGACGCTTGCCGGCCGACATGGCCGCATAGGTGCGCTCCGCATCGGCACGCGCCTTGGCGGAGGGCTTCACACGCACCGAGGTATAACCGACGATCTCGCCGCCTTCGAAGATCGGGGTCACCGTAGCATGCACCCAGTAGAAGTCACCGTTCTTGCAACGGTTCTTGATCACCCCGCTCCAGATCTCGCCTTTCTTCAGCGTGACCCAAAGATTTTCGAAGGCTGCCGGCGGCATGTCCGGATGACGCACGAGATTGTGTGGCGCCCCCACGAGTTCCTCGTAGGTAAAGCCGCTGATCGCGATGAAAGCCGGATTCGCGTAGGTGACAACCCCTTTCAAATCCGTTCTGGACAACAGGTAGTCTTCATCCGCGAGCTCATGCTCGCGCTGGGTAACGGGCTGATTGTTGCGCATGATACGGTTCCCTGGTGTTCGTTTTTTATTGGTTTGTCTCGGCGCGCTCTGGTGGCGACTCGCGACAGCTTATTGTGCTTGTTGCTCGACCAATGCCATTTCCTCGCTCGTCAGCAGTTTCTCGATATCGACGATGACCAGCATGCGATCTTCGAGACTGCCCAAGCCACTGAGATAATCGGCAGACAACGTCTCACCGAACTCGGGTGCGGGCTTGATCTGATCGGCAGAGAGCGTCATGACGTCGGACACGCCGTCGACGACGATGCCCACGACTCGGTCGGCAACGTTGACCACGATCACCACGGTTTGCCCTTCGTATTCGACCTTGTCGAGGTGGAACTTGATGCGCAGATCGACGATCGGCACGATCACGCCACGCAAGTTGGTCACGCCCTTGATGAAATCGGGGGCATTGGCGATACGAGTCACGTTTTCGTAGCCACGGATTTCCTGCACTTTCAGGATATCGACGGCGTACTCTTCGCTACCCAGCGAGAACACCAGGTATTCCTGGCTTTGCGTATCGATAGCCGCCTCGGCGGCCTGGGTCATGTCACTCATGAAACTACATCCTCCTGGCGTGATGCGGTTAGTTCGGCGTGCTTGGGGGAGTTGGCACGCTGACGGTGCAGACGATTGACATCGGCGACGTCGAGAATCAGCGCCACGCTGCCATCCCCTAGGATCGTCGCTGCCGAAATGGCCGGCACCTTGCGATAATTGGTTTCGAGATTCTTGACCACCACTTGTTGCTGACCGACGAGGTCATCGACCAACAAGGCGTAGCGCCGCCCCTCGGCCTGCAGGATGACCGCGATACACTGGGTCGGGTCCTGCTCGGAGCCGTCGATGTGCAGAATGTCGTGCAAGGCGATCAGCGGCAGGTACTCGTCACGCACCTTGAGCAGTTTGTCGTTGCCCGCCATCGAGTAGATATCATCGTTGCTGGGCTGTAGTGACTCGAGCACTGCCGAGAGCGGCAGGATGAAGATTTCCGGTCCACTCTTGATCGACATCCCATCGAGAATGGCCAAGGTCAGCGGCAATACCACGCGGGTCGTGGTGCCTTTCCCCGGCCAGGACTGAATTTCGACGTGGCCGCCCATGGCCTGGATATTGCGTTTGACGACGTCCATGCCCACGCCGCGTCCGGAGACATCGCTGACCTGATCGGCGGTCGAAAAACCCGCCGCGAAGATCAGCTGCCATACCTCGTCGTCACTCATGGCATCGGAAACCGTCAGGCCATTGCTGGCTGCCTTGGCGAGGATCTTGTCGCGATTCAGCCCGCCGCCATCGTCCTTTACCTCGATGAGAATGTTACCGCCCTGGTGCTGGGCGGAAAGCGTCAGTTGACCGGTACGCGGCTTGCCGGCGGCCTCACGCACATCAGGCATCTCGATGCCATGATCGAGACTATTGCGCACTAGGTGCGTCAACGGATCGATGATGCGCTCGGTCAGGCTCTTGTCGAGTTCGGTGGACTTGCCCTCGGTGACCAGCTCGATATCCTTGCCTAGCTTGCCGGTGAGATCGCGCACCAAGCGAGGAAAGCGGCTGAACACGTAGTCCATCGGCACCATGCGGATCGACATCACCGACTCTTGCAGGTCACGCGCATTGCGCTGCAACAGGTTCATGCCATTGACCAGTGGGCCATGGGCGGCGACGTCGAGTTCGCTGGCCGTCTGCTCGAGCATGGATTGGGTAATGATCAATTCGCCGACGAGGTTGATGATCTGATCGACCTTCTCCACCGGCACGCGAATCGTCGCCGACTCTGCGCCGGCCTTTTTCTTGGCACCACCGCCCTTGTTACCTGGCGCCGCATTCGTGGGCTTATCGTCGGTCGCTGCCTGGGCCGGCGTTTTTTCTGCGGGAGCCGCCGTCTGCTCAGCAGGGGCCGGTACCTCAGGTGTCGGTGTATCGTCCTGAGACACAGCAGGTGTCGAAGCAGATGCGGCATCTCCCTGCGCGGTCTCGGTCGGTGCGGCAATCGCCGCGATGTCTAGTTGCTCCGGCTCGACGATGAAGCACATCACGGCTTCGATATCGTCGCGGCTGGAGGCACTTTCCAGCACCACTTCAAAACGCGCGGCGTCTCCGTGCTGCTCTGTCACGGTCCCCAGGTTCCCGAGTTCCTCGACGAGGAGTTCACGATCCTTGTCAGAGACATTCAAAAGCACGACACGCAGCCAGCCACTATCGGCGTCGGCGTCCTGCCCCCCCTGCGCCTGCTCCTCCGACGCTTCCTCGCCAACCGTACTCCCAGCCGGGCTTTCGGTTTCACCCGCCGCCCGCTCGGAGGACGCGGTATCGGCATCTGGCTCGCTACCCACGCCATGCCCCAGCTCCGCCAGCGCTAGCTGCTTCAGCGTCTGGCAAATACGGGCAAAAGCTTCCGGGTCCGGCTCGGCGCCGTTGCGGTAAGCATCAAGTTGGTCGTGAAGCATATCCTTGGTTTCCAGAAAGAGGTCGACGATATCCGTGCGCAAGATGAGCTCGCCCTGCCTGGCATAATCCAACAGGTTTTCGAGCATGTGCGTGGTTTCTTGCAGCACGCTGAACCCGAAGGTGCCCGCGCCACCCTTGATCGAATGCGCGGCACGAAAAATGGCGTTGAGTTGCTCCGGATCCGGCTCGTCGAGATCCAGCTCGAGCAGGTGGCGCTCCATGTCGCCCAGTAGCTCTTCGGCCTCTTCAAAAAAGGTCTCGTAGAATTCTGTTATATCCATGCTCGTTCCACGTGATCGTGATCGTTAGGGCGATGGCTGATCTTGCCCTTCACCGCCACCGGTGGTGCGTTCATACACTTGCGGGAGTGCATTACGCATCAATGAGTCAGCGCCCTGCGTCGGCGACAACCCTTCCGAGCGCGGACCTCCCGCGCCATCAAGTATTGCTTCGGGGCTAGGTGCACCCATCTCGCCACGGTCGCGTATCTGCTCGGCGGCTTTCTCCGACAACACAACGATGCTGATACGTCGATTGACGGCATCATTGGGTTGCGTGCCTTCGAGATTGACACGTGACCCCATTCCTGCGACTCGCAGTAGCTTGTCGGCGTCGAGCCCGGCCGCCACTAGCGCACGACGCGAAGCGTTAGCTCGATCAGCCGACAACTCCCAATTGCTGTAACCTTCTTCGCCCCCTGCGTAACGCAAGTTATCCGTATGGCCGGTCAGGCTGATCGCATTGGGGACGCTATTGAGTTCAGGCGCCAACGCTTGCAACAGATCGCGCATATAGGGGGCTAGGCGGGCACTGCCCAGTTCGAACATGGGACGCTTGTCGGTATCGACCAACTGTATGCGCAATCCTTCGGGGATAAAGCCGGTACGCAATTGCGAACTCACCCTGCGCAGATTCGGATCTTCACGGACCTGACGCTCCAGACGTTCGCGAAGCATCCTCAAACGACGCATTTCATCGCTGGGCCGCGAGTGCTGACGAACGTCCAGGCGTCGCTCCTCGCCTTCCGAAAAAGTCGGATCCGCTCCCCCTCCAGGGATAGCACTGGTGCTTGCCGTCGATTTGTCGCCACCAGTCAGCGCCACTGCCAGAGGAGTACGAAAATACTCGGCAATATGATGGAGCTCGTTCTTGGGCACCATGGCCAGTATCCAGAGCACCAGAAAAAGTGCCATCAGTGCCGTCATGAAGTCGGCGTAGGCAATTTTCCAATTACCCCCCTTATGGCCCTTGCTGACGACCTTCCGGCGCTTGACGATGATCGGGCGGCGTTCGGCACTCATGCTTAGCCCGTCCCAGTGCCACGCGTGGAACTTCCTTCTGAGCGAACATGGTCTTCAAGCTCGGTAAACGAAGGACGCTCAGCGATAAACAAGGCCTTGCGTCCGAACTCCACCGATAATTGGGGTGCCAGGCCATTCAGACTTGCCATCAGTGTCACACGAATGCATTGCAGCATCTTGGTCGCTTCGGTGACCTGAAGCTGGAGTCGCTGAGAGGCGGGAATCACGAAGCCATAGGCGAGCAGAATCCCCAGAAATGTCCCTACCAGCGCCTGGGCAATCATCTGCCCCATGGCTGCGGCCCCCTGATCAGCCGCTCCCAAGGCGTGAACGACGCCCATGACAGCCGCCACGATGCCGAATGCAGGCAAACCATCGCCGACACTGTGCAGGGAATGCGCAGGAATTTCCGCCTCGTGCTGGAAGGTATCGATCTCGTGTTCCATGAGCGTATCGATCTCGAATGGATCCATGTTGCCGCTAACCATCAGGCGCAGATAGTCAGTGATGAACGCCATGATCAAGGGGTCGCTGGAAATCTTGGGATAGTCGGAGAAGATCGCACTATCCTCGGGGGCATCGATATCACGCTCGATAGCCAGCATGCCGTCCCGACGCGCCTTGGTCAGCAAGCGGAACTGCAATGCCATCAGTTCCATGTACATCGCCTTGTTGTACTTGTTCGTACGCTTGAGTTTCGAAAACGTACGCAGGGTCGCCTTGATCGCCTTGCCATTGTTGGCGGCGATGAAGGCCCCCACGGCAGCACCGACAATCATGAGAATTTCCGATGGCTGGAACAGCGCACCGAAATGACCTCCAACGAGAGTGTACCCCCCCGCGATCGATGCGATAACAATCACATAGCCGATTAGAATCAACACAGCAGAACGCTCCTAGCGACATGCATGACTGGCCCGTTGATATCTCTATCGGCAGGAAGAGACACACCTTGAATGAAAAAATACAGAAATGCGGCGGGTCGCCTCCCGGTGTCGCGCGTTACGCATGCGCTCACGACGACACCGGGATCGGCTTCTTCTTATCTCGCGACGAGTCGGCGTGCGGTCATGACGTCCGACGCAGCCGCCGACACGGCCTGCCGAGGGGGCGTGGCCACGCGTTCCTCGGCCTGACGTTTCTTACGCGTTTTTCCGGCACGCGATGGCGGCTGACAGATACCGCACACGAAGTCGTGATCGGGACTGTGCGCATGAGCAACGAACCGCCCACCACAACTGGTGCAGGCAGAGAGCTGCATCATGCCGCTTTCGAAGAAGCGAATGAGCGTCCAGGCGCGCGTCAACCCCAACACCGGCTCACCCTCCTCGAGGCTCACTTGCTCCAGATAGAGCCTGAAGGCTTTGACGAAGGCCGACATCCGCTCGCAGCCTCGGGCTTCGAGCAGGCTCCCGTAAATGTTGTAAAACAACGAGGAATGGATATTCGGCATCCAGGTAATGAACCAATCGGTCGAAAACGGCAACATGCCCTTGGGAGGTGACATGCCACGCACTTCCTTGTAGAGCTTGATCAAACGCCCGCGGCTCAAATCCGTCTCGGTCTCGAGTACTTGTAGACGTGCCCCTAGATCGATCAATTCGATGGCGAGCTGCACCTGCAGCATTTCGCCAACTAGACTTTTTTCACTCACGACGACACTCCTCAATTCGAAGAGACGGACGAGCACTCGTTGCGTGCGCTCGCCATCAACAGGGCAGCATGCGTCTGCCCCAACCCCTGCTCCCGCTGATTGTGAGTCAGCTTGTAAAGTTGTTCCGGATCGTCATAACAGAGCCGGCAGAGCAGTTGGTTCGTGCGAGTTGTGTCAGTTGCTTGATCGACAAGGAAGCGATGAGATCCGCCATTTCGTCGTCCATCTTGAGACGAAAGAGCGCGGTGGTGCGATCTTCGCTGATCATGCGCTGCGCAAGCAGCAGGTAGGACAGGTTGATATCTTGGATATCATCCAGAAGGCTATCGGTTTCCATATAATTCCCTGCGTACGACGTTATTGTGGCGAAGGAGGCTTCTACGGCCCCTCTTCCATGAGTCTTTTTTGCTTTTGAAGCTGACTCGATTCTTACCGTCGCATCATTTTGAGACGTTTTTATGAAAAGATTCAACATCTCCTACACGGGAACCAACAAATACTTACAAAAAAAGGATGAGTCCTCTCATCCATAACGACGATATCAGCCATGCTGAATGGAGCTGCAACACACGAGCGGCAAGCGTTGCCGACGATTGAAGGCCTGCCACAGCAGATTAATTATTAGCAAGCTATATATCGCAGGGTGCGTCAATAAACCGCACCCCATCGTCGCAATTCAGCGACTCGAGGACGTTCCTGACTCCGTGCTCGAGGCTGCTTCTTCACGCTCCAAGTCATAGACCCAGGCCAGTAGCTCGGCAATGACTTGATACAGCGTGGGAGGAATCTGGGCATCGAGATCGACCTGCATCAAAAGCGCCACCAACTCGGGAGCATCATGCACGAAAATGCCATCGCTCTTGGCTGTCGAGACGATACGCTCGGCCAGGTCACCGTACCCCTTGGCCACTACCACCGGCGCTGCCGAGGGATCTTGATAGGCCAGCGCAACGGCACGCCGCCTTTCGTCGGGCGTATCACTCATGGCGTTCCTCGCTCCCCTCTTCGTCAGTCAAGCGCCGCACATCGATCACAGCCTGCACGCCCAAAGCATCGAGACGTTCATGTAATGCCGTCACCTGCTCCGAAAGACGTGCGAGGGCTGGCCCCTCAGGCGCCGAAATCGACACCGAAACCTGCTCAGAACGCAGCGTCATGGCCAAATGCACATCACCGAGATGAGGCAAGGAAATATTCATCTCGCTATGCCAGGGGGATTTATCATTTCCTTGAGATGGCGATTGATCACCGGCTTCTTGACCATCGCCTCCCGACCATTGCTGCAGCGTCATGGCCAGCATGACACCTGGCCACAGCATGCCCTCCCAGCGCAGTGTCGGCGTTACCAGCATTTCCAGCTGGTGGCGGACGACCGACTGCAACGTATCGTTTTGATCCGCGCCGATTTGCTTCAAGGCCGCACTCGCCAGCGCTGGGCGTTGTTCATTCGCCGGCATTTCCCCTCGTGCCAAAGACAATTCAGGGGACGCGGCTTGCTGGGCAAGCAAGGGCGCATTGACGAAGCGATTGACGGCAAACGCGGGACGTAAGGAGGTAAGTGTCGGTAGCGCCGTCTCGGCCATGGCTGAGCGAGAGGCAGTCGGCCCCGCATCCGGACGCGCCGCATGAGTCACCGGGTCGGCACCAAGGCCCGCCGTCCCCAGCATGCGCGGCGCCAATGCCATCTGAGGTTCACGCGCCAAGGCAGCCGTCGACCATTCGCCCTTCAACCAGCGCGCCAGATGCGACTCGTAAAACACGCCGCTGTGTTGAATATTTTGCTGCAATTGAGAGGCCAGAAACCTCGGCGAGGCATCGCCTTGCTGGAGCAATGGCTGCGGTGAGGTAATCGATGAAGGTGGCGCAGGAAAGCGTGCCAACACATCAGCAATGGTACGCGCGGCGGTACTAAAATGCGTAGTGGATGAATGGGGAGTTGCCGAATTTTCCCCTGCTTTGCCTGACGACACGCCCAGCTCGGGAGACATAGGCGTCTTCGTCGGCGCAAATTCGGCTTGCGATGAGCCGCGCTGCTGAAGCCCGCCGCCCTCACGACTGAATGCCTCGATGGCATTACCGTACGCCACCGGCTTGACCGGCGCCGGCAAATCGCTCGTTCGCAACGCATCTACCCGTTGCCCCAGTACCTGATGGAGCAAGGTGTCGATGATGGGCGTGATGCCGCTCACGTGCGCCCTTCAGTGCCCCGAGAGGGGCGTGTACGCTGCGATAATGAGCCCTGCCCTTGATTGTAGGCACGCACCAACGCTTGCTGGCGCCGAGAGCTACCAATCAATTGCGTAAGCTCCTCGCAACGCGCATCTAGCTGGTCTCGAATGGCGCGGTCGTGCTCAAGAATCTCCTCGATCATCCGCGCGCAGTACTGACGCTCTTGCGCATTGAGCCGATCGCCTTGAGGCATGCGCCGCAACGTCTCGACATCGTCCACGTAGAGAGCACGCTGCTGGATCAGCGTATCCCACTCCTGGTGATGCGCGCTTTCACGCATCGCCCGAGAACGCTCAAGCATATCCTCATAGATATTCAGGCGATCCGACGCATCGTTCATATCATGACCCATCCACTTGTGGGGCTATTTCGCGCCAGGCCGAACCGATATCTTCCAGCAGGTACGCGGCCTCGTCGAGCGCGGCCTGATCATTGCGCAAGTTAGCTTTCAGCAATAGGCGTGAGATATAGTCATACAGGCTACTCAAGCGCTCCGCAATTTCACCGCCGCGCTCATGGTCGAGTGCAGCGGACAACCCATTGTTGACGATATCCAAGGTCTTGGAAATGGCCTGCCCCTTGGCGGCGGAATTGCCATCTTCCATGTGTAGCTTGGCAGCACGGATGGAGGCTTGCGCGCCGTCGAACAGCATCACGATCAACTGATGAGGACTGGCCGACATCACCCCGGATTCGACGCCGACACGGGCATAGGCCTGGGCACCTCGCATCATGTTCATGATAGTTCCCCTATTGGTTCAATTGTGTATTCAAGCTATCGAATTGCTGGGTCAGATAAGAACTCGTCGAGTTCATCTGCGACACCAGCGAGTCCAAATCAGCGAATTGCGTTCGATAGCGATCCACCGTTGCGTCGATGGACTCCTGCATACGGGTATAGCGTTCACCGAGGCGCTCGATCGACGTATCGATGCCACTGGTAGCGGTATCCAGTGTTCCACCATCCTCCAGCAGGCTACCCAACACCGTCTCCAGGTTGGCAGCAAATCCGCCTTGCTCTTCAGAACCGACGAAAAACGCACTGACACTGTCGAGATTGCCCTCGATCGCTTCATCCAAGGCCTCATCGTCGATTTCGAGCGTTCCATCGAGCGCCAAGGAAATCCCCATGTTGGACAGCAACCCATAGTCCCCTTCACCAACATCCCCCATGGCATTGCGCAATTGCGACTCCACGCCGCGCAGTGTGGAATTGCCCAGCAGCTCACCCGCCGCTCCGGTCTCGACATCGAACGAGGTGAGGTTCGACATGGTGCCTTGCAGCGAATTGTAGGCCTTGACGAAACCTTCGATGGAACCCTTGATCGCAGCGTCGTCGCGGCTGAGCGTCAATGTATCCGCCGCGCCTTCATTGGTCGCCGTCAGGTCGAGTGTGACGCCCTGCAGGGCCCCTTCGACATGATTCGAGGTACTGGTGATGGCGATACCGTTCACGCTCAACTGCGCATTCTGAGCCGCCACCGTCTGGCGCATGTCGCCAGCCGCAGGCGCCGCAGGGTCAAAACCGAAGGTCGTCTGCAGCGCCGCATTCGTGGAAGAAATCGCGATCTGATTCGTCTCGCCCGTCTCGGTGGCGGTCAACACCAGACGCTGGGGCGTGGCGCTGCCATCGTTGATGATTGAGGCGCTGATACCGGCACCTTCCGCGTTGATCGCGTCTCGCAAGCCTTCCAGAGTGTTATTGTCAGCGTCGAGCGTGATGGAAAACGCCTCCTCCCCAACGCTGAAGGCAAGCTCGCCGGTACCGAGTTCGGCCGCTTCTTCAAAACCTCCTGAGGCCAGCGTCTGCGACTGGGCCAAGGCAGTGACTTCGACCTGGTAGCGGCCTGGCACAGCAGTACTATCGGCCGACGCGCTGACGGCATCGCCCTGCATTTGGCTGCTGAGCGCCTGAAAGGTTTCGGAATCATCCAGCGCCGTCGCCGCCTCGCGCAGCGAGTCCAAGGCATTCTCCAGCTTCCCGAAAGCCGACAGCTTGGCCTTGTAGCTTGCCCTCTGTTCGGTAATCGGCTCTAGCTTCACGCTTTCAGCCTTTTCCAGCTCGTCCAGCAAGCCACTCAAATCCAGCCCCGAACCAACGCCCAGGGAAGTAATCGTTGGCATGACATGCCCTCACTGAATGGATCGATATTTTTACCACGAGGCTCGTCGACACTAGCGCCGAAAAGACACACTTTACGAACTTAATTCGTACATCGGCACCCGACGCGCAAACTTTAGGCCTGGCGTATCATCATTTCCCGTGGCGTCGGACACGACGCCCATCACCTCGTACAACCGTGGACGCTGGCAATATCACGCCTCGATGAGCGATGATAGGCAATTCGAATCGACCCTAGGAGCCACAGCCACGATGGACTCGACATCGCTTTTCGCCGACTACGCACGCTGGCAACGCTTTCAACGTCAAGACCAGCTCCATCGCGAGCATAACGCTGCCGTGCGCAAACTGGCCGAGTCAGGCGCAATGGCGTCGCGTGTCGCCGAGGGCTACCGCAGCATGGCGGAGAAAGGCGCCGCAGAAGGCGCTTGTTACCGAACGCTTTTCCTTCGCCGACGCCCACATGAAGCTTCCCTAGCCTGTGAAGGCTGGCTGTTCGTACGCCGGGTTCTTTCTGAAGGCGGCATCACCCGCGTACGCGGGACGTTACTGGAGAGTTTCACTCTCGAAGACGGAAGCATCGCGCCCGGCGACAAGCCAGCTCTCAAGGTCACGCTGGATATTTACGATGAAATTCTCGTCCAACGCACTATGAAGATGGGGTGCCGTATCGACCGTCAGGATGATGATCGCGACCTCCATTTCATTACTTTTCTCGACAGTGTACGTGGCGATCTTCGCCAGCACATCTAAAACCTGCTCGCCGGGCTGCGTCCTGCGGCCTCCAACGCGACCTGGCAGCTTAGCAAGTGAGGCAATGCACCATGACGACATCTTCCACACCGCACCTCTACTCCACGCTGACCCTATCGGAGCTGGACGGCGTCACCGGCATCGCTCAACCGCGCGTCACCCACCACAAGCTAACGCTGGATAGCCCCGCGGCACGCCTGTTGACCGATTTCAGCACACAGCGTGCCCAGACCATCCTGACCTCCAACACCATCTCGCAGGCCCTCAACACCATGAAACAGGCAGGTGTGCGCTTGCTCATGGTCATGGGCCCGGATGGAAGTTTCACGGGTGTCATCAATGCTCGCGAGCTGGTCGGGGGACGCAAGATCACCATCGCCATGCAGCAACACGACGTGCCACGCGAGGAAGTCACCGTGGACATGATCCAGACGCCACGCGAGCAGTTGCACTCGCTGTCGCTAGCGCAGTTGGAAACCGCACGCGTCGGCGACCTCGTGGAAACACTCAAGGCCTCTGGTGACCAACACTTGCTGATCACCGCGCCCGGCGAGCAAGGCCCGATCATTCGCGGCTTGGTGTCGGCCTCCGATATCAGCCGGTCGCTGGGGATCGATCTCGATCACCCACCGGAAGCGCGTAGCTTCGCCGCTATTTGCCAAGTCATTCTCGGGCACGACCTGTAACGCACGCCTCACCGAGCTCGGCACTCATCGCCGAGCTCGGTAGCGTCTTTTACCGGTCGAAGGAGCTTGCATGCTCAAGTGGTTGCAAGACCGCCTGTCCCGCCGACAGAGCATTGCCATCTGGGTCGTCAAACAACTCGACGACACGACCTTGCATCTGTGTGGCAGAGGAATGGCAGAGGGCACAGAGCGGATTTCGCATCGTCGAAGCGCCTTGGCCCACGGCACGTTCGTAGGGCCCGTACGTATCGGTGAGCATCACGAGGTCTGGCATTCCGATCTCTTCGCGCGGCTACCACTACGCGACGAGCTACGCTTGATCGATGAGCGTGAAGCCGAATATGCCGGTCGACGTTATTACGTTTCCTGGGTCCCCGAGCGTTGCTGGAATTTCCAGGCCCGCTGATTTCTCAGCCTCAGCGCAATGACGGTAAATTGCGCTTCGTCAGCCACGAAGACGTCGCTGCAATACGCCAGAAGGCTGCCACCCCGGATGCCTCGGCAACGCCACCGCGCCCTTCCGATGGGTGGTCGCTGGCCGAACGAGACGTCGACTAGCTATCATCACACTCTTACGATATCTCCCCGGACACCCGTGACACCATGATTTCCAACACCGTTCTCGTCCTTTATGCCGGCGGCACCCTCGGCATGCTCGACGGGCCTCGAGGACTTCGCCCCGGCGGCGACTTCGAAGCACGTCTGCGCCAAGCCTTCACACACCTCACGACGTCCCGGCGTGATGCCCTCCCGCCTTTCGAAATGCTCGAATACACGACGCCCATTGACTCGAGCAGCGCCACGCCCGCCGACTGGCAACGTCTGGCGCGTGACATCGCCGAACGCTATGCGGACTATGCCGGCTTCGTAGTCTTGCATGGCACCGATACCTTGGCGTGGTCGGCCTCGAGCCTGGCCTTCCAATTGCAGGGCCTGGGTAAGCCGGTCATTGTCACGGGCGCGCAGAAACCACTGGAAGCGCCCCACAGCGACGCACTCGACAACGTCGAAACGGCGCTGCGCTTCGCCACCCTGACGGATCTCACCGAGGTGGCTATTGCCTTCGGCGGCAAACTCATGCGCGGCTGTCGCACGCGCAAATGGGATACCCAGGCGTTCGATGGTTTCCATTCTCCCAACTGGCCGCTGTTGGGGGAAATCATCGAGACTCAACCGGTCCTCTATGCTGCGCGGCTCCTCTCTTCTGGCGGCGCACCACGCTTCGAGCTTCCCGACCTGAAGTCCATGTCATCTATCGTGCGCTTGCCACTGTGGCCCGGCATCCAGGCACATCAAGTCGCGCGTCTACTCGACGACGACACGGTACACGGCGCAGTGCTCGAGTGCTGGGGCAGTGGCAACATTCCCGAAGACAACGCCCTCATCGGAGCACTTGCTAACGCCAGCAGCAGCGGCAAGTTACTTGCCATCATCAGCCAGTGTCCGCACGGCCCCGTTGCGTTGAGCACTTATGCCAGCGGCAACGCCCTCAAGGATATCGGCGCGCTCGCTGGCGACGACATGACCCCCGAGGCGGCATTCACCAAACTCGCCCACCTGGTTTCGCAGCCGCTGCCCGAAGCTCAACGCCGTCGCCAATTCCTGACCTCACTATGCGGCGAACGCAGCGCGCTGACTTGACGCCACGCTAGCCGGCGAATGGTTCGCCGGTTACACTGTGCGCGCTTCGCCCGGACCGGATCCCGGGCGTGTTTTCCGCGAGTGTTGCGACACTTGCGGGAGGCTACAAATTCTCCGCTCAGGACAAATCTCATGACCGACGTACCACGTCACTCTCTCCGGCCATCCGAGACTGGAGAACCCCCCATCACCGCACTCACCACTCCCGACGACACTGCCAAGGCCGTGGTCATCTATTCCGGCGGGATGGATTCCTATACCGTGCTGCATCGCGCCTTGCGCGCCGGGTTCGACGTCCACGCTTTGTCGTTCCACTACGGTCAGCGCCACTCACGCGAACTCGAGACCGCAAGCCAAGTCTGCCAGCAGCTGGGTGTCGCCCACCAAGTGGTCGACATTCGTGCCATCCACGGCCTGATCGGCAATTCCGCGCTTACCGATGCCGAACGCGACATGCCCGGAGGCGATTATGATGCCGACAACATGGCCGCCACGGTAGTGCCCAATCGCAACATGATCCTACTTTCATTGGCCATCGGTCACGCCATCAACATCGGTGCCAACGTCTGCTTCTATGGTGCCCATGGCGGCGATCATGTGCTGTATCCCGACTGCCGCCCCGAATTCGTCGAAGGCGTTAACGCGGTTGCCGCCATCGCGGATTTCAAGCCTGTGCGCATTGCCGCCCCCTATTTGTATGCCAGCAAGCACGGGATCCTGGCCGATGGTTTGTCCATGGGGCTCGACTACGCTCAAACTTGGACCTGCTACCTGGGAGGCAAACACGCCTGCGGTCAATGCGGTAGCTGCCGGGAACGTCTGGCGGCCTTCGCCGCGCAGGGGATCGACGATCCCCTTACCTATGTCGCGCCGGAGAAGATGTCGTAATGTACAGCGTCAAGGAAGCTTTCTATACGCTCCAGGGCGAAGGCGCCCGCGCCGGGCGTGCCAGCGTTTTCTGCCGTTTCACGGGCTGCAATCTCTGGTCGGGGCGTGAACGCGACCGTGCCACCAGCCACTGCCGCTTTTGCGATACCGACTTCATCGGTACCGACGGTCAGCACGGCGGTCGCTTCGAGGACGCCCACGCCTTGGCGGCCCATCTCATGAGTCTCTGGCCTCACGCGCAAGAGGCTGCCGTACCCTACGTAGTATTCACCGGCGGCGAGCCGCTGCTACAACTCGACACAGCGCTTATCGAGGCCATGCATGCCCAAGGTTTCGAAATTGCCGTCGAGACCAACGGCACGCTGCCATCGCCCGACGGCATCGATTGGCTATGCGTCAGCCCCAAGGGCGACGCAACGTTACGCATCACACATGGCGACGAGCTGAAGCTGGTATTTCCGCAGTCCGATGCTATGCCCGAGCACTTTACGCATCTCGCCTTCAGGCATTTCTTCCTGCAACCAATGGATCTCGCGCCGCGCGGCGGGCAAGGCACGACCATGCGAGAAACCGTGTCTTACTGCCTTGCTCATCCACAGTGGCGCCTGGCGCTGCAAACCCACAAGATCGCGGGAATCGACTGATGACGCTTTTCGTCAACCACCTCACCCATATCGACGCATCGCTGTGGTCACCCACGTACGGGCTAATGGGTGCCAGCTGGCATGTCGATGCCGAACTCGACGGCGAGCTGGGCCCCGATGGCATGTTGTTCGACTTCGGCGAGGTCAAACCTTGGATCAAGGCATACCTCGACGGCGGCCTCGACCATACCTTGCTGGTACCAACTCAGGCGCCTGGAATCCAGGTGTTCGATTGCGCCGAAGGGCTCTGCCTGCGCACGCAGTTTCCCTACCCCATCGAGCTTCGAGGTCCGCGCCAAAGCTTCACCTTGCTGCCCTGGCCGGAGATCACCATCGAGCAATTGGCCACGCACCTCTCCGCCGAACTCAGCCGTCGACCACCCGTCAAGGTGGAGACGATTCGCCTACGTTTGCGCGACGAAGACATCGAGACGGCCGCCTATACCTACAGTCATGGACTCAAGCACCATGCTGGCAACTGCCAGCGTATCGCCCATGGCCATCGTTCACGCCTGCACATCTGGCAAGATGGGCAGCACGCCCCCGAGCTGGAGCGACAATGGGCGCAGGCGCTGGATGCCTGCTATTTGATCCACGAGGAGGATCTCGCACCGCAAGCCGATGAGTCTCTGGATACGTTCAGCGTGGCCTACAGCGCCGAACAAGGCCGCTTTTACCTGACGCTTCCCCGCGAGCGCTGCCATGTGCTCTCGACACCCACGACCATCGAGCATATCGCCGCCTGGCTGGCCGACAAGATCGCCCAGGAGACGCGCAGCCGGATTCGCGTGCAGGCGTTCGAGGGCATCGATAAGGGCGCCATCGCCGAATCAGTGTGATCGAGACGTCAAACACATCACCCATTCTATACGGAACATCTCCATGTCGTGCCGCGTCGGTTGTGGCGCGTGTTGCATCGCGCCGACTATCAGCTCTCCTATTCCTGGCATGCCCGATGGCAAGGCCGCAGGCGTCCGCTGCGTTCAACTCGATGAAGACAATCGCTGCCGACTGTTCGGCGACTCCCGACGGCCCACCGTCTGCCGGGCATTCGATTACGATCGCGCAATCTGCGGCGACAGTCGCGAAGAGGCGCTGACCATCCTCGATGATCTGGAACGTCATACCGAAACGTTTTCTTAAGCTTTTCCCCTGATCGACAACCTATAAACGACCTCCTGCACAAATAAAAAAGCGCGGCTCCAGGAGCCGCGCTTTTGACCTTCCCACGTGAACATCGGTCAATGACGTTTGATTTCGGCGTCTTCGCGCAGTGTCTCGATCAAGCCCTGAATGGCAGCTTGTGCGCGCAATCGCTGAGCCATTTGCGCACTGCCCTCCGTACCCTCAGTATCGCCGGCACGCACGCTGGTCAACTCGATAACCGCGACCCCATCCTCGGTCGGCGTCTGCCCGAAGCTACTGCCCTGACCGGGATGTGGTAGGCGGAAAGCCTGGCGCAATACCGCATCGGGAGCGCTATCGCCATTGCGCGTGGCATCCTCGACGCTCTGCCAGTCGAGTGACACCGAGTCACCGTTGTCGAGTTTCTTGATCAATTCCTCGGCCCGGGCTTCAAGCGCTTCGCGCGTTTTCGCTTCCTTGACCGCTGTACGTACCTGGTTTTTGACTTCATCGAGCGGCAGGGTCGTGGCATCACGATGGTCGACGACGCGCACCACAGCACGGCGCTGGGCGTCGAGTTCCAGCACATCACTGTTGTAGCCATTTTCCAGCACATCCTCGCTGAACACGGCATCCATCACGCCAGGCTCGGCAAGCATCCCTTGGGCACTCTTTCTGGAAACCCAGTCACTCGTGTGCAGTGTCAGACCTAGCTCCTTAGCCACGCTTTGCAGATCTTCTGCGGCATAGCTTTGGTCTTCCAACGCCTGAACTTTCTTATTGAATGCCTCGCTGGAATTATTGAGACGCACTTGCTGGGCAAGCTGGTCACGCCGCGCCTCGAAGCTAGGGAAATCAATGTCGGTGACCTTGATCAGATGCAAGCCATCGCCGCCATCGACGATCGACGACACCTCACCTTCATTAAGCGAAAAAGCAGCGTCATCAAAAGCATCGCCGAAGAAGCCACGTTTGATCACCCCCAGGTCACCGCCGTCATCGGCAGACGTCGCATCATCGGAGTACTCGGCCGCCACGGACGCGAAATCCTTACCCTCATCGAGCTCGCTCTGCGCCTCTTTGATACGCGCCATTGCCTCCTCGCGAGTGCGCTCATCGCCATAATCGACCATGATGTGGGCAACCTCACGAGGAGCGTCCTGACGCTGCTGGGCATAGGCATCGCGCAATTGCTTCTCATCGACGTCGACATCCTGGGCCACCTTCTGCTGATTCAGCACGACATAAGCGACCTTGACCTGTTCGGGGCGCTGATACTGTTCACGATGCGCATCATAATAGGCCCGCAAGTCGTCTTGGCTCACCTCTACCGGCGCTTGCAGATCTTTCGGCGAGAGCACTGCATAGCGAAAATCGCGTGTCTGGTTCTGTAGGGCCTGCAGGCGATTCGCTTCGCTAGGCAGGACAAACGTCGACAGCGCCAGCCCTTGCTGAAGCTGCTGGCGCTTCATGTCACTGCGCAGCTCCCTGCGAAAGGACAAGGGCGTATAGCCCGCTTGCGCAAGACGGTTGGTGAACAGTTCCTGGGAAAAATTACCCTGCGAATCCTGGAACTCGGGACGACTGACGATGAGCTGGTCGACCTGAGCATCAGAGAGATGCATACCTCCGTCATTGGCGTATTGATCCAACAACTCAGTGGTAATCAGTCGGTCGAGGACATCTTGACGAAGCTCGCGCTCCTGACCGGGCGGCACTTGCCCTGAACGAATGGCGCGTTGTACCTGCAACTCGACCGCCCGCTTGCCGATCGATTCGCCGTTCACGGTCGCGGCGTCATTACTGCCGGAGGTAAAGACCCCGACCAGGGACTCGGCCCCGAAGAGTGCGAACGTCACGATGATCGCGCCGACGATCATTTTGGCGGCCCACCCTTGGGAACCCTCTCGAATTCGTTGCAGCATGCTTGCCTCGACGTGATGGAGATTCTTGAAATCTGGGACGGATTATACCGGCAACGAGTGCGTCCCGGTCAAAGCGGGGCACGTTGCGGAATGGCCATCGCATGAAAAAGGCGCACCGCTTACGCGATGCGCCTTTTTGGCTGGGCCGAGTCGACACGATATCTCGCTTCAGACACGGCTTCCGTCATGCGTCGCGCTCACGACGGCCACTCGGCCCCGCTCGGCCGGTCTTAGTTGACCGAATCCTTGAGCGCCTTACCTGCCTTGAACGTCGGCACCTTGGCGGCGCTGATTTCGATCGTCTGACCGGTCTGAGGATTACGACCAGTACGTGCAGCACGCTCCTTGACAGAGAATGTGCCGAAGCCGACCAGTGCGACGGAATCGCCCTTTTTCAGACTATCGGAGACGGTCTCGACCATGGCGTCGAGCGCACGGCCTGCAGCCGCCTTGGGAATGTCGGCAGATGCAGCAATGGCTTCGATCAGCTCGGACTTGTTCACACTTCACCCCTTGACTGTTTCGGTAATGACTGGAAATCGGCGCGAAACTTCCACTTCCTGAAGCGTCACAACAAAGGCTGGGATTTATAGCAATGCCACGAAACTCTTGTCAAGAAAGCTTCGCGCCGAGCCGCGCCATGCGCGGTTTTATACCGCGACATGGCCGCTAAATTCTGTCAATGCGTGCTGATGTTGGAACGCGAAGGCTGATCAGTCTCCGTTAAGGAGTCACCGGTTTCAACCTCTGCCTTTCCGACCAGCGCCGCGTCGAGAACTTCATCGATCCATTTCATGGGCCGGATATCCAAAGCATCCTTGATATTATCCGGCACTTCCTTGAGATCCCGGCGATTTTCCTCCGGTATTAGCACCGTCTTTATACCACCGCGTCGCGCCGCCAGCAATTTCTCCTTGAGACCGCCGATCGGCATCACCTCGCCCCGCAGGTTGACTTCGCCGGTCATGGCCACGTCACAACGAACCGGGCGCGCGGTATACGCCGACACCATCGCAGTCACCATGGCGATACCCGCGCTCGGGCCATCCTTCGGCGTCGCCCCTTCCGGCACGTGGATATGCAGATCTTCCTTCTCGAAGCGATCCGGGTCGATCTCCAACGCAGAGGCACGAGCACGTACCACGGTATGCGCAGCATCCACGGATTCTTTCATGACATCGCCGAGCGAGCCAGTCTTGTTGAGACGTCCCTTGCCCGGCGATACCACCGACTCGATATTGAGCAGTTCACCGCCTACCGAGGTCCAGGCAAGCCCGGTGACTCGGCCCACCTGATCTTGCTGATCGGCCAGCCCATAGCTATGACGGCGCACACCGGCATAGTTTTCGATATCCGATGCGGCAAGCCATTGCGGCCCCTGCGCACCTTGCCGTTTCTCAGCCTCGACCCGCTCGCGCAGCACCTTACGGCTTACCTTGGCGATTTGACGCTCCAACTCACGCACGCCCGCTTCACGGGTATAATAGCGCACCAGTTCGAGCAACGCGTCATCCGAGAAGCTGAGCTCGCCATCCTTGAGACCATTGGCCTTGAGCTGCTTGGGCACCAGATAACGCTTGGCAATCGCCAGTTTCTCGTCTTCGGTATAACCGGGCAGGCGAATGATCTCCATGCGATCGAGCAGCGGCTCGGGAATGTTCATCGAGTTCGCGGTGCAGATGAACATGACATCGGAGAGATCGTAATCCAGTTCCAGGTAATGATCGCTGAAGCTGTTGTTCTGCTCGGGATCGAGCACCTCCAGCAACGCCGACGAAGGGTCGCCACGATGATCCATACCGATCTTGTCGACTTCGTCGAGCAGAAAGAGCGGGTTGCGCACCTCGGCCTTGCTCATGCGCTGAATCATCTTGCCCGGCAGCGAACCGATATAGGTACGCCGGTGGCCACGAATCTCCGACTCATCGCGAATCCCGCCCAATGCCAGACGCACGTAGCGCCGGTTGGTAGCCCGCGCGATCGATTGCCCCAACGAGGTCTTGCCGACCCCCGGGGGGCCCACTAGACACAGTACCGGTCCCTTGAGCTTCTTGACGCGCTTCTGGACGGCCAAATACTCGAGAATCCGCTCCTTGACCTCTTCCAAGCCATAGTGGTCTTCATCGAGCACTTTCTGCGCATTCACAAGGTCGTGCTTGACGCGCGAGCGCTTTTTCCAGGGCACCGCCACCAACCAATCGAGGTACGAACGCACCACCGTCGCCTCGGCCGAGGTCGGTGCCATCATCTTGAGCTTGCCCAGCTCCTGGCGCGCCTTCTCGGCCGCTTCCTTGGGCATGCCCGTGGATTCGATCAGTTGCTCGTACTTGTCCGCCTCGTTGGGCGCATTCTCGAGCTCACCCATTTCCTTCTGGATGGCTTTCATTTGCTCGTTGAGATAGTACTCGCGCTGCGACTTCTCCATCTGATCCTTGACGCGCGAGCGAATGCGTTTTTCCACCTGCAGCAGGTCAATCTCGGATTCGATCAGCGCCATCAGGTGCTCGATGCGATCACGCACGCGATCCATCTCGAGCAATTCCTGCTTATCGCCAATCTTGAGCGACAGGTGCGCACAGATGGTATCCACCAGACGGCTGGGGTCCTCGATGCCGGACAACGAATTGAGGACTTCGTTGGGTACCTTCTTGGACAGCTTGACGTACTGCTCGAACTGATTGAGCAGCACGCGTACCAGCGATTCCTGTTCGCGTTCGGTCAGCGCCTCGCTTTCACGGCGCACGGCTTCGGCCGATGCGTACCCCGCATCGTCCTCTTGGATGTCGCGAATGTCAGCCCGGTAATCGCCTTCGATCAATACCTTGACGGTGCCATCGGGCAGCTTGAGCAGCTGCATGATTTCGGCCACCGTGCCGACATCGAAGAGATCGCCGAATTCAGGATCGTCCTGACCGGCCTCGCGCTGTGCAACGAGCAATATCCGCTTGTCGTGTTCCATGGCCGTCTCGAGCGCGCGAATCGACTTTTCGCGCCCCACGAACAGCGGAATCACCATCTGCGGATAGACGACCACGTCCCGCAGCGGCAAAAGGGGAAGACTCAGGGTCTGTTCAGCGTTCTGCTCCATCGCAGACGTTCCTCAACAAATTCGGTGGATGGGCCGCGAGACGGCACTAATGCCTGGGAAATTGGGGCGCATCCAGCATGATGCAACCGTGCGGCCCGTCGGTTTCATGGCTCAATGGCAGGAACACATACGAAAAGGGGGCCCTTGGGCCCCCACAGTGACTCGGGCCGGACATCAACCGTCCTTGCCAGCCACCTTGCTTTCTTCCTGCTGGGAGTAAATCAGCAGCGGTTCGCTGTCACCGGTGATGACCGAAGCGTCGATGACCACCTTGGAGACGTCCTCGAGCGACGGTACCTCGTACATGGTATCGAGTAGCACGGACTCAAGAATCGAGCGCAGACCACGTGCACCGGTATTGCGCGCCATAGCCTTGTGCGCTACGGCGCGCAAGGCGTCCTCGCGAAAATCCAGCTCCACGCCTTCCATCTCGAACAAGTGCTTATACTGCTTGATTAGCGAGTTCTTGGGCTCGGTCAGAATCTGGATCAAGGCTTCTTCGCTGAGCTCGGTCAGTGTCGCGATGACCGGCACACGGCCCACGAACTCCGGAATCAACCCGAACTTGACCAAGTCCTCAGGCTCGACACCAGCGAGAATATCGCCCATCGCTTTTTCGGAGTCTTTACTCTTCACCTCCGCGTTAAAGCCGATGCCTCCTTTCTCGACGCGATCACGAATCACCTTCTCCAGCCCTGCAAACGCCCCGCCAACGATAAACAGCATATTGCTGGTATCGACTTGCAGGAATTCCTGCTGGGGATGCTTACGTCCCCCCTGGGGCGGTATCGAGGCCGTGGTACCCTCAATCAGCTTGAGCAGCGCCTGCTGGACACCTTCACCCGAGACATCGCGGGTAATCGAAGGATTGTCCGATTTGCGAGAAATCTTGTCGATCTCATCGATATAAACGATGCCGCGCTGCGCCTTATCGACATCGTACTCGCACTTCTGCAGCAGCTTCTGGATGATGTTCTCGACGTCTTCACCCACATAACCGGCTTCGGTCAGGGTCGTCGCATCGGCGATCGTGAACGGAACGTTAAGCAGTCGGGCCATGGTCTCGGCCAACAAGGTCTTACCACTACCGGTCGGGCCGATCAGGAGAATGTTCGACTTGCCGAGTTCGACATCGTCGGTCTTCACATCGGCACGAAGACGCTTGTAGTGGTTGTAGACCGCCACCGACAGCACCCGCTTGGCACGGTCCTGCCCGATGACATAATCATCCAATGTATAACGGATTTCACGCGGTGCCGGCAGGCGCTCTTCATCGCCCTCGGCATCGGCTTCCAACACTTCTTCGCGAATGATGTCGTTACATAGATCGACACATTCGTCACAGATGTAGACGGAAGGACCCGCGATCAGCTTGCGCACTTCGTTCTGGTTCTTGCCACAGAACGAGCAGTACAGCAATTTGCCGCTCTCGTCTTTGCCTTTGCCGTCAGCCATTCGTGTACCTCGTGATAGCGGCAGCCCTGACGGGCCGCCGGTAATAAATGCATGTCTCGCTAAACGCTACCATGTTTGGTTAAACGCTATCAGGATACAGGGCGCTTATCCAGCATGGCATCGATGAGGCCGTACTCAGCCGCCTGGGCACCGTTCATGAAATTATCGCGATCCGTGTCTCGTGCCACCGTTTCTACATCCTGGCCGGTATGCTTGGCGAGAATCTCGTTGAGCTGCTGACGGATGTTGAGAATTTCCTTGGTGTGGATCTCGATATCGGCGGCCTGACCCTGATATCCGCCTAGCGGCTGATGAATCATCATCCGCGAGTGCGGCAGGCAGTAGCGCTTGCCCTCGGCACCACCGGCAAGCAACAACGCGCCCATGCTGGCGGCCTGGCCAACGCAAACGGTGGACACGTCGGGCTTGACGAACTGCATGGTATCGTAGATAGACATTCCTGCTGTCACCGAGCCGCCAGGCGAATTGATGTACAGATGGATGTCCTTGTCGGGATTCTCGGATTCGAGAAACAACAACTGAGCTACCACCAGATTGGCCATGTAGTCCTCGACCGGGCCAATCAGAAAGATAACGCGCTCTTTGAGCAGGCGAGAATAAATGTCGTAGGACCGCTCGCCACGCGCGCTCTGCTCCACGACCATGGGGACTAAACCGCCGGCATTGCTGATATCGAACTCGTTGCCCATTGCGTGGCTTCCTTAAATCCGGTGACTAATTGCTCCAGTGACTAGAGACCCGGCCGTAGCCGGGTCCAGGCACTTGCGACGGAACGCGAGATAACGCTTAGGCGCTGGTCTCTTCCTGCGCTTCGCCCTCATCATCTGCTTCTTGCTGCTGTTGTGCCGCTTGCAAAGCCTGCTCGTAGGACATCTCGACATCCTTAACCTGAGCTTGCTCCAGCAGCTTGTCAACCGCCTTGTCTTCAAGAACCGAGGACTTGACCTGGTTTTTCATGTCCTCGTTCTTGAGATAGTGCTCAACTACTTGCTCGGGTTGCTGATACTGCTGTGCCAACTCTTCGACACGTGCCTTGATTTCGTCGTCGCTCGCGTCGAGCTCATTGACCTTGACGACTTCAGCCAACAGCAGGCCAACCTGAACACGCTTCTTCGCCTGGTCGGCGAACAGCTCGTCGGGCAGCTGGGAAACATCGAAGTCTTCCCCCAGACCGAACTGCTGCGCCGCTTGGCGTTTGAGTCCCTCGGTCTCCTGCTGAATCAATGACTGCGGGACCGGAATATCATTGGCCTGCTGCAACGCTTCGAGCGCCTGCTGCTTGACGCGATTGGTCACGGCCTGCGATAGCTCGTGCTCCATGTTCTTCTGCACATCGGCACGGAAGGCAGCGACGCCACCCTCTTCGATACCAAAGCGCTTGATGAACTCTTCGTCGACCTCAGGCAACTGCTTGCCGGCCACTTTGTGCACTTTCACTTTGAAGGTGGCTTCCTGGCCCGCCAGATGCTCCGCCTGATAATCTTCGGGAAAGGTCACCTTGATCTCGAGATCGTCACCGGCCTGGGCACCCACCAGTTGCTCTTCGAAACCGGGGATGAAGCTATTGGATCCCAACTCCAGCTCATGGCCTTCGGCGGCGCCACCTTCGAACGGCTCATCGCCCAGGAACCCCTGGAAATCGACAGTCACCTGATCGCCATCGGCCGCAGCACGCTCGACTTCTTCCCACTCGGCATTCTGCGAGCGCAGGGTATCGATCATCTGATCGACATCGGCCTCGGTCACTTCCGCCTGGGGGCGCTCGATCTCGGTGTTTTCGATCGTGTTGAGCTCGAACTCGGGATACACCTCAAGGGTCGCGACGAACTCCAGATCCTTGCCGTCTTCGTCGACGGTCGGCTCTACCTGCGGAGAACCCGCCGGATTGAGGCTTTCCTGAGTGATCGCCTGCACATAGTGCTGGCGCATCATTTCGCCCACTACTTCGTTGCGGACTTCTTGGCCGAAACGTTGACGTACGACCGTCATCGGAATCTTGCCACGCCGAAAGCCGTTCAGCCGCACGTTCTTGGCGGTTTCCTGCAGGCGGGTAGCCACGGCTTGATCGACTTCGGTCGCCGGCACTTGGACGGTGACACGACGTTCGATCTGGGAAGTCGACTCAACGGAAACTTGCATGAATGATCCTCTACCGACTGGGGCGTTCTGAAAAAGCGTAATAAGACGAGGATTCTATGAATCCCCATCCGCGCTGGCAAGCGCAATGCGTGGTTTATGGGGCTGTATGCCTCATCTTACAAGGGAAAAGACACGAAAAAAGGGCGAATGGTCATCATGACGACGCAAAAAAACCGAACGAAGCACCTCGGTACAGGCGTGCGACGTGCAGACTAGCGAAGACGGTGGTTACACCAAGGAAAAAACCGGGAGAAGAAGGAGAAAATCATCGCTGGGGTGGATGATGGGGATCGAACCCACGACCACCGGAGCCACAATCCGGGGCTCTACCACTGAGCTACATCCACCACGACGACGAATTGTTGCAACGTATTCAAGCATGGGGTGGATGATGGGGATCGAACCCACGACCACCGGAGCCACAATCCGGGGCTCTACCACTGAGCTACATCCACCAGAACTTGTATACGCTCGGGAATGATCCCGACACCGACACGCATTGACCTATAGCATGGCGCGCCCAGCAGGACTTGAACCTGCAACCTACGGCTTAGAAGGCCGTTGCTCTATCCGGTTGAGCTATGAGCGCTTGATAACGCCGGCACAGGCCCAACCTAGAACCGACCCTCGAGAGGATTCGGATGCTGGTCGGGGTAGAGGGATTTGAACCCCCGACATCCTGCTCCCAAAGCAGGCGCGCTACCAGACTGCGCTATACCCCGTCGCCCCGAGACCGCTTGGGCATGGCCAATCGAGCCCGTCGATGCGCAGCGTATTCTACGCATCTTCCTTGCCAGGTCAAGCCCTTACACTCCACCTTCCGACTTGTCCCAGCGCAGGATACATTGACTGCGCCTCCCAGCGTGCGAAAATTGCGCATCTTTCAAAACGCCGCCCCTCACCGGGCCACGCACGCCAAAGGAACGAGTCGATGACCGCTCAGTTGATCGACGGCAAAGCGATTGCCGCTAATGTCCGCGAACAGGTATCTCGTCAGGTCCAGGCACGCCGCCATGATGGCAAGCGTGCCCCAGGGCTCGCGGTCGTCCTCGTCGGTGAAGACCCCGCCTCCGAAGTCTACGTCCGCAACAAGCATCGCGCCTGCGACCAGGCCGGTCTGCATTCGGTGCAGCACCAATTGCCCGCCACGACCACGCAGACGGAACTCGAGGCATTGATCGACTCGCTGAATGCCGACGCCGACATCGACGGCATCCTGGTGCAACTGCCTTTGCCCGAGCATCTCGACGAACGCCCGATTCTCGAACGCATCCGCCCCGACAAGGATGTCGATGGGTTTCATCCTTACAATCTCGGCCGCCTCGCTCAACGACTTCCCGTACTGCGCCCTTGCACCCCCAAAGGCATCATGACGCTGATGCAACAGAGCGGCATCCAGGTACGCGGTCTGGATGCCGTCATCGTCGGCGCCTCCAATATCGTCGGGCGCCCCATGGCCATGGAGCTGATGCTGGCGGGTAGCACGACCACTGTCTGCCATCGCTTCACCCAAGATCTCGAATCGCACGTACGCCGTGCCGACTTGCTCATCGTTGCTGTCGGCAAACCCGGGCTCGTCAAGGGCGAATGGGTCAAAGAAGGAGCCGTCGTCATCGACGTGGGCATCAATCGCCAAGCCGATGGCAAGCTCGCGGGCGATGTCGAGTTCGCGCCCGCCGCCGAACGTGCCAGTTTCATCACCCCCGTACCCGGCGGCGTCGGCCCCATGACGGTCGCTTCACTGCTGGAGAACACCCTGCTCGCCGCCGAACTCCATGACGGCATGCATGCCTGACATACAGGCGTTACAATGAACAGCGATACCGAGATCGAGAAAATAGGAGTGGATAGATGAGCGATAAAGAAATGAATGTCGAAAGCTTCAACCTCGACCACACCAAGGTCAAGGCACCTTATGTGCGCCTGGCCGGCATCAAGACCGGCGAGCAAGGCGACGCAATTCATAAGTACGATCTGCGCATCTGCCAGCCCAACAAGGCACACATGGAAATGCCTGCGCTGCACTCCTTGGAACACCTGATGGCCGAACTGTCGCGCAACCATACCGACAAGGTACTCGATATCAGCCCCATGGGCTGCCAGACCGGCTTTTATATTTCGCTGATCAATCATGACGACTATGACGACGTGCTTGACCTGATCGACAAGACCCTCAACGACGTCCTCGTCGCCACGGACGTACCGGCCTGCAACGAGATGCAGTGCGGCTGGGCCGCCAGCCACAGCCTGGAAGGTGCGCAAGCCCTGGCTCGCGACCTGCTGGCCAAACGCAACGAATGGAACCAGGTATTCGCCTGATCGATGGATAGAGGGACCCCACCCCACATGCGCAAGATCGCCATCATCGGTGCCATGGCAGAGGAGGTCGAACTCCTCGCCTCGCACCTGGAAAACGGCCAGACCCGCCAGCATGCCGGCTCGACCTTTCACACCGGCTACTTGCACGGTGTCGAGGTCGTTATCCTGCAATCGGGCATCGGCAAGGTGAATGCCGCCGTTGGCACCACCCAGATGCTTGAGCTTCATCAGCCCGACGTGATCATCAATACCGGCTCGGCGGGCGGCTTCGGGGCCGACCTCGAAGTCGGAGACGTGGTCATCTCCAGCGAGGTGCGCCACCACGACGTCGACGCCGTGGTTTTCGGCTACGAGTACGGCCAGGTGCCACAGATGCCAGCCGCCTATCTCCCCGACCCTCGTCTGGTCGAGGCCGCCCGGGAATGCATCGAAGGGCTTGGCGAGCTACGTGTCACGGAAGGCCTCATCTGCACGGGCGATATTTTCATGGCCGATGAGGCCATGGTGGCGCAAGCACGCGAGCGCTTTCCAAGCATGCTGGCCGCCGAGATGGAAGCGGCGGCCATCGCCCAGACGTGCCACCTCTACGACTGCCCGTTCGTCGTCATTCGTGCGCTTTCCGATATCGCCGGCAAGGAGTCCGATCTTTCCTTCAAGGCCTTCATCGATAAAGCCGCCACGCATTCGGCAATGATGGTCGAAGCGATGGTCAAGCGCCTGGGCACACCGGCCTGAATCGACAGTGACACGCATCCGGCCGAACGACAAAGCCCGCGATCGAGTCGCGGGCTTTGTCGTTGATGGGCCTTCTGCGCTTGCCGACGTTTCAGATAGAGCTTAGCGGCCTTCGATCACCCAGGTCGTGCCTTCGCGGCTATCCTTCAGCACAATCCCCAGCGCCGCCAATTCATCGCGTATGCCATCGGCGGTAGCGAAGTCCTTGGCCTTCTTGGCCTGCGCCCTCGCCTCGATGTGTGCCTCGATCTCTTCCTCGGTCATCGGCAACTGCCCCGCCCCCGTCTGCAGAAAATCGGCCGGCGCTTGCCCGAAGAGGCCTAGCACACCGCCCAGCGAGATGAGTTCGTGAGCCAACGCTGGAGTACGTTCCGGGGCCTCCTGCTTGGCCCGGTTGAGATCGCGCGCCAGCTCGAAGAGGACGGCCAACGCTTCCGGCGTATTGAAATCGTCGTCCATCGCGGCAATGAAACGCTCGCGATAACCCGCCACCACCTCGCCTTCGGCCGGCGTCACGCCCTGCAGGGCGTTATAGAAGCGCTCCAGAGAACGGCGCGCCTCGCCCAGCGCGTCGGGGGCGTAATTGATGGGACTGCGGTAATGGCTGGCCAGCAGTAGATAGCGCACGACTTCAGGAGCATGCGCCTCCAGCACTTCGCGAATCGTGAAGAAGTTGCCCAGGGACTTGGACATCTTCTCGTGATCGACACGCACCGCTCCGGCATGCATCCAGGTGTTGACGTAGGCCTGCCCAGTCGACGCCTCGCTCTGCGCGATCTCGTTTTCATGGTGGGGAAACACGAGATCCGGGCCGCCGCCATGAATATCGAAGGTATCACCCAGGCAGCACGTCGACATCGCCGAGCATTCGATATGCCAACCGGGACGCCCCGCGCCCCACGGCGACGGCCAACTCTCCTCGCCCGGCTTGGCGGCCTTCCACAGCACGAAGTCCAGCGGGTCTTCCTTGGCGGCCTCGACTTCGATACGCGCCCCCGAGCGCATGTCATCGAGATCGCGATTGCTGAGCTTGCCGTACCCCTCGAAATGCCGCACGCGATAATAGACGTCACCGTTGGCGGCCGGATACGCATATCCCTTGTCGACCAAGCGCTGGACCATGGCGACGATATCATCGACATGTGCCGTGGCGCGTGGCTCGCGGTCCGGACGCAATACACCAAGTCGCCCTTCATCTTCGTGCATGGCGTCGATCATGCGTTCGGTCAGCGCCGCAATGGGTTCGCCATTCTCCTCGGCCCGCTTGAGGATCTTGTCGTCGATATCAGTGATATTGCGTACGTAATCGACCTCGAACCCACGCCAGCGCAGATAGCGGGTAATCATGTCGAAGGCGACCATGACGCGGGCATGGCCGATATGGCAGTAGTCGTAGACGGTAATTCCGCAGACGTACATGCGTACTCGACCCGCATCGAGTGGCGTGAACGTTTCCTTGCGACGCGTCAGCGTATTGTAGATCTGCACGACGACCCCCTTCTCAGCCTTTTTTCTGTGCCTTGGCCCAACCATCCTTGAGCCCCACCGTGCGATTGAAGACCCGCTTGCCATCGCGACAGGCGTAACGGTCGGCACAGAAATAGCCCACGCGCTCGAACTGATAACGGCTCTCGGGCTCGACGTCGGCCAGGCTCGGTTCCGCGTAGCCCTCGACGACACGCAACGACTCGGGATTCAGGTGCTCGAGAAAATCGCCGTCGCGATCGCGGTCCGGCGCCTCGACCTGGAACAGGTTATCGTACAGGCGCACCTCCACCGGCACGGCGTGCGCGGTGCTCACCCAATGGATGACACCTTTTACCTTGCGCCCTTCGGGGTTCTTGCCCAGGGTGTCGAAATCGACACTGCAGCGTAGCTCCTGGATCTCGCCGTCGGCGTCCTTGATGACCTCGTCGCAACGGATCACATAGGCATTGCGCAGACGCACTTCCTTGCCCGGCGCCAGGCGGAAGAACTTCTTGGGCGGCTCTTCCATGAAATCGTCACGGTCGATCCACACCTCGCGCGTCAACGGCAAGTGACGCACGCCCATGTCATCACGCGCCGGATGGCCGGCCACCTCGAAGGTTTCCTCATGATCCTCGGGGAGGTTGGTCAACACCACCTTGAGCGGCTTGAGCACGCACATCGCGCGTGGCGCGTTGTCTTCCAGGTCAGAGCGAATCGCATGGTAGAGCATCGCGATATCCACCATGCCGCCATCGGCCCGCGTCACGCCGATCATCTCGCAGAACTTACGCACCGAGCCCGGCGTATAACCACGCCGACGCATGCCTGAAATCGTCGGCATGCGCGGGTCGTCCCAGCCATCCACGATGCCCTGATCGACCAGCAGCTTGAGCTTGCGCTTTGAAGTTACCGTATGCGCGAGGTTGAGACGCGCGAATTCGATCTGACGCGGCTTGGCGGGCACTGGAAGGTTCTCCAGGAACCACTCGTAAAGCGGACGATGATCCTCGAACTCAAGCGTGCAGATGGAGTGCGTGACGCCCTCGATCGCATCCGACTGGCCATGAGTGAAATCGTAGGACGGGTAGATCTTCCACTTGTCGCCCGTCTGATGGTGGTGGGCATGTCGCACACGATAAAGAATCGGGTCACGCAGATTGATGTTGGACGCCGCCATGTCAATCTTGGCACGCAACACCTTCTCACCCTCGGCGAACTCGCCCTTGCGCATACGCTCGAGCAGATCGAGGTTTTCCTCTGGCGTACGATCGCGATACGGGCTCGGCTTGCCCGCTTCGGTCAAGGTGCCGCGATATTCACGAATCTCATCGGGGGACAGGTCATCGACATACGCCTTGCCCTCGCGCACCAAATGCTGCGCCCAAGCATACAACTGATCGAAGTAATCCGAAGCATAGCGCACTGCCCCGTCCCACTCGAACCCTAACCAGGTGATATCGGCCTTGATGGCGTCGATATAGGCCTGCTCTTCCTTGGCGGGATTGGTGTCGTCGAAACGCAGATGGCATTGACCGCCAAACTGCTCGGCAAGCCCGAAATTCAGACAGATCGACTTGGCGTGGCCGATGTGCAGGAACCCGTTGGGTTCCGGCGGAAACCGAGTGACGATGGCATCCTGGCGACCGGCCTCGATTTCCTCGCGAACCTGATTGCGGATGAAATTCGGGGCGGAGTGGCTATCTACGCTCATGGGCTGTCTAAAGAACCTCTGTTCGTTCGCGAAGTGACCGGAGGGCACGTCAAAGCACTGGCTGGCGCCTCGACACGGTTTCGCCCGCGGGTGCAAAGCCGCTATTATAGCGCGACGCCAGCGCGCGACGCCAAGTCGCGCTCAGTTCTCTTCGCCAGGATACGCCCATGATCGTTCTGCAAACCAATTACGGCCGCATTCGACTGCGCCTCGACCATGAAAACGCGCCCAAGACCGCGGCCAATTTCGAGCAATACGTGCGCGACGGCCATTACGACGACACTCTGTTCCATCGGGTCATCGATGGCTTCATGGTCCAAGGGGGCGGCTTCGACACTCAGTTCGAACAAAAGCCTACCCGCGCACCGATCGACAACGAAGCGGATAACGGTCTGAAAAACGTCAAGGGCAGCGTGGCCATGGCGCGCACGCAGGACCCGCATTCCGCCAGCGCGCAATTCTTCGTCAACGTCGCTGACAACGACTTCCTCAATCACCGCGACAAGTCCATGCAAGGTTGGGGCTATTGCGTCTTCGCCGAGGTCGTCGAGGGCATGGACGTCGTAGAGAAGATCAAGAACGTCCCCACCGCGCGCCGTGGCATGCATGCCGATGTTCCCGCCGAAGACGTCATCCTCGAACGTGCCTACTTCGAAGACTGACAAGGGCAACGCCGCGCCGATGTCTTGCGCGGCGTTCAGGCACCTGAATACCGCCACACGCACGCCCATGAGGACACCAGCGCGATGACCACCCTGCTGATTTCCGATCTGCACCTCCACGCGGGCCAACCGGACATCGTCCACGGCTTCCTGAATTATCTGGACGCCGAGGCGCGCCACGCTGACACGCTCTATCTGCTCGGCGACATCTTTGAAGCTTGGATCGGCGACGACTATCTTGGTGACTTGGAGCATCAGGTCATTGATGCGCTAAAGCGCCTCAGCGACGCTGGCACCCGGATTTATTTCATGCACGGCAATCGCGACTTCCTCGTCGGTCACACCTTCGCCGACGCTGCCGGCGCCACCCTGCTCGAGGACCCGAGCCTGGTGACCCTGGGTAACCAGCGCGTGCTGCTGATGCACGGCGATAGCCTGTGCACCGGCGATGAGGAGTACATGAAGTTTCGTGCCATGGCACGGGATCCCGAGTGGCAAGCTCAGATTCTCGCCCTTCCCGTCGAGCAGCGCCTGGAGCTCGCCAAGAGCCTGCGTCTGCAATCCTCGGATGCCAACACGCAAAAAACCGACGCGATCATGGACGTCACTCCGGTGGAAGTCGAAACCGCCATGCGCGAATACGGCGTCACCACGCTCATCCATGGCCACACGCATCGTCCGGCGGTACACGACTTCGATCTCGACGGTCAGAATGCTCGACGCATCGTACTCGGCGACTGGCAGCCCGGCAGCGGCTGGGAAATACGTGTCGAGGACGACGCCGAGCCGCAGCTACGCGAATTCACGATCTAACGACGCTGGCTTGCAGTCATGACCGCGCGTGCTGCGGCTCGAAGGCACGATCCAGTTGCAAGCGCCAGCCCACCAGCATCGGAGCGTCGGTCAACGAGACCTGGCCCAGCAATTGGCGGAACCGTTGCCGCATATCGTCATCATCAGGGTCGATCAGCGTCAGCCAGACTTCGCAGGCATTGATCTGATGATGCCGATTCTCCTGCTCACCCGCCACACGATAGGCCTGTTCGGCCAAGCGACGCACGTCTTGGGGCGCATGCCCCAGCGCATGGCGAACGCGCACCATTTGCAAGGTCAGCTCCGGCAAATACAGCGAATCGCGTTCACGCGCGACCATCAAGCATTGATCCAGATAGTCCTCGGCCAGGGCATATTCTCCCAGCGCCAAGCACGCATCGCCGTACCACAGCAAAGGTCGCTGATAACGATCCTGTCCCGTGGCCTCGGTCACCCGCTCCATGCTCTCTTCTAGCAGCTCCAGCCCCTGCGGGTCGCCGCTCAGCGCCTTGTGCCAGCCGAGAATGCCTTGCGCCGCGTAATGCCAGAGATGCAGATCCGGTGTCGACGTCACTTCGTGCGCGCGTTCGGCGCGTGTCGCCGCCATATGCACATGCCCGAGCTGACGATACAACGCCGCCGCGAAAATCAGCGATAGCGCCAACGAGCCGGGGTGCTTGATCGACTCGGCCAGGCGTATCGCTGACTCGATCTGTTGCTCGGCACGCAGATAATCGCCGCGCAAGCATAAGGCCCAGGCATGGTAACAAGCCGCGGCGACCTGCGGATGATCGGAAAACGGCAGCCAATCGAGCACCATCGGCTGATGCAGCGGATCGATTTCCTCGAGATGCTCGAAAGCATGACGCACGCGCCCCGCCCAATATTCGCAATGCGCCCGCGCGTAATCCGCCAAACGCTGGTAACGCGGATCGACGAGTCGCTCGGCGAACGTCGACAAGCGCGCCGCCAATGCAAACGCATCGGCATGTGCATGGCGCTGGCTACAGCCGACCCATAGCCCCCAGGTCACCAGGAACCGCTGCTCGTCATCCGGCTCGTCATCTTCGACGCGCCGAGCCTCAAGCGTCCCCAGCATATCCTTGGCGCGCACGAAGCTGTCATGTGCCGTGGGCGAACCGTGCCCCTCGAGCGCAAAGGCTGCTTGGCCGCGCACCGTCAACAGGCTGATGTAGCGCTCTTCCTGCGACGCGAGATCTTGCAGGCACTCCAGGCCCGAGTCGGCCATCTTTAACGCCGTGCGATTGGCGCTCAACTTGAGGGCGGCCCGCGCGGCAAGCTCGAAGTAGCGCGCCGCACGTGCGTGGTCACCGCTGCGACGCAAGTGCGACGCGAAATACCCTGGATGCTGGCCGATCAAGGCTGGGAAGCGCTCCTCGATGAGCGTGACGACCTGGTGATGTAGCCGCTCCCTGACATCGCGAGGACAGGACAGGTACGCGGCTTCCTGCAACAGTTGATGAACGAACTGGTAGTCGAACGGGCTATCGCCATGACAGGGCTCGATGATCTCCAGGCGCTGCATGTGATCGAGTACCTGCTTGAGGCGTGTCTCGCCTAGACCCGTGCATTCGCGCAGGAAGGCGAACCGGAATTGACGCCCGAGCACCGCCGCGACATGGGCCACATCGCGGTCAGCATCGAGTTGCTCGATGCGGCTGGCAAGCAGCCCCAACAACCCGCGCGGCAACTCATCCACCTGGACGCGACGCCCCTCGCGCCGATCCATGTCGAGCCGCCGGCAAATTTCCTGCAAGTAAAGCGGCACTCCGTCGCAACGCTCGATGAGCTGCTCACGCAGACGCGGACTGATGTGCAGCCGATAATGCTTGGCCAGTTGCACCAGAAAGCGTGACGACTGAGTGCTGTCCAGACGTCCCAACACGATGTGCTGGTCCCAGTTGAGCCGAACCGTCAACGCCTCGCGCCCATGGTGACTGGCAACCAACATGAAAGGGACATTGATCGACAGACGTGCCTGCAATGCCAGCAACACCTTGAGAGAGAGCTCATCGAGCCATTGCAAGTCGTCGATGACCAAGGCCAGCGGGCGGCTCGCGGTGATGCGCTCGATCAACGAATGGAAGAGTTGCGTGA
Organism: Chromohalobacter sp. HP20-39; assembly: GCF_033052815.1. Lineage (NCBI taxonomy): Bacteria > Pseudomonadati > Pseudomonadota > Gammaproteobacteria > Oceanospirillales > Halomonadaceae > Chromohalobacter > Chromohalobacter sp. HP20-39. The sequence continues at coordinate 389,789 of NZ_JAWHTP010000003.1, read as the reverse complement.
CCGGCTCGAGGCTCTCACCGATGTCGCCGTCACCGCTATCGCTCAGCGCGTGGTAGAGCACCTCGCGCTGCGATTCGTCCAGCGCCGGCTCATTGGCCAACCAGGTAGCCAGCGTCGAGGCATCGACATCTCGGTCGAGATACCAGCGCAACAGTGCGCGCACCACGCCGTAAGGCGTCTGACTCGACAACCGCGTCGTCGGCTGCCAACACAGGGCGATCTCCTGGCTTTGCTCCAGTTGCCGAAAGCTCACCAGCAACGCCGACTTGCCCATGCCCAGCGCGCCCTGCACCAGCACGCTCTGGCGCAACCCGATGACCACTCGGGCCAACGCGTCGCGCAACTGTCGCAGTGCCGATTCGCGTCCAATCAAGCTCGGCGGCGTGGCATCGCGTCCGCCTTCATCGACCCCCAGCACCAACGCGCGCAGACGCACCCGTCCATCGGCGGCCAACAGGCGCGTCGTCAGGCGCGGCTGTAGATCCAACGCAGGCGGCATGTGCTGGCTCGCTTCCTGCGAAATCACCAGCTCACTACCCTGAGCGGCGCTCATGAGCTCGAGCGCCGGTTGCGCCACCTGCCCCAGGGGGTCGGCCAGGCGGCGCTCGGGCAGATACAAGCCACGTCCACTGTTGAGCCCCGCGGCCAGTTCGAAACGCGGCACCGGATCGCCCCCCGACCAGTGACGCTGGATCTCTTCGGGTAGCTGGCGACGACAATGCTCGTACAACGCCACCAATTCGGCCAGTTGATGCGCCGGCCCATGAGTGCCAAAGCAGGCCAACCCCAGCCCCCCGGTGGCACCAGGCAGCCAGAACCCACCCAAGAGATGACATTGACGCTCCAGCCAACGCATCAACTCCACCTGCAAGAGCAGGCAGGCATGCCCTTGGGCACGCTCTTGCCAGTCGCCCTGCAAGTGCAGGCGAATCGCCATCACCGATAGCTGTCGGTAGCCAATCTCGTCTTCACGTACCGGAGCGCTATCCAGCGCCACGGCTCGCGAAAAGGCGCCCTGGGGTGACGTGGGCGGTGTCGGCTGCGCGCCATCCGACCAATAGCGCGCTAGCTGCAGAAACTCGGCATCGGGCTGCTGACCGGACAGTGCCAGCAATTCCAGATAGGCATTGAACTGTTCATGCGCGGCGGCGATTTTCCCTTGCTCGGCCAGCTGACGCACCAAACGCTGATGAAAGGGACCATACCCCGAGAAACGGCTCACCAGCTGACGCATCACATCGTCGGAAACCTCTTCAGTGCCGCCCAATGCTCGCTCGATATAGGCGATCATGCGCTGACGCCATTCGCCGCGCGTCTTGACCAACCAGCGTTGAAAATCACCGCACTGTGGCAAGTAGAGTTCTTCAACCAGATCACCACGATACAAGGTGAGCAACTCGTCGATGGCATCGATATCGGGCGGCACTTGCAACAACGTCTCGAGGCGGCGCACATCCAACGCCCAATGCGACCCCGGATGCAGTGCGATACTTTGACGCGAGACCGTCAAGGCCGACTCGGCCTCATCGCCCAGACATTGTCGTAGGCAATGCAAGGCATGGCGTAGGTTAGTGCGCCCCGACGACAACCCCTGGTCGGGCCACAACATTCCCGCCAGCCCAGCACGATTGGTTGCCTGCTCATTGAGCAACAGGTAGACCAATAGTGCCTTGACCTTGTCATAACTGAACTGGGTGAGCGTGGTGCCCCCCACCGTCATCGAAAAATGCCCGAACAGCGTCAATCGAGGCGGTGCCGGGATGTCCTGAGTCATCGTCGTCATACTCTGATTGGGCCGGTACCGCCGGCGAATACGATCACGCTGCCGACGGCACGCCGCTGTGGAAGCGAAAGCAGGTATCCGGTGATTCGATTAGCTCGCGCTCACGCTCGGCGAAAAACGCGATACGCGGCGCGATATCTTGCGTGGCATATTGCCGCGCCAGCGCCAGGTAATCTTCGTAATGGCGTCCTTCCGACTTAACCAGAGCGCGATAGAATTTGGCAAGCTCGTCATCCAGAAAAGGGATCAGAGACGCGAAACGTTCACAGGAGCGTGCCTCGATGAAGGCGCCGACAATCAATGTATCGACCAGTCGTTGCGGATCGTCCTTGCCGACATGTTGCCGCAACCCCGCTGCGTAGCGCGAAGCGCTGAGTTGGCGATAGCGCACGCCACGCTCGCGCATCAAGGTCACCACCTGTTCGAAATGCAGCAGTTCCTCGCGGGCCAACTGCGACATCTTGGTCAGCAACTCGGTATGCTCGACATAGCGATACATCAGATTCATCGCCGTGGAGGCCGCCTTTTTCTCGCATTGAGCGTGATCGATGAGCAATAACGACGGATGCGCCAGCGCTGCCTGAACCCAGGCATCCGGAGTCGCGCAGGGCAAGAAGTTCACTAGTTCCTGGGGTAGCAAGGCGTTTGCGTCAGTGGACATGGTTTCTTCTATCAGATGAAAGGGTCAGAAAAGTTAAACGGAAGGCGCGGTCGGCGCGGTCGTCAGGCGGTGGAGCCCCTCCTGCATCAGCGCTTCCTGCAGCGCCGCGTACAAGGCATCGGGCGCGAGTCGAGCGACGCTTGCGTGGCGTCTCAGTCCATAGCGACTCATGTCCTGCATGCGCGTACGCCCCACGCGAAGCAGTTCCACGGCGCGTGACAATGATGGCTGCTCGCTGCGAAAGCGAATCCGGTGACGGATCAATTGCGCCTCCAAGCATGCCGAGTCGTCGACATGCAGGAAGCGCGAGGCGACCCGCACACGCAGCGCATCCAAGGCCTGCATGCGGGCTTTCCGGGCATCGGCATCGAGCGTGAACCAGTCGCGAATTTCATCCTCTGTACGTTGGCAACCCCGACAAACGCGGTCACCGACAGTCGTCGAGCACAATCCCACGCATGGCGACTGGATACGCTTTGCCTTGCTCTCGTTGGCGGCCATCTCACCTCCCCTTTGCCCGAACACTCATGATATCGCGAGCACGCCGCTACAGCGACCGCCGTGCACCGACATGCCTTTGACCATCCTCTCAGCGCCCGGCACAGAAGGCCTTCTTAACATTGTCGACAGTTTCGAGTAGAATCTCGCTGCCTATTTAGACCGGTGACAACCTGCCCCAGGTCGTGTCCGCCGTGCGCGAGAGTGGAAGTGATCATCGCCACGCGCACCGCCCCGCCCTGGTTTCGATGACTGACGAGGGTCCCAACGTGCTTGAAGCCTACCGCCAACATGCCGAGGAGCGCGCGCGCGACGGCGTGCCGTCCCAGCCGCTCAACGCCGAGCAGACCGCCGAACTGGTCGAGTTGCTCAAGGCACCGCCCACCGGCGAGGAAGAAACGCTTCTCGAACTGCTCACCAACCGCGTCCCACCCGGCGTGGACGAAGCCGCTTACGTCAAGGCCGGCTTCCTTACCGCCATCGCCAAAGGCGAGGCGACGTCTCCGCTGATCGACAAGACGCACGCGGTCAAGCTGTTGGGCACCATGCAAGGCGGCTACAACATCGCCACCCTGGTCGAACTCCTCGACGATGACGCCCTCGCCCAGGAAGCCGGTGAGCAGCTCAAGCACACCCTGTTGATGTTCGATGCCTTCCACGATGTCGCCGAGCGCGCGAAAAATGGCAACGCCACCGCTCAGAGCGTGCTCGAATCCTGGGCCGCGGCCGAGTGGTTCCTGGCCAAGCCGGCCCCCGCGGAAAAGGTCACGCTGAGCGTTTTCAAGGTGCCGGGCGAAACCAACACCGACGATCTCTCGCCGGCACCGGACGCCTGGTCGCGCCCGGATATCCCGCTGCACGCCAATGCCATGCTCAAGAATCCGCGTGAGGGCATTACGCCGGAAGCGCCGGGCAACAAGGGCCCCATCGCGCAGATCGACGAGGTCAAGGCGAAAGGCTTCCCGGTCGCCTATGTCGGCGATGTCGTGGGCACCGGTTCGTCGCGCAAGTCAGCCACCAATTCCGTGTTGTGGTTCTTCGGCGACAACATTCCCAATGTACCCAACAAGCGTGCCGGCGGCTTCGTGTTCGGCGGCAAGATCGCCCCGATCTTCTTCAACACCATGGAAGATGCCGGTGCCCTGCCTATCGAGATGGATGTCTCCAAGCTCGAGATGGGCGACGTCATCGATGTCTATCCTTATGAAGGCAAGGTGACGCGCCACGGTAGCGACGAAGTCGTCTCCACCTTCGAGCTCAAGACCCAGGTCATCCTCGATGAGGTGCGCGCCGGCGGCCGCATTCCATTGATCGTGGGCCGGGGTCTGACCGAGAAAGCGCGCACCGAACTCGGCTTACCCGGCTCAGAGGTCTTCCGCAAGCCCGAACAACCCATCGATACCGGCAAGGGCTTCACCTTGGCGCAGAAGATGGTCGGCAAAGCCTGTGGCATGGACGGCGTACGCCCGGGAATGTACTGCGAACCCAAGATGACCACCGTCGGCTCGCAGGACACCACCGGCCCGATGACCCGCGATGAACTCAAGGACCTGGCCTGCCTCGGCTTCCAGGCCGACCTGGTCATGCAGTCATTTTGCCACACCGCCGCTTACCCGAAGCCGGTGGATGTCGAGACCCATCACACTCTGCCCGATTTCATCATGAACCGTGGCGGCGTCTCGCTGCGTCCGGGTGACGGCATCATCCACTCGTGGCTCAACCGCATGCTGTTGCCGGACACCGTCGGCACCGGTGGCGACTCTCATACTCGCTTCCCGATGGGGATCTCCTTCCCGGCGGGTTCGGGACTGGTCGCCTTCGCCGCCGCCACCGGCGTCATGCCGCTGGATATGCCGGAGTCCGTGCTGGTGCGTTTCAAGGGCGAACGCCAGCCCGGCATCACACTGCGCGATCTGGTACATGCGATTCCCTATTACGCTATCAAAGACGGCCTCTTGACCGTCGAGAAGTCGAACAAGCAAAACTTCTTCTCGGGCCGTATTCTGGAAATCGAAGGCCTCGAGGATCTCACTGCCGAGCAGGCGTTCGAGCTCTCCGATGCCAGCGCCGAACGCAGCGCCGCCGGCTGCACGATCACCCTGGGCGAGGAGCGAGTCGCCGAATATCTGAACTCCAACGTCACCCTCCTCAAGTGGATGATAGACAACGGCTACGGCGATGCCCGCACGCTGGAGCGTCGCATCCAGGCCATGCAGGAATGGCTGGCCGACCCCAGTCTGATGCGTGCCGATAGCGACGCCGAGTATGCCGCAGTGATCGAGATCGACATGAGTGAACTCGACCAGCCCGTACTGTGCGCACCCAATGACCCCGATGACGCACGCCTGCTCTCAGACGTCGCCGGTGAGAAGATCGACGAAGTCTTCATCGGCTCGTGCATGACCAACATCGGCCACTTCCGCGCCGCCGGCAAACTGCTCGAGAAGCAGCCCCCCGGCAGCCTGAAGACCCGTCTGTGGCTTGCACCGCCCACCAAGATGGACCAACATCAGTTGACGGAAGAGGGCTATTACGGCATTTACGGGCGCGCCGGCGCACGCATGGAAATGCCGGGCTGCTCGCTGTGCATGGGCAACCAGGCACGCGTGGCGCCGAAGTCCACCGTGGTCTCGACGTCCACGCGCAACTTCCCCAACCGTCTGGGCGATGGCGCGAACGTCTATCTCGCCTCCGCCGAGCTGGCCGCCATCGCCGCCGTCGAGGGACGCCTGCCGACCGTCGAGGAATACAAGGGCTACATGAGCGAGTTCAATGCCATGGCGGGTGAAATCTACCGCTACATGAACTTCCATGAGATAGAAGAGTTCCAGAATGCGGCCGCAAACGTGATTCCGGTCGCCGAGGAAGCCTGACCACTCGTCTCCAATGCTCGCCTATTGAGAAAGAGTGCAGGTCAACGAAACGCCCCGCCAACGCGGGGCGTTTTTTTTATGGGCGTCGCCATATACCAACGCCCGCGTACGTTTTTTAACACTGTTCGACTTGTCAGTGGACCGCACAGGCGCTTAGATATGAAACGCTCGTTCGCGCACCATGCCCTATGGGTATGGGATAAGACGGCAGGATGCCATGACATTCCGACCGCCCTGGCGCCTCGCTCAGGCCGACACACAAGGGTACGTCGTGATGAGAAAATCAAGGAGAACCTCATGAAACTCAAGATTTTGATCACCGCTTCCATCGCCACCTCGGGGCTACTGGTCCTCGCCCCCAACGCCATGGCCGCTCCCGAGGGCCTGTACTTTGGCGTCGGCACGGGCTTCAGCTCGCTTGAAAACGATGACGATGAAGTAGACGATTTCATCGAGTCCGGCAGCGAGGATTTCGACACCGACGACGACGATAACGTCTTCAAGGGCTTTGTCGGCTACGACTTCAACCGCTACTTCGCTACCGAGGCGTTCTATGCGGATCTTGGACGTGTCAAACTCAAAGGTAACGACTCCGTCAATACCGACCTCGAGTCAGAAGCCTACGGTGTCAGCCTGGTCGGCAAGCTGCCCATCACGAATTGGTTCGAGCTATTCGCCAAGGCGGGCATGGCGAAATGGGAGACCGATGTCGACGGCAATCTCGGCGGCACCAGCACCGATCTGAAGGACAACGACGGTGTGGACCCGGTCTACGGCGCCGGGGCGCAATTCAACTTCAGCCCCTTCCTGGTACGCGCCGAATACGAGCGCTACGACTTCGATAGCGACTACCAGGTGGATTCCTTCACCGCGTCCGTGGGCTGGCAGTTCTAAAGAACGCCTCGGCATTCATCGCTGTACAAGACGCCGGGGCTCACCCGGCGTCTTCCTGTCATTTTGCTAGCTCTTCTCCCCCCAAGGCGCAATGGCGTGACGCTCAAGGCATGGCATGATGGCCCCTGTTTCAGCGAACGCCGCACAGGCGAGGAGACAGCATGACCACTATCATCACCCCCGATATCTGTGACGCCTATCCCGACGTCAAGGTGATCGAGCCATCCTTGGTCAATGTCGGCGGACATGACACCTTTTACGGGCCGGTGCGCACCGTCAAGTGCTTCGAGGACAACTCGCGTGTCAAGGAAGCGGTCAACGAGCCCGGCGATGGCACCGTCCTGGTCGTCGACGGCGGCGGTTCCTGGCGCTGCGCACTACTGGGCGACATGCTCGCGGCCAAGGCCGTCGACAATGGCTGGGCCGGCATCATCGTTTATGGCTGCGTGCGCGATGTCGATATCCTCAACGAGACTCCAATCGGCATCCAGGCACTCGGCACGCATCCCCGCAAGAGCGAGAAACGTGGCGAAGGCCAGCGCGATATTCCCGTCACCTTCGGCGGCGTGACGATCGCACCGGGGCAGTGGCTTTACGCCGATAACAACGGAATCGTGATTGCCCATGAGCCGTTAACGCTAGACGACTGATAGCGCTGCTATTTGCTAGCGGAGAATGACGATGCGAGGCTTGCAATGTCCTGATAGGAAACGAAGGAGTTGTCATGCTCGCCACCCGCACGTTGCTGGGTGACATTGCGACCCAATTGCGCGCTCAAGGACGAGCGCTACTGGTTTTTCATCTTTTCTTTACCGTTCTCGCCACAGCTGTACTGGTGCCGTTGACGACCTGGACCCTGTCCAGCCTGCTGCATGCCTTCCATCGTCCGGCGCTCAGCAACGCCCAGATCGCCGACATGGCACTTTCTCCCTTGGGCCTTGCCTGGGGGGTCGTGGCACTGGGCTTGAGTTTTCTGCTGATCTTCCTGCAGCAAAGCGGCATGATGCGGCTGGTTGCCACGCCCGGCCCGGGACGCTACCGGGCAACGATGAACACACTGTGGCAAATCGGCCGCCGCTTCCCGGGGATCGCCGGGCTCACATTCCTCCAGGTCGGCGTCCATTTACTGCTTGCAGTGCCGTTCGTTCTGCTGATCGCCTATTGCTACGACGCTCTGCTCGGCGATGCCGAAATCTACGTCGTGATGCGCATGAAACCGCCCGACTTGTGGTATTTCGCCACACTCGGCAGTGGCCTCGCGCTCATCGCATTGTGGTGTCAAGCATGGCTCTATGCGCGCTGGTTTTTGGCACTACCCGCCCTCGTGTTGGACCGCCTCTCCCCGCTCCAGTCGCTGGCACGCAGTCGTGAACTCACTCGCGGGCGACATGCGCGCATCACGGCACTGGCACTGACATTCGCCCTGGGCGTCGCCGCGCTGCCGGTGCTGTTCAGCATCTTGTTCAATAGTCTGGCATCGCCACTGATCAGCCACCTACCGGATCGCATGTCGCTGCTGATTCCGGTCATGCTGGTCTACGTAGCGGCCTATACGCTTTCGATCATCGCCGTGACGTTCCTGGGGGTCGCGGCCAATAGCCTGCTGGTGGCCAGCCTCTATCGACGGCTGGGGGGCGGCATACTCGGAGTCGCGGACTCGCCGGCGCCCAAGCAGTCGGGATGGTGGGCCTGGACCGCCGAGGCCGTCTTGCTGGTCTTCGCGTTGCTCCAAGCGGGATGGGTGCTGAGCGATTTCCAACTGCGCGACGATGTCACCGTCACCGCCCATCGCGGTAGCTCGATGGCGGCACCGGAAAACACCCTAGCGGCAATGCGCCAAGCCATTCAGGAAGGCGCCGACTACCTGGAGCTGGACGTCAGGCTGTTGCGCGACGGCAATGTCATCCTCTCTCACGACCGCACGCTGGAACGCCTAACTGGCCAGGCACTGAATATCAACGACCTGACGCTGGCGGCAACACGTGATATCGATATCGGCAGTTGGTTCAGCGATGACTTTTCCGATGAGCGCTTGGCAACGCTCGATCAGGTGATTGGCCTGGCGCAAGGCAAAGCCCGCCTGTACGTGGAACTCAAGCCAAGCCCAGGCAACGAGCGGGCACTCATCGAAGCGGTCGTCGAACGTCTGAAGCGTTACGGCATCGCCGACAGCGCCGTAATTGCGTCGTTATCGCCTAGCATGATTCGCATCGTCGAGGAATACGCCCCCAACATCGATACCACGCTATTCGTCCAATTCCTGCTGCCCGGCGCCTTGGCAACGACGCCTGCCGACAACATAGGCTTGCGGCATACCCAGGCCAGTACCGATGTCGTGCGTATAGTGCATGACAGCGGTCGTGAGTTACATGTCTGGACCGTCAACAGCACCCGTGACATGTCGCGCTACATCGACATGGGCGTCGACAATATCATTACCGACCGCCCTGCGGCGCTGATCGATTTGCTTACCGAACGCGCAAGCCTCAGCGATGGCGAACTATTGCTGATCAAATTGCGTAACTGGCTGCGTTACTGACAAACCGCCGGAAAGCCCTCTTGACGAAAAAGGCGTGCCCGAATGACGGGCACGCCTAGTATCGTGCGAGAGATCGCGTCAGCCGAGCTTTTCGCCAGCCAACATGAACCAAGTTTCAAGCACCGCGTCGGGGTTCAATGACACTGAATCGATGCCCTGCTCCATCAGCCATTTAGCCAACTCGGGATGATCCGACGGGCCCTGGCCGCAAATGCCGACATACTTGCCCTGCGCCCGGCACGCCTGGATGGCCATGGACAACAGCTTCTTGACCGCCGGATTACGCTCGTCGAAGAGATGGGCCACGATGCCCGAGTCGCGATCCAGCCCCAGCGTCAACTGAGTCAGGTCATTGGAGCCGATGGAGAAGCCATCGAAATGCTCTAGAAACTCATCCGCCAAGAGCGCATTGGCCGGCAATTCGCACATCATGATGATTTTGAGGCCCTGGCCCTGAGGAGATGAAGAGGCTCCCCGCTTGAGCCCGTTGGCTTCCATCAGGGAGACGACTTCACGCCCTTCTTCCGGCGTTCTCACGAAAGGCACCATGATCTCGACATTATCGAGGCCCATGACATCACGAACCCGCTTCAAGGCGCGGCACTCCAACTCGAAGCACGGGCGGAACGTCTCGGAGATGTAGCGAGAGGCGCCGCGGAACCCGAGCATCGGATTCTCTTCACCGGGCTCGTAGAGTTTGCCGCCAATGAGGTTCTCGTATTCGTTGGACTTGAAATCGGAAAGCCGCACGATGACGCGCTTGGGATAGAATGCCGCCGCCAGAGTGGAAATACCCTCCACCAACCGGTCGACGTAAAAGCTGACCGGATCATCGTACCCGGCGGTACGCAGATCGATGGTCTGCTGCAGATCGGCAGGTAGCGTGGCGTAATCGATCAATGCCTTGGGATGCACACCGATCATGCGATTGATGATGAACTCCAGGCGTGCCAATCCGACGCCCGCATTGGGCAAGCTTGAAAAGCCAAAGGCACGGTCGGGATTGCCGACGTTCATCATGATATCGAAAGGCAGCGCCGGCATATTGTCGACCGTCGTCGTCCGACAGTCGTAATCGAGCAGGCCATCGTAGACATGGCCGGTGTCACCCTCAGCGCAGGACACGGTCACCTCGCGGCCATCGGCAAGCGCCTGGGTCGCATCGCCACAGCCCACGACAGCGGGAATACCCAATTCGCGCGCGATGATCGCCGCATGGCAAGTGCGTCCGCCCCGGTTGGTGACGATCGCCGAGGCGCGCTTCATGATCGGCTCCCAATCGGGATCGGTCATGTCGGTCACCAGCACATCGCCATCATGCACCTTGTCCATCTGCTCGGGACGGGCCACGATCTTGACCGCGCCCTGGCCGATGCGCTGCCCGATGGCCCGGCCATCCACCAGCACGCGGCTCTTTTCCTTGAGCTGGAAGCGTTCGAGCTTACCGCCTTCCACGTTGGAGACCACGGTTTCAGGGCGTGCCTGAACGATGTATAGCTTGCCATCGTCGCCATCGCGCGCCCATTCGATGTCCATCGGGCGGCCGTAGTGCTTCTCGATGGTCACCGCTTGCCGGGCCAGCGCCATGACTTCGTCATCGCCGAGACAAAAACGTTGACGGTCGGCGTGCGGCACATCCACGGTCTTCACCGAGCGACCGGCGGCACTTTCCTCGCTGTAGACCATCTTGACCAGCTTGGAACCCAGTGTCCGCCGCAGAACGGCCGGACGTCCCGCCGCCAAGGTGGGCTTGTGCACATAGAATTCATCGGGGTTGACCGCACCCTGAACGACCGTCTCGCCCAACCCCCAGGAGCCCGTCACGAACACCGCATCGCGATACCCGGATTCGGTGTCGAGCGTGAACATCACGCCGCTGGCGGCCGTTTCTGAGCGCACCATCTTCTGCACGCCGGCTGAAAGTGCCACGTTCTCGTGCGGATAGCCACGATGCACGCGGTAGGCGATGGCACGATCATTGAACAGTGACGCGAAGACCTCGTGAACGGCGCGTTTGACGTTGTCGAAGCCTTCGATATTGAGGAAGGTTTCCTGCTGACCCGCGAACGATGCGTCGGGTAGATCCTCAGCCGTCGCGGAGGAGCGTACCGCTGCCTTGAGATACGGATGCTTGTCCTGCAATTGGCCATAGGCCTCGGCCAGGACCCGCTCGAAAGCCGGCGGCAGTGGTGTATCGATGACCCACTGACGGATCTGCGCACCGGTCTCGGCCAGCGCCGTGACATCGTCGACATCCAGACGCGCCAATGCCTCGTTGATGCGCTCGTTGAGCCCCTCGTGCGCAAGGAATTCGCGATAGGCCACGGCCGTGGTAGCAAATCCGCCGGGCACCGTGACACCGGCGTCCGCCAGGTTGGAGATCATTTCCCCCAGCGACGCATTCTTGCCGCCCACCCTCTCGACATCATCCATGCCAAGCTGATCGAACCAAACGATATACTCTTCCAAGAGAACCCCCTCGAGTCAGGACGGTCGCGATGACGACGTCGTCACAGCCAGTACCGCGCGAGGCGCGGCGGATGCTCATACCCTATCAAGGGGTCTTGCTATTCGCCATTGGTCTAATAGCGAAGGGGTTGGAGTATTTTTACAACAACACGGTATTTTCGAGGATTCTTGTAGTCGCCATTCCGGACACGACGAACACCTATTTGCACTTGTCGGAAAGGCGCCAGAAAATAAGGGCATCCTTTTCCCACGTTCGGACACGCTCATGCCCCGCACCGCATTTTTCATATCCGATGGCACCGGTATCACCGCGGAAACACTGGGCCGTAGCCTGCTCGCCCAATTCGAGGGCGTCGAGCTCACACTGGTGGTCAAGCCTTATATCGACACTTTGGAAAAAGCCCACACTCTGGCGGCCATCATCGCCCAGACTGCCGATCGCGACGGCGTCCGACCCATCGTGATCGACACCATCGTCGATCAGTCGATCCGCACGATCATCGCCGACGCGCCGGGTTTCAAGGTGGATATCTTCTCGACCTTCCTGGCCCCTCTCGAGGAAGAGCTGTCGACCCATTCCACGTACACCGTGGGGCGCACCCATGCCATTGGCCGTGATGACGTCTACATGCATCGCATCGATGCCGTGCACTTCGCGCTCGACAACGACGATGGCGCACGCACGCATCAATACGACCAGGCCGATGTCATCCTGGTGGGCGTCTCGCGTTGCGGCAAGACGCCCACCTCGCTCTATCTGGCCCTGCAATTCGGCATTCAAGCCGCCAACTATCCCCTGACCGAGGATGATTTGGATGAAGATGGCATGCTGAGCATGCCCAAGGCGTTAGCGCCTTATCGTCACAAGCTGTTCGCCTTGACCATCGACCCACGCCGACTCGCGGCCATTCGCAGCGAACGGCGTCCCAATAGTCGCTACTGCTCGATGGATCAATGCATGCAGGAGTTGCAGCAGGCCGAAGCGCTGTTTCGCCGCTACCACATTCCCTATATCGACACTACGCGCTTTTCCATCGAGGAGATTTCCACGCGCATGATCGCCGAAACCAGCCTGACGCGTCGTTTCAGCCCGCGTTGAACGGGCTCACAGATCCGCCAGTGGATGCGTCTCGGCATCCCACAGCGGCATGAAAAAACCATCGATATAGCTCTCGGGGACACTGGCGACATCCGTATACGCCCATTGCGGCGCCCGATCCTTGTCGATCAGCAGCGCGCGAATGCCCTCGGCCAGTTCCGTATGTCGGCAGCATTGCACCGACAGCATCAATTCATCGCGAAACGTCTCCGCCAAGCTGCCATGCCGGTGCCGACACAGCATGCGCCACACCAAATGTGCCGTGGCAGGACAACCCACCGCCAGACGCGCACGATTGGCGGCCAGCCAGGCGTCTTCACGAGGATCATCAAGGATGCGACGTACCACCTGGGCGATATCCGCCGCATCACTCAAGGCCTGCAGATGATCCAGACGCGGCATGACCTCGGCCTGCGGTGCCAGCGATCGGTCCTCGAAGCCGCGCAGGACCTCCCTTACCGCTTGATGAGGATGGCGATAATCGGCATTCGCCAGGGCTTTCAGCACGTCTTGCCGTGCCTCGCGGGCGATGACGCGATCCGCCAGCCCCAGTTCAATGGCATCGCGTGCATTGAGCTGGGCGCCGGTCACGCCCAGGTAGAGTCCCACTCCTGTCGGCATACGCTGGAAAAACCAGCTGGCGCCGACATCGGGGTATAGGCCGAGACTGATTTCCGGCATCGCCAGACGACTGGTCTCGGTCACGATACGCTGATCGGCGGCGACCAATAGCCCCAGACCGCCTCCCATGGCGACGCCGTCGCCCCAGACGATAAGAGGCTTGGGATAATGGTGCAGGAAATGATCGAGACGATACTCGGCCCCGAAATACGCCTGGGCGGCCTCTCCCTCGTGCCCGGGCGACTGCGTCATGGTGCGGTACAAGGCCACCACATCGCCACCCGCGCAGAACGCCTTACCGCCCGCGCCTTGCAGCCACACCGCGTGCACCGACACATCGTCTGCCCAGGTTTCGAGCTTGGCATGCAGCGATGCAATCATCGCGATTGACAAGGCATTGAGACTAGCGGGCGCATTCAGCGTGACGATGCCGATGTATCCACCGTCACGCGTGGGCTGCTGTTCGAAGATCACCTCGGATTCCGTCATCATTACCTCTCACACTCTACTGTGAAGACGATGCGGACTGTCAGCTCATTTCTCGGTTCTGTTCCGACGGACCGCAGATTTACATGCCGCGTGGTGCGAAGATTCCCGGCGCATTGCGCCAATAGCCCTTGTAGTCCATCCCGAAGCCGAACACATAGCGGTCGACGACCTCGAGGCTGCAATAATCTGCCTGCAGATCCGGTACGGCCTTGCGGTCATGGCGCTTGTCGACCAGTACCGCCGTCGAGATACTCGCCGCACCCGCCTGACGACAATAATCCAGAATAGCCGCCAGCGTCGTGCCTTCATCGAGGATGTCGTCGACGATCACCACATGGCGACCGGCCATGGGAATCTCGGGCGAGACACGCCAGAACAGCTCGCCCCCGCGCACACCACCGCGATAGCGCGTCGCATGCAGATAGTCGACTTCCAGCGGGAAACCGAGCCGCGTCAGCAGGTGCCCGGTGGTGATCAAGCCGCCGTTCATCACGCAGTAGAAAACCGGCAGCTTATCGCCAAGATCATGGGTTATCTCGTCTGCCATGCGGTCGAGAGCGCGCTCGACCTCCTGCTGCGAAATGAGGCAATCGGCATGCGCCATGACATCGCGCATGGTCGCCAGGGATTCCTGGCAAACGGAGGTAGATTGGTTAGGCATCGGATTCCTGATCCTGGGAAGCATCATTCACTTCGCCTCGACGGGCATCGCGCGAACGATTTCGAGACGATGTATCGGGAGCCTCGCGGACGGGCGCCGCCCGCGAGTGGGTAGCGCCGGATGTCTCGTTCTGATCGTCACCGGCGTTTTCGTTGTTATCGTCATTCTCGTCGTCTCTCGGCGCGCTATTAGCGCTCGTCTCGTCGTTGACCGCCACCGGGCCGACAATATGTAGCTCTGAAGCCGGCAATGCCAGGCGCGCATCATGCTCACGCACGATATCGTAGATACGTAGCAGGATGTCTTGCTTCATCGACTGAAACTCGGCCCAATCGGTGGTCTTGGCAAAGGCATACACGATCAGTTCCAGCGCATGTTCGCCATATGCCTGGAAGTACACCAGGATTTGTTCGTCGGCATCCACTTCATCATGAGAATCGAGCATCGAGCGAATCGATTTGACGATGCCTGACACACGTTCGATATCGGTATAACGCACCCGAATGGTTTCGAAAAGGCGCCGGTTCCACATGCGCGAGGGATTGTCGAGCACCAAGTTGCTGAAAGCGGAATTGGGGACATAGCGTGGACGTGAAGCAAACGTGCGGATGCGCGTCAGGCGCCAGCCAATATCTTCCACAACCCCCTCGATCTCACGATCCGGCGATTTCACCCAATCGCCGACACGAAACGGCTTGTCCAGGTGAATCATCAATCCGCCAAAGAAATTGGCCAGCATATCCTTGGCGGCAAAGCCGATCACCAACCCCCCGACCCCACCGAAGGCGGCCACGCCCGAGGGCGAGACGCCCAGGCTCGAGAGAATCAGCATGCCGACGATGACCACCACGACCGCGCCCATTATCTTGGCCACGGCCGACGCTGTATCGGCATCCATGGACTTGGCACGATGCCCCGCTGGCGGGAACACCAGGCGTTTTTCGAGAAGCTTTACAGCCCTGAGCCCCGCCCAGGCGAGAAGTAGCAGCGAAATGACGGCCTGCGCCTGGGCCAGATATTCGGCGAGCCAGTCAATGTTCCAGTGATAGCGGATCACGGTCAGGCACAGCAGCGCCCCCATCAGCCAGATCCAGATGCGAAGTGGCCGTCGCAGCGCCTGAAATAGGATGTCATCCCAACGGTTGCTGGTTTTCTCCAGTAGCGGCCCGAGACGCCAGAAAACGACCCAGCTCACCAGATCGACCACCAACGTCAAGACGACGACCAATCCTATTGCCGCTACCCACAGCGGAATGCCCAAGGTCGCTTGAACCCAATCCATAACGGGAGAGAAAAAATCGAACACGAGGGGCTTTCCTTCTAGTACGAATGCAGGTGTCGGCGTCGATAACCAAAGACGAGGTCAGTCGGCAGGTGCTTCCGAGAGCGACTCGAGACGCGCATGTGCACGCCGCCAACGCGCCAGCGCTGGCAGCGTTTCCAGCTCGGGGCGGGCCCGACCGTAACGCAACTTGCCCAGACGCTTGGAAGAGTGTCCTTCCGCCACGTCGAGCACCTCGAGTGCGGCCGAGCGATCATTACACACCAGTACCATGTCGCACCCCGCCGTCCAAGCGGCCTCGGCACGCGTCGAGGGAGGCCCGGCCACATGCGCGCCGGCCATGCTCAGGTCATCGGAAAACACCACGCCCTTGAACATCAATTCCTCGCGCAACATGCCGAGCCAGGAAGGGGAAAATCCCGCCGGCCGCGCATCGAAGGCGGTATAGACGACATGCGCCGGCATCACGGCATCCAGCTTGCCAGCCAGTGTCTTGAAGGGAATCAGATCGTGCTCGCGCAGCGCTGCCAACGAGCGCGTGT
Organism: Chromohalobacter sp. HP20-39; assembly: GCF_033052815.1. Classification (NCBI taxonomy): domain Bacteria; kingdom Pseudomonadati; phylum Pseudomonadota; class Gammaproteobacteria; order Oceanospirillales; family Halomonadaceae; genus Chromohalobacter; species Chromohalobacter sp. HP20-39. The sequence goes on along the minus strand of NZ_JAWHTP010000003.1, from coordinate 373,378 downwards.
CTTCGGGCAAGGCATGATGCGAATCGAGATTGACGCCACCATGACCGGGAAAGTGCTTGCCCACGGCGATCATACCGGCCTCGTGCAGCCCGTCGATGAAGGCACCGCCAAGCGTCGCGACGATGTCGGGGTCAGCGGAAAAGCTGCGATCGCCGATCGCCGGTGAACGCTGGTCGTCGACATCGAGCACCGGGGCAAAGGTGATATCGAAGCCGCAGGCCGCCATCTCCATGCCTAATAGCCAACCGGCTTCATGGACCAAAGCTCGAACCGTCTCGGGCGTCTCGGTATACCCGGCGGCCAGTGTCGCCATGGACGGCAACCGCGTCACGCCGTCACGCAAACGCTGGACACGCCCGCCTTCCTGATCGATCGCCAACAACACATCAGGACGTACATCGCGAATCGCGCGGGTCAAGGCCCGAACTTGCTTGGCATCCTGCGTATTACGCTTGAACAGAATCACCCCGCCGACCTCGGGACGTGCCAGAAGCTGACGTTCGTCGTCGCTGAGTTGGGTACCTTCGATGTCCAGCATGACCGGGCCGAGAGGTTGGGTCATCGTCGCGCTCCTGGCAAATGGAGGAAGGATTCTAGGTGGTGAGCAGCACTACGTCGAGCGCAGCACTTTTGTAAACACCCTCTTCAGTCATGCAGCCAAACCGGGGTACCGGCCGGCGCGGCCTCGAAAACGGCCAGCAGCGCCTCATCGCGCAATCGTATGCAGCCATGCGAGGCGGGTGTCCCCATCGGCTGGTCGAATGGCGTGCCGTGCAAGTAGATATAGCGACGCTGGCTATCCACATCGCCCCCTCGATTGACCCCATGTTCCAGACCACACAACCACAAGATGCGCGTCAATATCCAATCCCGCGCGGGGTGGGCACGGGCCAGCTCAGGCGAAAACACCTCGCCGGTGGGGCGCCGCCCGCGAAAGACGCTACCGGCCGGCAACCCATTGCCGATGGCCGCGCGCACATAATGCCACCCCATAGGCGTCTGTCCGCTTCCTTCGTGCTGCCCGATACCATTCGCGCCCGAGGAAATGGCAAACGTTTCACGGCAGGTGTCACCCTCGCGGATCGTCAGCGCCTGTGCACCAAGATCGATTTCCAGCCACACGCCTCGTTCGGGGGGCAGATCGGCGAGCTTCGGCGTAGACATCATCCCGCCACCTTGAGGGCATCATCCGGCAATGGTGCCTGCATGCCGGCCACGACCACCGGGCGCAGACGCCGAATCAGATCGCGCACGCTGACATGCTCGTGATAATCCTTGTCGGCGATATCGCGCAAGGCATCGAGACCCGACAACGTGAAGATCACCGTCCCCAGCATGAAGTGTAACCGCCAGAAACGTTCCGCCTCGGGCAATTCCGGCGTGGCACGACGCACCAAGTCGCTGAAGCGCGAAAACACATTGCCATAGTGCTCCTGGATGTAACGGCGCAAGTGGCCCTGTGCCTGAGTATAAGCCAGCCCCAGCAAGCGCATGAACACCTTGAGGCTATTGCGCTCGGCAGGTACTTCCAACACGGTACGCGCCAGCGTCTCCAACAACACCTCGAGGGGAATGGGTTCGCCTCGGTAGTGCAGCTCAAGGTCGTCCAGCGCTTGGTGAAAGCGCTCGGAAAAGGGATCGAGATAGCGCGCGAAGACCGCTTGGATGAGCGCCTTCTTGGACCCGAAATGGTAATTGACCGCCGCCAGGTTGACCTTGGCCTTGCTGGTAATGGTACGCAGCGAGGTCTCGGCGAACCCCCGCTCGGCGAACAGAACCTCGGCGGTATCGAGAATGCGCGTCACTGTATCTGTTTGAGCCATGGGGGCGCCCCGCGTGGAATAAACGAATGTTTTAAACAATTCGATTCTAAGTCTTGGCGTCGATAACGACAAATCTCCACGTTTGAAACGCCATCCCACTGGGCGAATGACTACGCTAATGGTTGCACCGCGCCAAAGACTGGATACAATCACATACTGTATGCTTGAACACGTCAGCGCCTGCCGGAGGCCCCATGTCTCGCTCGTTAACTTCGCGTCAGCAACACGTCTTTGATTTTATCGTCAAGACCATGAATGAGCTTGGCTATCCACCGACGCGCGCCGAAATTGCCCGAGCCCTGGGCTTTCGTTCACCGAACGCCGCCGAGGAACATCTCCGAGCACTCGACCGCAAGGGGGTCATCCGCATGATCCCCGGCACCTCACGCGGCATCCGCCTCACCGCGGAAGACGACACCGCCTTGACCAACGGCGACGGCCTGCCGGTCGTCGGTGAGGTCGCTGCCGGTAGCCCGATCCTTGCCGCAGCGCACATCGACCGACACTGCCCTCTCGCGCCGGACTACTTCACACCCCGCGCCGATTATCTACTACGTGTTCGCGGGCTCTCGATGAAAAATGCCGGCATTCTCGATGGCGACCTGCTCGCCGTGCATCGCACTCAGCAGATCCGCGACGGCCAGATCGTCGTCGCCCGCCTGGAAGACGATGTCACCGTCAAGCGCTTCAAGCGTCAAGGTCACCATGTCTGGCTGCTCGCCGAAAACGAAGATTTTGCCCCCATCGAGGTCGACCTACGCCATCAGGATCTCGAGATCGAAGGCCTCGGCGTCGGCGTGATTCGTGGCGGTGGCGGTAACGGCCTGCACTGAGCCGGCAACCCCGCTTACCATGCGCAAGATCCTCCACGCCGATTGCGACTGCTTCTATGCCGCCGTGGAAATGCGCGACGATCCGGCGTTACGCGACGTGCCTCTGGCAATCGGCGGCAGCCCCGAGACGCGCGGCGTTGTCGCCACCTGCAATTATCCCGCGCGCACCTACGGCATCCATTCGGCGATGCCCATGGCGCGTGCCATGCGCCTGTGTCCGCACTTGACGCGACTTTCACCGGACTTCGACAAATACCGTGCCGTGTCGGCGCGCATCCAGGCACTGTTCCACGAGCTGACATCACTGGTGGAGCCCTTGTCCCTCGACGAGGCGTATCTGGATGTCAGCGAGGTCACATGCTTCCAGGGAAGCGCGACCTGGATGGCCAGATGGCTCAAGCAGGAAGCGCTGGCGCGGACGGGTATCGTCATCTCGGTGGGGGCGGCGCCCAGCAAGTTTCTCGCCAAGCTGGCCAGCGACTGGGATAAACCGGATGGACTCCGGGTGATCGCACCCGATGAAGTCGAATCCTTTCTCCTCGCCTTGCCCGTCAAGCGGCTGCACGGTGTTGGTCCGGCGACGGCGGCCAAGCTCGAGGCATTGGACATCGTCACCTGCCGCGACCTGCGCGAATGGTCGCTCGAGTCGCTGGTGGAACGCTTCGGAAAGTTCGGGCATCGACTGTTTGAACTGGCGCGTGGCATCGATGAGCGTCCGATACAGATCGAGCGTGAACGTAAGTCCGTGAGCGTGGAGACGACCTATCACCGCGACCTGCCCGACCTGGCCAGCTGCCATGACGCACTCGCGCCGCTCGTTGAGCGCTTGATGGCGCGTCTAACGCGGCACGGCACGCCGGCCATTCAAAAACTGTTCGTCAAGGTTCGCTTCGATGATTTCAGCAGCACGACCCTGGAGGCTGCGGGTCGCGAGGCGCTGGCAGTGCGCTTTCAGGCCTTACTCGACGGGGCGTGGGCCCGCGGCGAGCGCCCCGTGCGCCTGCTGGGGGTCGGCGTGCGACTGACCCCCGAGGCGCAGCGGCGGCAGTTGACACTCTTCGACTGATACCGCTCAAGCGAAGACGACCGTCTTGTTGCCATGGATCAGGACACGGTCCTGCAGATGCCAACGTAATCCCCGCGCCAGCACGGCCTTTTCGACGTCACGCCCCAGACGCACCAAGTCCTCGGCGGTATGGCAGTGCGTCACACGCTGGATGTCCTGCTCGATGATGGGTCCCGCGTCGAGTTCTTCGGTGACATAGTGGCACGTCGCCCCGATCAACTTGACGCCCCGCGCATAGGCCTGATGATAAGGCTTGGCGCCGGCGAACGAGGGCAGGAAGCTATGGTGGATATTGATGATACGCCCCGCGTATCGCTGGCACAGGTTGGGCGGCAGAATCTGCATGTAGCGCGCCAGCACTACCGTATCCGCCCGCGCCTCTTCGACCAGCGCCTCGACCTGGGCGAATGCCGCCGCCTTGTCGTCCGCAGCGACCGGCACATGATGAAACGGAATGCCATGCCATTCGACCAGCGCACGCAGCGCTTCATGATTGGAGATCACGCAGGGAATCTCGCAATCGAGCTCACCCGCGGTCCAGCGATATAGCAGATCGACCAGGCAATGCGACGCACGCGAGGCCATCAGGACGACACGCTTGGGCTTTGAGGTATCGCTCAGCGCCCAGTCCATCGAGAACTCACCGGCAATGGTGGAAAAATCGTCGCGCATCGCAGCGATACTCAGCGGCAACGACTCAGCCTTGATTTCGTAGCGCATGAAAAAGCGCCCGGTGGCCAAATCCGAATGCTGATTGGCCTCGGTGATCCAGCCGCCATGACCGGCGATGTAACTGGATACGCGAGAAACGATGCCCACACGATCGGGGCACGAGACGATAAGACGATACGAATGGGACATGCGCGCTACCATCAATCCTGAAATGAGGCGATGATCGGCGCTCTTTTGAAGGAGCCGCCTCTCACCAAAGGGCATCTATTGTAGCGAATTCGATCATGACAAGAAGCCTCGATTGTGGCCGCGCCGGGGCATCCCGTATAGTAATGGACATCTTCACGTTAAGGGATAACGATGTCCCAACCACGCATCCAGGTACGCGCCCGCCGCAAACCTCCCCTTCAGATACTGCCCCTTGGCGGCTGCGGTGAAATCGGCATGAACTTCACCCTTTACGGGCACCTTGATCACTGGATCGTGGTCGACTGCGGCATGATGATTCGCCAGGATCTACCGCAGGCGCCCTTGCAAGTCCCCAATGTCGACCTTTTGCCTGCTCAGGGTATCGTTCCTCAGGCGATCCTCGTCACGCACGGACATGAAGATCACATCGGCGCGATTGCCTGGCTATGGCCACGTTGGCAATGTCCCATCCATGCCACGCCACTGGCGGCCGGCTTGCTGCGCCTGCGCTTTGCCGAGCAGCAACTGCCCACCGATGCGATTCACGTCATCACGCCCGACGAGGCCATGCACAGCGGCCCTTTCGATGTACGCTTCTTGCCGCTACCGCACTCGATCCCCGAAAGCTGTGCCCTGCTATTGGCAACGCCCGATCACCGTATCTTGCATACCGGCGACTGGAAACTCGATCCCGAGCCCTTGATCGGTGATCCCGTATGCCCGCAGCGTTTCCAGGCACTGGCGCCTATCGATCTCATCGTCGGCGATTCCACCAATGCCTCTGTCCCCGGACACTCACGCAGCGAAGGCGACGTCGCGCGCGCGCTCGAGACAACGATCGGCGCTTGCCCCGGCCGTGTGATCGTCAGCTGCTTTGCCAGCAACCTGGCGCGCATCCTGGCACTGGGCCGTGCCGCCAAGGCATGTGGACGACGCGTCAGTCTCATGGGGCGTTCGATGGAGCGCATGGTGAATGTCGCTCGAGGGCTTGGCTATCTCGAGGACTTCCCCTCCCTGGTCCCCGTTCGCGATCTTGGCTATTTGCCGCCCGACGAGGTGCTGGTCATCGCCACCGGCAGCCAGGGAGAACCACGCTCCGCGCTGTCTCGCCTGGCCCAGGGGCAGCACCCCGGCTTCGAGCTCCAGCCCGGCGACAGCGTGATTTTCTCGGCCAAGGCAATCCCGGGTAACGAATTACTGATCGAGCGGTTACAGGCCGGACTCAAGCGCGCCCACGTCACCCTCTACGATGAACGCAATCATCCCGAGCTGCATGCCTCGGGGCATCCTGCCCAAGACGAATTGCAGCGTCTTTACGGCTGGCTTGCACCCAAGTATTTGCTGCCCGTGCACGGTGAATCCCAGCACCAACAGGCGCATCGTCTGCTGGCGGAATCGCTGGGTATCGAGGTGCCCTGGATCCCGCGCAACGGCGATATGCTGCGCTTCGATAACGACGGCTTCGCCTGCCTCGAGCGCCATTCCCTGGCGCCGCATATCGTTACCCAGAATCGTATCCACCCCCTGGAAGGGTTGCGCGCACCCACCATGTCGAGCATGCATCGCCGTAGCGGCATCTTGAGCCTGACGCTTCCGGTCATTCGCCGGACATCGGGATGGGCACGCGTGGGACGCTTATTGTGGGATACGAGTCATGACCTGGCGCTGGACGATACCGCCCTCGCCGATTGGCTCGACGATCAACTAGCCATTCATGAGGCGGACACCATCGCCACGTTACGCCAACAATTACACGCTCCCTTGATGCATTGGCTCGACGATCACCTTCGGCACCTTCCCGACGTCCACCTGCATATCATGGCTGCGGAAGAGACCTCGCCGATCGATTTCTGACCCGGTATGAAAAAACGGACCCTGAGGTCCGTTTTGATCGTTTACGCGTGTCGCTTACTGCTTGCGTTCCTTGTCTTTCTTCGGTGGACGGCCCCGACGCTTGCGTGGCTGTTCGGAGATCAGATCGTCCATGGAAAGACCAGCGTCGCTCATTGCCTCACGAATTTCCGCCAACTTCCGCTCTTTTGCAGCTTCTTCGGCTTGGCGCTTGTGATCTTCCTGCTGCTTCTGTTCGATCACTTCACCGATGACTTCTGACAGCTTATGGAGCTGTTCCATGCTGAGCTGTCGCGCGGCAGCGCGAGCTACGTTTTTATTTCGCGCGATGCGCTCCAAGGTATCAGTGGACATTCGCCTCCTCCATTTAAAATAACAGACCTGCAGCATAACGCCTTGGCGTTTCTGAAAAGTATATGACTCGAACTTGGTTTAGCAAGAAAATAATGTACTCAAGCCAAGTCGAAACCTCACGCCTTTATGGTTAGGAGATGCATCACGCTATCGCGAATGAAGCACACGCGCAAAACATTATCCGCCCGTCATATTCATAAAACGCACGATATCGACATCACCATCCGTGCGAAAATGGTGGCGCTCGGGTTTCAATGGCATGGCCTCGACGATGCGTTGCTTGAGGCGCTCCATATCACCGGGATAACGCCGCAGTACCTCGCGCAGATCGACCGAATGCTCATTGCCGAGACACAGTAACAAACGCCCTTCTACCGTGACCCTGACGCGGTTACAGGTATCGCAGAAATTATGGCTGTGCGGTGAAATGAAACCGATACGCGAATCACTATCCGGCATCCGGAAATAACGCGACGGCCCCAGGGTATTTTCGGTCGTCGGCAACAGCGCATAACGCGAGGCGATCGCCGCGTGGACATCATCGCTCGAATAAAAAGTTTCTTCTCGCGAATGATCGGATACGTCACCCAGCGGCATTTCCTCGATAAAGCTGATATCCACGCCTTCTCGACGCGCGAAGTCGACCAAATCGAGCACTTCATCGTCGTTACGCCCCTTGAGCACCACGGCATTGAGCTTGATACGCTCGAACCCGGCATCCCGCGCGGCACGAATACCGGCGATGACGTTCTCGAGATTGCCGGTGCGCGTCAAGCTGCGAAAGCGCTCGGGGTCGAGGGAATCAATGCTGATATTGAGACGCTGCATACCGCCTTCGCGCAATGCCTTGGCATGCTTGACCAACCCCGCGCCGTTGGTGGTCATGGCGAAGTCCTTGAGGCCCGGTAACGCGCCGACACGCGACACCAGATCGTCGATGCCACGCCGCACCAGCGGCTCACCGCCGGTCAAACGGATCTTTTCCACGCCCAGTTCGACGAACGCACGTGCTACCTGCTCGATTTCCTCAAGCGTCAATATCTGTGCGCGCGGCAGAAACGTCATGTCCTCGCTCATGCAGTAGACGCAGCGAAAGTCACAGCGATCCGTCACCGAGATACGCACATAGCGAATCCGGCGCTGAAAGTTGTCGATCAGCTCGGTCATGCTTCCTCCCAACGGGCCGCGTCCCGCGCGTCGCTGTCACGCGCCGAGACCCAATACGCCCCGCTTGCAGTGTGTTCTTTCTTCCAGAATGGCGCACGTGTCTTGAGATAGTCCATGAGAAAATCGCACGCATCGAATGCCGCACGGCGATGGGCACTCGCGACCATGACCAGGACGATAGGGTCGCTCGGCGACAAGCGACCGACACGATGCACGATGCGTATCCCATCGAGCGGCCAGCGCGTCGTCGCCTGCGCGGCAATGTCGTGCAGCGCGGCTTCGGTCATGCCGGGATAATGCTCCAGCGACAGGGCCTGCACGTCCGGGCGCTCATTGAAATCGCGCACCAGGCCGGTGAAGGTCACCACGGCGCCGATATCGTGACGTCCCGCCAGCAATTGGCGTTGCTCCTCGCCCACATCGAAGACCGGAGACTGCACACGCACATCAATCATGATCGCCTCCTCATCCACCGGTGACCGGCGGGAAAAACGCCACTTCATCCCCAACGGAGAGCGACGTGTCCTCATGTGCCATGGCATGGTTGACGGCACATAGAATGCGCGCAGTAGACAAGGCCGCGAAGCGGGGATCCTGTGCCTCGAGCGCGGCCTTGAGACTCGCGACATCAGGGCTTTTCAGCGATGCGACCGGCACTTTCACCTCTTCAATATCCAGTCGTTCGCGCAGTTCGGCGAGAAACTTGACGCGTATGGCGGCGCTATCGACGGACGGGGGTTCAGACGCGTCGCGCGTCGTGGATACGTCCTCGGTGGCGCGATGCCACTCACCGGACTTGCCGCCCGTCTTGTGCTCCAGGCGCACGCCTTCGATCATCATGCCTTTGTCGACCGCCTTGCACATATCGTAGAGCGTCAGGCACGCGACCGAGACCGCAGTCAGCGCCTCCATTTCCACCCCTGTACGTCCCGCCAGACGGCATCGGGACTCCACATGCACGCAGGAAGCCGCTTCATCGAGGCGAAAATCGACACTCACCTTGGACAGCAACAACGCATGACACAAGGGAATCAATTCATGCGTGCGCTTGGCGGCTTGAATGCCAGCGATGCGCGCCGTGGCCAGCACATCGCCTTTGGGCAAGCCGCCTTCGGCCAGCAATGCCAGTGTTTCCGGGCGCATGACGATGCGTCCGCTTGCCACGGCCTCGCGCTGCGTTTCGGCTTTGTCGCCGACATCCACCATGTGGGCTTCGCCACGCGCGTTAAGATGGGTCAAACTCATGTCAGGTCACCGAACGGTTGTATCGTCACCGGCGCACCCGCCTCGACGGCGGCACATCCGTCACCGATTTCGATAAGGCAATTGGCCGTCACCATCGAGCTGAGAATCCCCGACCCTTGACGGCCCGTGGTACGCACCCAAAGTTGGCCGGCCTCATCACTGGTATAGACGCCGCGATGATAATCGACACGTGCCTCGCGGCTTTTCAAGAGCTCGGCGGCCAACGCCGTGAAACGGGACGGTTGCCAGTCATGTTCACCCTGCATGCGCCGCAACATCGGCTGTACGAATTGCAGGAAGGTCACCATGACTGCCACGGGATTGCCGGGCAGTCCGAAGAAAGGCACCGTCACGCCCCCCGTTTGATGGATACGACCGAACGCCAAGGGTCTGCCCGGACGCATGGCGATCCGCCATAACCCCAGCTCGCCGATGGCCGTAAGCGCGGGCTTGACCCAGTCAGCCTGGCCGACCGAGACGCCCCCGCTGGTCACTACCATATCCGCCTCACGGGCCGCCGCCGCAAGGGAAGCACGCATGCTGTCGAGATCGTCCTGCAGAATGCCAAGGTCGATGACCTCGCAGCCCAAGCAGCTCAGCAGGCCCTGCAACGAAAAACGATTGGTATCGTAGATGCCAGCGGGCGGCAGCGATTCGCCTGGTGCCGTGACTTCATCACCAGTGGAAAACACGGCCACGCGTAACAGGCGAAACACCTCGACCTCCGCGTACCCCAGCGAGGCCAGCAACCCCAGGTGCTGCGGCCGCAAGCGTGTCCCTGCACCCAACGCACGCTGACCGCGCGCGATATCTTCGCCGGCCTGACGCACGTTCTGCCCACGCCGCACCCGCTCGGGTCGTTCGACACGCACGCGACCGGGAGTTCCCACATCAGCGAGCTGTTCGCTCATGACGACGGTATCCGCACCGGCCGGCAGTGGCGCGCCGGTAGTGATCCTCACGGCCTCGCCTGGCGCCAGCGATGTCGCCAACCGCGCACCCGCCAGGACATCACCGACCACGTCCACGAGCATATCGCCTGCCGGTGCATCGTCGGGCCATGCCAGCGCGATACCGTCCATGGCGGCATTGGTGTTCTGCGGCACGTCGATCGGCGACACAGCATCCACCGCCAATATCCGCCCCCCGGCCGCCGCCAGACTGACCCGATGCGTGGCGACCGATGGCGGCGTCATCGCCGCCAGGGCCTCGAGCGTCTCGTCAACGCTGAGCATGCGCTCGCCCAATTCAAAACATGATAACGTCATGACGTCTCCCGGGGACCACGGCGCAGCTCGGGCCAGCGCTGCGGCCAGGCCAGCAGCCAGTCAATCAAGGCGTCATGATCGTCCATCGACAAGCGCTCGACACCGTCCGGCAGCGCGATATTATCGGGAGTCGCCACTGCCCGCACCCAGGGGTCATCGGCCGCCATCAGCGGCTTTTCCAAGGCCTGGCGATGCAGCTCCAGCTTGGGCAGGGGCCAGGCCTTGAAGCCTTCGACCAGAATCAAATCCGGCGCCAAGGGCAGGACATGGGGAATCAGCGACGCGAGATCGGCTTCCTCGCGTTCGGGCGTTTCCATCATCAAGGCAAAACGCTTGCCCGAGGCCACCAGCATCGGCGTCGCGCCAGCTTGACGCAGACGGTAGCTATCCTTGCCGGGGCGGTCGATATCGAAGGCGTGATGGGCATGCTTGATCACGGCCACTTGCATGTCCGCATCGGCTAGCCTGGGCAAAAGTGCCTCGAGCAGCGTCGTCTTGCCGGTCCCGCTCCAGGCGGCGATACCCAGCAGTGGCGTGTCTAGCGCGTCAAGCGATAGCGTCATCGCGTTTCATCGTCCTCATGCCAAATCATCGAGGGGGAACCATCAATGGGTAACGCAAGGCAACAAACATGCCGAAAGACCGCCAGTAGCGCGATGGCGAATCGCCTTGGCTCTCCGAAAATCGCATGGAAAGGCAGCCACAGGGTCAAAACGACCCATCAGAGCGCCAGCGTCGCTCCATAACGTCACGGTCATCGGGGGAATTGAGGTTGGCGAACGCCTCGGGCTGATCGGAAAAATCGACATGACACCAAGGGTGGCGTGCATACCAGCGATCTATCTTGCGCTCGCCATCGCGCAGGGCCGCACCGAGATCGTCACGCAATGTGGTATCGATCAAAGCCACCACGGGATGCGCCCGTTGGCCGTCATGTGCGACCGCGATACGCTGCTCGCCGAGCCCGGCCTGCAGACGCTTCACCAGGTCGGTCGGCAGCGCAGGAGAATCGCAGGGGACGAACAGCGCCCATGGGGTGTCCACGGCACATAGCGCGCTCCACATGCCCATGAGCGGCCCATGGTAGCCGGTCTCGCGGTCGCTGATGAGCGGGTAGCCCAGTGCACGGTAGCGCTCGAGGCTGCGATTGGCATTGATCGCGATGCGCCCGACCTGAGGCGCCAAACGGTTCACCACGTGCGTAATCAAGGGCTCACCCGCCAACGACTCCCAGCCTTTATCGCGGCCGCCCATGCGACGCCCTTCTCCTCCCGCCAATACCACGGCGGTCACTTCATCCTCGTACATGCCTATCGCTCCCGCACTGGCTATCACTTCAATCATCATACGCGGCTTCGATGCACACGCCGAGCCACTTACCAAGTGCGTACGGAAATGACAATGTCACACTGCCACTCCCTGCTTGAAGACACTTACCTGTAGGCATCGTTGATCGAGGTTCCAGTATTCATCGCAGCGCTCGGTCAACACGCTAGGTTGATGGGCACTGAGCACGATGGCACAGCCCGTCTCATGCAGCGACGAGATCAACGTACTGACATCGGCAATCGCCTGACGGTCGAGGCTGGCGGTAGGCTCGTCGAGTAGCAATACGCGTGGCGACAATAGCCAGGCCCGCGCCAACGCCAGTCGCATGCGCTCACCGCCGGACAGCGAGCGGGCCCGCTGCTGGGCATGTGCGGCCAGGCCGCAGCGTTCCAGCATTGCCGCCACGCGATCGCGTGCCTTGTTTCCACGCCAGCCATGCCAGCGGGCGACATAGCGCAGATTGCCGGCGACACTGGTATCGAAAAGATAGGGCTGTTGATGCAGATAGAGCACACGCCCTGGGCAAGGCGGTGAGACGGAAGGCATCGCACCTGTTAACGTCCAGCGTATGCTGCCTTGGCGGGGCGCCTCCAACCCCGCCAGTAGACGCAGCAATGTCGTCTTGCCACTGCCATTATCACCGCGCAAGTGCACCAGCGAGCGGCCCTGCCATTGCAAATGAGATATCTCCCATAGCGCCGGCTGGCGGTCGAAGCCATGGGCAAGCTGGCTCACCTCGAGCATGAACACTCCCTCGATGGATACGGCGCGATCAGACGCTCACGGTTTGATGACCGCGCCCACGCATCACGCCCAGTAATACATTGAGCACCAGCGCCAACAGCAACAGGACGAACCCCAGAGCTAGCCCCTGAGCAAACTTACCCTTGAGCGTTTCCAGGGCGATCGCCGTGGTAATGGTGCGCGTAAAATGCTCGATATTGCCTCCGATCATGATCGCGCTACCGACCTCGGCAATGATACGCCCGAACGCGGCCAGCACGGCGGCAATGACTCCGAAACGCGCTTCGCGAATCAACAGCCACAGAGACGACCACCACCCGGCGCCTAGTTGCCGTGCCGTTTCCCAGGCCCGCTGATCGATGCTTTGTAGCGTGCTATGCAGCATCGCGGTCAAGACCGGCATCGCCAGCAGGAACTGCCCCATGATCATGGCCCGCTGGGTGAACAGCAGTTGCCATTCTCCCAACGGGCCACTGCGCGACAGCAGCATGAATAGCACCAGTCCCACCACCACTGTCGGCACGGCCATGAACGTATTGACCAACGATATCGCGAACCAGCGCCCCGGGAAGGCAACACGCGCCAAGAGCAAAGCGATCAACAACGAAGGAGGCAAGGCCGCGAATATCGCCGTCAACGAGACACGAAACGAAACGCCGATGATTTCCCACAAGGCCGGGTCGAAGGAGATCAGCAGATAAAGCGCCTCCCTCACCGTGATCATGAGCTCATGCATCGGCGCCTCCGCGTGTCAGTCGCTTTCATGGACGGCACTCGCGGGGTCGATCTCCTCGCCGGCGCTGGCATGAAACAATACCTTGCCATTGAGTCGGAACGCATTGATCAGGCCCTGTCCCTCATCTGAAATCAACCACTCGGCCAAGGCGCGCGCGCCCTGTGTATTGAGGCCCTCATGGCGCGCGGGGTTGACCAGAATGACCTGATAGGGATTGAACAATGCCTTGTCGCCCTCGACCATGATTTCCAGATCCAGCTTATCCTTCATCGCCAACCAGGTGCCACGATCCGTCAAGGTATAGCCCTGCAGTTCACTGGCCATGTTCAGCACAGGCCCCATGCCTTGACCGGCGGAGCGGTATCCCTTGAAATCGGGCGTAACGCCTGCTTCTTGCCACAGATGGTTTTCCTTTTTCTCGGTACCGGAATCATCGCCGCGCGAAATGAACGTGGCGCCCTCATCGGCAAGCGCGGCAAACGCACTGGTGGCATCATTACCGCCATCAATGCCAGCCGGGTCGCCGGATGGTCCCACGATCACGAAATCGTTGTACATTACGCCATGCGGTTCGACACCGTAACCGGCATCGACGAAGGCTGCTTCCGCACCGGGAGCATGCGTCAACACGAGATCGACATCGCCATCACGCCCCAGCCTTAGCGCCTTGCCGGTGCCCACGGGGATGACCTGAACCTGATAGGGATGATCCGTCTCGAACTTGGGTAACAGATAATCGAGTAACCCTGAATTATAGGTACTGGTGGTGGTCGCCAGTCGAACGATATCGGCCGCCTGGACCCCGGTGGCCAACAGCAACGATAGCGCCAGAGTGGCGAGCATTGAGAAACGGCGTTTCAGCATGGAAACCTCTCAGTATTGTCGAGTCATGGGCGTACCAGACTCTCCCTGCAATTGGCGTGCCTAACGTGACCGCGCGACCAAAAACGGGGACAATTGCCGGATTGCATCGCGCCTTTTACCATGAAAATAATCTAGGTGCGCCACGAATGTAACAAATTGACCCAATGGCGAGACATAGTGTCCCGCCACGCAGGGAACGCCACTAATGACTGCTTCCACCGAACTGCCAACCGCCTCCGTGCTGATCGTCGATGACGAGCCCGGCATGCGCAGCTATCTGGCCAAGGCTCTGGCATCGCGCTTCGCGTTGGTCGAGGTCGCCGACTCACTCAGCGCTGCAGAGGCACTGCGTCAGCGGCTGCACTTCGACCTACTGCTAGTCGACATCCGCCTTCCCGATCGTTCCGGCATCGAGTGGCACGAAGCACTCGGCCCCGAACGGCGTAGCGACATCATCTTCATGACCGCCTACGCTGATCTCGACATGGCGGTCAAGGCACTGCGCGCCGGTGCCAACGACTTCATCATCAAGCCGTTTCGACTCGAGCAGTTGCAAAGCGCCGTCGACCGCTGCCTGGCCCAGCGCCGCCTGGCACGCGAGAACTTCGTCCTCAAGCGCGAGACGCAACGTCTGCATCACCCCGACGAAAGCATGATCGGAGACAGTCGGGCCATGGCCCAGGTCAGAGCGATCATCGAACGCGTCGCACCAGCTCCCTCGGCTGTCTTGATCCATGGCGAATCGGGCACGGGCAAGGAACTCGTGGCACGCGACCTGCACCGCCTTTCGGGGCGATTCGGCGCTTTCGTACCTCTCAATTGTGGCGCCATCGCCGGCGATCTTCTGGAGTCGGAGCTCTTCGGCCATATCAAGGGAGCGTTCACCGGAGCGGTAAAAACCCGCGAAGGACTATTCACCTATGCCGACGGAGGGACGCTGTTTCTCGATGAGATCGCCGAGATGCCATTGGCGATGCAAGCCAAACTGTTGCGCGTGATCGAAAGCAAGTGCATCCGCCCGGTGGGCAGCGAGCAGGAGCAATCCGTGGACGTGCGGATTATCGCCGCCACCCACCGCAACCTGCAGCACGAAGTCAGCGAGGGACGCTTCCGGGAAGATCTCTATTTTCGCCTCAACGTTCTTACCATGACGCTCCCGGCATTACGCGAGCGCCCCGAGGACATCCCCGTCCTGGCCCATCATTTCTCCCGGCAGTTGGCGCGCGATCTGGGCCTCGCCGCCCTACCGTGGCAACATGCCGATCTTGAGCGTCTGACGCACTACCCTTGGCCCGGCAACATCCGCGAGCTCAAGAATTTCATCGAGCGTTGCATCCTGCTCGGCCAGCTTCCCAGTGACATGCTCGACGAGGCAGCCGACACGCCCTCCACCGAGAGTGCCGACGGCTACCCCTGCGACTGGTCGCTGGAAGCCGTCGAACGGGCACATATTCTGGACGTTCTCGGGGTGCATGGTTACAACAAGTCCAGCGCCGCCCGCGCCCTGGGCGTGTCGCGCAAGACCCTCGACCGCAAGCTCAACGCCTGGCAAGACCTCGGTGCATGAGACGTCTACGCCGCTGGCTTCGCGCCTCGATTCGACGTCGGCTCTTGTGGCTTACCTTCACGCCCATGGCGTTGCTGATACTTGCCCTGATGGCACTCACCGCGTACTGGACCTCGACGTACAATGACCGTCAGCTATACATGAAGGTGCGTGCTGACCTGGCCGTCGCCTCGCGTGTGCTGGATGGCTTGAGCCAGCAACAGCAAGCGCGCCTCGAGGAATTGGCGCATAGCCACGCGCTCACCTCAGCACTGCAGGGCGAGGGGTCGCAATCCCTCGAGGCACTGCTCGACGAAACCCAAAATGCGATGCAACTGGACTGGTTGCGCGTGGTACCGCTTGCGGCGCTCGAGGAGCGCCCCGGACTGCAACGCCGACTGCAAACGCCAGGCAATACACAGGGCATGTCCGGCCTGGATGTACTCCCAGCATCGCGTCTCGAGATGCTGGCCCCCGGACTTGCCCAACGTGCGAGTCTTGTACTGCGCGACACACCAAAGGCGGCGCCCAGTGATCGTCAACGCGAGACGCGCGGCATGGTCTTGCGCACGCTCTACCCCATTCATGACGGTGCGGGGAACCTGCGCCTTCTGCTGGATGGCGGGCGCTTGCTCAACGGCGATGCCGCGCCCGTGGACGATATTCGTGACCTGGTCTATGGGCCCGGCACGCTGCCCAAAGGCAGTACCGGCAGCGTCACTTTATTTCTCGATGACGTACGCATCGCCACCAACGTGCGCTTGGCCAACGGCGAGCGCGCGCTCGGTACACGCGTTTCCGACCCCGTCAGTCGCCAGGTGCTCGAGCATGGTGAGCGCTTCATTGACAACGCCTTCGTGGTCAGCGGCTGGTACGTCGCCGCCTATGCACCGCTCGAATCGCTGACCGGACAGCGCATCGGCATGATCTACGCCGGTTTCCCCCTAGCGCCTTATGAAGCCCTTTATCGGGAAACGCTACTACAGATCGGTGCCATTCTGGCCATAATCGTGCTGATATCCGGGCTGATGGTGATTCGCGGTGTCGACGCGCTCGCCAGCCCGGTACGCCGTATGCACCGCGTGATCCATGGGATTCGCGAGGGTCGCCATTTACGCATTGGGCACCTCGACAGCCAGGACGAGCTGGCCGAACTGGCACATGAATTCGATGCCATGCTCGACCGTTTGGACGCCCATCAGAACGCCCTGCAACGTGCCGCCCAGACTCTCGAACGACGCGTCGAAACACGTACCCAGTCACTGACCGAGAAAACGCATGCACTCGAGGAACACGTGGCCTTGCTCAAGCAAGCGCGCGCCAGCCTGATGACCCAGGAAAAGCTCGCCGCCCTGGGCGAGATGACCGCCGGTATCGCACATGAAATCAACAATCCCGCCGCCGTGATCCTCGGCCACGTGGAATTGCTAGACGACAGTCTCGGCCCCGATGCAGACCCTGTGCGCAACGAAATCGACACCATCATCGCCCAGGTAGAGCGTATTCGTGCACTGATCGACAACCTGCTGCAGTATTCCCGGGCTGGTGGTCATGAGCCCGCGTTCGTTGCCGAAGACATCAACGCCATCGCCGCCGGTACCGAACTCCTGGTCCGCCACGCCCTCGACAAGCATGACCACCGACTGATCAGTTCACTGCATGCCACTAGGCGCGCCGAGTGCCATCGCGGACAATTGCAGCAGGTGCTGATCAACGTATTGCTCAATGCCACCCAGGCCAGCACCTCGCCGATGAGCATTCATCTGGCGACACGCGATGCCGTACGCGAAATCCCCGGTCATGGTCCCCTCGACGGCGTGGAAATTCGCGTCGCCGATCGAGGGCCAGGCATACCGCGCGAGCTACGCGACAGGATTTTCGACCCGTTCTTCACCACGCGCGAAGCAGGCTCCGGACTCGGCCTGGCCATCAGCGCGGGCATCGTACGCCGCAGTGGCGGCGAGATGTGGGTCGTCTCGGCATGCGGTCGCGGCACGGTATTTCATGTCTGGCTTCCCTGCCAGGCGTTCCCCAGCGGCGCCGAGGAAGTCACCACGCGTAAACTGATCGCATCCCTAAGCGACATGACCTCGCCTTCCTCACGCGGCGGTTAAGATCGCCTCGCCGAGGCGCTATCATGGTCCGATAACGTCTCTCACAAAGGATCATCCATGAGCGGATTCGACGTCGGCGCACGTCTCAAGCAATTGCGCATGTTGCGCGACTTATCGCAACGCGAGCTGGCGAAACGTGCCGGCGTGACCAACAGCACGATTTCACTGATCGAGCAGAATAGCGTGAGTCCTTCGGTGAGCTCGCTGAAGAAGATCCTCGATGCCATGCCGGTCTCGATCAGCGAGTTCTTCGCTGGCGAGGAAACCAGCCCCCAGGAAAAAGTCTTCTACCGGGCCGAAGAGTTGACAGAAATCGGCGACGGCAACCTATCCTGGCGCCTGGTCGCCGCGCGGCATCCCAGCCGTGGCATGTCGATCATCCATGAGCATTACCCGTCGGGCGCCGATACCGGCGAAGACATGCTCGAACACGAAGGCGAGGAAGGCGGTGTCGTCATTACCGGCACCATCGAGCTCACTGTCAACGGTGACAAGCAATGCCTTCACGCGGGCGACGCCTACTATTTCGACTCGCGCCTGCCCCACCGCTTTCGCAACCCCGGCGACGCGGACTGCGTTATCGTCAGCGCCAACACTCCTCCGGGCTTCTCGGAGGGCGGAGCGAGCACACATCATCGCCGCTAGAAAGCGCCTGACGTGTCCCCGACCCTGCTCACTCCTGCTCGGTGGCCGGCGGCAAGACCCAGTTGAGCACGATACCCACCAGAGCCGCGAGGCTCACGCCCTGGAGGGCGTATTCGCCGCTACCAAGTTGCATGCCGCCGATACCGAAGACCAGGATCAACGACACCACCACGAGATTACGCGGCGCGGTCAAGGACTGGCCGCCGCGCACCAGGGAGTTCATCCCCACTACCGCGATAGAGCCGAACAACAGCGTCATGATTCCGCCCATCACTGGTGTGGGAATGGTCTGCAACAACATCCCCAGCTTGGAGACGAACGCCAGGACGATGGCGGTACAGGCCGCGACGACCATGATCGCCGGATTGAAATTGCGCGTCAGCGTCACCGCCCCGGTGACTTCCGAATAGGTCGTGTTGGGTGGCCCCCCTAAAAGCGCTGCCACGGAGGTTGCCAGCCCATCTCCAAGCAGAGTGCGCTTGAGCCCCGGTTTTTCCAGGTAATTGCGACGCGTTACCGAACCGATCGCCACCATGTCGCCGATGTGCTCGATCACCGGCGCAATGGCCACCGGAATCATGAACAGGATCGCCGCCAGATTGAAGGTCGGGGTCACGAAATTGGGCCACGCCAGCCAGGCGGCATCATGCACCGGCGTCAGATCGACCACGCCCATTGCCAGGCCTAGCGCATACCCGACGACGATCCCGCCCATGATCGGGATCAGACGAATCAGGCCACGCCCGAAGACTGCCAATACCAGTGTTACCAGCAAGCTGACCATCGACAACGAAATGGCCTGAACATAGTCCATATCGCTGTTTTTACCCGTGGCCATATCTACCGCGACGGGCGCCAGCGCCAGACCGATGACCATGATCACCGGCCCCACCACTACTGACGGCAGCAAACGATGCAGCCAGGCAGTGCCCTTCAAGCGCACGATCTGCGAGATCCCCACATAGACCAGCCCCGCGACGAATAGTCCACCCAGCGTGGCAGGAATACCATAGCTGGCCACCGACCCTTGAATGGGCGCGATGAAGGCAAACGAGGACGCCAGGAAGACTGGAATGCTACGTTGCGTGATGAACTGGAAGATCAAGGTGCCAATACCCGCCGTGAATAGCGCCACACTCGGGTCCAGTCCCGTCAGCAACGGCACCAGTACCAAGGCTCCGAACGCCACGAACAGCATTTGAGTGCCGGTGATCAGCGTACGTATCGGGTGACTGGTCGACGTCGCCGAGGCCGCCGTGTCGTCGGTCATGGGAGTAACTCCTGATATTGGCGGAAGGAAGAAAGAAAACGCGCGGTATTCTAGCAATCTCGAGCGTTAAATCGCAGCCACCAGAGGCAAAGTGCTGTCGACAAACCACGAGGCTCGTTTTTTAAACTGCATGTCTGACACTTTTTTAGAAGCAAAAGGCCCCGCTCGATATGCATCAAGCGGGGCCCAGGTCCCGTTCAGACAACCGGTCAAACGATCATTCGCTGGAACCGGCCGCCATCCACTCTTTCATCAACTTATCATAAGGAACGGTGGTGCCCTGTGGCATCTCGTTTTCAAGCTCGGGTTTGGGCGCGCCCGGTTGTGACAACCAGTATTCTGGATCTCGTTTCTCATTGAGCTTAGGTGCATACGTATCGAAAACATCCGCTCGGGCAAGACGCGACATGATGCTGTCCAGATCAGCGGCCAGATTATCAAGTGCCGCTTTGGGGGCGACATCACCGCTTACGGCCGGCGACAAGTTTTCCCACCACAAAGGGGCCATTCGCGGATAGTCCGGAACGTTGGTGCTCGATGGTGTCCATTTGGAAGCATTGGGGCTGCGATAGAATTCCACCAGCCCGCCGAGCTTAGGTGCCATTTCCGTCATCTTTTCGGAGAAGATATCAGACTTGCGAATCGGCGTTAGGCCTGCCAGCAATTTTTCCAGTGAGACCGTCTTGGACACGGTAAACTGAGCAAAGAGCCAGGCGGCCGTGCGTCGATCCTCAGGCGTGGACTTAAAGAACGTCCAGGCGCCCACGTCCTGATACCCAACCTTCATGCCTTCTTCCCAGTAAGGGCCCGTCGGTGATGGTGCCATGCGCCACTTCGGGTTGCCTTCTTTATCGGTGACCGGTAGATCAGGCCCTGTCATATCCGCCGTAAAGGCGGAATACCAGAAAATCTGCTGCGCAATATTACCCTGTGCAGGTACCGGACCAGCCTCACTGAAGGTCATCCCGCTGGCTTCAGGCGGCGCATATTTTTTCAGCCAGTCGACCATCTTGGTCACGGCAAACACCGAGGCCGGTGAGTTGGTGGCCCCACCACGAGAGACACTTGCCCCGACCGGTTGACTCTGCTCGTTGACTCGAATTCCCCAGTCGTCCACCGGGTGTCCGAACGGAACCCCCGGGCTCCCCATGCCTGCCATGGAAAGCCAGGAATCGTGGAAACGCCACCCCAGCGAGGGGTCACGACGACCATAATCCATATGGCCATAAACCTTGTGGCCATCGATCTCGCCAACGTGTTCGGTAAAGAATTCGGCGATATCCTCGTAGGCCGTCCAGTTGGTGGGAACGCCTAGGTCATACCCATAGATATCACGAAACTTCTTCTGCAGATCTTCACGTTGAAACCAGTCGTAGCGGAACCAATAGAGATTGGCGAACTGCTGAGTGGGCAGCTGATAGAGGCTACCATTCGGGCCGGTGCCATACTGCAAACCCATGAAATCATCTAGATCCAGCGTAGGCAGCGTGTAATCGGCCCACTCGTTTTTCATGGCCTCTGAAATATTGACGGTATCACCATAACGAATATGCGTTCCGATGGAGTCCGTATCATTGACGTAGCCATCATATATGTTACGTCCGGTCTGCATCTGCGTCTGCATATTGGTAACAACATCACCCTCGCCGATGATATTGTGCGTGAGGTTTATCCCCGTCAGCTTACTAAAAGCCTTGGCTAGGACATCGCGCTCATAGACGTGCGTCGTCAGGCCCTCCGCGACCGTATTGATATCCATTCCACGAAAAGGCTCGGCAGCCTTGGCAAACCACATGAGCTCTTCTATCTGTTGTTCACGTGTCAGTGTCGATTCTTGAAAGTGCTTATCCACCAATTGCTCTGCAATGGCCCGGGTATCTCTCTCATCGGCGTGCACTGACCCGCTTGCAAGCATTACGCCAGCGGCAAGCAGAGAGAATCGTGTTGTTATAGATTTCATAGTCACCTCTTCGATTGTGGTTTTTCGTCCGTGAATCTATAGCTCCATCTAATGGTCAACCCCAGCGTATCAACGCCAATATCCAGAGAATGGAAACGCTCAAGGCGATCCAAATGTTCAGTGATGTAAACCCAACCACCAACAAATGAATATAAGCTGCAGAAAGTAATCCAATGAAGAGCCGATCACCTCGTGTGGTGGTAATCGGTAAAAACCCCTTACGCTCTACCGTAGGCGATATAACCTCCCAAACCGTCATACCCGAGAGCATAATGGCAATAGCCATGAAAAATATCGCAGTAGGCGTCGTCCAGACCATCCATTGCATATCAAGCACTCCTCAGGTACGGCCCAGAGCAAAGCCCTTGGCGATATGATTACGAACAAAATAAACCACCACGATGCCCGGCAGGATAGTCAAGACTCCGGCGGCAGATAGCGCACCCCAGTCAATACCCGAAGCTCCCTTAGTTTGGGTCATCACGGAAGCGATAGGCTGCGCATTGGTCGCAGTCAACGTACTAGCGAGCAGTAGCTCTACCCAAGAGAACATGAACAGGAAGAACAAAGTGACGCCTATACCCGAACTGATCATGGGAATAAAAATCTTCACAAAAAATTTAGGAAAACTGTAACCATCGATAAATGCCATTTCATCGACTTCTTTGGGCACACCACTCATGAACCCCTCCAGGATCCAGACCGCCAACGGGATATTGAATAGGCAATGCGCCAATGCCACCGAAAAATGAGTATCGAAAAGACCAACCGTATAATAGAGCTGAAAATAAGGTAGCAAGAAAACTGCTGGTGGCGCCATGAGGTTGGTCAATAGCCAGAAAAAAAGATGCTTATCACCTATAAATTTATAACGACTAAACGCATAGGCTGCCGGCAGTGCCACCACAATGCTTATCAGCATGTTCATCAATACATAAGAAATGGAATTAACATAACCCATATACCAGTTAGAGTTTGTAAAAATCTTGGCGTAGTGCTCAATGGTAAAATTTTCTGGCCACAGGGTTAAAGTGCTCAATATTTCGTTATTAGACTGAAATGACATATTAAGCAGCCAATATATGGGTAACATCAAAAAGATGACATAAATCCCAACCAGGCCTCGGCGACGCCATTGGATAGAAGCCGAGCGAGCCTTGCGTCGACGGCGGTTACTGGAAGCTTCAGCGCGCTCGCGCACGGCTTCTGGTGTGGTAGGCAATATATTTCTCATCTCACCCTTCCTTGTGTTTTTCGTCTTTCTGAGTATTCATTATCGCAGTATAAAAAACCCAGCAGACAAGCAGAATAATCAGGAAATAAATGAGAGAGAATGCAGCCGATGGCCCCAAATCCTGCTGACCAATCGCCATGGTCGTAAGTGACTGGCTAAGAAAGGTAGTGGAACTACCAGGACCACCACCGGTTAACACAAAAGGCTCGGCATATATTTTGAAAGAGTACATGAAGCGTAACAAGACGCCAATGACCAGCACGTTTGTTAATTTGGGAAGCTGGATATAGCGAAAGACAGCCCACCTGGAAGCACGATCGATGCGTGCTGCCTGATAATAGGCATCCGGGATTGAACGCAGACCACTGAAACAAAGCAAGGCGATCAGCGGGGTCCAGTGCCAAACATCCATCAGAATGATCGTCGCCCAGGCATCTACCGGGTTTGCCGTAATATTGTAGCCATAACCCAACTCGCGCAGGCCCCATCCCATGAGCCCAATGTCACCACGCGTGAAGATTTGCCAGATGCTGCCCACCACATTCCAAGGAATCAATAGCGGCATGGTAACGAGTATAAGCATGGCCGAAGCCTGCCAACCCTTCTTGGGCATAATCAGTGCAATGCCGATACCCAAAGGCACTTCGATGGCCAGCACGGTCAGCGAAAAGGCAAACTGACGCAGCAAGGCCGCCTGTAGTGCTGGGTCATTGAGCATCTGCTTGAACCACTCGGTCCCCGTAAAAAACCGAGTATGAGCATCGAAAACATCCTGGACCGAGTAGTTCACCACGGTCATTAACGGAATGATAGCGGTAAACGCTACCAGCAAAAGCATGGGTAGAATCAACCACCATGCCCGATTGTTGTAGACTTTATTCATGGCCGATCTCCACGCGATATTCATCGATGTAAAGGCCGAGTCGGTCATCGGGAAAACGCAGCCATGCCTTAATACTCGGCGTCACTTGATCCTCCCCGATACGCGCCTTTAGGGCGACATTTCCCAACATGAGATAGACGATAGAGTAGGTACCCAGATCCTGAGCGTAATCTACTTGTGCCTCCATCCCTCCCTCGACCGGCTCTGGATACACTTCGATAAACTCCGGACGGATACCCAACTTGATATTGGCCGAGTGGACGTGAGCCAAGGCATCACGAATATGCTGCCCTACGGCTAGCTCTGTATTGCCACTCATGACACGACCTTCACTAATCATTACATCCAGAAAATTCATCCCCGGACTACCAATAAAATAGCCGACAAAGGTGTGTCTTGGCTCTTCGAAGAGTTCACGTGGTGTCCCGAACTGGACGATCTGACCTTCGTACATCACAGCGACCTTGTCTGCAAAAGTAGACGCCTCAAGCTGATCATGGGTCACATATATCATAGTGATACCGAAACGTTGATGGATCTCTTTCAACTTGCGACGAAGCTTCCACTTTAGCTGAGGATCAATCACGGTGAGCGGCTCATCGAATAAAATAGCGGCCACATCGTCACGCACTAACCCACGCCCCATGGAAACCTTCTGCTTTTCATCGGCGGTAAGATTCTTGGCTTTTCGCTTGAGCTGGGCAGTAAGTTCAAGCACATCGGCAACTTCCATGACGCGCTCTTGGACTCGCGCCTCGGGCGCCTTCATGTTGCGTAGCGGAAAAGCCAGATTGTCATAGACCGTCATAGTGTCGTAGACGACGGGGAACTGAAAAACCTGGGCGATATTGCGCGCCTCAGGCGGCATACCGTTGACCACCTCATCATTAAAGAGGACTTCACCGCTCGAAGGTTCCAGCAAGCCGGAAATGATGTTCAGCAGAGTTGATTTACCACAGCCAGAGGGTCCGAGCAGTGCATAGGCTCCCCCCTGATGCCAGACATGCTCCATCTCACGGATGGCATAATCCTCTGATGACTGTGGGTCGGCAAGATATGTATGGGCAAGGGATTTAAGGGTAATTTCTGCCATGTCAGTTCCCCCCCAGATGCCTGGGTATGTGCATGACCACGCCCTGCCGATCGAAGGCATAAATCTTGTGAGCCGGAAAATAGAGCGTCACCGGCGCATCCACCGGAAATTCATGAATACCTTCAAGGTATACGGTCATATGAAAAAGTTCGTTATGCACGTGAAGAAAAGTTTCGGAACCACTGATCTCTGCTAGATCAACGATCATATTGACCGTGATGTCATCACTAGTTTGAGGCGTCAATGAAATGTGCGAGGCACGCACGCCAAAGCGATAATTTCCGGAAGGCAGCCGCTTCAAATCATAATCCAGTGCGAAGTGCTCTTTACGATCAAAGGTCAGCTCCCCCTCAGAAACGATACCGTCCAGAATATTGATGGAGGGTTCGGAGAACATCTCCGCAGTCAGGATATCCTGAGGGCGGTGATAAACATCTTCGGTACGACCGTACTGCAACATGCGCCCCTCGTGCAGTACCGCTGTGTTACCACCTAGCGCCAGCGCCTCGGCGGGCTCAGTGGTAGCATAGACAGCAATGCAATTGCGCTCGCTAAAGACAGTACGTAATTCTTCTCGAAATTCCTCACGAAGCTTGTAATCCAGGTTGACCAATGGCTCGTCAAAGAGGACAACGTCCGCATCTTTCACCAAGGCGCGTCCCATGGCGGTACGTTGCTGTTGTCCACCGGAAAGCTCAAGCGGTAGACGGCCAAGCAAGTGTTCGATATGCAGCATCTCGGCGATATTCCGTACCCGCCGATCGATCTCCGAACGCGACACTTTGGCAAGCTTCAGCGGCGAAGCGATGTTGTCGTAGACGCTCAGGCTGGGATAATTGATGAACTGCTGATAGACCATCGACACATTGCGATGGCGCACCGAGACACCGGTGACATCTTGGCCATTCATTATCACACGCCCGCGAGTAGGAGTATCGAGTCCGGCCATCAAGCGCATCAAAGTTGTTTTGCCAGCGAGGGTACGTCCTAGCAGGACGTTGAAGGAGCCGGGCTGTAGCTCCAGGTTCACGTCCGTTATATGGGACTCGCCACCGACCTGCTGATCGATGTTTTCCAAGATCAATGACATGGCGCATCTCAAATAGTCGTTGTTAGTGCATGACGATTGACGTCGATGCCCTACAACCCTAGGTGAGGCGCATTTTTTTAACAATGCCGCTCATTATCGAAAATTTGATACGCGTTCTTGAAAACAGAGAATCTTTTTTCATCTCGTTGTTTTTACTTATTTTTTATTGGAGTTATACTTTATATTAAGAAACGAAAGCGCTAAATGGAAACGAAAAAAAGCGGCCCTGTGTTCATATATGAACGCAAGGCCGCGAGCGATACAGCAGCGCCTATGGCTCAGCGCGTACCGAATATCTTGTCGCCGGCATCGCCAAGGCCAGGAATGATGTAGCCATTCTCGTCGAGACGCTCATCGACGGAGGCGGTATAGATCTCCACCTCGGGATAAGCCTCCTGAACCCGGGCGATGCCCTCCGGCGCCGCAACCAGGACGATGACTTTAACCAGTGGACAGCCACGCGCCTTGAGCATATCCAGTGTCGCCACCATAGAGCCCCCCGTGGCCAACATCGGGTCGATGACGATCGCCAGACGCTCGTCGAGATCGCCGACGAACTTCTCGAAATACGGCACCGGTTCCAGCGTTTCTTCGTTGCGATAAAGCCCCACCACACTGACGCGAGCGCTAGGGATGAGATCGGTGACACCATCGAGCATCCCCAGACCAGCCCGCAGGATGGGAACCACGGTGACTTTTTTACCCTTGAGCAGTTCGACCTCGAGCAAGCCGCCGCTCCATCCCGGAATCTCGGTCTTCTGAGTCTCGAGATCCTGCGTCGCTTCATAGGTCAATAACTTGGCGACTTCGCTGGCCAGCTCACGGAAGCTCTTGGTACTGATACCGGCTTCGCGCATCAGGCCCAGCTTATGCTTGACCAGGGGATGTTGGATGGCATGAACGCTCATGTCGGGGGATATCCTTTCGGCGATGACGAGCCGAACCGCACTCCACGCCGGCCATGCGGGTACGTCACGGATGCGGCCGGGAAGCGGTTCGGATTTGCACGTATTCTAGCGTGCCAGGGAGCGCGGGTTAAGGGGACTCGATGAACTCAGGCTGTGCCGGCAATTGCCAGTCGATGCCCTCTCGACCCCGTGCAGCCAGAAAGGCATTGGATTGAGAGAAGTGACGCTGACCGAAGAAGCCACGGTGCGCCGACAAAGGCGAGGGATGCGGGGCATGCAACACCAGGTGTTTCTGACGGTCGACGAACGCTGCCTTCTTCTGGGCGTAACTACCCCACAGCAAGAAAACCACCCCATCGCATTGTTCGTTGACCACCTGAATGGCACGGTCGGTGAAGGCTTCCCAGCCCTGCCCCCGATGCGCGCCGGCATTGCCCTGCTCGACGGTCAATACACTATTGAGCAACAACACACCCTGACGCGCCCAAGACTCGAGAAAACCATGCGAAACCGGCGTCGTGCCCACGTCTTGCGACAGTTCCTTGTAAATGTTCTGCAACGAAGGCGGCGCCGGGATGCCGGGGCGCACCGAGAAGCACAAGCCATGCGCCTGGTGTGGCCCGTGGTACGGGTCCTGACCCAGGACCACGACGCGGACCTGGTCCAACGGCGTCAACTCAAAAGCACGAAACCAATGATCCGAATGCGGATAGATCACCTTGCGAGCGGCTTTTTCGCGGGCCAGAAACGCGCGCAGCGCCTGCATGTAGGGCGCCTCGAATTCCGGGCCCAGATGACGCTGCCAGCTATCCGGCAAGACTTGAGACATCACGCACCTTCCTTACGCTTGCATTGGGCGACGGGGCTCATGAATCGCGCGAACGCACCTGGTCGACCAACGGCTCGACATAGGCAATGCCCATGTCCCAGGGAAACTGAATCCAACAATCCTGCGCGACCTCGGTCAAGCACTGATCGACCAGCGGACGACCTTCCGGCTTGGCATAGATGGTCACGAAATGCGCCTTGGGCAGCATATCGCGCACCGCCCGTGCCGTATTGCCAGTATCGACCAGGTCATCGACCAGCAACCAGCCATCGCCATCATGATCGACGCCCTTCATGACGTTCAGGCCGCCCTGCTCCTTGTGCTCGTAGCTCTTGATACATACCGTATCGATCAGACGCACGTTGAGTTCACGCGCAATCAATGCAGCGGGAATCAAGCCGCCACGGGTAATCGCGACGATGCCTTTAAAGTCTCGCTCGACAAGCTGGTGACACAGGACACGCACATCGCGATGCAACTGGTCCCAGGAAACGGTGAACTGCTGGTGATAGCGATCGGTACTCATGGGAAGACCACCCAGGGAGATATAAGGGGCTACAGGGCGCGTGGCGGCCACGCGCCCACACTCGTCATTCGTGTTCGGTAAAGGTGCAAACGGCGAACACGCCATGGCCGGCATCACGAATCTTCTGTGCGCCGCCGAGTTCGGGAAGGTCGATGATCGCGGCGGTTTCGACTACCTGTCCGCCGCTGCGCTGGATCAGCGAGGCCGCCGCCAACATGGTGCCGCCGGTGGCGATCAGGTCATCCATCACCAGGATTCGGTCGCCTTCGCGAAAAGCATCGGAATGCAGCTCGACGGTCGACTCACCGTACTCCAGCGTATAGGTTTCGCTGATGGTCTTGAACGGTAACTTCCCCTTCTTGCGCACCGGCACGAAACTGCAACCGAGCTCGTAGGCGACCGGCGCCCCGATAATGAAACCGCGTGCATCGATCGCGGCAATCGCATCCAGGTTGAGCTCCTGATAACGGTGCACGAAGCTATCGATGAGCTTGCGGAAAGCGGCACTGTTCTGCAGCACCGGCGTGATATCACGGAAATTGACACCCGGCTGGGGCCAATCGGGGACGGTGCGAATGACCGACTTTATATAATCGCCATAAATGCTCATCTGAGGCTCCATCAGCAATGCACGCGGTTTAGCCGCGACGGGCAGCGGACAAAGCCGCAAATGGTACCCAATGCAACGCCAGGAATCGAGGGTGCACGTCAGAACCTCGATCTCTGTGTCATTTTATGCCCTGCCCCGCGCTACCATGACCCGCTCGACCGTCTCGACGATGGCCTGGGTCTGCGGGTCGATCTCGATATTGACCCGGTCACCCAGCATCCGCTCACCTAAGGTTGTTCGCGCCAATGTCTCGGGTATCAGGTCGACACAGAAACGCCCACCTTCGAGCGCACCGATCGTCAGACTGATGCCATCGACGCCAATATAGCCTTTTTCGAACAAGAACCGCGCATGCTCGTCGGGCAACGCAAACCACAGGCGACGATTGTTCGGCGCCTCCTCGAGTTCTTCCAGGGCCGCTTGACAAATGATGTGGCCGGACATCGCATGGCCGCCGATCTCATCACCGATGCGCGCGGCACGCTCCAAATTGACGTGATCGCCGACGCCCAGCGTGCCCAAGTTGGTGAGACGCAATGTTTCACGCATCAGATCGAAGGACACTCGATCCCCCTCGATGCGGGTCACCGACAGACAGCACCCGTTGTGCGACACAGAGGCACCGGTTTCGAGCCCGTCCGCCATGCCCTCGGGAAACGTCACGACATGGCGCCGGAACTGCGTTTCCTCTTCCACGGCCACCACCGTCCCCACGCCTTGCACGATACCGGTAAACATCTCGGCTCCTTGAACAACCCTGTCACGCTAGAAAGCCATCATTCTACCATGCCCCATCTGCGCACATCGTCAGGTGCCTATACCGTTAAAGCCCCCCAAAATAGACGATTTTTCTGAATCAGAGGCTTTGATGCAAGAACTTGGCCTAGAAATATTGACAGGGTGCGGGGTGCTACCTAAAATTCGCGACTTCTTGAGCGCCGATTTGTACCCAGATTGCGGGCGCGCCCGGGCATGTCCCGGGGAAATACCGCTAAAAGGGTGTGTCCAGCGTTGATGGCCACCCGCCTGGGTGGCCTTTTTTTATGGCCACAGCCTACAAATCCCGCCACATAGGCAGTCCAGCCCCGTTATAATGCTGGGTTTTGCCACATGCGACGCCACTCCAGGCATGATGAACTTCGATCAGCAACGATCGTCGGCGTGCCACTGGCCATGACGTCCCAACGCATCGACCCAAACGAAGACGATGATCAAACTCGAAGGTGTCTCCAAAACCTATGGGGCTGGCCCCACGGCGGTCCATGCCCTCAAAAATATCGACTTGGAAGTCCCGCAGGGCGCTATCCATGGCGTAATCGGCTTGTCCGGTGCGGGCAAATCGACGTTGATTCGCTGCGTCAACCTCCTCGAGCGCCCGACTGAGGGACGCGTCATCGTCGACGGCCAGGACTTGACCCAGCAGGACAGCGAGGCCTTGCGGCAATCGCGCCACCAGCTCGGCATGATCTTCCAGCATTTCAATCTGCTCGCCTCACGCACGGTTTTCGATAACGTGGCACTGCCGCTGGAGTTGATGGGCGTCTCGAAAGGCGAGGTTCGCGAGCGCGTCGAGCCGCTGCTCGATTTAACAGGCCTCACCGACAAAGCCTCGCAATATCCGGCGCAACTCTCGGGGGGCCAGAAGCAACGTGTGGCCATCGCACGGGCCCTCGCCAGCCGCCCCAAGGTACTGCTCTGCGACGAAGCGACGTCCGCCCTCGACCCACAGACGACGGCCTCGATCCTCGAATTACTGCAAGACATCAACCGTAAGCTGGGGCTGACCATTCTGCTCATTACTCACGAGATGGAAGTGGTCAAGAGCATCTGCCACCGTGTCGGTCTGATCTCCGATGGCGAGTTGGTGGAAGAAGCCGACGTCGGCGACTTCTTCACCGCCCCCGGCACCCGTCTAGGGCGTGAGTTTCTCAATGCATTCCTCGAACTCGAGCCTCCGCAGGCACTGGTCGAGCGTCTCGAGGAAACCCCCGGTGAGCATACGCACCCCGTGGTACGTCTGGCGTTTTCAGGCGCCAATGTCGCTACCCCGCTCATCTCACGCCTGGCGCGCGACAGCGGCGTCGATGTCAGCATCCTGCAAGCCAAGGTGGAATCGATCCAGGGCCGCACGCTGGGCCTCATGATTGCCGAACTCATCGGCACACCCGAGACGACGTCACAAGCACTCACACAACTCGAAGCCCACGACATCAATGTAGAGGTACTCGGCCATGTCCAGCGCGATGCTTGAACTGATCCTCAAGGCCACTCTCGATACACTCTATATGGTCGCTCTGTCAGGGGCGGTTTCGGCCTTGATCGGTATCCCCCTCGGGGTTCTGCTGTATGTCACGCGGCCGGGGCAGATCCTCGCGCAGCCAGTCGCCCAGCGCGTACTGGGAATCGTCACCAATATCGGCCGCTCGATTCCCTTCATCATTCTCATGGTGGCGATCATCCCCTTCACCCGCCTCGTCGTTGGCAGCTCTATCGGCACTAACGCCGCCATAGTGCCGCTCATCATCGCCGCTATTCCTTTCGTTGCACGCCTGGTAGAAGGAGCGCTCAACGAGATTCCACCCGGACTGATCGAAGCCGCTCAGGCGATGGGCGCCACCCCGCTGCAGATCATCACCAAGGTGCTTCTGCCGGAAGCCAAAGGCGGCATCATCAACGGCCTCACCATTACCGTGGTCACACTGGTCAGCTACTCGGCGATGGCCGGCGCTGTCGGCGGTGGCGGCCTGGGCGACTTGGGCATCCGTTACGGCTACAACCGCTTCGAACCGCTGATCATGCTCATCACGGTGGCGATACTGGTGGTCATGGTGCAGGGCTTTCAAAGCCTCGGCGACCGTCTCGTACGCAAGGCGGACCATAAATGAGCACATGACCAGAAAACAGACGAGACGCTATAATAAGCAGCACTTTTATACAAAAATTAGAATAAATGAATTTTAAAACCCGCATACATTGAACGGCAATGTTTCATTCAAGGAGCTCACACAATGAAAGACACTTTGGCCCAGGCCCTACATCCTGTTCGCCTCCTCGGCGCCGCCGCACTACTCGGTGCCGGCTTGCTCGCCGGCTGCGGAAGTGATGACGCCGAGACACAATCGATCAAGGTCGGCACCGTGGCGGGACCGGAAACAGACGTCATGCAAGTCGCCAAGAAAATCGCCAAGGAAGAATACGACCTCAATGTCGAAATCGTAGAATTCACCGACTACGTTTCCCCCAATGCAGCGCTTGCCGATGGTAGCCTGGATGCCAATGCTTTCCAGCATGAGCCATACCTGAACAGCATGATTCAAGACCGAGGATACGACTTCGCCATCGCCGGCAAGACCTTCGTCTACCCCATCGGGGCGTATTCCTCCAAATACGACAGTATCGAAAACTTGCCGGACGGGGCCATCATCGCCCTGCCCAATGACCCGTCCAATGAAGCGCGTTCGCTGATCCTGATGCACAACAAGGGGCTGATCGAACTCAAGGATCCCACCAACCTTGAAGCAACCCCCATCGATATCAGCAAGAACCCCCACAACTACGAGTTCCGTGAAATCGCCGCCGCGCAACTCCCCCGCGTGCTGCCCGATGTCGACCTGGCGTTCATCAATAACACTTTCGCCCAGCCGGCGGGCCTGAGCTTGGATGATGCGCTGATCAAGGAAGGCCCCGAATCGCCCTATGTCAACCTAATCGTGACGCGTGAAGGCATGCAGGACAACAAAGCGATCCAACAACTGGTCGACGCCTATCAATCGCCAGCGGTCATCGACAAGGCCGCCGAACTGTTCAAGGGCGCCGCGGTACCTGGCTGGAAGTAAGCGTCCTCTCCACCTTGCCCGACAGGCCGGCCCCACGGGGTCGGCCTGTTTTCGTTACCCCCATCACTCTCATCCATCCGGAGACATCATGAGTGACTACGCCTTGCTTGCCCGTCAGTTGGAAACCCTGCTGGATACCCGCGACTGGCTGACCAACACGGCACAGACTTGCGCCTTTATAAAGCACGAGATCGGCGACCTGAACTGGGCCGGCTTCTATCTGCAGCGCCAGCCGCGCACCCTGATCCTGGGGCCGTTTCAAGGCCTGCCCGCGTGCAATCCCATCGCCTTCGACAAAGGCGTTTGCGGTGCCGCCGCCACGACACGACGCACACAACGTGTCGCCGATGTCCATGCCTTTCCCGGTCACATCGCCTGCGATGCCGCATCACGCTCGGAACTCGTGGTGCCCATCGTGCACGACGACGAACTCTGGGGCGTACTGGACCTCGACAGCCCGCGCCCCGAGCGCTTCAGTGAAGACGACCAGCGCGGAATCGAGCGCCTGGTGGAGATATTCGTTGCCGCCAGCGACCTCTCCACACCCAGCGCGACTAGCTAAGGCTCAGCAGCTAGAAGCCCTAACGCAAACGCCCCCGCTGCAAAGCAGCGGGGGCGTTCAATATTCTGGTAGGACCGAGCGGATTTGAACCGCTGACCTCCACGATGTCAACGTGGCGCTCTAACCAACTGAGCTACGGTCCTGCAAATCGGGGTCTGCAAAATTGATTATTGGCAGCGTTTCAGCCGCTAAGCACGTTTTATATTAAGTGGTACTTAATATTCAGTACTGCTGGCATTAAGTACTTGGTAGGACCGAGCGGATTTGAACCGCTGACCTCCACGATGTCAACGTGGCGCTCTAACCAACTGAGCTACGGTCCTATTTTGCACTAACTTTAGCCATGCCATTGCTGCCGTTGCCGACTCTTGCCTTGGCAACGGATGCGCATTTTACGCAGGCCGTGAAAAATTGCAAGCCTCAAGCCCAAAATTCGCCAAGGTTCAAACGCTTGACGCGATCACCTAACGCATCTTTCATTCCTGCTTATACAAGTTCGTTTTATCGAAAAAATCGATGCCCGTTTTCACTTTACAACAATCCATGATGCTTTTTCCTACACTGGATCATGGTTTAAGATAACCCGCCAGCCCGTATTGCAGCGCCTTTGCAACGTTCGCGTCTACCCACATGACATGGTTCACTCATCGGCCATTTGACTCGCCAGGTAACGGAACCTCCCATGACACAACAAGATCGCCACGACGCCATCATCACCCTGGTTAAACGCCAGGGCTATGCCTCCATCGAACAGCTCACGCAACATTTTTCCGTCACGCCACAGACGATTCGCCGCGACCTCAACCAATTGGCCGACGAAGGCGCGATCAAGCGCGTGCACGGCGGCGCCGGCCTCGAGTCGAGCACCGTCAACACCGCTTACCATACGCGCAAGACGCTCAATGCCGATGCCAAGCAACACATCGCCGAATGCGTCGCCGCGCAGGTCCCCGACTCCGCCTCCCTGTTCATCAACATCGGCACCAGCAACGAAATGGTCGCCGAGGCGCTACGCGATCATCAGGGCCTCGAGGTCATCACCAACAACCTCAACGTGGCGGCGATTCTCCAGCACAAGGAAGACTTCAACGTCATCATCGCCGGTGGCCAGGTCCGCTCACGCGATGGCGGTATCATCGGTGAAGCCACTATCGACTTCATCAATCAGTTCAAGGTCGACTACGGCATCATCGGCATCAGCGGCATCGACGATGACGGATCATTGCTCGAATTCGACTATCAGGAAGTCCGTGTCGCCCAGGCCATCATCCGCAACTCGCGCCAGGTCTTCCTGACCGCCGACCACTCCAAGTTCCATCGCAATGCCGTGGTGCGCCAGGGCAACATCTCGCAGATCGACGCGTTGTTCACGGACCGCCAACCACCTGACGGCATTCTGCGCCTGCTCCGCGAGCATGATGTAACACTGCATATCGCCGACGCTTGACCCTCCCATGCTCACGGCGTCGTCAGGTGGAGCCGTGTTCGTTTCGTCGACGTGATGTTCGTTTTCGATTACACTGTTTTCATATACGAACACCCGATTTGCGAAACCAACCTTGCGGAGCTCGCCATGAACGCCTCCCCCCGACAGGACATACTCGATCTTTTCGTCATCGGCGGTGGCATCAACGGCACCGGTATCGCCAATGATGCTGCCGGCCGTGGCTTGCGCGTCGCCCTCAGCGAGCAGAACGACCTCGCCAGCGCGACCTCATCGGCGAGCAGCAAATTGATTCATGGTGGCTTGCGCTACCTCGAACACCGCGAATTTCGCCTGGTGCGCGAAGCCTTGCATGAACGAGAAGTGCTATTGCGCAAGGCGCCGCATATCGTCTGGCCGTTGCGCTTCATTCTTCCGCACCAGCCGCATTTACGTCCGGCCTGGATGATCCGCACGGGCCTGTTCCTCTACGACCACCTCAGCCGGCGTGCCAGCCTTCCCCCTTCCAAGGGGTTGCGTTTCGGTATCGATAGCCCCTTGAAGGCTGACATCAAACGCGGTTTCGAATATTCCGACTGCTGGGTCGATGATGCCCGGCTAGTCGTGCTCAACGCCATTCAGGCGCGCGGGCACGGTGCCGACATCCAGGTAGGTAGCCGCTGTGTCGGGGCGCAGGAAGAAGATGGCGTCTGGCACATCACACTGGAAAATGTCGTTACCGGCAAGCGTCATACACGCTTCGCACGCGCCCTCGTCAACGCTGCCGGCCCCTGGGTGGAGCAGGTAATACGTGAAAACGCCCAGCGCGAGTCGCGTTATGGTGTGCGCATGATCCAAGGCAGTCATATCGTGGTACCGCGCCTCAACACCGACGAGCGCGCCTATATTTTGCAAAATCAGGATCGACGCATCGTTTTCGTACTGCCCTATCAGCAAGACTATAGCCTGATCGGTACCACCGACGTGCGCTATCAGGGCGATCCTGCCAAAGTCAGCGCCAGCCGTCAGGAAACCGACTACTTGATCGAGGTGGTCAATCAGCACTTCACCCGGGCGCTCTCCTACCAGGACATCGTCGCCACATTCTCCGGCGTTCGACCATTATGCGATGACGAGTCCGCCGACCCTTCGGCGATGACACGCGACTACACGCTCGATCTCGACGTACGCGGTGCACCGCTGCTATCGATCTTCGGCGGCAAGATCACTACGTATCGCAAATTGGCCGAAGCCGCCCTCGAGCAACTGGAGCCCTACTTCACCGAAATGGGATCGCCCTGGACCGCCGAGACATCGCTCCCCGGCGGGGACATCGACTCGCGCGAGGCATTTGCCATGCAACTCGTCCGCGATTATCCGTTTTTAGGAGAAGCCCGTGCGCGGCGCTTCGCCTCGAGTTATGGCGCGCTATGCCTACGCTTCCTGCACGGCGTCAGCCACGAAGATCAACTTGGCGAAGCGTTCGGTGCTGGCCTTACCCGGGCCGAAGTCGACTACCTGGTGGAGGAGGAGTGGGCCCGTTCGCCGGACGACATTCTGTGGCGACGCACCAAGCTGGGACTACGCTTCACGCCGGAACAACATCAGCGCCTGACCTCCTATCTCGGCCGCCAACACCAGGGGTATGCAGCCTGACGAGACTATTGACGGACATGTTTTAGCTTGGCATCACTACCCGTTAGGCTGCTACCCTCGATCTCCACGCTGACCATGGACGGTAACGCCCCGGCATGGAGCCAGGGGCCGGCGCCGCCGGAAAGAGGCCATGATGATTGAGTATGTCGTCGAGATAGTGCTTGCCCTGCTCGCGCTTTTAGCGTTTATTGCCACCGCCATCCCATGGCTGGATTTACGCTACTGGTGGGTGCGCGGTTTCGACTTCCCTCGCATGCAACTGGCGGCATCCGCCGTGGTGATTTTCATTGCCTTGCTGTTCCTGCTGCCATGGTCGCCACTGGGCTGGATTGGCGCTATCGCGAGTTTGGTCGTGCTCGGCGTGCAAGGTAAACGCATTTTTCCTTGGACACCGCTGGCGGCACGCCAGGTCGTCGATGCCGAAGGCGAAGACGCCTCACGTCAATTTTCGCTGCTCGTCGCCAACGTTCTCACGCCCAATCGCCAGGCAGCGTCACTCACGCGCCAGATTCATGAGGTCGATCCCGACATCGTGCTGACCCTGGAGTCGGACGCTTGGTGGGAAGAGCGCCTCGACGAGGCGCTGAGCGAGAGCCACACGCATACCGTCAAGATCCCCCTCGACAATCTCTACGGCATGCACCTGTATTCGCGTCTCGCGCTTCATGAGCCGCACGTAGAATGGCTGATCCAGAACGACATCCCATCGATACATGGCTGGTTCGAGCTGCCTAGTGGTGAACATGTGCGCTTCCATGCCGTACACCCACGGCCCCCCGCACCCGGCGAAAGCGATGAATCGCTATGGCGCGATGCCGAGCTGTTGCTGGTCGGCCAGACGGTTCGCGACTCGGGCCTCCCCACGCTGGTCGCCGGCGATCTCAACGACGTGGCATGGTCGAAGACGACACGTCTGTTCTGCCACATCAGCGGCATGCTCGACCCTCGTCGTGGCCGGGGCCTCTACAGTACCTTCCACGCCGAACATCTTTGGCTGCGCTGGCCGCTGGATCACGTCTTCGTCAGCGAGCACTTCACCCTGGTTGCGCTGAATCGCCTCGCGGCGTTCGGTTCCGACCACTTCCCGATTCTCGCAACCTTACGTTATCGACCGGCACGCGCCGATGAAAACGACAGTCCCGACGCCGACCGCGAAGAGCGCCAGGACGCCGAGGAAACCATCGAGGAAGCTCAGGACCGGCGTGGCGAGGAGCCCGTCAAGAACGCCGTATAAGGCCATCGTGGTAAAGGCGAGCAAATAAATTGGGCGCCCGTGAGGGCGCCCAGGGCAGGCAACACCTGTCGTTTTACCGAGTCATTCGGGGATGCCGCCTTGTGTCAGTTGCGTGGGATCGAGCAGTCGCTCGAGTTCCTCGCGGGACAACTCGGTTTCCTCTTCGGCCACATCGATGATCGGCCGGCCTGCTTGATAGGCCTTCTTGGCAACCTGCGCTGCCGCGTTGTAACCGATAACCGAGTTGAGCGCAGTCACCAGGATGGGATTGCGCGACAACGGCGCCTCGATATTGTCGCGACGCACGTTGAAGGTGGCGATGGCACGATCGGCCAGTAGCGTACTGGCGTTGGACATCAGGCGAATCGAGGTCAACAGATTCGAGGCAATCAGCGGCAACATGACATTGAGCTGGAAGTTGCCGCTCTGCCCCGCCACCGTGATCGCGCTATCCAGCCCGATGACCTGCGCTGCGGTCTGCGCCGCCGCCTCGGGAATCACCGGATTGACCTTGCCCGGCATGATCGAGCTGCCTGGCTGCAAGGCTTCGAGCTCGATCTCGCCCAGCCCGGCCAAGGGCCCTGAGTTCATCCAGCGCAGATCATTGCTGATTTTCATCACCGCGCAGGCATAGGTACGTAGCTGCCCGGACAGCTCGACGGCGGCATCCTGCGAGCCAAGGCTGGCGAAGAAGCTATCGTTGGGGCGCAGGTTGAGTCCCGTCTGCTCGCCGAGCGCCTTGGCGACCCGCTCGGCGAACTCGGGATGGGCGTTGATCCCCGTACCCACCGCCGTGCCGCCAAGCGCCAGGCGTGTCAGCCGCTGCTGGGTGCTTTCCAGGCGTTCTATGGCCTGAGCGACCTGGCTGGACCAACCACCAAGCTCCTGACTCATGCGCACCGGCATGGCATCCATCAGGTGGGTACGCCCGGTCTTGACGACATCGTCCACCTCGTGCGCCTTGGCGTCGATAACCGACTGCAGATGACGCAAGGCGGGAAGCAGCGTTTTCTCGACCTCCAGCGCCGCCGACAGATGCAAAGCGGTGGGGATCACGTCATTGCTCGACTGCCCCATGTTGACATGGTCATTGGGGCCGACATCGGCGCCGCTCTCGCCGGCGAGATGAGCGATCACCTCGTTGACGTTCATGTTGGTCGATGTGCCCGACCCCGTCTGGAAGACATCGATCGGAAACTGATCACCATGCTCGCCATCGACGAGACGCTGGGCCGCATTGATGATCGCCTTTGCGCGCTGGGCGTCGAGCAAACCAAGGTCACGATTGACGTGCGCCGCCGCCAGCTTGACCCGTGCCACGGCCTGAATGAATGCAGGAGGCATGGGCTGCCCACTGACGGGAAAGTTGTTGATGGCACGCTGGGTCTGGGCACCATAAAGAGCATCGGCGGGAACCTCGAGCTCCCCCATGCTGTCGCGTTCAATGCGTGTCTCGCTCATCACACTCTCCTGATCGGTTGAGACCACCGTGCACGCGCCCCATCATGGCGATGTCCGTCGCTATCGACGATCATGACGGTCGCCCATCCGGCGCACACGAGCCCGGCGACTATCAATTTGAAATTGTGCTGCCGTTGGCGCCTTTCAAGGCATCGTCACTATCTCTCGGGAGAATCCATCATGTGGCATCGCTCCACGCTCACCCTGCCTCCACGCCGCCAAGGCTTTCATCTCATCACCGACGACATCATCGACCAGCTTCCGATGCTCGCCTCCGTACGTCTCGGACTCTTGCACCTACAATTACTGCATACATCCGCGTCGCTCACTCTCAATGAAAACGCCGATCCTGACGTGCGCCACGACATGGCCCTGTATGCCGAACGGCTCGCCCCTCAAGGCATCGACGGCATGCGCCACACGCTGGAAGGGCCCGACGACATGCCGGCACACGTCCTGGCCAGCCTCTTCGGTACGCAACTGACGCTGGCCGTCGAGTCGGGACGACTCGCCACCGGCACCTGGCAAGGCATATGGCTAGGAGAACATCGCCAACACGGGGGACCGCGCCGCATTCTCGCCACCCTCAACGGCGACGACGCATGACGCGACTTTTTACCAGCCCAGCGCCTGCTTGACGAAAGGAATGGTCAGCTTGCGCTGAGCGGAAAGCGAGGCGTGATCGAGACGTGCCAGGGCATCGAATAGCGCGGAAAGCTGTCTCGGACCTCGATGCAGAATATAGCGCGCGACTTCATCGGGGAGCTGCATGCCGCGCACCCGTGCACGCAACTGCAAGGCCTCGAAGCGTCCGCTGTCGTCCAGCGACTGAACATGGAAGGTCACGCCCCAGCTCAAGCGCGAGGCGAGATCCGGCAGAACGGTAGGCAACTGGCGCGGCGCGGCCTCAGCGGCGATCACCAGGCGCTTGTTGGCATCGCGCATGCGATTGAAGAAATGAAACAGGCCTTCTTCCCAGCGCTTGCGACCCAGTACCGCAGAAAGATCATCGATCGCCACCAGGTCGAGACGCTCGAGATCCTCGAGCATATGCGGCGGGAAATGGCCTAGATCACGCAAAGGAAGATACAAGGCGCGATCGCCCCGATCGCCGGCCTCGTGGCACGCCGCCTGGAGTAGATGGCTGCGACCGCTGCCTGGGGCGCCCCACAGAAACAGAAACGGCTCGCCATTCACGTCGAGCTGACCACGCAAGCGCTCGAGCAACGGCGCATTGCCTGACGCATGGAAGTTGGCGAACGTTGCATCGTCACTCAGCCCCACCCCCAATGGCAGCTGCGCGGACCCAGTCATGACCTTTCCTCATCGCCTTCGTGCGAGGCGCCAGCGTGGCGGGTATCGTATAAGCGACTGCTTTTATAGCGCTCATGAAGGTAGCGTAATACTACCATGATGACCGCTGCGACCGGCAACGCCAGCAGAATACCGATGAAGCCGAACAATTGGCCACCGGCCAAGACTGCGAAAATGACCGCGATGGGATGCAGACCGATCTTGTCGCCGAGCAATACCGGTTGCAGCACGGTGCTTTCGACCAATTGCCCGATACCGAAGACCACAGCCACGCCGAGTAACGGCAGCCATTCACCGAACTGAAAGAACGCCACCAACGCCGCTACGCTGATGCCGACGATCACGCCCAGGTAGGGCACGATACTGGCCAGCCCCGCCACCAAACCGATCAAAAGGCCAAACCGCAAGCCCAGCAGACTCAGCCCCGTCGCGTAGATCACCGCCAGGCTGAGCATCACCAGCAACTGCCCGCGCAGAAAGGCCGACAGTACCTCGTCACACTCAATGCTCAAGCGTGTGATCGTTGGCTCGATATGACGTGGCAAAAGATCGCGCACTCGCCCTTTCAATCGATCCCAATCGAGCAAAAAATAGAATGTCGTGACGGGAATCAGTGCCAAGTTGCCTATCCATATCACGATCGCCATGCCCGACTTGGACGCTTGTGCCAGGACGGCCGCCGCCACGGTGCCAGTTTCCCGCCAATTGTCCATCAAGGTACTACGCAACTGATCGAAGTCGGCACTGAGATCGACGCCGGTCAAGGCCTGAAACTCCGGCAGCACCGTGGTCTGTACCCAATTGAAGATGGCCGGGAAGGATTCGACCAACTGCGCTAACTGTCGCCCGAGCAAAGGAATCAAGATCAGAAACGCCAGCACCATACTCAATGCCAGAACGAGAAACACGACGCTCACCGAGAGCCGACGCGACAAACCGCGCGCCTCCAGCCAGTCGGTCACCGGGTCGCCTAGATAGGCCAATATCATGCCGACGAAAAACGGCATCAAGATGGGCTCCAGCAAGACGAGCAACCAGATCAGTCCCGCCGCGCCCAGAAGGCTCCACCCTTGTATACGTGTCATTGCGATGCGTATCTCCCGGCTCTTTAGGTTTCGATTCTACACGTCTGCGCGGGCGATGCGCCTCCCGCAGGGCAATGCTACAATGCGGCTTCCCTTATTCCGCCCTGGCCTCGGGCGCCAGGCGGCGCCATCGGCTTCGCCCGATCCCCCGCGATCGGCTCACTGTTGACAGGAATGCCCATGACTCGCAGTTCGGACACGCCCTCTTCTTCCCACGCATCACTGAGCTACAAGGATGCTGGCGTGGACATCGACGCCGGCAACGCGCTCGTCGAACGCATCAAGGGAGTCGCCAAGCGTACCTCCCGTCCCGAAGTGATGGGCGGCCTGGGCGGCTTTGGCGCATTGTGCCAATTACCCAGCGGTTACCACGAGCCAGTTCTAGTGTCCGGCACCGACGGCGTAGGCACCAAGCTTCGTCTGGCCATGGACCTTGAACGTCATGACACCATCGGCATCGACCTGGTCGCCATGTGCGTCAACGACCTGGTCGTCGCCGGCGCCGAACCGTTGTTCTTCCTCGACTACTACGCCACTGGCAAACTGGATATCGACATCGCCGCCGATGTCGTTACCGGCATCGGTGAAGGCTGCACCCAGGCCGGGTGCGCGCTGATCGGCGGCGAGACCGCCGAAATGCCCGGCATGTATTCGGGCAGCGATTACGACTTGGCAGGCTTCTGTGTCGGCGTGGTCGAGAAATCCGAGATCCTCGATGGCAGCCACGTCGCCGAGGGAGATGTGCTGCTCGGGCTAGCATCGTCCGGCCCCCATTCCAATGGCTACTCGCTGATCCGCAAGATTCTAGAGAGGGGGCAGGCCGATCTCAAACAAGACATCGATGGCGTTCCCCTGCGCGACGCCTTGCTGGCGCCGACACGTATTTACGTCAAACCGCTGCTGACGTTGATCAAGGACAGCGACGTGGCCGTGCACGCCCTCTCGCACATCACCGGCGGCGGTCTACTCGAGAACGTGCCACGCGTACTGCCCGACACACTCACCGCGCGTATCGACGCCGCAAG
Organism: Chromohalobacter sp. HP20-39; assembly: GCF_033052815.1. Lineage (NCBI taxonomy): Bacteria > Pseudomonadati > Pseudomonadota > Gammaproteobacteria > Oceanospirillales > Halomonadaceae > Chromohalobacter > Chromohalobacter sp. HP20-39. The sequence goes on along the minus strand of NZ_JAWHTP010000003.1, from coordinate 330,933 downwards.
CTGGAGGCGCCCCGCAGTCTTCGACTGGCTGCAACGTGAAGGCAACGTCGACGAGCACGAGATGCATCGCGTACTCAATTGCGGCATTGGCATGGTCGTGGTCGTGCCTGCGGAGCAGGCCGCACAGGCCCAGGCCACGCTCGAGGCCGCCGGCGAAACGGTGCATCGCCTCGGCGACATCGTCGCCCGCCAGAATGAGGAAGAACAAGTTCGTCTGGAGAACGTCCGCTAATGAATGCTACGACTCAAGCCGACACCCCCGACGGCAACGACTTCGAAGCGGAACCCGCCGAGAAGCGTCGTGTGGTGGTGCTGATCTCCGGCAACGGCAGCAACCTGCAGGCGCTACTCGACGCACAGCAGCACGACGAGTTGGGCGGCGAGATCGTTGCCGTGATATCCAACCAGGGCGATGCCTACGGCCTGATCCGTGCCAAGGAGGCCGGTGTCGACTCCGTCGTGCTACCGCATCGCGAGTACGACGATCGCGAAGCTTACGACCGCGCATTGATCAAGGTCATCGACCGCCACACGCCGGACCTGATCGTGCTCGCGGGGTTCATGCGCATTCTTACCCCAACATTCGTGCATCGCTATGCCGGCCGCATGCTTAATATCCATCCTTCGCTGCTGCCGGATTATCCAGGGCTGGACACGCATACCCGCGCCCTGGCCGACGGCGTGTCGGAGCATGGCGCCAGCGTGCACTTCGTCACCGAGGAACTCGATGGCGGGCCGGTGGCCTTGCAGGCCGCGCTCAGAGTCGACCCAGATTCCACCGCCGAGCAGATAATCGCGAAAGTCCACGCCCGCGAGCATCTGATCTACCCCATCGCCGTGCGCTGGTTTCTCGAAGGCCGCTTGAGTCTGGGCGCGGAAGGCGCTCTGTTCGACGGCATGCCGCTACCACCCACCGGGTTGCGGATGTCGCATGAAGACGCCGCGGAAGAACTCGACGAAGATCTGGACGACTGATCGCCGACAGGCGAATGCACGTAAACGGGGCGCCTCGCGGCGCCCCGTTTTCTATGCGCGGCTAATAACAACTGACGTCAGCTAGGTTCGCGGTAGCGTAACGCCCCGCTGCCCCATGTACTTGCCGCCCCGGTCTTTGTAGGAAACGTCACAGACCTCGTCGGATTCCAGGAACAGCATCTGCGCCACGCCTTCATTGGCGTAGATCCGCGCGGGCAGGTTGGTGGTGTTGGAAAACTCGAGCGTGACGTGGCCTTCCCACTCGGGCTCCAACGGCGTGACATTGACGATGATGCCGCAACGCGCGTACGTCGACTTACCCAGGCAGATAGTCAACACGCTACGCGGAATCCGGAAATATTCCACCGTGCGCGCCAAGGCAAAGGAGTTGGGCGGAATCACGCAGACATCACCCTTGACGTCGACGAAGCTCTTCTCATCGAATCCCTTGGGGTCGACAACGGCCGAGTGAATATTGGTGAACACCTTGAATTCATCGGCACAGCGCACGTCATAGCCGTAGCTGGAGGTTCCATAAGAAATAACCCGCTGCTCGTTCACGTAACGAACCTGGTCCGCTTCGAACGGCTCGATCATGCCCTGGCCCTCGGCCATGCGCCGAATCCATTTGTCGGATTTGATGCTCATTGAAGTTTCCTGCTCAGTGCGCTGTCGCGATGAAATCGGGTCGTCTCCGCGAACACTCGGTCCGTGAAAACCCGGTCCGTGAAAATTTGGTCTATGAAACAAAGGGGCCGTTATGATAACGGCCCCATCGCGTCACGCAAACGTTATGTGGTGAACGTCACTCGCCGAAACTGATGGTCGGCGATTCGTCGGATTGCGCGTCGATCCCCTCGGCCACGGCACGCGCCACCTGGCGGAATGTCTGCGCGACGTTGCCTTCCGGGTCAGCGATTACACTGGGCTTGCCGCCGTCGGCCTGCTCGCGAATCATGCCGTCGAGGGGCAGTTGACCCAATAGCCGCGTCTGGTACTGCTCCGCGATGCGCTCACCACCACCACTACCGAAGATCGGTTCCTGGTGGCCACACTGCGAACAGACATGCTGGCTCATGTTCTCGACGACTCCCAGAACCGGCACGTTGACCTTGCGAAACATCTCGATACCTTTCTTGGCATCGAGCAGCGCGATGTCCTGAGGCGTTGTCACGATCACCGCACCGCTCACCGGCACTTTCTGCGCCAGCGTCAACTGCACGTCGCCAGTGCCCGGTGGCATGTCGACGAACAGGTAATCGAGATCCTTCCAGGCGGTCTGGTTGAGAAGCTGCTGGAAGGCCCCGGCCACCATCGGGCCACGCCAGACCATGGGCTCATTGGCATCCACCATGAACGCCATGGACATGGCCTGCAGACCATGAGCCTCCAGCGGTTTGAAGGCATTTTCGCCCGCCGGCTGCGGCCGCACGCCCGGGGCGATTCCCAGCATCTGCGCCTGACTTGGGCCGTAGATATCGGCATCGAGAAGTCCCACTCTATACCCCTCGGCGGCCATCGCCAGGGCCAGATTGACGGTCACGGTGGACTTGCCCACGCCCCCCTTGCCCGACGCCACGGCGACGATATGCTTCACGCCTTCGATCACAACAACTCTCCTTTCCACGATATGCTCATCTGCGGTGCGCCAGCCAGGCTGACAGCTCGATGCACCCAGTATAACGTCCCGCGATGGCACTTACCCAAGCGTTTCAGTCAACTTTTCGCCAAGCGCCTTCCGGGTACTCGACATACGCAGACTGACAATGCCCTCTCAGCTCTCAGGCATGGCCTTGAGCTTGGTGCGAATGAAATCGCTGTGACTGACATAAAGGAGATCGGCGAGACGCCGTATGCGATGCTCTTCCAGAATATCGAGTTCGCCGTCGGCAAAGGCCAGTTGCCACATCTGAGCCACCAGCGCCACGCGATCCTCGTAGTCGTACCGCTCGCGAATCAGGCTGACGAATTCATAGTGATCGACTGCCTGCTCGACCTCAGCCTCGGCGAGTGACATCAACTCATCGACGTCGTCCGGAGCGAGCGTAAGACGCGTGGTCAACAATTGCCGCAGCATGGCCCTTTCGCGTGAGTCATGTGCGTAATCGGCACGCATGATCTCGCACAACAGGGCTGCCACCGCCAATTCCAGCGTCACCTGTCGGCGCTCCGGTTGCGCGGGCTCCAGCATACGCTGAAAGAATTGCTGAATACCTTCGATACTCAAGGGATGCTCCTATGACAAAAGATGACATGCTCTGTGACACCTTCTGCATACAAGGGTTGCATCTGGAGACTCACTCGGCCGTGGCGTAATGCGCCTTGCGATTCATGAATCGCTCGACAAAAGCATCCATCACCGGCGGATCGTATTCGCGAAGCCCGCTAACCACCAGTTTCTTGGAACCATGGCCGATAGCCGCGTTGCCGTCGGTCATCTTGAATTGCAGCAAGGCATCGCCCCGCTTGCCGCAGACATCCAGCGTCGCCCCGGCAAAGGCCACGCCGGCCTCGGCGACATCCAGCCGCGACAACGAGAAGCCCATGCTGTCGTAGATCACCAGCGGCCGCTGGGGGTTGAACATGACCCCCTGCTCTTCCATCAGGGGTTTGAGATAATGTGGGAAGTTGCGCCCTGAAAAGGCCACGTAACGACGCGTGAAGGCCTCGATGACGCCAGCGTCGTGGGTGATATCGCCGCCACGCTCGACCTCGAGATACACCTTGCCGTTGTCGTCGGTCACCTGGACAGTGTCGTCGTCGTGTTGCACGAAGCACAGCGGTACGCTGTCACCGACCATGCCCTTGAAGTGGAATGTCATGCGTTGCGCCAGGCCAAAACGCGCCATCACCAGGGCGAACAGCAGATCACCCGGCACGCAGAAGCGGCGTGCATCCGTATCGTGAATGGGATTGTAATCGCCGGCGATACACTTGGCGAAACGGCTTGCCTGCTCGGCCGTAATGCATAGCCGATCATCGGTCACGGTATAAAAGTCGTCGAGAAACATGCGCTTATCCCTGCCCATCAAGAAGCGCCCACCACGGCGCGGATCACGAACGCCTAGATGGTATCAAATTCATTGGCGCTCAGGCGCGGCCCCCGTACACATTTCTCAACATAGCGCCACCAGACGATAACATCGAGTGCTCAATCGGCATCCAGGTCAAGGTAATGTCGAAAAATGCCGTCTTCGTGGAACGCTTGGCGTCGGGCAGATCCCCGATCAATGGCATTACACGGCCAGCCGGATTGCACGCCAGAAGGTTCTAGAAATAGCCCAGAAACCTACCCAGTCGTTCCTGTGTCTTGAGAATCGGCGGCGCGACTGGCCGCACAAGTGCCGGGTTGCTACCATGCGCGCCTTCCTAAGCACCTGACACCAGACATATGCGTTATCGCGTCAAGCTTTTCCCCGAGATCATCATCAAGTCCCGCCCCGTGCGCAAGCAGATGGTTCGTTGCCTGCGCACCAACCTGCGCAACATCCTGACGCCGCTGGTCCCCGATGTGCGGGTCGCCGACTGCTGGGATGCGCTGGAGGTGCGGGTCCGCCATGCTATCGACGACGCTACTCGCGAGCGCCTGGAAGCGACGCTATCGCGCGTGCCCGGCATCCACGAAGTGCTGGTAATCGACGTGCATACCTTCGCCTCCTTCGCCGATACCGCCGAGCGCCTGGTGGCGCTGTGGCGAGCGCCGCTGGCCGGCCGCCGGTTTCGCGTCAGTGCCAAGCGTCGCGGACAGCACGACTTCACCTCGGCGGACCTCGAACGTTACCTGGGCGGCGCGCTACTCGACGCCAGCCCGGACGCCAAGGTGGACCTCTCCCACCCCGAGGTGAACGTCACGCTCGAGTTGCAGGACCAGCATCTGCGCCTGGTGACCCGCCGTTTTCCCGGTCTGGGCGGTTATCCGCTCGGTACCCAGGGCCAGGCACTGGCACTCATTTCGGGCGGCTACGACTCGCCGGTGGCGGCTTGGCGCTTGATCCGGCGAGGGCTCAAGACGCATTACCTGTTCTTCAATCTCGGCGGACCGGAACACGAGCAGGCCGTGCGCGAGGTCGTGCATCGAGTGTGGCAGGGCTACAGCGCCTCACACCATGCCCACTTCATCAGTGTGCCCTTCGACGGCGTGCTCGATGAAATCCAGCGCCGCGTACCCGCCGGTCTGGCGGGCGTCGTGCTCAAGCGCATGATGCTGCGGGCTGCCAATCGCGTCGCGGCACGCGCGCGCATCTCGGCACTGGTCACCGGCGATGCCCTGGCGCAGGTATCCAGTCAGAGCCTGGTCAACCTGGGGCTGATCGACGCGGTCAGCGAGCGGCCCGTCCTGCGACCACTCATCGCCGACGACAAGCAAACCATCATCGAGGATGCGCGCCGCATCGGCACCGCTGCCCATGCCGAGCGCTTGCCGGAATACTGCGGCACGATCTCGCAGCGCCCCAATACACGCCCCAGACCAGAGCAGATCGACGCCGCCGAGGCCGACTTCGACATGGGCGTGCTCGAGGCAGCCCTCGAGGCCACCCGCCAAACGCGAGTGGACCGCCTTCTCGACACGCCCGCACCACGCACGCTCGAGGTGCCCGTGATCGAGAGTGCCGAGGCGCTGCGCAAGGCCGATGACGTCACGGTAATCGACATTCGCCACCCCGATGAACGCGATGCAGCGCCGTTGAGACTGCCACAGGGCGAGGCGCTGGCGATTCCGTTCTTCGAGCTCGGCGAACGCGCCGCGCAATTGCCGTCGCATCGGCGCTACGCGCTCTATTGCGATCAGGGCATCATGAGCAAGATGCAGGCGCTGCGGCTCGCCGACCAAGGGCTCAAGAACTTCATCGTCTATCGCGGCAACCGCCACGCCGAGCGCTAAACCATCATTCGCCATCAAGCAAGGTCGCCATGCACTCACCCGTTCTCGCCATTCGTCGCACGCCGCTGGTCGCCGTGTACGGCACGCTCAAGCGGGGCCTGCGCAATCACCATTGGCTCGCAGGCGCCGAGTACATCGGCGCGGATACGCTCGATGATGTCACTCTCTACGACTTGGGGCATTGCCCCGGCGCCAAGGCGGAACCCTCCCACGGCATCGACGTGGAGCTCTACCGGGTCGATGCGCGGGGCCTACGCGATCTCGACCGGCTCGAGGATTACCGCGTGCGCGCACCTCGAAGCGGCACCTACGACCGCATCATTCATCGCACTGCCTTCGGTCCGGCCTGGCTTTATCTCTACAATCTCGATATCACGGGGTGTCCGGCCATTCGCGCCGGCGGCTGGTCAGGTACGCCCTGAGCGTTACTCTTACCGATGCGTCACCAGCGCGTCGGCCGCGTCTTCCGCATCACGGATGCAGCCAAGCGCCAAGCGGGCTACAATCGCCTTTTCGTCGATGTCGTTCGCGACGCCTTATTTCGTTTCCGATTTCAGTCACTAGAGCCGCCATGCCGACTATCGCCAACGCCCAGCGCAAGATCCTGGTCACCAGTGCCCTGCCCTATGCCAACGGCTCGATTCATCTGGGCCATCTGCTCGAATACATCCAGACCGATATCTGGGTGCGCTTCCAGAAGAGCCGTGGCCACGAATGCCATTACGTGTGTGCCGACGACGCCCATGGCACCGCCATCATGTTGCGTGCAGAGCAGGAAGGCATTACATCGGAGCAGTTGATCAGCAACGTCAGCGCCGAGCATCAGGCCGATTTCGCCCGCTTCGGCGTGGCGTTCGACAACTATCATTCGACGCACTCGGAAGAGAATCGCCAGCACAGCGAGCGTATCTATACGGCGCTGCGCGACGCCGGGCATATCTCGACACGCGACATCGAGCAGATGTTTGATCCGGTCAAGGGGTTGTTCCTCGCCGACCGTTTCATCAAGGGCACCTGCCCCAAGTGCCATAGCGACGACCAATACGGCGACAACTGCGAAGCGTGCGGTGCAACCTACACGCCAGCCGAACTGATCGATCCGGTCTCGGCGATCAGCGGCGCCACGCCGGAAGTTCGCACCTCCACTCACTATTTCTTCAAGCTGCCCGACTTCGCCGACTTCATGCAGGGCTGGATCGATGGCGGCCATGTCCAACCGCAGATCCGCAACAAGCTCTTGGAATGGTTCGAGTCAGGCTTCAACGAGTGGGATATCTCCCGCGACGCGCCCTACTTCGGCTTCGAGATTCCTGATGCGCCGGGCAAGTACTTCTATGTCTGGCTGGATGCGCCGATCGGTTATCTGGCCAGCTTCCAGAACCTCTGCGAGCGCGAAGGCATCGACTTCGACAGCTACTGGAAGAAGGATTCCGAGGCCGAGGTCTATCATTTCATCGGCAAGGACATCGTCTACTTTCACGCCCTGTTCTGGCCGGCAATGCTGGAAGGCGCAGGGCTGCGCACGCCGACCGGCGTCAATTGCCACGGCTTCGTCACCGTCAACGGCGCCAAGATGTCCAAGTCGCGAGGGACCTTCATCAAGGCGCAGACCTATGCCGAGTATCTCAACCCGGAATATCTGCGTTACTACTTCGCCGCCAAGCTCACCGCCGGGGTCGACGATCTCGATCTCAACCTCGAGGACTTCGCCTCGCGCGTGAACTCGGACCTGGTCGGCAAGGTGGTCAACATCGCCAGCCGCTGCGCGGGCTTCGTGAAGAAGCTCAATGGCAATCAGCTCGCAGCACGCTGTACCGAGCCCGCACTGGTGGCCCGCTTCGTCGAGGCCGGCGAGGCCATCGCCGCCGATTACGAAGCGCGCGAATTCGGCCGCGCCATGCGCAAGATCATGGAGCTCGCCGACGAGGCCAACGCCTATATCGCCGACAAAGCGCCCTGGGTGCTGTCCAAGGAAGAGGGCCGCGAGCAGGAAGTACTCGATATCTGCTCGGTGGGCATCAATCTATTCCGTGTATTGATGGTCTACCTGCAGCCCGTGGTACCGGCCATGGCCGAGCAGGCGCGCGTCTTTCTGCAGGTCGATTCTCTCGCCTGGGAAAGCCGCCACGACGTGCTCGAAGACCACGCCATCACCAAGTTCAAGCCGCTGATGACGCGCGTCGACACCGACAAGATCGCGCAGATGACCGAGGCCTCCAAGGAAGTCCTCGCCGAGGAGCAAAAGCTCAAGGAACGCGCCACGGGTCCGCTGGCCGATAATCCCATCGCCGACGAAATCGGCTTCGACGACTTCGCCAAGCTTGATATGCGCATCGTGCGTATCGCCAAGGCCGAGTACGTCGAAGGGGCCAAGAAACTGCTCAAATTGACGCTCGACCTAGGCGGCGAAACGCGGACGGTCTTCTCGGGTATTCGCGCCGTCTACGCCCCCGAAGCACTGGAGGGTCGTCTGACCGTCATGGTCGCCAACCTGGCGCCGCGCAAGATGCGTTTCGGCGTCTCGGAAGGCATGGTGCTGGCCGCCGGCGACAAGGAAGGCGGTATCTACCTGCTATCGCCGGATAACGGCGCGGAACCCGGACAACGCGTCACCTGAGGAGGCAAGACGTTTGTCGACGCCTCAAGCCCAAGCTCCCGCGCAGATGATACGCATCTCCGTCGGGGCCTTATTCGGGCACGGTGGCGACAGGTGCTGACAGTAACCGGCGTTAGGAGATGCGCCGGAATTGCGAATCCTGGTCAGCCACCCATACGTCGAGCAGCAACAAGTCGCACTGCTCGGCGATGGTGCTGGGCACCTGGCAACGGTCAAGTAATGTCCGTAGGGCCTCCGCAAGAGATGATGACCAACGCCACCCTGAAACCCATCTATGACCTGCCCATGCAGGTGATGCCGTATCCCAATAGTGGGCATCGCATCGCCGTGGCGCACTAAGCCTTATTGGACTTGGCAGCCCCAGCGCCCCATGCCTCAGCAAGGCATGCAAGCGGGCGCTGGTCGGCCAATAGAAATACTGCAAAACCATCCTAAGTGATAACGATTGACGTTACACTTGATGCCCTTCCACAAGGAGGTCATTGCCATGGCTCAGCAGCGCTACCGACTTTTTGATATCACCCTCGCTCGGCGTACCCAAGTCAGCGCGTCGCTCGTTAGGTTTACCTTTACCGGCCCCGACGTCGGCCACATGGAAACCTATGCCCCGGACCAGCGCATCAAGCTGTTTTTCCCTAAAGACAGTGCCACGCTCGCCCCCCTATTCGAGATCGCCAAATTGGCAGAGCATGACTGGTATGGTGCCTATTCTTCGCTGCCGGACGCCCAGCGTCCCTATGCGCGCACCTATACCATCCGCGCTCTTCGCCCTGAGCACTCAGAAGTGGATATAGAATTCGTGCTTCACGGCGACAATGGCCCCGCCTCGCGCTGGGCAATGCGTGCCCGCCCCGGGGACCGGCTAGCCATGACGGCCCCGGCTGCCAATACGGAAGGCCCCCAAGTGGGTTATGAGTGGAAACCGCCCCAGGGTGTAAGACGCATACTCATCCTTGCCGACGAAACCGCCCTCCCCGCAGCGGCAGGCATTTTGGAAACTCTCGACGCCCTGCCTCTTAAACCCAAGGTCGAGGCGTTGCTCGAGGTTCCGCGCAGCGATGACAAGCAAGCATTGCCCCCCGCCGCCAAGCAGCACTGGCTGGCGCGTGATGTAGAGCCCAGTTGCCAACACGGAGAACTGCTGCAGAGGGCGCTGCGCGATATCGATTTGCAGCAGGAGATTATCGCGCTCGGCGGCAATCCCCGGGCCGCTACCCACCAGGACAGCAAGGACGAACGCAGCGAGGATGAAGAGGCGCCGCTATGGGAGCCCGCCACCCTGGACGACAGCGCACCCTTCTACGCCTGGATCGCCGCTGAAACCAAGGTCGCCATGCAACTGCGTCGTTATTTGGTCAACGAGTGCGGGCTACCCAAACAGTACGTTACCAGCATGGGCTACTGGCGCCTGGGTAAGATTAATGGCTAGTGTCACAGCAAACGACGGGGAATTTAAAACATCCTTTCCTCACTCACCTCGGCAGCCAGGCATGGTTGACACCATGTACGTTCGGGCGGCGATCACGCATTCGCGTTGGGGTAGCGATCATGAAGGTTTATAATGGCGGATTCTTCGACCCCGGAGTCATCGTTTGTCCCGTTCATTCGGAAATCATCGGGTAGCCGAGATCAGCATCGAACGTATCGACGCCGAATTGCCGCAGACGCAATGCGGCAAGTGCGGGCATCCCGGTTGCCGCCCCTATGCCGAAGGCATCGCGGCGGGTGAAGCGATCAACAAATGCCCGCCCGGCGGCGAGGCGACCATGGCGCGGCTGGCCGAGTTGACAGGCCAAGCGCGCCAGCCCCTCGCGGAACCGGCGCAATCGCCGAAAGTGGCGTACATTCGCGAGGCAGAGTGCATCGGCTGTACCAAGTGCATCCAGGCTTGCCCGGTAGACGCCATCCTGGGTGCCGCCAAGCAGATGCATACGGTGATCGAATCCGAATGTACCGGCTGCGAACTGTGTGTCGCGCCCTGCCCCGTGGACTGTATCGACATTCTGCCGCACCCCGAATGGCTTGCGGCCAGTACCCAGGCCCAGCAAGACGCCTACCTGACCAAGCGTGCCACACTGGGACGCCAACGCTACGAGGCACGTCAGCAGCGTCTCGCTCGCCAAGCCGAGGAGAAACGCCGCAAGCGCGAACGTCGCCAGGCCGCCGTAGCGTCAATGTCCAAGCGCGAGGCAGCCCCCGCTCAGGCGACGCAACAGGACGACACCGCCAGCGTGGATACCACGGCCCTCAAGGCGACGCGGGCAACCTTGGTCGCCGGACTCAAGCGCGTGGAACGTCAACGCCAGCGCGGCGACCTGGACGCCGAGGCAAGCCGAGCGCTCGATGAACGCGCCGAGACACTCACCGCGCGCCTGACGGATATCGACCGGCAACTCGGCGACACACAGGCACCGCGCGCCGAGACCACTGCCACGCACCATCGACGCATGGCGGTCAAGGCCGCCGAGCAGGCATTGCGCAAGGCTCGCCAACAAGTCACGCATGCCCAGCGCCATGGCGATGCCACCAGCCTCGAGGCCGCGCATGGCCAGGTCGACGAAGCCCAGCGCATGCTCGACGCCGCACGCGCCGCGTTCGATTCTCCCTCATCGACTTGATTCGCCCATGAATGCTCAAAAACGCTACGAGATCTTTTCGCGCCTACGCGATAACAACCCGACGCCGACGACAGAGCTGCACTGGCAAACGCCTTTCGAGCTGCTGACGGCGGTGCTGCTCTCGGCCCAGGCTACGGATGTCGGCGTTAACAAGGCCACCGCGCGCCTGTTCCCCATCGCCAACACGCCGCAGGGCATCCTCGATCTGGGCCTTGATGGGCTCAAGGACAAGATCAAGACCATCGGGCTGTACAACAGCAAGGCCGACAACCTGATGAAAACCTGCCACCTGCTGCTCGAGCGTCACGGTGGCGAGGTCCCCGATACGCGAGAGGCGCTGGAAGCGCTGCCCGGTGTCGGCCGCAAGACTGCCAACGTGATCCTCAACACCGCCTTCGGCCAGCCGACCATGGCGGTGGACACGCATATCTTCCGCGTCGCCAATCGCACGCGGATCGCGCCGGGCAAGAACGTTCTGGAGGTGGAACAGAAGTTGATGCGCCACGTGCCCAAGGACTTTCTGCACGACGCGCATCATTGGCTGATTCTGCACGGGCGCTACACCTGCGTGGCCCGCAAGCCGCGCTGCGGAAGCTGCGTGATCGAGGACCTGTGCGAGTACAAGGAAAAGACCGAGATCGAATGAACGTAGCGTGATGCGTGCCTCATCACGTCCCCATAAGCGCTTCGTGATACGCCTCGCGCCACGCAGGCCATTGCCAGGCTCGCGCGTCCGGCAGCGCCGGGCGCGATGCCGGATCGGTCAGCCATTGCGCCAGCGTGGCCTCGAGCGTCGCCTGATCGCCCGCGTAGCGATACGCCGAGGCGTAATACTCGGGAAAGCACAGGCGATCCGGCACCAGCGGCACACATCCCTGCATCACCGCCTCCATGACCGCCAACCCCTGAAATTCATGGTCGGTCGTGGATACCACGATATCGGCGCTGTCGAGCATCTGTCGGTAGACATCGCCGGGTTGCTCGCCCCAGCACACGACACGCTCGCCCAGCCACGCACGCGACGCCTCGAAGACCGGCGGCTGATCGCGGAACTGCTGGCCCAACACTGCCACCTCGAAGTCGATACCGCGCGTGGCCAACGTTTCCAGTGCCGTGAAGAACGTCTCGGGCTTCTTGTCATATTCCCAACGATGATTCCACAGGATTCGCCGCCCCGAGCCAGCCAGCTTTGGCGTCTCCTCGGGCAAGGGCACGGGGAGCACCACGGCCTTATCGGCTATGCGTGACAGCACGGAGTCGAGCGGCAGACGCTCAGGCATGCGCTTGAGGAAGTCGCGCGCCCCGCCCAATAGGCTGTCGCGGTTGTAGGCACTGTTGAAGACCACGACATCCGCCGCCAAGGCCGCGTAGAGATTGACCATTAGCGGCTCGGCGCGAATGCGCTGGCCCTTGGGAAGCGGATAAGCGAATTGGTTTTCATGGAAATACACGACCTTGCGCGCACGCGCCAACGAGGGGCACAGCCCCACCAAGGTCGCCAGATCGACCATCGAGGTGGCGACGACCAGGTCATAGTCTTCGTGGAGACAGTCACTCTCCTGGCCCAACCACGTCAGCGGGTTGCCGCGGATACGCCAGGGAAAATGCCGTGGTGGCAGTTCCAGACACCGCCAGTCGATCTCGGGGAACTGCTGCTGCAGACCATCCGCCCAGTGGCGATGACTCACGGCCGCGTAGGCGGAAAGCAATAAAGCCTTCACGCGCGCCTCCTGAACAAAAAGGCGCCATCGTAACCAAGCCCGGCGGCCGACGAAAGCGAGCCGCCAGAAGTCGAGAGTAGCAACCGCCTAAGGCTCGACAACTCCGCGCTTGGCTTCGCCGTCACCCGTTTCTGTACTCATCTCATGTGATGGCAGCGAGGCATCCGAGGATGACATGGCCCCGCTGCCCTGGGTGCCGCGTCGATAGATGACCTTGCGCGTACCGCCATCGCAGCTTCCCACGACTTCGCCTCCGGCGAGGGGATCGTCCGCGCGAACACCATCCGGGCCGACACGCTCACTGGCAATAATGTCGAGTTCGAAGTCCTCGACACCATTGGCACGAATCTTGGCTTCGATCTCATCCTGCAAGATGTCGCAGGCCATCACGCCGGAGACACCATCGTCTCCACCGTCGCGCGAATCTCCTTGGCCTTGGGCGCTAGCGGTGATCGGCAACGCGATCAATCCCAGTGCCAGCCCTCTTCCCCACCAATGATTCATCATGATCGCCTCCTCTAGCGTGTTGCACTCAGGTTCAACTCGCCGGTCTGCGACACGGCGCGCTGGTAGTCCGGCCGCGCGCGTGCCCGCGTCAACCAGTCGACAATGGCAGGAAAATCCTTGATGCCACGCCGTGACTCGACCGCCAATACGGGGAAACTCATCTGAATATCTGCCGCCGTGAAGTCTGGGCCGGCAAACCATGCATGCTCGGTGAGCGTCGATTCCCAGAACGCTAGATGACGCTCGATCTCGGGATCGAGAAACTTGGCTTGCACCCCCTGACCGAGCTTACCCGCCACGGGGCGCAATAGCGCCGGTACCGGCGGTTTGCCCAAACGCGAAAAGATCAGATGCATCACCAGCGGCGGCATCGCGGAGCCTTCAGCATAATGCAGCCAATAACGATAATCGCGATGCTCGGGCGTTCCCACCGGCGGCGCCAAGCGGCCATCATCGTAACGCTCGATCAGGTAGTCGATGATCGCCCCGGACTCGGCCACGGTCAGCCCCTCGTCGACGATCAGCGGCGCCTTGCCCAGCGGATGGAGTCGCTTGAGACTCTCCGGCGCCAGCAATGTCTGGGGATCGCGGTGATGCGTCACGAGTTTATACTCTTGCTGCAAAGCTTCTAACAGCCAGACGATGCGTAGCGAGCGGGAGTTGTCGAGGTGATGCACGGTGATCATGCGCGGCTCCATCGGGTTGGTGAAAAGTTAGGCCCGCTTGATGCGGCAAGAGTTCAAGACCCACTTTGCACCAGGCGTCGTGGAAATAAAAAACGCCACTACTCCAGAGGCCGTCGCTCCAAAGATAGTGGCGTTGGCATTCACGTGCATGATAACGACAGATGGGGGCGCCTAGCTGGGCGCATCTATCCAAGGGCGCTCAGCGCTCCTCGAACATTTCTTCGCCAGTATCATCGATAAAGCGCTGGGCCTTGCGCAACGTCAGCTCGATACAATCCTCACGGCTAGACACGATATCCGAGCGCTCGAAGCGGTGTTCGAGTGTTTCACCGCCTGCGACGGGCTTGCGAATCCAGCCACTGACCCGATACTGACCACCAGCATCCTGCGGATCCGGCGTAATCAGGTAGCCTTCGTAATCGGTGGCCGGTATTTCCTCGTCATTGACATTGCCGCTGCGAAACAAGCCATCGATGAGTCGTTTCAGCATGAAGCCTCCTGCGCGCTGGCTATGCGTGTCACGCCGCCCGACCAGGAGGCGTTCGACGCGAGTGAATGCGGATCAATTCGCGTTGCGGCCTTTTGCCGCCGCGATGCGTAAACGCAAGGCATTGAGCTTGATGAAGCCTTCGGCGTCTTTCTGATCGTAGGCGCCTGCATCGTCCTCGAAGGTCGCGATGGAAGCATCGAACAACGACTCCTCAGACTTGCGTCCGACCACGGTGGCGCTCCCCTTGTAGAGCTTCATGCGTACCACGCCGTTGACGTTGCCTTGGGTCTCGTCGATGGCCGCCTGCAGCATCTTGCGCTCCGGGCTCCACCAGTAGCCGTTGTAGATGACCTCGGCGTACTTGGGCATCATCTCATCCTTGAGGTGAGCCGCTTCGCGGTCGAGCGTCAGTGACTCAATGGCGCGATGGGCGCGCAGCATGATGGTACCGCCCGGGGTTTCGTAACACCCACGCGACTTCATGCCCACGTAGCGGTTTTCGACGATATCCAGACGCCCGATGCCGTTGTCGCCTCCAAGCTTGTTGAGCTTGGAAAGCACTTCATGGGGCTTGAGCGGCTCACCGTCGATGGCGACGACATCGCCTTTTTCGAAGGTCAGCTCGATATAGGTCGGCGTCTCCGGCGCGGCCTCCGGCGACACGCTCCAGCGCCACATGTCCTCTTCGGCTTCCGCCCAGGGATCCTCGAGAATGCCGCCCTCGTAAGAAATGTGCAGCAGGTTCGCGTCCATGGAATACGGCGATTTCTTCTTGCTCTTGGAGAAGTCGACCGGAATGTCGTGCTTCTCGCAATAATCCATCAACTTCTCGCGTGAGTTGAGATCCCACTCACGCCACGGGGCAATCACCTGGACGCCGGGCTTCAATGCATAGGCGCCGAGCTCGAAGCGTACCTGATCGTTGCCCTTGCCGGTGGCGCCGTGGGAAATGGCATCGGCGCCGGTCTCGTTGGCGATCTCAATCAGACGCTTGGCGATCAACGGCCGCGCAATGGAGGTCCCCAGCAGATATTCGCCTTCGTAGATCGTGTTGGCGCGGAACATCGGATAAACATAGTCGCGCACGAACTCTTCGCGCAGATCTTCGATGTAGATTTCCTTGACGCCCAGCGCCTGTGCCTTGGTGCGCGCCGGTTCGACCTCTTCGCCCTGACCGATGTCGGCGGTGAAAGTCACCACCTCGCAATCGTAGGTTTCCTGCAACCACTTGACGATGACGGACGTATCCAGGCCGCCGGAATAGGCGAGGACGACCTTGTTCACATCGGACATGCGGGACTCCTGAAAAGATGGATATTGATCGAATGATTTGGCTGCGTGAACACAGCAAGAAAACGTCCCCCGAGTATAGCGCCGAGTGAGGCTGACGAACACCGAGCGGCGGGACGTAGAGGGGCGAAAATGCTACACTCGACGCCACTTTGTCGCCCCCAACCGGGTATGGCGACGCTATCGAGACTGCATCAGGATGGGAGCAAAAGCATGAGCGACGGCCAGGCACGCGATTTGATGGCTCAACGTTTTCGAGGCTTTCTCCCTGTCGTTGTGGATCTAGAGACCGGTGGCTTCAATGCCCAACGAGACGCCCTGCTCGAAGTCGCTGCCGTGACCCTGACCATGGACGAGCTGGGCAACCTGATGCCCGATGCCACGCACGCCTTCCACATCAAACCCTTCGAAGGGGCCAATATCGAGCAGGCCGCGCTGGATTTCACCGGCATCGATCTCGACAGTCCGCTGCGCCAGCAGGTGGCGTTGAACGAGCACGACGCCCTGGGCGAAATCTTCAAGCCGGTGCGCAAAGCCATCAAGGCCAACCAATGCACCCGTGCGGTTTTGGTCGGCCATAACGCCGCTTTCGATCAAGGCTTCCTGAACGCTGCCGTCGAGCGCAATGGCATCAAGCGCAACCCTTTTCATCCGTTTTCGTGTTTCGATACCGCCACGCTCGGCGGCTTGATCTACGGCCAGACCGTGCTGGCACGCGCCTGCCGTGCGGCGGGCATCGAGTTTGACAACGCCTCGGCACATTCGGCCCGTTATGATACCGAACGCACCGCCGAGCTATTCTGTGCCATGGTCAACCGCTACAAGGATCTCGGCGGCTGGGAGCTGGCCCAGAAGGAACAAGGCATGGACGAAGACTGACGCAACACGTCGTCACGTGATTGCCCTTCAAACGAAAGCCCCGCCGATGTTCATCGACGGGGCTTTGCGATGCGCCCGGCGCGCTCTCGAAGAAAGCGCGCCGGGCTCAACGCCTCACTCCTGTTCGGTTTCGGCGTTGGCGGCAGCTTCCTTCACCAACTTCTCCAACTCACCGCTTTCGTGCATCTCTACGATGATGTCGCAGCCGCCGACCAGCTCGCCATTGACCCACAGCTGCGGGAAAGTCGGCCAGTTGGCGTACTTGGGCAATTCGGTGCGGATGTCCGGATTGTCGAGAATGTTGACGAAGGCGAAACGCTCACCGCACGCCATGACCGCCTGCACGGCCTGAGCGGAAAAGCCGCACTGCGGCAGCTGGGGTGTGCCTTTCATGTAAAGCAGTATCGTGTTTTCGCCGATTTGCTGCTGGATGTTTTCGAGAGTCGTACTCATCTCAGTGTCCTCACGCGGGCGGTTTGCCATTTGCTGGCGCCGCCGCAATACGTCGGGTGAATGTACGTCCATTCTACTGATGGCGAGCGCCGAAAACAGCCCTCGCAACGCCAACACTCTTGATATCGACAATTGCGCCTTCTCGGCAGCCTGGCTAGGATGGTCGACTTTCCGCACGGCCCGCATGTCGCCCTTGCAAGGCCGAGCGTCGCAGAAAGCCGGGCCTCGGGGCGCGTCTTGGCTGTTACGCTCACACGCTTTCGTCGGTGGGCGTCGTCGCCCTGATATGCCGTGGATCACATACGAAAGTGGATCACATATGAAAGGAGCGTCGCCATGGCCACACGCCATTTCTTGACCTTGCTCGACCTGTCACCCGAGGAACTCAACCACCTCATTCAGCGCGCGATCACGATCAAGAACCGTCTCAAAGCGCAAGGGCCGACCTATACCCCCTTCACCAATCGCACCCTGGCGATGTTCTTCGAGAAGTCCTCGACGCGCACGCGGGTTTCCTTCGAAACCGCCATGGCGCATTTCGGCGGCCATGCGCTCTTCCTCTCGCCGCGCGATACGCAACTCGGGCGCGGCGAGCCGATCGGCGATACCGCGCGCGTGCTCGCCGAAATGGTGGACATCGTCATGATCCGCACCTTCTCGCATGCCGGACTCGAGGAATATGCCGCCGCCAGCCAGGTCCCGGTCATCAACGCACTGACCGACGACTATCATCCTTGCCAGTTGCTGGCCGATGTCATGACCTGGACCGAATGCCGTGGGTCGGTGAAGGGCAAGACCGCGGTCTGGATCGGTGACGGCAACAACATGTGCCATTCGTGGATCAATGCCGCACGGCAGTTCGATTTTCAACTGCGCGTCTGCTGCCCACCGGGTTACGAGCCGGATGCCGATCTCGTGGCGGCCGCCGACGATCGCGTGGAGATATTGCACGACCCTCAGCAGGCAGTACAAGGCGCGGAGCTGATCACCACGGATGTCTGGGCCTCGATGGGTCAGGAAGAGGAACAAGCCAAGCGCGAGCGAGACTTCACTGGCTTCCAGGTCACCGAGGCATTGCTCGACCGCGCCGCCAATAGTGCGCTGTTTCTACATTGTCTACCTGCGCATCGCGGCGAGGAAATCAGTACTACTCTGCTCGACGATCCGCGTGCGGTGGTATGGCAGGAAGCCGGCAATCGCTTGCACGCTCAGAAGGCCTTGATCGAATTCCTCCTGCTCGGCAAGGTCGACGAATAACCCACCGACATGCCAGCACCGTCGCAAGAAGCGATGCCGCCTGAGCGGCATCGCTTCTTTTCTTTTCCCGACATCCTGTCTTGCCTCGCGCCATGACCGCTAGACTGCCCTTCCTGTAACTTCACTACCATGGCTGCACTCCACCCGATACCCCGCTTCACGACAAAACCGCTCGCTGGAGCGCTTCTAACGCCCCGCAATCGTTGATTTTTTACTACCCGGGCGTCGCCAATGTCTACGTTGACGCAACCCCGCCAAACGCCGACTTTTCTCTTTACGAGCTCCGTGCTCACAGGCTTCGTGCCTTGCCGTCACCGCACGGCAGATATGCCTTTCTTTCATCGAGTCGAGACTACGGCAGGAGAACAGCATGTTCCTTATCGAACAACGCGACAACGAACGTACCATCGAATGCCCGGCGTGCAGCGTCAGCGAGACAACCACTGACGACGAGCGCCTGCAAGCCTTCGAAGAACGCCATGCCGAGGGCGGCATGCAATACCGGTGTCTGGAATGCGGCGCCAGCGGCCCCGCCAGCCCTTGAAGAAAGACATTGCCAACGACCGCTTGACGTTGAGCAACATACGAAAAAGCCGCCGACGCAATGCGTCGGCGGCTTGATATCAGGCGGATCTGGTGGAGCCTAGCGGGTTCGAACCGCTGACCTCAACACTGCCAGTGTTGCGCTCTCCCAACTGAGCTAAGGCCCCATATCGATATCGCATCGTACGATGCGTTTTTCTACTTACCAAGGGATATATCCGCAACAGCGCCCTTGGAACGCTGCGTATACTACGACTGCCATCCATCCATGTCAATGCGTGCGGGCCATGTGCCAAGGCCGTTCGGCGCTGCTGCCGAGCATCGCGCGAAAGTGCAAAACCCACGGCAGCATAAAGCCAACATTGCTGTTAAGTTGATTGAGGATGTCACATAGCGCATGAAGCTGAAGCGTTACATAATGGCCGCAACATAAGGCCACCATGACCACTATGTCGTTAACCGGCGATTGATTGCAGGAGTTCCCTTGATCAAGGTTCTTGTCGCTGATGATCACCATCTGGTGCGTACCAGCATTGCCCGAATGCTGGATTCCGAAGACGGTTTGCAGGTTATCGCCGAAGCCGTCGATGGCGAAGAAGCCGTCAACATGGCACGTGAATTGCGCCCCGATATCGTTCTGATGGATATACGCATGCCCGGTATCGGTGGGCTCGAGGCCACGCGCAAGATCATGCGCGGCATGTCGGATATCAAGGTCGTGATCGTGACAGCATTTCTCGAAGAAGCGTTTGCCCAGCGTCTCATGGACGCCGGCGCCGCCGGGTTCATCAGCAAAGGCACGGAGCTCGATGAAATGGTTCGCGCCATCCGCGCCATCTTCGGAGGGCAGCGCTACATCAGCCCGGATATCGCCCAGAAAGTGGTACTTTCTAAAATGGGTGCGCAGGACAACCCTTTCGATCAGCTCTCGCATCGTGAGCTGCAGGTGGCGATGATGATCGTCAACTGCCAGAAGGTCAGCGATATCTCCGATCGACTCTTCCTGAGCCCCAAGACCGTCAATACATACCGCTACCGCATTTTCGAGAAGCTCAATGTGCAATCCGATGTCGAGCTTACCCATCTGGGATTGCGTTTCGGCTTGATAGACGGTTACGAGGCCTCCTGATAGAGGGGATCGCTGGCGCGCCTCAACGCAGGTCTCCGGCGCCCCCTTCCCTTTGATACACTAGCGGACATGACCGATTCAACGAATGCCCCGCGCCCATGAGCTTCGATGCCAAGCACTTCCTCAAGACGGTTTCCGAGTCGCCCGGCGTGTACCGCATGCTGGATACCGATGGCCAGATCTTGTATGTAGGCAAGGCCAAACGGCTCAAGGCACGTCTCGCCAGCTATTTCCGCGGTGCGCTCAATACCAAGACGCAAGCCCTGGTCGGACGTATCGCAGATATTCAGGTCACCATCACGCGCACCGAGACCGAGGCGCTGCTGCTCGAGCAGACGCTCATCAAGGAGCAACGACCGCCGTACAACATCCTCCTGCGCGATGATAAGTCCTATCCGTTCATCTTCGTCTCGGATCGCCATCCCTATCCCGCACTCGAATTCAAACGCGCGCGCGGGAAACGCGGCGACGGTCGCTACCTGGGCCCTTTCCCCAGCACGACCGCCGTCCGCGAAAGTCTATCGTTGGTGCAGAAGATATTTCGCATCCGCAATTGTGAGGATAGCGTCTTCGCGCATCGTACCCGGCCTTGTCTTCAGTACCAGATACAGCGCTGCAGTGCGCCCTGTGTCGACTATATCGGCCACGAGGAATACCAGCGCGACATCGATCACGCCATCATGGCCCTGGAGGGGCGCAGCGAGCAGGTGACCGCGCAGCTCACCCAGGACATGGAAGCCGCCAGTCAGGCGCTGGACTTCGAGGAAGCAGGGCGCCTTCGCGATCAGATTCAGCAACTGCGCCGCCTGCAGGAGCGCCAGATCGTCGATACCGGCGACGGCGATGCCGATATCTTCGCTCTTGCCGAACGCCCGGGGGGCGTATGCATCAGCGCGCTGAGCGTACGCGGCGGACGCATGCTCGGGGCACGCCACCACATGCCGCAAAATGGCCTGGACCTCGCGGCAGAAGAACTGCTCGGCGCATTCATCAGCCATTATTATCTGGGCCATGACCGTGACATTCCCGACGAGGTCATCACGGCCCTGCCGCTGACCGATGCCGAGGTCATCCAGGCCGCACTCTCAGAACGCGCCGGCAAACGCATCCGCGTGGCGCATCAGGTACGCGGCCACCGCGCCCAATGGCTGCGCCTGGCCGGCACCAACGCCGAGCAACACCTCACCAGCCAGTTGGCCAACCGCTCACAGTTGGCCAAACGCTTCGACGCTTTGCGCGAAGCGCTCGATATGCAGGAAACCCCGACACGCCTGGAGTGCTTCGACATCAGTCATAGCCATGGTGAGGCGACAGTCGCCTCGTGCGTGGTGTTCGATCAGGACGGACCGGTCAAGTCCGATTATCGACGTTTCAATATCGAAGGCGTTGCGGCGGGCGACGACTACGCAGCGATGCAGCAAGCGCTGACACGCCGCTATAAACGTCTCATCCAGGACGAAAGCAAACTGCCCGACGTGCTTATCGTCGATGGCGGCAAGGGGCAGCTCAACATGGCACGTGCGGTGCTTGAGGATGTCGGCATCATGAGCACTCGCCTGCTCGGCGTCGCCAAAGGCACGACACGCAAACCCGGCCTCGAGACATTGTTTCTGGAGACCGTCGACAATGCCCTATCGCTCGACAGCGCCTCTCCCGGGCTACACCTGATTCAGCATATCCGCGACGAGGCACATCGCTTCGCAATTACCGGACATCGCCAGCAACGCGACAAGCAGCGCCGTACCTCGACCTTGCAGGACATCCCCGGTGTCGGCCCCAAACGCCGCCGGGAACTGTTACGCTTCTTCGGTGGGCTTCAGGGCGTCCGTCAAGCCAGCCGCGATGAATTGGCTCGCGTGCCCGGCATCAGCGCCCAAATGGCCACGACCATTCATCAGGCCTTGCATGGATGAGTCATGGGCGGAAAGATAGAATGGCAAGACGATCTCATTCACCAGTCAGGACTTACATCGCTCGATGAACATCCCCAATCTATTGACGCTTGCTCGCATCGTGTTCATTCCCTTGCTGGTGATTGCCTTCTACCTCCCCTACGCGTGGAGTCTTCTCCTATGTGCGGGGTTGTTCGGGTTCGCCGCCATAACCGACTGGCTCGACGGCTACTTGGCACGCCGCTGGGATCAAAGCACGCCGTTCGGCGCCTTCCTCGACCCGGTGGCGGACAAACTCATGGTCGTTGTCGCACTCGCTCTGCTGATCGAGCGTTTCGACGCCGTGTGGCTGACGCTACCGGCATTGGTCATCATCGGCCGGGAAATCGTCATCTCGGCGCTACGCGAGTGGATGGCCGAACTCGGCAAGCGTGGCAGTGTTGCCGTCTCCTGGATCGGAAAGCTCAAGACCACCCTGCAGATGGTCTCACTGTTACTGTTGCTCGGCTTCGCACCTGGCACGATGATCGCCAACCTCGGCGTTGTCCTGCTTTATGTTGCCGCCGCGCTGACGCTGTGGTCGATGTTCCAGTACCTGCGCGCAGCGTGGCCGGAATTGACGCGCTCCATGTGAGCATTATTTTACTTCGAAGAGGCACATAAACGTTTGACATTCACAGGCTTATCTCTATAATACGTCCTCGAGTTCAGCGGGAATAGCTCAGTGGTAGAGCATCGCCTTGCCAAGGCGAGGGTCGCGAGTTCGAATCTCGTTTCCCGCTCCAGAACTTAGTAGTATTGGAACGGTCAATGAAGGTCGCGAGCTGGAACGCCAGTCCGATCGAATCTCGTTTCCCGCTCCAAACTCGAACGTTGATCGTTCTTAAACGAGCTCAACAAGGCTGGATGGCAGAGTGGTGATGCAGCGGACTGCAACTCCGTGTACGCCGGTTCGATTCCGACTCCAGCCTCCATTTCTTCTGCGGTGTTCCCCTTCCGTATCCGTTAGCCCGGATGGCGAAATTGGTAGACGCAAGAGACTTAAAATCTCTCGGTGGTAACACCGTGCCGGTTCAAGTCCGGCTCCGGGCACCAGTAGAATAAAGCGCTTGGCGCCCTCTCCTACTGTGTATTTCTATCGGTAACTCTCTAAAGCATCTACATAGTGGACACCCTGCACTTGGTCTCAGTGCGCCGGCATACCCGCGAGATGGCTGGAGCTCGGTGAGGCGACCGTGGTATGCCAGATGGACTGACGCCCACGCCCATCCGCCAACGCCATGAGCCCATCCAGATCGTCGATTCTGACCTCTCGCCCCTTTGCCGTGAGCAACTCCAAGTCTTGGAAACGCCCCAACAGCCGACTCACCGTTTCGACCGCCAATCCCAGATAATTTCCTATATCGCTACGCGACATGGAAAGGCGAAAGCAGAACGGCGAGTAACCTTGTTGTCGAAAACGCGTCGACAAGGCAAGAAGAAAGCTTGCCAAGCGCACATCCGATGTCCGATTGAGAAACAAGCGTATCATCATGCGCTCCTGATGCAGCGCGCGACTCATCACCCGCAGAAAGCAACCGTTCATGCCCAGCTCACTCGGTCTCCTTTGAGCAAGTTCTTCGAGCGCTTCAGGCAATATTTCGCAGACGGATGTCGTTTCCAATGCCTGCGTCACCCCCGGATGAAAACCACTACTGATGGCATCAAGCCCCACCACTTCGCCCGGCAAATAAAATTGGGTAATGTGCTCTTCATTGGTGATATCACGATAGACTTGCTTCAAGCTTCCGCAGCGAACGATATACAGGCTCTTGAATTCTTCGCCTTGTGCGAATAGCGTTTGCCGCTTCCGCAAAGGCGACACCTGCCGGCTGATGGTACTGAACGTCTCCAGCTCACCCACCGACAAAGGCGCTGGTAAGCACATGCTGCTCAGGCGATAAGTTGGCGTCGGGTGCTCGGACTGCGCCGCAAAACGAGAAGCTTTATATTGTGATGTCATCGTAGACTCCCTGCGTCTGAATCGAGCTTTCAGTATGCGTTAGAGTCTTTTTGAGAACAGTTTGATATTCGCGTTTACATGTCTGGTTTTTCTCATGCCAAATGCGAATTACCTCGTAGCATGACACTCATCAAAGTAATGTGAGGTAACTCGCACTAGACTGTTTTACCCTCGCCAAAAAACCCTTACATCGAGGCGAGACGCTCTTTATCGTAAGCGCCGGACATCCGTACCAACGCCAACGCTTGCTCTCGGGAAGCGACCCGTTCGACGCGCACGAGTTCGTCGTCCAAGCGCACCGACTCCCCAGTGCGTTCGGCCAGCATCGACTCGAGCGTTTTCGTATCCAGCTCATCCTCGAAATGCAGTGTATCCACCTGCGCGGTATCGCGACTCGGCAAGTAGATCGTGCCATTGGAAAAGTCGATGGCGTAGGCGATGACGCCGGGGATGATATAAAACAGCAGTCCCACGCCATCGGCGATCGCCACGGCGGGATCGATACGTCCACTGGGCTGACCCTTGCGCTCGGGATAGAACACGGTCCCGCAACCTGACAGCATCGTAATCGTGGCAACGATGGTCAGTCCTGCAATCCAGCGACGAGACTGGAGAACTCTAAGGTCGTGCATGGTACTCATCACTTTATCCTCTTACCCTAGTCATCGACGTTTGAAAGCCAAGGCGACGTTGCTCATCATTCGGGGCATTACGCGCGTAAGCATATCGCAAACTTCGCGGCAACGTGAGACCGCCCTCGCGAGGCTCACCATCCGCCCCGTCGCTCCAGAAAGACCCAACGCGCATCGCTTTTGCCGCGCTCACGCCTTGACCGTACAATAGCTTCATTTGCCGCGCCGCTTCAGGGCGACGCGATGTTAAGCCTCGAATCCAAGGAACCGCTTGTCCATGCGCGCCAGTCAATTGTTGCTCTCCACCCTCAAGGAAACCCCTGCCGATGCCGACATCGTCAGTCATCAACTAATGCTACGTGCGGGCATGATCCGCCGCCTGAGCTCGGGGCTCTATACCTGGCTGCCCTTGGGACTGCGCACGCTTCGCAAAGTCGAAAACATCGTACGCGAGGAAATGAACCGCGCTGGCGCTCAGGAAGTCCTGATGCCAGCGATCCAGCCGGCGGAGCTGTGGCAGGAGTCAGGCCGCTGGGACCAATACGGCAACTTGCTGCTGCGCATTCGTGACCGCCATGATCGCGACTTCTGCTATGGACCGACGCACGAGGAAGTGATCACCGACCTGGTGCGCAACGAGATTCGCTCCTACAAGCAGGTCCCCTCCAACTTCTATCAGATCCAGACCAAGTTCCGCGACGAGACACGCCCGCGCTTCGGCGTCATGCGCGCCCGCGAGTTCATCATGAAGGACGCTTACTCCTTCGATATCGACCAGGCCGGTCTACAGCGCTCCTACGACACGATGTATGACGCCTACATGCGCATCTTCACGCGCCTGGGGCTGGATTTCCGCGCCGTGGAAGCCGACAACGGCGACATCGGCGGTACCGGCTCTCACGAGTTTCAGGTGCTGGCCGATTCCGGTGAGGACGCGGTGATTTTTTCCACGTCGTCCGACTACGCGGCCAACATGGAAAAAGCCGAGGCACTCCCCGCCCCGCTGGGGGAGACACCCGAGCGCGCCGCCCCCCAGGAGGAACTGCGCCTAGTCGACACGCCCAATGCACGCACCATCGCCACCCTGGTCGAACAGCATGGTCTGCCCATCGAGAAGACCATCAAGACGCTAATGGTGCACGCCGCCGAAGGTGGGCTTGTCGCCCTGTTGGTGCGTGGTGATCACGAACTCAACGAGGTCAAGGCCGAGAACCTGCCCGAGGTCGCCGCCCCCCTGACCATGGCCAGTGAAGCGGAAATTCGCCAGACGGTGGGCGCCGGCCCCGGCTCGCTGGGACCGGTCAATCTGGACATGCCGCTGATCATCGATCGCAGCGTGGCACTGATGAGCGACTTCGGTGCCGGTGCCAACATCGATGGCCAACACTATTTCGGCATCAACTGGGAGCGCGACGTTGCCCTGCCCAAAGTGGCCGATCTGCGCAACGTGGTCGAGGGTGATCCCTCGCCGGACGGCCAGGGCACGCTGTCCATCGCACGCGGTATCGAAGTCGGTCATGTCTTTCAATTGGGAACCAAATATTCCACAGCGATGAATGCCACCGTGCTCGACGACAATGGTCAGGCAGTTCCATTGCTGATGGGCTGCTATGGCATTGGCGTTACGCGCGTGGTGGCCGCCGCCATCGAGCAGAATCACGATGCCGGAGGCATCATCTGGCCAAATGCCATCGCCCCATTCGAAGTCACGCTGGTGCCTATGAACGCCCATAAGTCGGAACGCGTTCGCGAATATGCCGAAACGCTCTATCAGCAGTTGAACGATGCCGGCATCGACGTTCTCATCGATGATCGCGACTTGCGTCCGGGCGTCAAATTCGCCGATCAAGAGCTCACCGGGATTCCTCATCGCGTCGTGATCGGCGAGCGTGGGCTGGATAACGGTGAACTGGAATACAAAGGACGCCGCGATAGCGAGGTCACCATGGTGCCCGCCGACACGATGCTCGATTTCCTGCGCCAACGCCTGACCTGCTGAACACCACTCGGGCGTGCCCAACGTGGCACGCCCGGAGCCCGTGCATACATTTCTTAGTGATTGTAAAACACGCCATTGGAGTAACAGCGCCGAGATCACGGCTATTGCTTGCGATCCTCGACCTCGGAAGCTGTCACGTCTGCCGCCAGTGGATGACCCTTAGCAAGTTCGGCGCGTCTCGCCGGGCGAACATCGAGAATGTCGACATGAAACACGAGGGCCTGCCCCGCCAGCGGATGATTGGCATCCACCGTCACCTGCGTATCGTCCGCCTCGATCAGGGTCACCGTACGCGGCCCATCAGGGCCCTGCGCCTGAAAACGCATGCCCGGTAATAACTCTTCAACGCCGGGAAAGGCCGTGCGCGCCACCGTCTGCACGAGATCGGGCGCATGCTCCCCATAGGCTTCTTCGGGCGTTAGGTTGATCTCGTGGGTACCGTCATCGGAAAGCCCCTCCAACGCCGCTTCCAAACCGGGGAGGATATTGGCATGGCCATGCAGATATTCGAGCGGTTCCTCGCGACGACGCGAATCGTCGAGCACATGTCCGGCCGAGTCGCACAACACATAATGCAGGCGAACGACATGTTGCGGCGAGATGGTCATGAAAACTCCTGGTGTTACAGCATTGAGCGACGTGTCATGTCATGCGGCGTAGATTGCCCACTGGCAACTCGAGGCGCTGCTGATGATGCAGCATATTGAGCAGGACGATAGCGCGCTCTTCGCCCTTCTGAGTCTCGAACACCGCCTTGAGCGCCTGAAAGGGACCTTCGGTGATTTCGACGATTTCACCCGGGCGAAAGTAGACGTTGCCCGCTTCACGCAACGCCTCGTCTCGCTGGGCGTGGGCGACCAGCATCTCGACCAAGGCGTCCGGCACGGGCAACGGCTCGTCACCGAAAGCGACCAGCTTCAATACGCCCCGAGTAGAACGGATGGGGCGCCAATTGCTGGCCAGCCGATCGAGGCGAATGAACAAATAATGAGGAAACAAGGGCTCGGCAAGCCAGACCAACTTGTTACGACGTTTCTTCTGTACCTCGAGTACCGGATGGAAGACACGATAGCCTTGATTGGTCAGGTGCTCGCTGGCACGGAAGGATTCCCCACCCTTGCACTGCACCACATACCAACGCGGGCAGGCGGCCGCGTCGTCGAACGCGTTTGGATCGAGCTGATCGGTCATGTCCTCTAGCCTTCATCGTCGGGGTATGCCACGGTACGCAACCTGCATTTCTGCCCCTTGCCTGACGGTGCGGGGCATTGCCGTGCAAACGCTACAGTCTAGCATTGTGCCGGATTCATGTCCGAGCCGCACCGGGCGGCTCGCTCACGGGAGGAACCGATGACTCACGATGTCGCACACCGCCGCTGGCGCGATGCCTTGGCGGTTTATCTGCAGGCACCGGTCATCACCATGCTGTTTCTCGGCTTCGCCGCCGGCCTTCCCTTCCTGCTGGTGTTCTCGACGCTCACGGCCTGGCTACGCGATGCCGGGGTAGAGGTCGCCGCCATCGGGTTCTTTTCCTGGATCGGTATTCTCTATTCGATCAAGATCGTCTGGGCACCGGTCGTCGACCGTATCGCCCTGCCCGGCTTGGGACGCTGGCTCGGTCAACGCCGCAGTTGGATGCTCTGCGCCCAGTTGACGATCGCCGCAGGGTTGCTGGGCCTCGCCGCTCTCTCGCCGCCTGGGCATCTCATCCCCATCGCCGGCCTGGCCTTGTTGATTGCTTTTGGGTCAGCGACACAGGATATCGTCATCGATGCCTATCGCATCGAGTCCGCCGAGGAGAGCGTGCAGGCCGCCATGGCCTCGACCTACATCATCGGCTATCGCGGTGGGCTGCTCGCCGCTGGTGCTGGGGCGCTTTACATCGCCGACGCGGTCTCCTGGCATGCCGCCTACGCGTGCATGGCCGCGCTTGTCGGGGTCGGCATAATCACCACGCTGGTGAGGCCGGAGCCGCAGCGTTCGACGCTTGGCATCCAGCTCGCCAGCGAACCACGCGTTCGCGCATTCCTGCACCAGCATCGGCACACGCCTCGGCGGCGGCGACGCTTCGGCGCCTGGGTCATCGGGGCCATCGTCTGCCCCTTCACCGATTTCTTCGCCCGTCACGGACGCACGGCTTTATGGTTCTTGCTGTTCATCGGCCTCTACCGCATCAGCGACCTGGCGATGGCCGCGATGGCCAACCCGCTCTATATCGACCTGGGCTTCAGCCTCTCCGAAATTGCCAATGTGACCAAGGTGTTCGGCATCGCCATGAGCATCCTCGGCGGCGTGGCCGGCGGGCTACTGGTAGTGCGCTTTGGACTGGGGCGGATGCTGGTGGTGGGCGCCCTGGCGACCGCCGTCACCAACTTGATGTTCGTGGCCCTGGCCAACGCGGGGCACAACTTCCCCATGCTGGTCATGACCATCATGAGCGACAACCTCGCCAATGGTCTGGCGAGTACGGTGTTCATCGCCTTTCTATCGAGCCTGACCTCACGTGCCTACACGGCAACGCAATATGCCTTGTTCTCATCGCTGATGACGCTGCCCGGCAAGTTTCTCGGTGGCTTCTCGGGACTGGTGGTGGAGGGCGTCGGCTACACGGGCTTCTTTACCGTCAGCGCGGCCTTGGGCGTGCCCGCCGTGCTACTCGCACTCTGGCTCGCTCGCACTCAGCGCTGAGCGTGACACCCAACGCTGTCACGCTCGCGATGGCGACTTCTCAACGATGGGCGTCCAGCCATGCCATGGCGCCCGGCGTCGCCATCCACTGATCGCGCATCAACTGGCGATATTGCCACGCCTCGGCGCGCGTACCCGGCGCTGGCGCATCGACGGCCAGCGCTACCGGTTTCGGCTTCTCGTCGCACAGCATCGGTACCAGGTAAGGATTGGCCTGCTGAGCGACGCTTAGCACTTCGTCAGCCTCGTCACGCCGTGCCAGGCGATACAAGGCGAGCACACGCGCCATGGTCACGCCAATCATCTCCTCCTCATCGGTGCTACCGCTGAGTTCGACTGCTTCCTCGTCACGCCCTTCACGCAGCAACTGATCGAGCACCAGCTCACGCAACCCCAGGTCGTCCTCTTCATCGAGCCTGAGCACCCGCTCGGCGAGATGCCGCGAACGCGTACGCGCACCACGCTCCATCCCCACGATCAACGCCAGGGCACAGCGCAGTAAGATGGCGTTGTCAGCGTCATCCCAGACGAAGGGGCCTTGCTGCGCCTCGAGTTGCGAAAGCCATGCCTCGAACCGATCCGCCAGTGGTGCAAAGAAGCTTTCCGCCATCCACGGTAAGCTACCGAAACGACTGGTCAACGCCAGACACAGCGACTGCATCACCGCCGGCGCGCCCAGCCATTCGGGATGCGCGCACAAGGCAGGCAACCATTCCCCGGCGTTTTCCCATGGATCAGTCTCGAAACTTAGCGCCGCATCGTCGTCGATGGCCACTTTGAAATACTCGAACCACGCCGCGAAGGCGGTAGCCTCGCGAGCAGTGGCATGATATTCCACACGTCCTTCAGAGGAACGCGATAACTGCAGCCGAGGGGGCGCTTCCAGGGTGTCGAGCAAGGTGGCAAGCGCCGCCAATGGCTCGGCCAGATCTTCCTCGGAGTGGATCATCTGTTCGGCTAGGGTCGCCTCGGGATTGGCGGCCAAATCGGCCAGAAACTGTAGTTGATCGGCCTCGAGGTCGGAGCGCTTGGAGAGGCGGCGCCACCAGAAATGCGCCCGGGCACGGGCTTCTTCAGCATGTCCCTCGTGCAACAGCAACATGGCCTCGATATAAGCCAACGTCGGGGAGTCGGGCAGCGTTTGCTGAGCACGCACGAAGGCTTCACGAGCACTGGCCAGATCGTCACTGTCGAGGTGCATCAGGCACAGACGCTCGAGCGCCACACCCCGCAGGAAGGTCGGACCACGCTCCAGCACCTCGTCGAGCAACGTCGCCCGCTTGCGATGGAAGCCGCGCGACTGATAAAGGTCGACGAGGATTTCAAATGCCGGCTCGGCCTGCTCGGGAAGGCGCGACCAATCACGCTCGCTGGAAAAAAGGCTTTCGAGAATCTGCTGGGCGCGCCCACGCTGGCCGCTTTCGGCGGCGATCAAGCCGGCCTCGAGCAGCGCCTGGTCCGGCGCCTTGCCACTTCGCAGGGCGCCTTTGAGCGTCTCCCCCGTCCACTCCTTGAGCGACAGCATCCACATCAGGTGCGGCGGGATCGCCCCCGGCAACGTCACCGCGCCACAGCATTGCTTGGTCTTACGCCCCGAGTCGCACCAGCAGGGCTCGTTGCGCTCCGGCCACGCCAGGGGCTCCGGCTCAAAATCGAGTCGCACCAGCGGCGTCTGATTCCACAACTGGGGCGCCAAGGCCTGTGCCATGCTTAGATCGCCGCCGACACACGCCACGCCTTCATCACGCGCCCAGGTCATCAGCGCCGGATAATGCTCATTGTCGCGTATGGCCTTCAACGCGCCGCTGGCGTATCCCAGCAATTGTTCCACCCATGCGGCCAGCATCGCGACCCTCCTGAAAAAATCGCCTTATTCTAGCATGCCCGATGAGCGCCCCTCATCCGTTGCACCGCTTGATGCACCAACGTCACTTTTCGGGTATTGTCGCCGCCTGTCCGAACCCGCCATGTCAAGGGATGTCATCGTGCTCCTGCCGTTGCCGTTTCAACGTAAATCATCGCCTTCTCAAGAAACCTCGCAGGTTCGCCTCGAACGCGAAGGGCGCAATGAAATTCGGCGCATTACCGCAGCCGTCGAGAAAGTACCCTGGTCGGTGAGTCTGATGCAGATCCTGTGGACGGCCGGACCGGTGACCCTGCTCGGCGCCTGGGGCGGCTACCTACTGGGATACGGTAAGGCACCGACGACGGAAAACTACGTTTTCTTCATTTCCTACACGGTCATTACCGGCGCTGCGGGCATTCTAGCCAACCTCGGCTATCATCTCACGCAAGGACGCAAAGCCGAGAAGACCTCCGGGCAGATCGAGCAGGTGATCAAGACATTGCCCGAGTTGCTGTTGGTCACCCGCGACCTGATCGTCGAAAGCCTGGAGGGGGATGCCCGACGTCGAGAGGCCGCCGCCATGTTGCTGCGCAAGCACGATCTCTCGCCGGCAGGCGTCGAGCTGGCGGCCATCGAACTGCTCAATGATCGCGATAGCGCACGCCTCATTGGTCAGATCGACGTCTATCGCCGGGTCGGCTTGCACGCCCGCATCCGCGATCTCGTCACCCAGTACCGCGACACTCTGGAGCCTCAGTTCAACGCCCTCTACGACACCGCGCCCATCGCCACGCACCTGCTGCGTGAGCGCTTCGAGGGCCGTGCTCCCGACCTTCACCAGGGCGTGCCGCGCGACGAGAACTTCATCGAACGGATCATGGCGGCCATCGAGCAGGACAACGACCTGCTGATGACCCTCCAGGACGTCGAGGAAATGGTGATTCTGGCCTTCGAGTTGATCAGCGGGCGCAAGATTCCGGTGCTCTCGTTCGAATATCGTGGACGCTGGCGCCTTGCCCAGGCGTTCGATAACCTGGAAGAGGCACGCGCACGCCAGCGCATCGCTCAGGCGACCGGCCTGTCGCGCCTCAAGGCGCTCAACGTCTATCTTGCCGAGCAGTCCGGCACCCTGGTCGAAGACAGCGCCTCTGGGCTGCGCGCCGAACTGTTGCTGGAGCGCTCAGTGCAGGCGATGGACGCGCTGGCCGAGCAGATCGTGCACCTTGCCCAGGCTGTGGAAGCGGGCCAGGAAGATCGCAAGCGCGCACTACGCACCAAGTCGGACATCCTGGCCAACGCTATTCAGCTCTACAAAAGTGTTTCTAGCGCCTACGAACAGGTGGGTCGCAGCCACGCTCAGTTACTCAAGTCAGTGGAACGCTGGGAGCGCATCACCGCCAGCCTGTCCGACGAGACGACACGCTTGCAACTGGGGCCGGGGCGACGCGGGTTGCGCATCCGTGAACGCTCCATCGCCCTGGATGACGAAGCCAAGGCGCGGGTCTGCAAGCATCTCGCCCGCTACTTGAGCCAGACGGGCATCACCTCACGCCATCACGAAATGTGGCGTGGTGCGCATCGCGAGACACAACTCGGCGTTGGCGTGGATGCCGCCAAGCGCCTGGCCATCGAGATATTCCTCGCTCTCGAACCTCACGTAGGGCTCTCGCAACCCGCCACACAGCGCGCCATCAACAGCTCCAATGCCGCCGACTTCGGCCAGATCGAGCCCAATCTGTCGGCCGCCGCCAAGGCCGCGCTGGGCGCCTCGATGGTCCGCGAGGTAGATACCGAGCTGTCACGTGCGGCGGAATCGTTGGCGTTGGCACTGGTGCGCCACTATCGCGTAGAGCTCGAGCCTGCTGCCATCGAGTTTCTCAAGCGCCAGTACGGCGCACGCGACAGTACCTTGCAGATGCTCTCCAACCTCAATCTGGCAGGACGCAGCGACGCGCGTAATGTCAGTTTTCTTAGCCATCGTCCACCCGCGGTGGGCAAGCCTCATCGCACTTGGTACCGCGCCTTGGTGCGTGCGCGACGTCTCTTCGGACGCCGCTAGTCCACGCTCAGCGCCAATTCGGCCCACGCGCCGGGTCGAACGTGGCAGAATAAACGCCATGTTCATGTTGGATCGCCTACGTCATGCGTCTGATCGTCGCCGAAAAGCCCAGTCTGGCACGCGCCATCGCCGAGGCCTTGCCTGCCAAGACGCAACGCCAGGACGGGTATCTCGAATGCGGGGAGACCTGTATCAGTTGGTGCGTCGGACACCTCCTGGAGCAAGCACCACCCGACGCCTACGACGCGCGCTATCAACAATGGCGCCTCGACGATTTGCCCATCGTGCCAACGCAATGGCAACTCATACCGCGCGCCAAGGCTCGCGCGCAGTTGGCCGTGATTCGTAAGCTCCTCAAGCGCGCCGACAGTGTCGTGCATGCCGGCGATCCGGACCGCGAGGGCCAACTGCTGGTGCAGCAGGTCATCGAACGCCTCGGCTGGCGTAGCCCGATGTCGCGATTGTTGATCAGCGATCTCAACCGTCCCGCCGTGCAACAGGCACTGCAACGCCTGGAGGACAATGCACGCTATCGATCGCTCTTCGAGGCCGCCGAGGCACGCTCACGCGCCGACTGGCTGTATGGCATCAACCTGTCACGCGCCTGGACCTTGACCGGTCGCCAAGCCGGTTACTCGGGCGTGCTCTCGGTGGGGCGTGTGCAGACCCCCGTATTAGGACTCATCGTGCGCCGTGATCTGGAAATCGAGCGCTTCGTTCCGCGCCCCTTCTATACCCTGTGGGCGGATCTCGGCGTCGAGCACGGCTCGCTACGCGCCTGGTGGCAACCGCAACCGCCGCATCCGCTCGATGACCAGGGACGGCTGTTGACGCGCGAACCGGCCGAGGCATTGGCGGCGCGCCTGCCCGGCGCCGAGGGGCACCTGAGCGCCCTGCAAGCCAAGAAGAAATCCCAGACGGCACCGCTGCCGTATTCGCTGTCGGCGTTACAGGTCGATGCCGCACGCCGTTACAAGCTACCGGCCAAGCGTGTACTGGATATCTGCCAGACGCTCTACGAGCGCCATCAGCTCATCACCTACCCGCGCTCCGACTGTCGCTACCTGCCCGAAGGGCATTTCGCCACGGCGAAGCAGACACTCTCTACAGCCTGCGGCTCTGACGAAACACTCGCCGGCTGGCTACGTGGCGCGGACTTCAACCGCCGCTCACGCGCCTGGAACGACAAGCAAGTCGGCGCCCACCACGCGCTGGCACCCACCGGCCGCCCTTTCGATGCGTCTCGCCTGTCCAATGATGAAGCCAACGTCTTCCGGCTGATCGCCCGCAATGTGCTGGCGCAATTCTACCCGCCGCTGGAAACGCGCGACGTCAAGGCCGAGTTCCTGATCCTCGGTGAGCGCTTTCGCGCTCAAGGCAGCGAGATACTCGTACCCGGGTGGAAACCGCTATTCACCACGCGCGAAGAAGCACCGCCGCTGCCCTCACTGCGCGAAGGCGAAACCGCTCGGGTCCAGGCATGCGCCGTGGAGGATCGTCAGACCCGCCCGCCAGAGCCGTTCTCCGACGCCAGTCTGATCAAGGCAATGATGAACATCGCCCGCTATGTCGACGATGACGCGGTGCGCCGTACGCTGCGTGATACCGACGGTTTGGGAACCGAGGCGACGCGCGCCGGCATTCTGGAGACGCTCATCACACGCGGCTACGTGATTCGTCAGCAAGGCGCACTGCGCGCCACGCGGACCGGACGCGCGCTTATCCATGCCTTGCCGGATACCGCTACGCGCCCCGAACGCACTGCCCTCTGGGAGCAGCGCCTGGCCGAAATCGCCGAGGGCAACGCCGACGCCACCGCGTTCCTCGACACGCTGGTGGGTGATGTCCACCAACTACTGAGTCAGGCAAACGCCGAGCGCATGCGCCAGGCCCTGTCCATGCCAGGCGGCGCCGAGCCCACTGCACCATCGCGCGGTAAGCGCCGCAGCTCCAAGCGCAGCGCCAGCGACAAACCGTCGACCACGCAGCGGCGCACCCGAAAACGCACCACACCTCGGAAACCCACCACTAAAAAAGGTGGGACTTGATGGACTCATCGCCCACATGGTGGATCCTCGGTGCCGGCGCGCTGGGGCGACTCTTCGCCGCCCGCTTGACGACCACACTGTCGCTGCACCTGATCGGCCGCCACCCCGCCGGGGCGCCACTTCATTACCACGCTCTCTCGAGCGAATGCTCCAGCGTCGATGTGGCACGCACCACCCTGTCCGCCTTGGCATCGAAGGCACACGTCCGGCCCTCGCTGGTCATGCTCGCCACCAAAAGCTATGCCACCCTGACGGCCGTCGAAGAACTCGCGGCCCATGTCGCCCCCCAAACGCCTCTGCTGTCGCTACAGAACGGCTTCAGCATACAGCCGAGGTTAGCGGAGCTCTGGGCCGGCCCGGTACTCTGCGCGAGCACCACCGAAGCCGCCTACGTCGAGGGCGACACCGGGGTCGTGCATGCCGGCAAGGGAACTACCTGGGTCGGCGATCTCGACAATGCCTGGCCCACACTGGCGCGTGACTGCGTGTATTGGCTCGAGAAGGCAGGATTCAGCGCCTATCACGATACCGCGATCGTCCAGCGCCTATGGCACAAGCTTGCCATCAATGCCGCGATCAACCCTCTCGTAGCCCGCTACCGGATTCGTAACGGCCAGTTGCGCGATCGACCTTTTCGTCGCATGGTCGACGCCGTCATCGACGAGATCGGCTCCTTGCTCGAAGAGGAAGGCGTCGTTCCGCCACAAGCGGGCTGGCATACGCTCGTCTGGGAGGTCATCGTGGCCACGGCCAATAACCGCGCCTCGATGCTGCAAGATGTACTCGCCGGCCGCTCGACCGAGCGAGACGCCATACTCGGACCGCTGCTGGCCGCCGCCAAGCGCCAACGACGTTACGCGCCGACACTCGAGACGCTGTATCATGACACGCCATCATGAATGCCCGGACCACGACGAACGGAGACTCCATGCGCCATCGC
Organism: Chromohalobacter sp. HP20-39; assembly: GCF_033052815.1. Classification (NCBI taxonomy): domain Bacteria; kingdom Pseudomonadati; phylum Pseudomonadota; class Gammaproteobacteria; order Oceanospirillales; family Halomonadaceae; genus Chromohalobacter; species Chromohalobacter sp. HP20-39. The sequence goes on along the minus strand of NZ_JAWHTP010000003.1, from coordinate 294,780 downwards.
CTCTTCATCACGCTGTTGCTGGCTTTCCTGCTGCCGGGCCTGGGTCATCTGTTCCTGCGTCGCTGGGGGTGGGCCGCGCTATGGCTGGGCGGTTTCATCGCTTTGCTGGCACTGATGATGATCCCTATTCGCTGGCTGGGCTTCATCTGGTTGCTGCTACTGTTGGCCTTATGGACGGCAAGCATGGTGCATGCGGCCACATTGGCGCGCGCTAAATCTAAAGCGTACGCCGGACGCCAACACGGAGCGTCATGATAGCAATGGCGCCCACTCGTCTGCGTGACCCGTACTTCATCTACCGTTACCGCCATCGATTGCACGTCCTGCGCACCTCGCTGGCGCTGGCGATCACCTTCATCGTCATCCTGACCCTGCAGATTCCTCATGGTAGCTGGGCCCTGGTCAGCACGATGATGGTGATGGGCAATCTGCCACATATCGGCGGTGTCATCGACAAGGGAGGCCAACGTCTTCTGGGCACGGTGCTCGGGGCAATCTGGGGTATCTTGCTGATGCTGATTCCCGCGCCGGCACCGTGGGTAGTGCCGGCTTGGACCTTGATTGGTATCGCGGTCGCCACGCACACCACATTCGCCACGCGCTATGGCTACAGCGCACTGATGTTTGGCGTGACATTACTGATGGTGGTGGGTGACGGCCACCAGGACTTGGGGATCGCCCTGTGGCGCGCCTTCGACGTGCTGATCGGGACGAGCATCGGCATCCTCGCCACCTTGTTCATTCTGCCCCAGAAAGCCACGGATTTATTGCGCTTCCTGCTCGCCGACAACCTCGACAAGTTGGCACGCCTGTACCACGCGCATACCAACGCGACGCAGCATGATGACGTCGACACACGCCGCTTACTGAAGAGCACGACGGACCAACTGGTCAAGCAACGCGGCCTGGTGGATGCCATTCATAGCGAGCGCCGCCTGCATCGCGACGACCTGGAACGCATTCTGTCACTGGAGCGACGCATGCTGTCGACGACCGAGCTGCTCCTGGAAACGCACTGGGCCACGCGAGCTGGTCACGACATCATCGCCGAGCTCGATGGCTTGCGCGACGAACAACACCGCCTAGCGCGCGCGCTTGGCAGCCTGGCGTTCCAGGTGCGCACAGGGCAGACCATCGACATCACCGTGGTCGCCTTCGACTTGCAACGTCATGCACAGTCCGCTCTGGAGGCACGGGGCGAAAACGACCGCGTGCTGTTCAGCCCAAGCGGCTACCTGTGGCTCAACCGCGAGTTGGCACGTCTCACGCAGGCGCTCATCGATACCTTACAGACGCTCGACCGACTGCCCAGCGCCCGCTTGCGTCGCCGCGCCTCACGTCACACCCTGATTCGCGACCGTCTGGCCACGCCGCTGGATACATCGCGGGGTTCAGAACGTGCCGAGGATGACGAGCACTCACGTTGACCAGCGCGGCACTCAGACGGAGCGCTTCAATGTCGTCCCGGCGGCATCGTCTCCAGCAATCGCACTCGCAGCAGACGACACGAGACGGGATCTGCGCTATCCGGCCATAGCCACATAACGCGGCGCCCGAGTCGCACCCCGATCAACCACGCACCAATACGCAGTGGTCTCGGGGCAGCGTTCTGCCACTGCCCCGAGACCTCACGCCATTGCCATGTCGCTTGCTCACCATCGGGGCGCTCCCGCAACTCCCAACGCCGCTGACCACGCCACCAGCAGCTCACCAGCAATGCACCGCTGAGCGACACCGTCAATATCAACCACCCGGGACCCAGCGCGAGCTCCACGCCGCTCACCACTCCCCAAAGGAGTACATGAATGGTCAGGGCGAGCCTAGAGGGTACGAAACTGATCGTTGGAAGTGGTTTCGGCATAATCGACGATCATTTGAACGATACGCCGTAACTCGGCGTCGGCGGGCCACTCTCGGCGCATCAACCAGACGAAGAGGTCCTGGTCCTCCTGGTCGATCAGCGTCTGATAGCGGGTCTTGTCCGCCTCATCGAGCTGCGGGTAGCAATGCTCCAGGAACGGGATCAGTAGTAAATCCAGCTCCCACATGCCACGCCGCGAGTGCCAATAAAGTCGTTTGATGGTTACATCGTCCTGCATGGAGGCTCCCAAGCGATGTCCTGACATGAATAGGCAACGAGTATACCCGAGGGTTTGGCAAGACACATCGTTTACCCACGCTCCTCAAAACCGGCTATTATTGACTTGCAATGTGCTAGTGCGTTGTTTTATCAAGGTTTGAACAGTATGCTGAATTCACAACAATACCGTGGCCGCTTTTTTGCCATGTGCAGCGGAGCGGCAAAGTCGCTTGGAGACATTCGATGACCAAATCCGAGTTGATTGAACAGATTGCCATTCGGCAGCCCGAGCTATCGGCCAAAGAGGTCGAGGCAGCGGTCAAGATCATTCTCGAAGACATCACCCACTCGCTTTCCAGCGGCGGGCGTGTCGAAATTCGCGGGTTCGGTAGCTTCTCCCTACACTTTCGAGAACCCCGGACCGGACGCAATCCCAAAACCGGCGATCCCGTCGACCTGCAGGGCAAGTTCGTCCCGCATTTCAAGCCCGGCAAGGAATTGCGCGAACAGGTCAATGCCAGTCGCGCACTCGGCTACTGAAGCCCGGTGGCGTCATATTTCCATGCAAAAGGAACCTGCCCATGCGTTGGTTTAAAGGTGTCGTGCTGGCCATCATCTTGCTGGTCGTTTTATTGCTCGGCATCCTGTTTGCCGTCAATAATCAACAATCCATACCGCTCGACTTGATATGGATCAAGCTGCCGCCCGCCTCGCTGTCCCTGTGGCTGTTGTTATCGTTGGCTTGCGGCATGATTCTCGGCATGCTGGCCATGACCGGTATTTATCTGCGGCTGCGCACGCTCCTGACGCGTGCCCAACGCCACAACCAACAGCAACGCAAGGAACTGGATCGGCTACGTACCCAGGAGTTCAAGGAAGCGCCCTGAATGCTTGATCCGCTGCTGCTTGGCCTATTGGTCGCGGCGATTGCCATCGGTTGGTGGCTCGGGCGTCGTGAGCGCCGTCGCGCTCGTGAACACCTCTCCCCTGAAGTATCGCTGCCCAGGGATTACTTCATCGGGCTCAATCATCTGCTTAACGAGCAGCCGGATCAGGCCATCGAAACCTTCGTACAAGCGCTCGAGGTCAACAGCGACACCATCGAAACGCACATTGCCCTGGGCAATCTGTTCCGTTCACGTGGCGAAGCCGACCGTGCCGTCAAGATCCATCAGAACCTCCTGGCGCGCCCAGCCCTGACCCCTTACCAAGGTGGCCTCGTGCAACTGGAGTTGTCTCGGGACTTCCTTAATCTGGGGTTGCTCGATCGCGCCGAACGCCTGCTGCAAGCCTTGATGAAGGAAGCTCCCGACGAAGCGCTGCGCAACGCCGCCAAGCGTCTGCTAGTCGATCTACTGCAGCGGGAGAAGGAATGGCAACAGGCACTGGATGTCGCCACGCCACAGCTCATCCGCCAAGATGCCGACATCAAGCGCGCCGCCGCCCACTGGCTTTGCGAACTTGCCTCGCGGGATCGACACAACGCGAGCCCGAGCGTGGCTCGCAAGCATTTGCGCCAGGCACTGTCTATCGATGAGCGCTGTGTACGAGCCACCTGGCTTCTTGCCGAACTCGAACGCGACACGGGGCATTACAAGGCGGTCATTCGCCACCTCACCCGCATTCCCGAGCAAGACCCAGGCTTTCTACCCATCATTCTCGAGCCTCTGTACGAGGCGTACCGGCGGCTTCAGGACGAAGCGGGTTGGTGTGCGTTCCTGGAAGCGAAGCTACAGGAAACGCACTACACCAGCGTGGTAATCATGTTGGCGGCGTCGCGACTGCGCACAGACAGCCAGGAAACCGCCATCGAGCTCATCAGTGAGCAGCTGCAAGCGCACCCCAGCTTGCGAGGCGTCGATTACCTCATGGACCTCTATCTGATCGGTGAGGACCATGGCGACCGCGAGCGTCTTCTGTTGCTCAAGCAGCACACCCAGAAGCTACTCGCGACACGCCCCCGTCACCGCTGCCATCGCTGCGGTTTCGGTAGCACCCAATTGCATTGGCAGTGTCCACGCTGTCACTGCTGGGGCACCACCAAACCCATCATCGGGCTGGAAGGCGAATAGCCGCTAGAGACAGATTTCCTGCTCGATAGCGGCCAATGCCATCATCGGATCCGAGGCTTGCGTCACCGGCCGGCCGATGACCAAATGCGTGCTCCCCGCCTCCCGTGCGTGTGCCGGAGTCAACGTGCGGCGCTGGTCATCGCCATGCGAGGCATTGGGACGTATCCCCGGGGTGACCTTCAAGAATACATCGCCACAAACCGTGCGCAGCGCCGCCGCCTCCTGCGCTGAACACACCACTCCGTCCATGCCGCTGAGCTGCGAGAGCACCGCCAGACGCTCGACCTGAGACAACGGTTCGTCATCGACACCGACCTCGGCGAGATCTTCACGCGCCATACTGGTGAGCACCGTTACCGCTATCAGATGCGTGGCGAGTCGGCGCTTCTCGAGTCGCTCTCTGGCCGCCTCCATCATGCGCCGCCCCCCACCGGCATGCACATTGACCATCCACACGCCATGATCCGCCGCCGCTTCGACGGCGCCCGCCACCGTATTGGGAATATCGTGAAACTTGAGATCCAGAAATACCTCGAAGCCACGTGCATGCAATGCTTCTAGCACTTGCGGACCACTGCGCGTAAATAGCTCCTTGCCGACCTTTACCCGGCAACGGGTGGGATCCAACCGATCAGCCATGGCAAGCGCCTGGTCAAGATTCGAGTAGTCGAGAGCGATGATCAACGGCGTGTCGAGGCGCGACATGGTAACTCCTGCAAACAATATGATGGCAGCGGCATTATACCGCTCCCCTTCTTCGCCACCTAACTGACAGCCTCTGACTGCGCGACCATTCTTTATAAGTCACATCTAATTTTGTAGTGATTATCTTACAAAAAATGTCACCAATAGATGACATTGCGGCCATGCAAATCTGAGTATGGTGAAATCGTTAGATAAGACATTACTAAAGGAGTGGTTGCATGAAAAAACTACTGAGCTGTGCCCTACTGATCATGGTACTGAGCGTCACCACCCTCGCGGTCGCCCAGGAAGACACCAAGGCGCCTGTCGACATCAATCAAGCCTCGGTTGAGACACTGGCAACGCTACCGGGAATCGGCGACGTCAAAGCACAGGCGATCATCGAGGACCGCAACGCGAATGGACCTTTCACCTCGCTCAACGACTTGACTCGTGTCACGGGAATCGGCGAAGGAACGGTGCAAAATCTGAACGATCAAGTCACGTTCTGATGCCACGAAACGACGCTCGCTGGGCGGTACCCGGCGAGCGCCTTTCCGCCAAGGGTTAAATCCTCAACCCGCCATCGCATTCCAGCACCCGCCCCGTGAAATAATCGTTTTCAACGATATAACGTACACTCTCAGCGATATCGGACGGCTGTCCCAAATGCCCCAAGGGAATCCCCTTGCTGATTTTCTCAAGCACTTCCGCGCGCATGGACGCCGTCATCTCGGTTTCGATGAACCCCGGTGCCACCGCCGCCACGCGTATACCTTGGCGTGCCAGCTCCTTCGCCCAGGTAACCGTCAGCGCCGCTACTCCCGCCTTGGAGGCACTGTAATTGCCCTGCCCCATGTTGCCGGCTCGCGAGATGCTCGAGACATTGACGATGACACCTCCCTGACCCGCCTCGACCATCTGCGTCGCGCCTTCACGACCGCACAGGAAGACACCTGTAAGATTGACGTCGATCACCTGGCGCCACTGTTTTAGCGTCATGCGTTTCTCGATATGCCCCACACTGCCTTTCACCAACAACCCATCGTCAGTGACGCCGGCATTATTGACCAACACATCGAGCGGACCCAGCGACGCAAGTTGCTGCGCGAATGCGCGAGTCACGGCATCTTCATCGGTCACGTCGATCAGGAAAGCGTCCGCGGGGATGTGACGCTCCGCCAGTGAGGCAACCGCAGTGCTCAATACCTCTTCTTGGCGGTCGAATAATGCAATACGCGCGCCCCGTGCCCCGAGTTCGGCCGCCATCGCCAACCCCAACCCTCGAGCGCCTCCCGTTATACCTACCACCGTCCCATCAAGCTGCATGGCGAACCTCCCACGTTCAAAAAACGATCCAGAAGCCTCAATAGCAATTTTGTGCACCGCAACATAAAGAGCTTAGCATGCGCTGCATGACGGCTCCATTCGGCACTCTCGACGCGCTTGCATCTCGGCATCGTTTCCCTTGCAATTCACTCTCATGCCACCATTTATGGGGTAGTCGAACATACGGAGCCGTCATGCCACTGTTACTCTTCATTACGCTTTTCGGACTACTCGATTTCGTGGTGCTGTTCGCGATCGGCGGACAGATAGGCCTGCTCCCGACACTGGCACTGGTCCTGCTGTCCGGAGCACTGGGTCTCCACCTGATTCGGCGCGAAGGAGTACAGACTCTGCAGCGCGCCCAGGCCCGATTCGCCCAGGGGGAAATCCCCTCGGACGAGCTGATTACCGGAGCCGCACTGATCTTCGGTGGGGCCTTGCTGATCGCTCCTGGCTTTTTGTCGGACGGTTTGGGGCTACTTTGTCTGATTCCGAGTAGCCGACGCCTGCTGGGCCGAGGCCTAAAGCACGGCGGATGGCGCGGTCGCATTTTCACAATGGGGTCCAACGGCCCAGCCCGGGAAAACACTACGGACAGCGACTGGCATGAGCATGCATCCCGCAATGACACGGCTTCTCAGAGCGGTCCGGCAAGTAACGAGCAACCGCTTGAAGGCGACTACATAGGGAAAGACGACTCCCGGCATTGAAAAATTTCATTAAGAGCCCTTGAAAGTGGATACGTCGACCCAATCAAGCTCTTAACAGACGATTCGGCCGTAACGCCTTGATGCGTCGGCCTTATAAACAGAAGGCTCGGCCTTCACCCTTGAGCTTCGCTCAACGGGGTTATCCTACGATCCATGTAACCATCAGGAGAACGTGAGCAATGAAAATCCGTCCTTTGCACGATCGCGTCGTCGTCCGTCGCGTGGAAGAAGAGCAAAAGACCGCTGGCGGCATCGTGCTTCCGGGTAACGCTCAAGAGAAACCGACCCGTGGTGAGGTCCTTGCTATCGGCAACGGTCGTATTCTCGAGAACGGCGAAGTACGCCCGCTGGACGTCAAGGTGGGGGACACCGTGATTTTCAAGGATGGCTTTGGCGTCGAGAAAGAGAAAATCGACGGCGAAGAAGTCCTGATCATGAGCGAAAGCGATATTCTCGCCGTTGCCGAGTAATTCACAACGCTCACCAGTCACATTTTCGTTTCACGTTTGCGCGACTTGATCGCGCCATTAATGGGAAGAGCTAGAAATGGCAGCTAAACAGATCAAATTCTCCGATGATGCCCGCAAGCGCATGGCACGCGGCGTTAATACCCTGGCCGACGCCGTCAAGGTCACCCTCGGGCCCAAAGGACGTAACGTCGTACTGGAAAAATCCTTTGGCTCACCGACCGTGACCAAGGATGGGGTTTCCGTCGCCAAGGAAATCGAGCTCAAGGACAAGTTCGAAAACATGGGCGCACAGATGGTCAAGGAAGTTGCTTCCAAGACCTCTGACGTGGCCGGTGACGGCACCACTACCGCAACCGTTCTCGCCCAGTCCATCGTCACTGAAGGCATGAAAGGCGTGACGGCGGGCATGAATCCGATGGATCTCAAACGTGGTATCGACCAGGCCGTCGACGCCGCCGTGAAGGAAATCCATCAGCTTTCCGTGCCGTGCACCGATGCCAAGGCCATCGCACAGGTTGGTACCATTTCCGCGAATGGCGACAAGCGTATTGGTGAGATCATCGCCGACGCCATGCAGAAAGTCGGCAAGGAAGGCGTCATCACCGTCGACGAAGGCCGCGGCTTCGAAGATGAACTGGAAGTCGTCGAAGGCATGCAGTTCGATCGTGGCTACCTGTCGCCCTACTTCGTGACCAACCAGGACACCATGATGGTGGAACTGGAAGATCCCTACCTACTGATGGTCGACAAGAAGATCTCCAACATCCGCGAATTGCTGCCGGTGTTGGAAGCGGTTGCCAAGTCCGGCAAGCCGCTGGGCATCATCGCTGAGGACATCGAAGGCGAAGCGCTGGCGACACTCGTGGTCAACACCATGCGCGGCATCGTCAAGGTCGCGGCGACCAAGGCGCCAGGCTTCGGCGACCGTCGCAAGGCCATGCTCCAGGACATCGCCATCCTCACCGGCGGCACCGTGATTTCCGAAGAAGTCGGCCTGACGCTCGAACAAGCCAACTTGGACCATCTGGGTAGCGCCAAGCGCGTCACTATGTCCAAGGAAAACACCACCATCATCGATGGTTCCGGTGTCGAGTCCGACATCGAAGCGCGCGTCAGCCAGATCCGCACCCAGATCGAAGACACCAGCTCCGATTACGACCGCGAAAAACTTCAGGAACGTGTCGCCAAGCTGGCCGGCGGTGTCGCCGTCATCCGTGTGGGTGCCGCGACCGAGTTCGAGATGAAGGAGAAGAAGGCCCGCGTCGAAGATGCGCTGCACTCCACACGTGCTGCCGTCGAAGAAGGCGTCGTGCCTGGCGGTGGTACAGCGCTGGTACGCATCCTTGGCAATCTCGCCAACCTCAAGGGCGAGAACGAAGACCAGACCCACGGCATTGCCATTGCCCTGCGTGCCATGGAATCGCCGCTGCGTCAGATCGTGACTAACGCAGGCCAGGAAGCGTCCATCATCGTCAACCAGGTCAAAGCCGGTGAAGGTAACTACGGTTACAACGCACAAACCGGTGAATATGGCGACCTGTTCGAAATGGGCGTTCTTGATCCGGCCAAGGTCACGCGTAGCGCGCTGCAATCCGCAGGCTCCGTGGCTGGCTTGATGATCACCACCGAAGCCATGATCGCCGACGATCCGGACGAGAAGGAAGCCGGCGGTGGCGCACCGGACATGGGCGGTATGGGAGGCATGGGCGGCATGATGTAATCGCTGCCTAGCGACTCCCGGGCCTTGTCCCGTGACTCGAACCCCTGCCGGGCAACCGGTGGGGGTTTTTCATGCCCGGGGGATAGATCAGTCTGGCGTAGCCCGTAGCCCGTAGCCCGTAGCCCAAGTACACTATCGCCCTGCCTTCGACTGTATCGCGACGCTCTATGCTCTCCAATATTCGTATCGTACTCGTTCAAACATTCCATCCCGGCAACATCGGCCAGGCAGCGCGCGCCATGAAAACCATGGGCCTCAGCGACCTGGTGCTGGTCAATCCCCGCTGCTTCCCCGATGAAGAGGCCTCCCGGCTCGCAGCAGGTGCGACCGACGTGCTCGACAACGCACGCGTCGTCGAGCACATTTCACAAGCCGTCGGGGATTGCGTCCAAGTCGTCGGCGCCAGTGCCCGACTACGCAGCCTCCCCCTACCTCATTTCGACGACCCTGAGCCGATGGCCGTGCAAATGGTCGATTATGCTCATGAAGCCCCAGTATCACTAGTATTCGGCCGCGAACGCTTTGGCCTGACGAACGATGAAATTCGACATTGCACGCATCAGGTCAGCATTCCCGCCAACCCCGATTACGGTGTCCTCAATCTCGCACAAGCCGTGCAAATACTTGCCTACGAGGTACGCCGTGCATGGCGCCACCAAACACCAAGCGACGCTCAGCCCAAGTCCAAGCAGCCCGCCTTGCCGACACGCGAACAGATGGCTCACTTCGAGACTCACCTGCACCAAGCCTTGTCGTCCTCAGGGTTCCTAACCCAGCCCCATGCGCGTACTGAAGATCATCTACGCGCACTTTTTTCACGCGCACAACCCACTCGCAAGGAGCTTTCCATCCTGCGCGGAGTCTTGACGACATTGGAAAAAGCCGGCACTCGACACGAGGACTAACCCCTCCAAACCCCTTGATATTAAAAGGCTTACAACGGACAACAAAAAACCGCGCCTCTTCCGAGACGCGGTTTTTGTACGGCTAGCAAAGCATTCGCCACCGCGTCTTCGACGCGGTAGTGACGAGCTTATTCGTCGCCGCCCATCTGCTGCTTGATCAAATCACCGATGGTGGTCGGGCCTTTCTGCGGCTCAGCTTCCTGATCCCGCAATTTGCCCATCGCCCGGCGTGTATCGACCTGATCCTTCGCCTTGACGGACAGATTGATCGCACGATTTTTGCGATCGACACCGACGATCTTGGCTTCGACGCTATCGCCTTCGTTGAGCACGTTGCGTGCATCTTCGACGCGGTCAGGGCTGATTTCGGAGGCCTTGAGTACAGCCACGACATCCGTCGCCAACTCGACGTGCGCTTCCTTGGCATCGACTTCGACAACGCGACCAGTGACGATGGCCCCCTTGTCGTTGACGGCCAGGTACTCGGAGACCGGATCGGTTTCGAGCTGCTTGATGCCGAGCGAGATACGCTCACGCTCTGGATCGATCGAGAGAATGACCGCTTCGGCTTCATCGCCCTTCTTGAATTTGCGCACGGCTTCTTCGCCGGGCTCGCTCCAAGAGATGTCGGACAGGTGAACCAGGCCGTCGATACCGCCTTCCAGACCGATGAAGATACCGAAATCGGTGATCGACTTGATCGTGCCGGAGACACGGTCGCCCTTGTTGTAGCGCGCGCTGAAGTCTTCCCACGGGTTGGTGGTGCACTGCTTGATACCCAAGGAGATACGACGACGCTCCTCGTCGATATCCAACACCATGACTTCCACGTCATCGCCGACCTGAACAACTTTGGACGGATGGATGTTCTTGTTGGTCCAGTCCATTTCCGAGACGTGAACCAAGCCTTCGACACCTTCCTCGAGCTCGGCAAAGCAGCCATAGTCGGTCAGATTGGTGACGCGGGCATTGACGCGGGTGTTTTCCGGATAACGATCCTTAATGTTGACCCACGGATCTTCGCCCAACTGCTTCAAGCCGAGAGACACACGGTTGCGCTCACGATCGAACTTGAGCACTTTGACGTTGACTTCATCACCGACAGCCACGATCTCGCTGGGATGCTTAATGCGCTTCCACGCCATGTCGGTGATGTGCAGCAGGCCATCGACGCCACCCAGATCGACGAACGCACCGTAGTCGGTGAGGTTCTTGACGATACCGTCGATCTGCTGACCTTCCTGAAGCGTCGACAGCAGCGCTTCACGCTCGGCGCTGTTCTCAGCTTCGAGAACGGCACGGCGCGAGACCACGACGTTATTACGCTTGGGATCGAGCTTGATGACCTTGAAGTCCAGCTCTTTGTGCTCGAGATGCGCAGTATCGCGTACCGGACGTACGTCGACGAGAGAGCCGGGCAGGAAAGCACGGATGGAAGAAACATCGACCGTGAAGCCGCCCTTGACCTTGCCGTTGATCACGCCCTTGACGATTTCGTCCTTCTCGAAGGCCGCTTCCAGCTCTTTCCAGGCCTCGGCACGCTTGGCCTTTTCGCGAGACAGGCGCGTCTCGCCGAAGCCGTCTTCGACGGCCTCAAGGGCAACCTTGACTTCATCGCCCACGGCGATAGTCAATTCGCCATTGTCATCACGGAACTGCGCCACGGGGATTTGCCCCTCGGACTTCAGACCCGCGTTGACGGTAATCCAGTCACCTTCGATGTCGACCACGGTTGCCATGACGATGGCACCGGGTTCCATATTGATGTCCTGGAGAGACTGTTCGAACAGTTCAGCAAAGCTTTCGCTCATGTTGTTCCTACGTGATCAACGTTAATAGCGGCCAGGCCGCTCATTCTCCGCACCACCAGCAAGCGCGGGCCTTTCCTACATATCCCTGGGGACGTTGGCGCTGGTTCGACCTGCGAGGGCTCTCGATTATCGCCCGCGCACGTCATGACGTCTGGCCAGGGTCTCCGGATGGGTGCCCGTTTCACCCCAGCTACTCAGTTCGGGAGGCCGAGCCCACGTGCACTGAGCAGCCTTTCGATACACTCCACCACGTCCGGTATCGCAAGACTCGTACTATCCAACACAACGGCATCGTCTGCCGGCTTGAGTGGCGCCACGGCGCGCTGCATGTCACGCGCGTCACGAGCCTTAATTTCCTCTAGAAGACTCGTTAGATTAGCATCCTGGCCGGCATTCAGCAACTGTTCATGGCGTCGTCGCGCTCGCTCTTCCGCCGATGCCGTCAGGTAGACTTTCAGGGGCGCATGGGGGAACACCACCGTCCCCATGTCGCGCCCATCCGCCACCAGGCCCGGCATGTCACTAAAGTCACGCTGGCGCGTCAACAACGCGTCCCGCACCCGAGGCAGCGACGCCACTTGAGAGGCCACATCGCCAACTTGTTCGGTGCGGATTTCGCCACTCACGTCGCGGCCTTCCAGTTCGATACGCGTTTCGCCGTCGCATGCCACGAAGCGCACATCCAGGGTTTCGGCGCAGGTCGCAAGGGCAGCCTCATCGTCCAATGCCAGACCATGCTTGAGCGCCGCCAGTGCCGTGAGGCGGTATAGCGCTCCGGAGTCCAACAGGTGCCAGCCTAGACGTTCGGCGATCAAGCGACTAACCGTGCCCTTGCCCGCGCCACCCGGACCGTCCACGGTCAATACAGGCACTTCGCCAGGCGACCTACTCATGACGCCTCCTGCTCTTCGAGCGACAGCCCCACACGACGCGCCAGATCGATGAACCCCGGGAACGACGTGGCTACGTTGGCGCAGTCATCGATCACGATCTCGCCTTCGGCACGCAACGCGGCAATGGCGAAGGCCATGGCAATGCGATGGTCGCCCAGGCTGTCGACATGCCCACCGCGATAATGCGCGACATGCGTATCGCTCGCGTCGGCGCAACCAACGATGTCGATGCCATCGGAATGGACGGTATTTTCCACGCCCAGAGTCGTCAGGCCATCGGCCATCGCCTGGATGCGGTCGGATTCCTTGACGCGCAATTCTTCTGCGCCCCGCAAGCGGGTCACGCCTTGTGCATTGGCCGCAGCAACGAACAGCACGGGAAACTCATCGATGGCCAGCGGCACTTGATCCACGGGGATATCGATACCTTTGAGCGGCGCATGGCGAACACGGATATCGGCGACCGGCTCACCGCCGACTTCCCGGGTATCGAGCAGCTCAAGATCGGCCCCCATGGCCTCGAGGATATTGATGACCCCGATACGCGTCGGATTGATTCCCACATGCTCCAGGAGCAGGTCCGAACCCGGCGTGATGGCCGCCGCCACCAGATAGAACGCAGCCGACGAGATATCCGACGGCACGTCGATGGGTGACGCCGTCAAGCGGCCACCACCCTGTAGCCAGGCTTCGTCAGCGGCGCGCTGCACCGCGTAACCGAAGCCGTTGAGCATACGTTCAGTGTGGTCGCGGGTCGGTGCCGGCTCGCGCACCCGCGTCTCACCCTCGGCATAGAGCCCCGCCAGCAAGAGACAGGACTTCACCTGGGCACTGGCCATAGGCATGTCATAACGAATGCCACGAAGCGCCTGACCACCGCGAATCGTCAGCGGTGGCCGGCCGCCTTCAGCGGTTTCGATCACCGCCCCCATCTCGCGCAGCGGATCGGCCACCCGTCCCATCGGTCGCTTGTTGAGCGACACATCGCCGGTCAACTCGGTATCGAAAGCCTGCCCGGCCAGCAAGCCGGCGAACAGGCGCATGGCGGTGCCCGAATTACCCACATAAAGGGGGCCGGCGGGCGCCGTAAGGCCGTGCAAGCCGACGCCATGGATAGTCACGCGCCCCTGGTGCGGCCCTTCGATGGCCACGCCCATTTCACGAAACGCCTGCAGCGTCGCTAGGCTGTCTTCGCCTTCGAGGAAGCCATGCACCTCGGTCACGCCCTCGGCAAGCGCACCGAGCATGATCGAGCGGTGCGAGATCGATTTGTCCCCCGGTACGCGGATCCGGCCGCGCACATCGCCACCGGGAGTCACGCGGTAACGGATATTGCGTTGTTCCATCGCTTGATAACTCGTCTGGTTCAAAAGCGTATCGAAATACTGCCGCGCATGACTGGCACGATCGAAAACCGCCAGCATGGCATCGCCATCATTGTCGGTCATGGCACGGCGCAAACGGGCAACGCCCGCCTCGAACTCATCCAGTGCGTCCAGCACCGCATCGCGGTTGGCGCTGAAGATATCGCGCCACATGACCGGGTCGCTACCGGCGATGCGTGTAAAATCGCGAAAGCCCCCCGCCGCATAACGAAAGATATCCAGACGCTCGTCCTGACGCGCCAGAGTGTCGACCAACGAAAATGCCAACAGATGCGGAAGATGGCTGGTGCGCGCCAAGACCTGGTCGTGGCGTGCCACGTCCATTTCCAGTAGTTCCGCCCCACAAGCCGCCCATAGCACTCGCACCCGGGCCAAGGCGTCGGGATCGGTATCCGCGCGCGGGGTCAGTATCACCTTATGATGCCGATAAAGCCCAGGGTTGGACGCCGCCACGCCGCTCTTCTCGGACCCCGCAATCGGATGCCCCGGCACGAAGCGCAGCGGCATGCCACCAAAAACGCGCTCGACAGCCGCCTCAATGGCGCCTTTGGTACTGCCGACATCGGTGATCACCTGATCCCCGAGATACGGCGCCAACTCGCGCAGCACAGCCTCTATCGCCAATACCGGCACCGCCAGCACGATCAAGCTGCTGTCGGCCACCCAAGGTGCCAGCTCAGTGCTGCCGGCATCGATCAGCCCCATGTCGATGCCACGCGCCACCTCGTCGGCGTCACGGTCACAGGCCACAATCCGACCCGCAAAACCTGCTTCCTTCAAGGCCGCCGCCAGCGAACCGCCGATCAGCCCCAACCCAATGATGAGGATACCGCGCTCGGTCGGCGCACAGGACTGCTCCGACATTTACAAAACACCCACGGGATAGGACCCCAACACCTTGAGCTCGGCGGCACGCAAGGTAATCTCTTCCAGCACCGCCGCGACCTGTGGATCGTCACGATGCCCCTTGAAGTCGATGAAGAACACGTAATTCCAGACGCCGGTGCGTGACGGCCGTGTCTCGACCCGCGTCAGGTCGATCTTGTGTCGGTGGAACGGCTCGAGGAGATCGTGCAGCGCCCCGGGCTGGTTGCGCATGGCCACGACAATGGAGGTCTTGTCGTCCCTCGAGATCGGCGTGTCCTGATGCCCGATGATCAGAAAGCGTGTCGAGTTGTCGGGGCGGTCCTCTATCTTCTCGGCGACCTTTTCGAGTTCGTAACGCTTGGCGGCCATATCGCCGGCAATCGCGGCACTGTGCCACTCGCTCTTGATCAGACGCGCCGCCTCGGCATTGGACGACACCGGCACCCGCTCGGCGTTGGGATAGTGGGCGTCTAGCCACTTACGGCACTGCGCCAGGGACTGGGGATGCGAATAAATGCGCGAGACCTTGTCGCGGCGCGTATTGCTCGACACCAGTAGATGATGGTGAATGCGCAGCACCACCTCGCCACAGATGCGCAGGCTGGCATCCATGAAAGTATCCAAGGTGCTATTGACGATACCCTCGGTGGAGTTCTCCACCGGCACTACGCCAAAATGCGCGGCCCCCGCTTCCACTTCGCGAAAGACCTCATCGATGGCCGCCATCGGCAGACTCACCGCGCTTTCGCCGAAATGCTTGAGCGCCGCCTGCTGGGTGAAGGTGCCCTCGGGACCGAGATAAGCCACCTTGACCGGCCGTTCCAGCGCCAGGCACGCCGACATGATCTCGCGGAACAGGCGTGCCATCTCCTCGTCGTCGAGGGGCCCTTTGTTGAGGGCCATGATGCGCCGCAGCACCTGAGCCTCGCGCTCGGGGCGATAAAACGTCGCCTGCGAATCGGTGTCGGTTTTCACCTGAGCCACCTGTTGCGCACAATGCGCCCGCTCGCTAATCAGCTCTAGAATCTCGCTATCCAGCGTATCGATACGCTCGCGCAGCGCCGGCAAGTCAGCCGACGTAACAGGGGCATTTTTATCGGACATGTCGTTATCAGCCATGGCGTCGTTCGAACTCCCGCATGAAATCGACCAAAGCATCCACCGCAGCTTCCGGCACGGCGTTGTAAAGGCTGGCACGCATGCCGCCCACGCTGCGGTGGCCCTTGAGATTCAAAAGCCCCGCCGCCTCGGCATCGCTGAGAAACGCGGCATTGAGCGCTTCATCCGCCAGCACGAACGGCACGTTCATGCGCGAACGGTTAGCCTTGGCGATGGGGTTGGAATAAAAATCGCTGGCGTCGATGGCCGCATATAGCTTTTCTGACTTGCGCGCATTGAGTCGATCCATCGCCTCGAGCCCGCCCATGTCGCGGCGCAACCAATCGAAGACCAGCCCCGCCAGATACCAGGCGTACGTCGGCGGCGTATTGAACATCGAGCCATTCTCGGCCATGACCCGATAGTTGAACATGGTCGGCGTGTTCGGCAAGGCGCGCTCGAGCAGGTCATCACGCACGATGACCAAGGTCAGCCCCGCCGGACCGATATTCTTCTGAGCGCCTGCGTAAATGATCCCGAAACGAGACACATCCAGCGGCCCCGAGAGAATCGATGACGACATATCGCACACCAGCGGCACATCACCGACATCGGGAATATAGTCATATGCCAGGCCACCGATGGTTTCGTTGGCCGTGTAATGCAGATAAGCAGCATCCGACGACAAGGCGATGTCCACGGGACGCGGCACGGCGGACAAACCATTGGCTTCGCTGGAGGCCGCCACATGCGCGCCTGCCAAATGACGCGCCTCGGCAATCGCCTTCTTGCCCCAGATACCGGTGTACAGATAATTCGGCGTACCGCCTGCACCCAGCAGGTTATAGGGCACCATCGCGAACTGGCTGGAGGCGCCGCCCTGCATGAACAGCACGCGGTAATTGTCGGGTACGGCCAGCAGAGCGCGCAGGTCGCGCTCGGCCTGCGTAGCGATCTCCGCGAAGGCATCGCTGCGGTGACTCATTTCCATGACCGACAGGCCACGGCCCTGATAGTCGAGCAACTCGTCGCGGGCACGCTCGAGTACGGGGGCGGGAAGTGCCGCAGGGCCGGCACAGAAATTGAACTTGCGTGTCATCAGCGTGATTCCAAACGTAAAGCGACCACTTCCGGAGAAGCGGCCGCATTGAGACTCAATCGCCTTGTGGCGCCTCGCCATCCTCCGGCGTGGGCGTCGTCTCGTCGATCGTTGCCCCTTCTTCGCTGGGGGCTTGCTCCTCTACCGGTTCATCGACCCGCACCGTAGCGACCAAATGTTCACCTTCGCCGGTGCGAATCAGGGTGACCCCTTGCGTATTGCGCGAGCTGACCGAGACTTCCCCGACACGCGTGCGTACCAGCGTGCCTTTGTCGGTGATCAGCATCATTTCATCGCTATCGCGCACCTGAATCGCCGCCACCAGAGCGCCATTGCGCCGCGAGGTCTGCATGGCGATCACCCCCTGACCGCCACGTCCACGCAGCGGGAACTCGTCGAGGCGCGTGCGCTTACCATAGCCGTTCTCGGAGGCGGTCAGGATATACACCTGATCTTCATTGTCCGCTTGGTGCGGCGCTTCTTCGGCAACATCACCAGTATCGTCGGCCTCGGCATCGATGGTCAGCGACTGCGGAATGATCAAGCTGATCACCTCGGCCTCGCCCTGCAAACGCATGCCGCGCACACCTCGTGCGGTGCGTCCCATGGCACGCACCTTGCCTTCCTCGAAGCGAATGGCCTTGCCATTGGACGAGAACAGCATGGCGTGATCATCGCCGGAGGTGATCGCGGCGCCGACCAGGCGATCGTCTTCTTCGAGGTCGATGGCGATCAGGCCCACGCTGCGTGGCCGCGAGAATTGCTCCAGCGAGGTCCGCTTGACAGTCCCTTTGGCGGTAGCGAAGAAGATGTAGCAGTCGTCGCGATATTCGCGTACCGGCAGGATGGCATTGATCGCTTCGCCGTCATCCAGCGGCAACATGTTGACCAACGGCTTGCCGCGCGAACCGCGACTGGCATTGGGCATCTCGTAGACCTTGAGCCAATAGACCTTGCCGCGATTCGAGAACAGCAACACGGTATCGTGCGTCGAGGCCACCAGTAAGTGCTCGATGATGTCCTCGTCTTTCATGGTGGTCGCCGACTTGCCACGCCCGCCACGTCGCTGTGCCTGATAGTCGGAAAGCGGCTGCGTCTTGGCATAGCCGCTGCGCGAGATGGTGACCACCATGTCTTCTTCGTTGATCAGATCCTCGATGCTCAGATCCAGATGACTGGCCTGGACCTCGGTCTGACGGTCGTCGCCGTACTGATCACGGATCGCGCCAAGTTCCTCGCGAATGACCTCCAGCAGGCGTTCCGGCGAAGCGAGAATCTCGTTGAGCTCGGCGATGCGCTTGAGGATCGACAGGTATTCGTCGAGCAGCTTCTCGGTTTCGAGCCCCGTCAGACGATGCAGGCGCAATTCCAGAATCGCCTGCGCCTGGGCCGGCGACAACCGGTATTCACGCTCGTTGTCGGCGAGCCCGTAGCCTTCGTCGAGGTCCTCCGGCTTGCAGGACGTCGCCCCGGCACGTTCGAGCATGCCGGTCACCTGCCCTGGTTGCCAGGCACGTGCGACCAGCTTCTCCTTGGCCTCGGCCGCCGAGGGTGAGGCCTTGATGAGCTCGATCACATCATCGATATTGGAGATCGCGACGGCCAAACCTTCAAGAATATGGCCGCGATCGCGCGCCTTCTTGAGTTCGAACAACGTGCGCCGTGTGACCACCTCGCGACGGTGGCGAACGAACGCCTCGAGGATCTCCTTGAGATTAAGGATCTTCGGCTGACCGCCGTCCAGCGCCACCATATTGATGCCGAACACGGTCTGCAGCTGAGTGTGCGCGAACAAGTTGTTGACGACCACCTCGCCGGACTCGCCGCGCTTGACCTCGATCACCACACGCAGGCCTTCCTTGTCAGACTCGTCGCGCAGCTCGGCGATACCCTCGATACGCTTGTCCTTGACCAGCTCGGCGATCTTCTCGATCAAGCGCGCCTTGTTCACCTGGTACGGCAACTCGGTGACGATGATATGATCGCGCCCGGTCTTGTCGTCATGCTCGATGGTATGACGAGCCCGCACATAGATGCGCCCACGCCCGGTACGGTACGCATCGAGAATCCCCGCGCGCCCGTTGATGATCCCCCCGGTGGGGAAATCGGGGGCCGGAATATACGCCATGAGATCGTCGATGCTGAGCGTGTAATCGTCGATCAGCGCCAGGCAGCCGTCGATCACCTCGCGCATGTTATGCGGCGGGATGTTGGTCGCCATGCCCACGGCGATACCCGAGGCCCCGTTGACCAGCAGGTTGGGCACCTTGGTCGGCAACACTTCGGGAATGCGCTCGGTGCCGTCGTAGTTGTCGACCCAGTCGACGGTATCCTTTTCCAGGTCGGCCAGCAGCTCATGGGCAAGCCGCGCCATGCGCACCTCGGTGTAACGCATGGCCGCCGCGCTGTCACCGTCAATGGAACCAAAATTGCCCTGGCCATCGACCAGCACATAACGCATCGAGAATGTCTGCGCCATGCGTACGATAGTGTCGTAGACCGCGCTATCCCCGTGCGGGTGATATTTACCGATCACGTCACCCACGACACGCGCCGACTTCTTGTAGGCTTTGTTCCAGTCATTGCTGAGCTCATGCATGGCGTACAAAACGCGCCGATGTACGGGCTTGAGGCCATCTCGCACATCCGGCAACGCACGGCCGATGATCACGCTCATGGCGTAATCGAGATACGACTGCTTGAGTTCGTCCTCGATATTGACTGGCAGAATTTCTCTGGCGATCTCACCCATGGGTCGTTCAATCCTTTGCACCGCGCCATACCATCGGTCATGGCACTGAATGAAACGAACAGTGGCTAGGCACGTCATGCGACGCGTCGCAGGCCACTCTTCAGCGCTCGACGCCAATGGCCGTCACAGCAATCATTAAGCTTCGATGGCGGGCCACCCCTAGGAGGGCCCGAATCACGCCATCATACCATTTCACATGGCAATGCGGCAGGCTTGGTCAATGCAATCGCGCCTATCCTGCAAGCGTGAGAAAAATACGTTCCCTCCTGCTCCGTTGAATAAGCGCGTCCGATTTAGGGAGTGGCACCCGCCCTGGCGTTTCGCCATAATGAGCCCCTTTGTGACGGAACAGGCTCATGTGGTTCAAGCACTTGCATCTCTATCGTCTGCACGACACGACCCCCATCGCGCTCGAGGCACTCGAAGCGGCACTCGAGGCCTTCGCCTTTCGCCCGGTGTCGCCCAGTGAAGGCAAGCGCCTCGGCTGGCAGCGCCCTGCGGGGCGACACGGTCAACAGCTCGCCCATGAGATTCAGGGCCACCGCCTGCTGTCATTGTTACGTCAGGAGCGCCTGCTGCCGGCCTCGGTGGTACGTGAGGAAGTCGAAGAACGCGCCGCCGAACGCGAGGCCGCCGAAGGTGGCCCGTTGCCGCGCCGCGAACGCCAGGCAATAAAGGAACAGGTCGTGGAGGAATTCCTGCCGCGTGCCTTCACGCGTAGCCAGCGCATTGATATATGGTGGGACACCCAGCGTGGCCTCATCGCCGTCAATTGCGCCAGTCGCGCGCGTGCCGAGGACGCCCTCGACCTGCTGCGTCAGTCGCTGGGATCGCTGAAAGTCACGCCACTGGCCGTGCGCCAACTGCCCTCGCGCAGCATGACCGCCTGGCTCGAAGACATCGCCTCGCGTCCCGAGGGGCTACGGCTGGGCGACCAGGTCGAACTCAAGGACGCCAACGGCGACGATGGCGTGTGGCGCGCGCGGGGCATCGACCTCGACGGCGACGAAGTGCAAAGTGTACTCGCCAGTGGGCGTCAGGCCAGTCGCCTGGCCCTGGATGTCGAGGACCAGCTAGCGCTGGTCCTGCACGACGACCTGACGCTCAAATCGCTGCGCTTCGCCGACGCCTTGCTCGACGAAGCCGCTCAACAAGAAGACGATGACGACCCCACGCTACGCCTGGAAACGGACTTCGCTCTCATGGCCCAAGTACTCTCTGGATTCATCGAACAACTCATCGACTGGCTGGGCGGCGAAGCCGACCCGGCAGCGCCTACATCATGACGCACGCACCGACTACTCAATCCGCTCCTCACGATTTCGACGCCATTCGTCCTTATCATGACGACGAGGTGGCGACGGTACTCGACCGCCTGGCCCATTGCGACGAACTGCTTGACGCGATCACACATTTTCGTCTTCCCCGGCTGGCGCGTTACGCGCCAGTCGTGGCGCGCTTCATCGCGCGCCTGAGGCTGCAGCATGAAATGCGCAATATCGAAAGCGTCACGGCCTTTCAGCAACGCATTGCGCGCTACATGGAACGGATGATCGCCACCACCACGGATGCTTTCGAGATCGAGGGGCTCGAGCACCTCGACGCCGACAAGGCCTATCTATTCATCGGCAATCATCGCGATATCGCCATGGACCCGGCGTTCGTCAACTACGCGCTCTACCAGAAAGGCCGTAATACCGTGCGCATCGCGATCGGCGACAACCTGCTGCAAAAGCCGTTCGTCAATGATCTGATGCGCCTCAACAAGAGTTTCATCGTACCGCGTTCCGCCAAGGGCAAGCGGGCGATGCTACAGGCCTATCAAACGCTATCGCGCTATATCCGCCATTCGATCACCGCCGATAACCACTCGATCTGGATCGCCGAGCGCGAAGGCCGCGCCAAGGACGGCATCGACCGCGCCGATACCGCCATCGTCAAGATGCTAGGCATAGCCCAGCGCATGGACGGCGGCGAGGCCGATATCGGCGCCGCAGTATCCGAGCTACGCCTCGTGCCGGTATCCATCAGCTACGAATACGATCCCTGCGACCTGCAGAAGGCACGCGAGCTGTATGCCCGTCACACGGAAGGCCGCTACGACAAGGTCGAATTCGAGGATATTCAGTCCATCGTCGCCGGCATCACAGGTCACAAGGGCCGTATCCGCCTGACCTTCGGCACCCCCCTTGGGAATGACTTCGATACCCCGGAAGCCGTCACCAAGGAAATCGATCGCCAGGTGCTGGCGAACTACCATATGTTCCCCAGCCATCAGCTCGCACTCGAGGCCACGGGACTGGCGCCGGAACTGGTCGATCTCAGCGAGGTCACCGACGCCGACCGCGCACGCTTCGAGGCACGGCTGGCCACGGTGCCCGACCACCTTCGCCATTGGTGGCTGCGCCAGTACGCCAACCCTATTCTCAACCGCGCCGGATATATCGAGGAAGACGCCTGAGCCGTCACTTCCGCCAGAACGTGGGCGTCAACAGCACCAGCACGGTGAGGATCTCCAGGCGCCCCATCAACATGCCCAAGCTCAACAGCCACTTGGCCGCGGCGGGTAACGACGAAAAATTCCCCGCCGGCCCGATGACCGGCCCCAGACCGGGGCCGACGTTGGCCACGGCGGTGGCCGCTCCCGACAGTGCGGTCACCAAGTCCAGCCCCAGCAGCGCCAGTCCCAGCGCTAACCCTGCAATCGTCAGGAAGAAGAAAAAGGAAAAGGCAATAACCCCACGCACGACCTCGTCACTCAGCGGACTGCCGTTATAGCGCTGCGCAAAGACTCCCTGGGCATGCACGAGATGGCGCAGTTGGGTGAACAGCATGATGGCGCCAATCTGAAAGCGAAATATCTTCATGCCGCCACTGGTGGAACCGCTGCAACCGCCGACGAAGGTTAAATAAAAGAACGCGGCGACGACCAGTGGGCCCCACTGGGTATAGTCGTCGGACGCATAGCCGGTGGTAGTGACCACCGAGGTGACATTGAAGGCGACCTGGGTCAGCGCCTCAAAGATCGGCACGCCAGCGGCAACGCGATACACGGTCAAGCCCAGGGTCACGACCACCAGCACGCCTATCAACCCCCGCACCTGCTGGTCTCGCCACAGGACATACGGCGTATCGCGCAGCGCACGAATAAAAAGCACGAACGGCAGCGCACCGCACAGCATGAAGAACGAGGCCAGCCACAGAATCAGCGGGCGATCGTGATAAATCCCGAAGGATGCATCCGAGTTAGCGAAGCCCCCGGTGGCCATCGAGCTCATGGCATGCACGACGGCATCCAGCGGCGTCATGCCCGCCAGGTAGTACGTCAGCATTGCCAGCAGGGTTCCGCCCAGGTAGATGGCGCCACTCGCCTTGGCGATACCACCGGCGCGCGGCAGCACCTTGTCGGACCAATCCGATGACTCGGTCTGGAACAAGCGCATGCCGCCGACCTTGAGAAACGGCAGGATGGCGATCGCCATGACGATGATGCCGATGCCGCCTAGCCACTGCATCAAGCCTCGCCACAGCTTGAGCCCGTCGGATAAGTCGTCGATGCCCACCAGCACCGTCGACCCGGTGGTCGTAATCGCCGATACGGACTCGAAGACGGCATCGGTAAAGGACAACTGCGGCGCCCCCAGAATCAACGGCAAGCTCGCTCCGGCACTCACCAGCACCCAACTCAAGGTGGTGAGAATGAACATCTGGCGCGGCCGCAGCAGGATCTCGACGCCTTGCGTCACGAACCACATGACGCACGCCGTACCGGCCACGATGGCGATCGACAGCGCAAAGGCAATACGATCGGGATCGCCTTCCAACACCAGCAGGCCAAGCGGCGCAATCATCAAGGCCGCCAGCACGCCCAGCAGCACCGCCAGAATCCTGACCACCGGCGCGGACACCACCAGGCTGCGCTTGATGCGTGGGTGTATCACCGCCACCTGCTTCCTCCTCGCCCCCAGCGTCGCCGATGTCCCATGATCCAAGAAGGCACGATAAACGGCGCATCATTATAAACGGGCGCTACTATAAAGGGTGCGCGGGCTTTTCTCTACTCACACGGCTCTACTCGCGCGCCGCAGCCGTCCATTCAGCGTGGCGGCCTACTGCCGTCCACCGTGACGATATGCTATCGTCCGCGACATCCATCATCCTGCGCGTCGATGCGCGACGCCGTGACCGCACGGCACGCGATCCCGCATGCGCCACACGGCCACACGGCCATACGGAGAGAGCCCCATGAGTTCCGCGTCCGAAATGCAGAAAATCCGGATCATCAACGAACTGCGTGAATTCATCAAGAAACTGCTGCAGGATCCGGCGATTCTCGAGCAATCACTCACCATCGCCCGCACCCATTACACCGACGACGGCGACAACCGCCAGATGTGGGCCACCATCGCCAACGAGATCTCGAACAACACCAGCGTGCATATCCCCGAAGACCCCAGCGAACACTCGGAAGCCGACCGGCTGTTTCTGGAAGTGTTGAAGGAAGTCGTCGACGAAGGGAAGGCGTTGTACTGAAGGTTTAAGCTGGAAGCTGGAAGTTTTAAGAAGGAAGAGGGAAGGAAGAAGAACGAAGAGCCTCAGAGAGAACCTGAAAGCGAGATACTAAAAAGGCCGGCGGATGCCGGCCTTTGGCTTATCAGGAAACTTCTCAGCCATCCTTTAGTTAGAGTTAGCCACACAGCTATCGGGCACGACATCGTCGTCAATACCCTTCGATGCTGTGCACTGCCAGCCTCCCTCGTCTTGACGCTCAAGCGTCAAAGTTTCATTTGAGAAGTTCCCTTCATCATCGAACGTGAAAACGATGCTCGGCGTAGAGTCATCCTCGCCATCAAAGTCACTAAGCCCGATCGTTCCATTTTGTACTGAGTCGCTGGACAGCCCCAATTCAGACAAATCATCTTTGTTTATCGTTCTCCCCTCCTGAATCGCCAGTTCCGCCGGCGTCTGCAGTGACTTGAGGGTCGCGAGCGCAGAGCTGACTTCCGAGCGCGCCACATAGTTCTGGTACTGCGGGATGGCGATGGCGGCGAGGATGCCGATGATCGCGACGACGATCATTAGCTCGATGAGTGTGAAGCCGCGTTGTTGACGTTCCATTGAGTTCTCCTGCTCCCGTTGAATGCCCTGTTGTTCGCCTTTTTTGGCGAGCCCGACGCGGGCGGATGATAACGTGTCATGAGCGCTTCAGCGAGGCGCCGGCGCCCCGTCGACTGGCGGCGAAGCAGCCACGTAGGTGTTACGTTAAATTACACTTCTCATGCTGGCAAGATGCTCGAGGTTAAAGTTTACCTAATGTCGGCCGATCATATACAAACACACTAATTGACGAGATATCTCATGCCAAGGGTCACTAAAGCGGTCATGCATGGGGTAGGATGCGAGAAGTCACGGGGTATCGGCCGCCCCACCTGGTCACTCCTTTTGGTGTCGAAACGTCTATGCACTCGTCTTCATCGTCGTCTCCTCCCGCCCCCGGCGCACCGCTCTTGAAAGGGCTCGCCGCGCGCCTGGTCGCAGAAGGCCTGATCGAGGAGTCCAAGGCGCAGCGTGCCATGGAGGCCGTGCGCGACACGCATCAGTCGGTGCTCGAGTACGTCATCGAGCAGCGCTGGGTTTCCGCGCGAGAGGCCACCCAGAGTGCCGCGTGGGAATATGGCCTGCCGTTCGTCGACCTGGAGGCTATCAATACCGAACGCCTGCCCATCGGCGAGGGGCTGTCCGATACGCTGATCCGCCGCCTCGGAGTCTTGCCGCTGGCGCGTGGCGAGCGTCATATCAGCGTGGCGATCCCCTACCCCTCGACGCTGGCCAAACTCGATGAACTGCAGTTCACCACCGGCCTCACCGCCGAGGGTGTGCTGGTCGCCGCCGATCAACTGCAGCCGGCCATCGAACGTTATCTCGCCCAGCGCGAGACACATGGCATGCTCGAAGCCCTCGACGATGCCAGCGAGGCGCTCGAGCCCCTCGATCTCGATGATGTCGAGCCCCTCAACGAAGGCCTCGACACCGATGACGACGACGCCCCAGTGGTGCGCTTCGTGCACAAGATGATGCTCGATGCCGCGCGGCGTGGTGCCTCGGATATCCACTTCGAGCCTTATGAGTCGACCTTTCGCATCCGCTTTCGCATCGATGGCATCCTGGTCGAGGTCGCGCGGCCGCCGTTCAACCTGCGCGCGCGCCTTTCGGCACGCCTCAAGGTCATGTCGCGTCTGGATATCTCCGAGCGCCGCTTACCACAGGATGGCGCCATCAAACTGCGTGTCTCGGCCTCGCGCACCATCGACTTCCGCGTCAGCACGCTGCCCACGGTACACGGCGAAAAAATCGTGCTGCGCTTGCTGGATGCCGGCGCCACGCGCTTGGGTATCGATGCACTGGGTTTCAGCGAGTCGCAGAAGGCACTATTCGAACACGCCCTGACGCAGCCGCAGGGGATGATACTCGCCACCGGTCCTACCGGCAGCGGCAAGACCGTGACCCTGTATACCGGTCTCAACATCCTCAACACCGATGCGCGCAACATCGCCACCGCCGAGGACCCCGTCGAGCTCAAGCTCGATGGCATTAACCAGGTCAATGTGCTGCCCAAGATAGGGCTGGATTTTGCCAGCGCGCTGCGCGCCTTCCTCCGCCAGGACCCCGATGTGGTGATGGTCGGCGAGGTCCGTGACCTGGAAACCGCGGAGATCTCCGTCAAGGCCGCGCAGACCGGCCACCTGGTGTTATCGACGCTGCACACCAACTCGGCGGCAGAAACCCTGACACGACTGCGCAACATGGGGGTGGCAGCCTACAACATTGCAAGCTCAGTGACCCTGATCGTCGCCCAGCGCTTGGTGCGTCAGTTGTGTCCCCACTGCAAGTCACCCGTCGAGCTGCCTCGGGAACTCTTCCTCGATGCAGGCTTCACGACACAGGAAGTCGAGACCGGGACCTGTTATAGCGCCACGGGTTGTGCGCAATGCACCCATGGCTATAAAGGGCGCGTCGGTCTCTATGAGGTACTCCCCGTCAGCGAGGCCATGAGTAAACTGATCATGGCCGACGGCAATTCATTGGAACTCGGCGAACTGGCCCGTCAAGAAGGCCATCCCGATCTACGGCGCAGCGGTCTGAGTAAAGTACTCGCGGGCATTACCAGCCTCGAGGAAATCAATCGCGTAGTGCTGGAATGAGCGACCAGGGCAAGTGACATGAGGGCAACGACATGGCGGTAGCGACACGCAGCAAGGCGCCTCGGCGCGTCGTCCTGCACCGCTGGCGGTGGAAGGGCAAGAACTCCCGCGGTGAAACCATCCAAGGCGAACTGGTCGCCGCGGATGAAATGGGCGTGCGCCAGGAACTCGGGCGCCAAAATATCCTCGTCAAGCGGATTCAGCGCGTGCGTAGCCCTTTCGGGCTGGGCCGCATACGGCCGCAAGACATCACCCTGTTCGCGCGCCAGATGGCCACCATGATCCGTGCCGGGATCCCCTTGCTTCAGGCGTTCAGCGTGGTCTCGGAAAGCCTCAAGCGTCCCGCCATGCATCACCTCATCGAGACGCTAATGAATGAGGTCTCGGCCGGCGCCAGCTTCTCCGAAGCGCTGTCGCAGCATCCGCAACATTTCGACCGCATGTTCGTCAACATGGTCGAAGCCGGTGAACAATCCGGCTCGCTGGAGCGCATGCTCGAACGTGTCGCCAGCTACAAGGAAAAGATCGATTCGCTGCGGTCCCGCGTGCAAAAGGCGCTTTATTATCCCGCCGCCGTCGTGCTCGTGGGCATGGGGGTGACCGCCCTGCTGCTGATCAAGGTCGTACCGCAATTCGAGAGCCTGTTTCGTGGCTTCGGCGCCGACCTGCCCGCCTTCACGCAACTGACCATCCAGCTCTCGGAGTGGGTCCAAGCGTATTGGCCACACCTGCTTGGCGTCTTAATCGCTGCCGTCCTGCTGGTGCGTCTCGGCATACGGCGCTCGCCGCGCTTCGCCTATCGCGTCGATGGGCTAATGCTGCACCTGCCGGTGATCGGCGATATCCTCGACAAGTCCTCGGTGGCGCGCTTCTCGCGGACGCTGGCGACGACCTTCAGCGCCGGGGTACCGCTGGTCGAATCACTGCAAACCGCAGCAGGCTCGACCGGCAACCGTGTCTACCAGCGCGCCATCGACGAAGTGCGTGAGCACGTCTCCAGTGGCCAGCAGCTCAACTTCGCCATGCGCGCCACCGGGCGCTTCCCCAACCTGGCCGTGCAGATGATCGGGGTCGGCGAAGAATCCGGCGCATTGGATGCCATGCTCAACAAGGTGGCGGATTTCTACGAGGAAGACGTCGACACCAAAGTCGACGCCCTGACATCGTTGCTCGAACCCTTCATCATCGTGGTGTTGGGCGTTCTGGTCGGCGGCCTCGTGGTGTCGATGTATTTGCCGATCTTCGAGATGGGCTCGGCGATCTAGGCAGACAGACCTAGAACGTTGGCACGTTTCTCATTCACCCGCCCCGGCATTTCGCCGGGCGCACTCATTTCAGGAGTGGCACGTTGTTCGCCGAAATCCCGCTACCGTGGCTGACCGTGATGGCGTTTGTTCTCGGTGCCTTGCTGGGCAGCTTTATCAATGTCGTCATCGTACGTTTACCCGTAATGCTGATGCTGCAATGGCGCCAGGAAGCGCGCGATGCACTGGCGCTTCCCGAGGAAGAGGTGGCGCGCTACAACCTGTGCACGCCACGCTCGCAATGTCCGAGCTGCCGCCAGCCAATCGCCTGGCACGACAACTTGCCCCTTATCGGCTGGTTCAAGCGCCGCGGCCGCTGTGCGCACTGCCAGGCGCGTATCAGCGTGCAATACCCGCTGATCGAACTGATGGCGGGCCTGCTGATGGCGAGCGTCATCATCGTGCATGGCGCCACCTGGTCGGCGCTGGCCTGGAGCGGACTGTGCCTGACGTTGCTGGTGTTGGCCATCATCGACCTGCGTACCCAGTTGCTCCCCGATATCATCACGCTGCCTTTGCTTTGGGCCGGCCTGCTCTACCAGCTCTTCTTTCAGCCCTTTATGCTCGAGAATGCCGTCGTCGGTGCCATGGCCGGCTATGTGCTGCTGTGGAGTTTCTACTGGCTATTCAAGTGGCTGACCAAGAAGGAAGGCATGGGTTACGGTGACTTCAAGCTGCTAGCAGCGCTGGGGGCTTGGCTCGGCTGGACGATGCTGCCGATACTACTGATGCTTTCCGCCGGGTTGGGCGCCATCATCGGAGGGCTGTTGCAGCTCTCGCTGCCACGCTTGCGCGGCATGCCGCTACCGTTCGGCCCTTTCCTCGCCCTCGCCGGGTGGGTCGCGGTACTCTTCGGCGCACCACTACGCGCCTGGACCGGACTGTGAGGAGTTCGCCATGACCTCCGCCGCCCCCATCATCGGTGTGACCGGTGGCATCGCCTCTGGCAAGTCCACCGTCGCCGCCATGTTCGCCGATCTAGGGATTCCCTGGGTCGATGCCGATCTCGTGGCACGCGATATCGTCGCGCCCGGCGAACCCGCGCTGGACGAAATCGTGGCACGTTACGGAAATTCGCTGCTCGATGGGCACGGCGAGTTGCAACGCCGCGCCTTGCGCGACATTGTCTTCGCCGATGACGGCGAGCGTCAGTGGCTGGAAAGCGTCACACATCCACGCATCCGTCAGCGATTATGCGAGCGTCTCGAGGCGATACGCCAGGGCGCTGCCCCCTATGGACTGCTCGTGTCGCCGCTGCTGTTCGAGACGGATCAAGTCTCGCTGGTCGACCGCCGCCTGGTCATCGATGTTCCCGAAACGCTTCAGGTGGCGCGCACCCAAGCACGCGATGAAGTGAGCGAAACTCAGGCGCATGCTATCCTCGCGGCACAGATGCCCCGCCAAGAGCGGTTGGCGCTTGCCGACGACGTGATCGAGAATCACGGTGACATGATGGCGCTGAAAGCGCAGGTCACCCAGCTTGACGCGCGTTACCGGCAACTATTCGATGGCCCCCATCAGGAGTACTCGCTTTAGCATGACGGAGACATCCCAAGACCGCCCCCTTGAAGTCGCCTGTCCCCAGTGTCGCACCAAGGTCGCCTGGACAACCGACAACCCTTATCGGCCCTTCTGCTCGAAGCGCTGCCGCCTGCTCGATCTCGGCGCCTGGGCCGATGAATCCCACCGCATCGCGGGCGAGCCCGCTATGGACGAAACCGATCTCGACCGCTTGATCGACGACCTGGAGCGCGGGGAACCGCGTCAATAAGGCAGAAACGCCAACGGCCCGCCAAAATGGCGAGCCGTTGGCCAGCGATATCATGCAGTCACGGAGATACGTGCTTTATTTCCAGAGGTCGCGAATCGTTGCGATCCCCTGGGCACCTACCGCACGCGCCTGGTCGACATCGTCTCGCGTAACCCCGCCCAGCGCATAGACCGGCATGCCTGCGGTTTCCACCAGCTGCTGGAAATCGTGCCAGCCGACCGGGGCCGTATCAGGATGGCTAGGCGTCACGCGCACCGGCGAAAAGGTCACGAAATCGCAGCCAATCGCAGCCGCCTGTTCAAGCTGTTGAGGATCATGCGTCGAGGCCCCCAGCCATTTGTCATGGGCAATGGGGCGATGCTTGAGTGCCATCAAGGCACGACTGGGCAGATGGATGCCATCGGCATCGATATCGTCGAGTAGCGCGGGATCGCCGTTGAGAATCAAACGCGCCTCGTACCGCCGACAGAGCACCAGCGCTTGCTCGGCACGCTTTAGATACGCGCTGTCATCCAGCGTCTTGGCGCGCAGTTGCACCAGGCGCACATGATCATCGCGCAAGGCACGCTCGAGCTTGTCGAAAAATACCGTGTCGTCAGCTTCCTCATCACTGATCAGATATTCATGCGGTAGACACACGGCACGCAAGATCGGGTGATTGGCTTCCGGGAACGGGTAATTGATCAGCTCCGACTGTGGCACCCAACGCACCGCCTGACCCTCGCGACCGAAGGGCTCGCCCTCGAATTCATGCACCTGCCAGACATCGAGTAAAATGCGTTTGTCGGCATATTCATGGTGAACGCGAATAAGCGGCTGTGCGCGCAAGATTTCGACGCCCAGTTCCTCGCGGAGTTCACGCTTGAGCGCTTCAAAACCGGTTTCGTAGGGTGCCAACTTACCCCCGGGGAATTCCCATAAGCCACCCTGATCGACGATCGAGGGACGGCGTGCCAGCAGCACATGACCATCCTCGCGAATGATGG
Source organism: Chromohalobacter sp. HP20-39 (assembly GCF_033052815.1). Classification (NCBI taxonomy): domain Bacteria; kingdom Pseudomonadati; phylum Pseudomonadota; class Gammaproteobacteria; order Oceanospirillales; family Halomonadaceae; genus Chromohalobacter; species Chromohalobacter sp. HP20-39. Next base: position 263,642 of record NZ_JAWHTP010000003.1, on the reverse strand, counting down.
CAGCCGCCGCTACGTGTACCCTTCTTTTCACCATGTTGGTCATTTCACCTTGACTGACTGTTCATGATCCGCGAACCGAAGACGGTCCGCTTATCGCTGCTGCCATCCGCACTCGGCTAGCCGTACTTTACGACTCGCGCTCAACTACGGTAGTCGGCATTGATGGAGACATAATCGTGTGACAAGTCCGACGTCCAGACTGTCGCCGCAACATCGCCGCGTCCGAGATGGATACGGATCGTGATCTCGGACTCGGCCATGACCGCGCTTCCCGCCGCCTCGGTATACGACGCCGCACGACCGCCGCGTTCGACGAGCGCTACCTCACCGAGGTCGATCGCGATACGCGACACATCCAGGTCGGGTACCGGCGCACGCCCAACCGCCGCCAGAATGCGCCCCCAGTTGGCGTCGCTGGCATAAAGCGCCGTTTTCACCAATGGCGAATGCGCCACGGTAAAGGCAACGTCCAAGGCTTCCTGCCGAGTCGTTGCCCCTTCGACGTCGAGGGTAACGAACTTGGTCGCGCCCTCGGCATCACGGATGATGGCCTGCGCCAATTCTACCAGCACCTCGGTCAAGACCGCAGCAAAGCACGACTCGTGCTCGGCGGTATCGATGCGAGTAGAGCTTCCGGTGGCAGCCAATGTACAGGCATCGTTGGTCGAGGTATCCGAATCCACGGTGATGCAGTTGAAAGAGTCATCGACGGCACGCCGCAGCAGTGCTTGCAGACGCACGTCGTCGATGGCGGCGTCGGTGAAGACGAAACTCAGCATCGTGGCCATGTCGGGCTTGATCATTCCCGACCCCTTGGCGATACCGTTGATCGTCACCTTCTGACCATCGATCTCGATACACCGTGTGGCACCCTTGGCACGCGTATCCGTCGTCAGAATGCCTTCGGCCGCCGTCTGCCAGCCTTCCGCCGACAACGTGGCAAGTGCCTCCGGCAAGGCATCGCATAACCGCTTCACTGGCAGGGGCTCGCCGATCACCCCGGTGGAGAATGGCAAGACGCTCTGCGCCGCGACTTGTGCCAATTCACCTAATGCCTCGCAGCTCGCCTCGGCATCGCGCATACCCGGCTCCCCCGTACCGGCATTGGCGTTACCAGTATTGATCAGCAGATAACGCGGCGTCCCCGTTTCGAGATGGCGCCGCGCCACATGAACGGGCGCCGCGCAAAAGGCATTGCGCGTGAACGTCGCCGCCAGCGTCGTCGCCTCGGGCAGCTCGATCACCACCAAGTCGCGGCGCCCCGACGCCTTGATACCCGCCATCGCGGTCCCTAAGCGAATGCCTTCGATGGCCGGCATCGCCGGAAAATGTGCTTCCCCCACCGCCATGTCGTCTCTCCTCACACCACGTTTGCCATGGCCTCAGCTCAATTTGCCGTGGCAGTGCTTGTATTTCTTGCCTGAGCCGCAAGGGCACTGGTCGTTGCGACCTACCTTGGGGCCTTCGCGGCGTACCGGCTGACCGTCTTCTCCTTCACTGGCTTCTTCCTCGCCTTCGGCGGTTACCGCCTCGGCCGAGGCCACGGCATCCTCGTGAACCGGCTGACTGACCGCACGTTCACGCTCCAGCGTGGCACGCCGCTCACGTTCGAGTTCATCAACTTCTTCCTGACGCCGGACCTGCACATGACTCAAGATGCGAATGACATCGTGCTTGATGTTGGCCAGCAGCGCTTGGAAGAGCTCGAAGGCTTCACGCTTGTATTCTTGCTTGGGGTTCTTTTGTGCATACCCACGCAGATGGATACCGCGGCGCAGGTGGTCCATGTGTTGCAGGTGTTCCTTCCAGCGCGTGTCGAGCACCTGCAGCATGACCTGCTTCTCGAAGCGCCGCATCAGCTCCGGACCTACCGCTTCGGTCTTGCTGGCAAAGAGCCCCCGGTGCTGATCGTGCAGGCGTTCACGCAGCAACTCTTCATGGAAGTGCTCGTCCTCCTCGGCCCACTGCACGACCGGCACATCGAGGTTGAACTCTTGCTTGAGGTAATCCTGTAGTCCCGGCAGATCCCATTGCTCGGCCAGGCTCTGTGGCGGCACATAACTGGTGATGGCCTCGGACAAGACCTGCTCACGAATCTCCGCGATATTCGACGAGAGGTCATCGGTGGCGAGCACTTCATCGCGCTGCTCATAGACGACACGACGCTGATCGTTGGAGACGTCGTCGTATTCCAGCAGCTGCTTGCGGATATCGAAATTGCGTCCTTCCACCTTTTTCTGGGCACGCTCGACGGCATTGGAGACCATCTTGTGCTCGATCGCCTCACCGTGCTCCAGTCCCAAAGCATTCATCAACCGTTGAACGCGGTCGGAACCGAACAACCGCATGAGGTTGTCTTCCAGTGAAAGGAAGAACCGCGTCGACCCAGGATCGCCCTGACGACCGGAACGGCCGCGCAGCTGATTGTCGATGCGCCGCGATTCGTGGCGCTCGGAACCAATCACGTGGAGCCCGCCTGCAGCGAGTACGGCATCGTGGCGCTCCTGCCATGCCGCCTTGAGTGCCGCGACTTGTTCTTCGGAAGGGTTGTCGAGGGCCGCCGCTTCGGCTTCCCAATTGCCGCCCAGTACGATATCGGTACCGCGCCCGGCCATGTTGGTGGCGATGGTCACCGCACCGGGCTGCCCTGCCTGAGCGATGACTTCCGCCTCACTCTGGTGCTGCTTGGCGTTAAGCACATTGTGCGGTATCTGGTACTGCTGCATCAGTTGGGCGAGGTATTCGGAGGTTTCGATCGACGCCGTGCCCACCAGAATGGGCCGGCCCGCCTCGCGTTGCGTCTTGACGTCGTCGATGATGGCCTCGAATTTCTCCTCACCGCTCATGTAGACCAAGTCATTATGATCCACACGAACCAACGGGCGGTTGGTAGGAATCACCATGACATCCAGCCCGTAGATCTGACGGAACTCGAAGGCCTCGGTATCGGCGGTCCCCGTCATCCCCGACAGCTTCTCGTAGAGACGGAAGTAGTTCTGGAAGGTGGTCGAAGCCAGCGTCTGGCTCTCTTTCTGAATCGTGACCCCTTCCTTGGCTTCGACCGCCTGGTGCAAACCTTCCGACCAGCGGCGTCCCGGCATGCTACGCCCGGTGTGCTCGTCGACAATGACCACTTCATCGTTGTTGACGATGTAATCGACATCGCGGTGGTAAAGATGGCGCGAGCGCAACGCCGAATGCACATGCTGAAGTAGCCCCAGGTTCTGGGCCGAGTAAAGCGAGTCGTCCGCACTCAGAAGCTCTGCCTCTCTCAGCATCCCTTCCAGCTTCTGGTGACCGGTTTCCGTTAGCTCCACCTGTTTTTGCTTCTCATCGAGGATAAAGTCCCCGCTGGTGGGGTCCTCCTCATCACTGCACGCCTCAAGTCCCAAGGAAAGCTGATTGATGCGCCGATAAAGTTCGACGTTCTCTTCTACTGGGCCGGAAATGATCAGCGGTGTACGCGCTTCATCGATGAGGATCGAGTCGACCTCATCGATGATCGCGTAATGCAATGCGCGCTGGACCTTGTCATCCAGCGAAAACGCCATGTTGTCGCGCAGATAGTCGAAGCCGAACTCATTGTTGGTGCCGTAGGTGATATCGCAGGCATAAGCTTCGCGCTTCTCGGGCGATGCCTGACCGGAAAAGATCGTCCCTACGCTTAGGTCGAGAAACTCATAGAGGGGACGCATCCACTCGGCATCGCGGCTCGCCAGGTAGTCGTTGACCGTCACCACGTGCACGCCCTTTCCCGGCAGCGCATTGAGATAAACCGACAGAGTGCCGACGAGGGTCTTGCCCTCGCCGGTTTTCATCTCAGCAATGCGCCCTTCGTGCAGCGTCATCCCGCCGACCATCTGCACGTCGAAGTGACGCATTCCCATCACGCGCTTACTCGCCTCACGCACCACGGCAAAGGCTTCGGGAAGAAGCTTGTCGAGGGATTCGCCCGACTCCAGGCGCTGGCGAAACTCGCTGGTCTTGGCTTTCAGCGCGGCGTCATCGAGGGATTCGAACGTCGGTTCCAGTGCGTTGATGGCCTCAGTGGCCTTGCGCATGCGTTTGACTTCGCGCTCGTTCTTCGAGCCGACAAGCTTGCGTACGAGAGTATTGAGCATGTGAGATCCTGATTTCCAAAAGTGCCGAAAAACGTCATGACGATCACCGTATTGACGCGGTGTCGATGTCGATATCAGGCGATCTTGCGCCCAACATCAAAAAACCAGGCACTATTTGGTGGACCGCGACGCGAGACGGCGTCCAACCCTACGCTCAAGGCATGACAGCAGCGCTGCGGCAAACGCCACAGGCACGATGACAACGGCCGACGTCGGGCGCTGGCCAGTAGCCGTGTGCGCCGCGCCACTCGGCGTGATTGAGCACGAATGGCTTCCGGCGCCATCAGGCAGATCTGCGTCAATCGCTCGGCGATGCGCAGTGCATCGGCGCTCACTAACCCCGCCGGCAATAAACACCCCACCAACAGTCCGGCCAGCCACCATTGCGCACGATGACGCGCGCGAGCGCGACGTGGCGACGTTGGGCTGTGGTCCGTGGTACTGCTCATGCTATCGACGAGCTCCGGCTCATGGTAGATTGCGCAGACATTCTGCTTTCCTTCGCGCGGGCAAGCCCATGAGTATAAAGGCTAAGCGTTTCCGAGCCCAGTCCATGCACCATCTCATCGACGGTTCCGGCGAACTGGGATCGGTGGTGCGCATGGCCAAACTGCTGGAGCGCGCCCAGCAGCACCTGCGTGCCGGACTTCCCGCCGAGGTTGCCGAGCACGTCTATGTCGGCGGCTATCGAGAAGGCGGCTTGACCCTGATTACCGATGGAGCCGTCTGGCTGACGTGGCTTCGTTACGAGCGCCAGCGATTGCTCATGTTGCTGCGCCAACTGCCCGAATTCGAAGCCGTTCTCTCGCTCGACTTCAAGGTCCGTCCGGTGCGTCCGCTCCAGGCGCCTGTTTCCCAGGCACGCACACTTTCTCCCGAGGCCGCGCACCATCTCAAGGTATGCGCGGACGATACCACGGACCCGAAGCTAAAAAAGGCATTGGCACGCCTGGCGTCACATGCTCCTGACGACACCTAATAACACGCATCGCTTCCAAGAAAAAACGCCGACCAGAGCGGTCGGCGTCAAATACAGCATGGCGATACGCTAAGCGCGGCCTCAAGCCAACGCTGGCGCCGCATACGAGATAGGGGCTGTCTGCGTCTCGTCTTCGAAGGTCACGATCTCCCAGGCATCCTGCTGCGCCATCAAGGCGCGGCATAGCTTGTTGTTCAAGCCGTGACCGGATTTGACCCCACGGAACTCACCAATGAGGCTGTGTCCCAGCTGATACAGATCGCCAATGGCATCGAGCACCTTATGCTTGACGAACTCGTCCTCATAACGAAGTCCGCCCTCGTTCACGATGCGGTAATCATCGACGACGATAGCATTATCCAAGCTGCCACCCAGCGCCAGGTTCTGCGCGCGCAGGAATTCCAGGTCACGCATGAAACCGAAGGTCCGCGCTCGCGAGACTTCCTTGACGAAGGAGGTCGTGGAGAAGTCGACGCTCGCCGTCTGTTTCTGGTGCGCGAAGACCGGGTGATCGAAATCGATGGCAAACGCCACCTTGAAGCCATTGTGCGGCAAGAAACGCGCTTCCTTGTCGTCTTCCTCGACCACGATCTCGCGCTTGATACGGATGAACTTCTTGGGCGCGCCCTGCTCGGCGATACCCGCCGACTGAATCAGAAAAACGAACGGGCCAGCACTACCATCCATGATGGGCACTTCCGGGGCACTGAGCTCGACGAAGACATTGTCGATTCCCAAGCCAGCAAATGCCGACATCAAGTGCTCCACTGTCGCCACCTTGACGCCATCACGTGAGAGAGCTGTACACAGCGTGGTGTCGGTCACGTATTCGGCATTGGCGGCAATCTGCACCACTGGATCGAGATCGGTACGTACGAAGACAATGCCAGTATTGACCGGCGCGGGGCGCAACGTCAGGTATACTTTTTCACCTGAGTGCAGGCCCACACCAGTGGCACGGATGGTATTCTTTAATGTACGTTGTCTAATCATGGGCGTAAGCCAAGCTTGGAAATCGTTATGAAACGGCGTTCACTATAACACCGAACAAGCGTTTCAACAAAAAAATGTCGCCTGGCCACGCCTATGCGCCCAGCATGTCGCCCGCTCAATCGGCCTGTCGGCGGAGGAACGCCGGGATATCCAGGTAATCGTCGAGTTCTTGCGACTTGCGACGTGATTCCTGCCGAGATTTCGCCGACTCGTCCTGCTCCTTGGCTGCCTGCTGACGCATGACAGTTGGCTGCTGCAGCTTGCGGTAATCGGGCGCTTCGGCACTGCGTGCCGCCGCGACCGTCTCACGCTGCGGCGTAGCGACTGTCGCCTTTTCCTTGAGACCCTCGAGGCCCGCTGCCACCACGGTGACGCGCAACTCGTCGGACAATTCCATGTCGATGGACGTCCCCACCACGATCGTCGCATCCTGGGAAGCGAATTCCTGCACTGTGGCACCGACATCGTTGAACTCGCCGATGGAAAGGTCCGGCCCCGCCGTGATGTTGACCAGGATGCCGCGCGCACCATGCAGATCGATGTCCTCCAACAAGGGGCTGCGAATGGCCTTCTCCGCCGCTTCACGCGCGCGATTTTCACCAGTGGCCGCGCCGGTTCCCATCATCGCCATGCCCATCTCGGACATCACGGTGCGCACATCGGCAAAGTCGACGTTGATGATGCCAGGACTGGTGATCAACTCGGCGATACCCTGTACCGCACCCAGCAGCACATCATTGGCGGCACTGAACGCCGACAGTAGGCTGGCATTCTTGCCGAGCACCGCAAGCAGCTTCTCGTTGGGGATAGTAATCAACGAGTCGACATACTCGGAAAGCGCTTCCATACCCTCTTCGGCAGCCCGCATGCGCTTGGGCCCTTCAAAGGGGAAGGGACGCGTCACGACTGCCACGGTCAAGATGCCCAGCTCCTTGGCGACCTGCGCCACGATCGGCGCGCCGCCGGTGCCGGTTCCCCCGCCCATGCCGGCGGTAATGAAGACCATGTCAGCGCCTTGCAGCAACTCGGCGATCCGTTCCCGGTCTTCCGTCGCCGCTTGACGACCGACCTCGGGGCTGGCACCAGCACCCAGCCCCTTGGTGATTTCGCTGCCGAGCTGAAGAACAGTCTTGGCGGCAACACGTTTGAGCGCCTGAGCGTCGGTATTGGCACAGATGAACTCGACGCCTTCGATATTGCTTTCGACCATGTGGTTGACGGCATTGCCACCGCCACCACCGACGCCAATCACCTTGATAACCGCGCTGCTAGAAGGTGCGTTATCTACCAGTTCGAACATAAGCCCCGTCTCCTGTGACCGCTACCAGTGCGGCCCTCTCAGAAATTTCCTTTAAACCAACTTTTGATCCTTTCCAACCCCGAGCGCTCCTGCCTTTGTCCACGTCGGGTATGAGCCTCTTCTCTACGGGGCTGAGCCGACACGACAGCATTACGTTTGGCATCATTCATACCGTAGAGTAGCAAACCCACTCCCGTCGAATAAATCGGGTTGCGCACGACATCGACGAGGCCGCGAACGTTGTGGGGATAAGCAATGCGCACGGGCATGTGGAAGATTTCTTCAGCCAGCTCGACGACACCCTCCATGCGCGACGTACCACCGGTCAGCACTACACCAGCCGCCACGAGATCCTCGTAACCACTACGCCGCAATTCTTCGCGCACCAATGTAAACAATTCTTCGTAGCGGGGTTCGACCACTTCGGCCAACGCCTGGCGCGAAAGATCACGCGCCGGCCTGTCCCCCACGCTGGGAACCTTGATCATTTCGTCACTGCTTGCAAGCTGGGTCAGTGCGCAGGCGTATTTGACCTTGATGTCTTCCGCGTACTGCGTCGGCGTGCGCAACGCCATGGCGATATCGTTGGTCACCTGATCACCCGCAATGGGAATCACCGCCGTATGACGTATGGCCCCTTCGGTAAATACGGCAATATCGGTGGTCCCGCCACCGATATCCACCATGCACACGCCCAGTTCGCGTTCGTCTTCCGTCAATACCGCGTAACTGGAAGCCAACTGCTCCAGAATGATGTCATCAACTTCCAACCCGCAGCGGCGTACGCATTTTTCGATGTTCTGCACGGCATTCAAGGCTGCCGTGACCAGATGGACACGTGCCTCGAGTCGGACACCGGACATTCCCAGGGGTTCGCGGATACCTTCCTGGTTATCGATGGCAAATTCCTGAGGCAATACGTGAATAATACGTTGCCCTTCGGAAATGGCACGCGCCCGGGCCGAATCAATGACGCGATCGATATCAGAAGGAGTGACTTCGCGTTCCTTGATAGCCACGACACCGTCGGAATTCATCGAACTGATATGACTACCGGCCACGCCAACATACACCGAGTGAATATCGCAACCTGCCATCAACTCCGCTTCCTCGACGGCGCGCTGAATCGACTGCACGGTCGACTCGATATTGATGACGACCCCTTTTTTCATGCCGCGCGAGGGGTGCGAACCAATGCCTGCGATCTCGATGCTTCCATCATCGGAAGGCTGGCCGACGATAGCGACTACCTTGGACGTTCCGATATCCAGCCCAACCACCATGTTGGAAGCATTGGATTGTCCTGCCATAGGTCGGGGTCACTCCTCGAACTGCACTGGGTTTAAAAGCCATTGAGACACAAAAAACGTGTTGAGCCAATTATAGGAACAAGAAACTTAAAGTCACCACCCAACAGATGAAAACGGCCTCAGAATACGGTGATTTTTGCAAAAAGGGAAACCCCCGTCGCCCGGATTTCGTGGCCTGTCGCCGAAAAAGGCAATTGCGACGTTACTCCATCGCCTCTGTTTCGGTTTCGCCATGCCACGCCACCGCAACCCCATTGGGATAGCGTAAATCGATGTAGCGAATTTGCGACGCCTGCGCTCCCAACTGCCGTTGCCAGGCGGCAGTAAAACGCGCCAGTCGCGATTCAAGATCGGTACGCCCCAGCATTACCCACACACCGTCATTCACCTGGAAACGCCATGCCCCACGATCCTCCAGCCGCAACTGTGTGACATGCAAATCCAGCATGTCCAAGCGGCGTAGCAACAAGTCATGATACGCCAGCACCTCGGGCCCACTCCCCTTGGGCCCCGCCAGATCCGGCAAGGACTTGTCCAAGTCATCGACCGGGCCTGGCGAGAAAGGCTCACCATGCGTATTGAGCAGCTTGTCGTCATTCCAGTGCGCTACTGGCACTTGTTCGAACAGCTTGAAGCGCAAGGCATTGGGCCACTCACGCGAGACTTTCACTTCCGACAGCCAGGCGATTTCGCGAGCCTTGTCACGCACCTGGTCGAGATCGATGGATAGCCAGGTCTCACCGCTGACCAATGGGGCAAGGTTGCGCTGCAAATAGGTCGCCGAGACATAGTGCAGGTCGCCACCGATGGACACCCGCTCGATGGGCCGGTCGAGCCAGATCCACAGCGCACGCCCGCCGGCACCGAGCAAAACGGCGAATAGAATCAAGCCTAACAAGGCACCGCGCAAACCGGCCTCCTTCATTGCTGCGTCACTCGTCGACCGTGGTGTCGAGAATCCGCAACACCAAGGCATCGAAGTCGAGCCCGGCATGCGCCGCCGCTTGCGGCACCAAGCTATGGTCGGTCATGCCCGGCACCGTGTTGACCTCGAGTAGCCAGAAGCGTCCCTGCGCATCGCGCATCACATCGACACGCCCCCAGCCGCTACCGCCGATCACCTCGAACGCGCGGCGGCACAGCTCTCCCAGCGCTCGCTCATCGGCGGCCTCGAGCCCACACGGCAGCAAATAACGGGTAGTGTCGGAATGATACTTGGCTTCGTAATCGTAGAAGCCGCTGGGCACCTCGACACGAATCGCCGGCAACACCTTGTCGCCGAGTAGCGACACGGTATATTCCTCGCCCTGCACGAAACGCTCGGCCATGATGGCATTGTCAAAGCGCGCTGCTTCGGCATGGGCGGCGATCAATTCCTCGCGGGTGTCGACAATGCTGATCCCGATCGTCGAGCCCTCGTGTACCGGTTTGACGATCAACGGCAACCCCAGAGCTTCAATCACCGCGTCCCAGTCCACCTGGCCCTTCAGCATGACGCTTTCCGGCGTGGGCAAGCCATGGGCACGCCAGAACTGTTTGGTGCGTTCCTTGTCCATACCCAGCGCAGAAGCCAGCACGCCGCTACCCGTATAGGGGATATCCAGCAGCTCCAGAGCGCCCTGCAAGGAGCCGTCCTCGCCGTCCCGACCGTGCATGGCGATGAAGACATATTCCGGTGCAAGCGCCTCGAGGCCGCTCAACCCGCCCCCGGCGAAATCGAACCCACGTGCGTCGACGCCGCTGCGCTTTAGCGATGCAAGGATCGCGCGACCACTGAGCAGCGACACTTCACGCTCGGCGGAACGGCCACCGTATACCACGACGATTCGCCCCAGATGCGGGTGCTTCGAGCCCTTTTTCGTCACGCTGTCATTCATAATTCCATTCCATCCAGATGTAACCGGCAGCCAGCCAGGCGCAACGAAATACCGCCGATGTCACCAGCGCCCTGAGTAATCAGGATGTCGTCGGGGCGCAGCACGTGTGACAACAGCGTTGGCAGTTCCTGCTTGCTTTCGACGAACAATGGATCGACCTGACCCCGTTGACGAATCGAACCGGCCAGTGTCCGGCCCTCCGCGCCTGGAATCGGGGCTTCCCCAGCGCTGTAGACATCCAGTAGCAACAGCGTATCCACGCCCGAGAGAACACGCACGAAATCCTCGTACAGATCTCGCGTACGCGAATAGCGATGCGGCTGGTACAGCATAACCAGGCGACGCTCGGGCCAGCCTGCACGCACCGCGTCGATGACCATTTCCACCTCGCGCGGGTGGTGGCCGTAATCATCGACCAGCATGACCTCGCCTTCGGCGGCCGGCGCCGGGAAATGTCCATGTACCTGGAAGCGCCGCCCCACTCCAGCAAAGTTGGCGAGTCCGTGTTGAATGGCGGCGTCATCGACGCCCGCATCGCTGGCTACGGCAATCGCCGCAAGCGCATTGAGGGCGTTGTGACGGCCCGGCATACCCAACTCGATCTCGAGGGGTGCCATGCCCGGCGGACGCTCGGCAGTGAAGTGCACCACGCCACCGCGCTGGACGAAATTGCACAAGCGGTAATCGGCATCCTCGGAGAAACCGTAGGTCACGAACTGGCGCTGGATGCGCGGAATCAGGCCGCGCACGTTGTCATCGTCGAGACACAGCACTGCCAGCCCGTAGAAAGGCAGGTTATGCAAGAACTCGAGGAAGGTATCCTTGAGCCTTGAAAAATCACCCGCGTAGGTTGCCATGTGGTCGGCATCGATATTGGTGACGATCGACACCATCGGCTGCAAGTGCAGGAACGACGCATCCGACTCGTCGGCCTCGGCCACCAAGTAATCGCCCTCGCCCAGGCGTGCGTTGGCGCCGGCACTGGTCAGCTTGCCGCCGATCACGAAGGTCGGATCGAGCCCCCCCTCGCCGAGCAGAGTCGACGTCAAGCTGGTGGTGGTCGTCTTACCATGCGTTCCTGCCACGGCGATGCCATGGCGAAAGCGCATCAGCTCGGCGAGCATTTCCGCACGCCGTACCACGGGAATGCGATGCTCACGCGCCCAACGAATCTCTGGATTCTCGGTGTCGACCGCTGTGGAAACGACCAGAACATCGGCTCCCTGGGCATGTTCATCGACGTGTCCAATGCACACGCGGATGCCGCAATCGCGCAGATGCCGCGTGACCGGCGACTCCCGCAGGTCGCTGCCGCTGACCGTATAGCCCTGATTGGCCAACACTTCAGCGATCCCGCACATGCCAGCGCCGCCGATACCCACGAAATGAATATTATGAATGCGGCGCATGCCCAATCCGGTGCGGTTCGGGCGGGTTGCGCCGGAAACGTTATTCGCTGTCAAAATTAGTCTCCATGCATCCCGCCACCAGGCGCTCGATCGCGTCCAGGCGTGCTTCGGAGCGTGCCGCGATCGCCATGGTGGCCAGGGTCTCGGGTTCGAGAAGTGCCGCCAACGTCTCGGCGAGACTCGCCGCCGACAGTTGTTCCTGTGGCATCAAACGCGCGGCCCCGGCATCGACCAATTGCCGCGCGTTGAGTGTCTGATGATCATCGACGGCATGCGGAAACGGCACCAATACCGAGGGTTTGGCCGCTGCGGCGAGCTCGGCGATTGTCAAAGCCCCAGCGCGGCATACAATCAAGTCCGCCCACTCATAGGCTGCCACCATGTCGTCGATGAAGTCGCTGACCTCCGCGCTGACGTCCACCTCAGCGTATTCCGCTTGCGTCGTGATTTCCTTGTCGCGCCCCGCTTGATGACGTACGTCGGGGCGACGAGCCGGTGGCAACTCCGCCACGGCCCGGGGCACATTCGTATTCAGTGCCTGCGCGCCCAACGAGCCGCCCAATACCAGCAACCGCAAGGGGCGCGTACGAAGCGTCTCGACATCGCGCGGTGTCTCGCCCAGCGTCGCGATGTCATTGCGCACGGGGTTTCCCACCACCTCCATCTGGCGTGCGCCGAACGCACCTGGAAACGCGGCATAGACGCGATCCGCCAGACGCGCTAGATAACGATTGGTCATTCCAGCCAAGGCGTTTTGTTCATGAATGATCAAACGCCGGCGCATCAACCAGGCGGCCAGCCCGCCAGGGCCGCTGGCGAAGCCGCCCAGCCCGACCACCAGTTGCGGGTCGAATGTCGCGATCACTTGACGTGCCTGCCAGATGGCCTTGGCCAGACGCCATGGGGCCAACAGCCAACCGGCGACCCCATTGCCGCGCAGACCAGAGACCTCCACACGGTGCAAGGCAATATCCGCCGCCGGCACCAATTGGTTTTCGATTCCCCGAGGGCTGCCCAACCATTCCACCACGACACCGCGTTCGCGCAGCGCCTTGGCCAGCGATAGCGCGGGCACCACATGACCACCGGTCCCTCCGGCCATGATCAGAACACGGGACACTTGCTGGTGAGGCACTAGCGCTCTCCTCGTTCTTGCTTCTTGGCTTGGCGTGCCGCCTGGGTGGCCCGCGTCTTGGCCCGCAGTTCGGCATCGACGCGAAACAGCAAGGCGACCATGACACAACTGACCGCCAGGCTGGAGCCACCATAACTCAACAACGGCAAGGTCAAGCCCTTGGTCGGCAACATACCGGTGCTGACGGCGATATTGATGAATGCCTGCGCCCCGAACACCAGCGAGATGCCGTAGCACAGGCAGGCGGAAAAGGCCCAGCCTCGCAATTCGGCCTTGCGCCCGATGCGAAACCCACGAAAGATCAGCAGTGCGAAGAGACAGACCACGCCCACGGCCCCGACCAGCCCCAGCTCTTCGGCCAGTACCGCAAACACGAAATCGGTATGCGCCTCGGGCAGATAAAACAGTTTCTGAATGCTATTACCCAAGCCCAGGCCCAGCCAGTGCCCACGCCCGAAGGCGATCAAGGCCTGCGTCAACTGATAGCCGCTGGAGTATTGTTCAGCCCAGGGATTGGCAAAACTGGTAATACGCTCCAGGCGATAGGGCTCGGACACGGCGAGCAAGCCACCGGCGACCACGGCTGCGATCACGACCAGACCAAAACGGCCCAACGGCGCCCCCGCCATCAGCAGCATGCCCATCATGCAACTGCCGATCACCACGATGGCCCCGTAATCCGGTTCGAAGATCAAAAGGGCCACGTACACCCCGAGTACCACGAACGGGCGCAAGAAGGCCCCCCAGTCACGACGCACTTCGGGCAGGTAACGTTGCAAGTAATCGGCGAAGTAAACGATTAGACACAACTTGGCGACTTCCGATGCCTGGATATTGATAATCCCTAGGGAAATCCAGCGCTTGCTGCCATTGACCTCGTCACCGATGAACAACACCGCGATAAGCAGCACGATCCCCAACAGCAGCAGCCCCGGCCCCCAGGCGCGCCAGCGCTCGAGCGGTATGCACAACGCCACCAAGCCAAGAACGCTCGAGAAGAGCACGAAAATGCCGTGGCGAATGCTGAAATAGTAGGGGTTGCCGGTGAGACTGGTCGCAATCTCCGACGATGCCGAGGTCACCATCACCCAGCCGACCAACAAGAGTGAGACGGTCGTCAACAGCAACCATCCATCGGTGGTTTGTCCTTGGGTGGAAAGTCGTTTTTTCCATCGCGCTAGCATGCCGCCACTCCGTCCTGCTTCAGCCACTGTCGGAAGGCGTCACCGCGTGCCATATAATGGGGAAATTGATCAAGGCTAGCACAGGCAGGCGACAGCAGGACGGCATCGCCGACGTCTGCGATGGCCTGCGCCCGGCGCATGGCGGCCTCGAGGTCGGCAACGCGGGTAACCGGCACCGACCTGGAGATGACACGTTCGAGACGCTGAGCATCGCGCCCGAAAACGACGGCCTCGCGCGCATAGCGCCTCAGCGGCTCGACCAGTGGCATGAAATCTGCCCCCTTGCCGTCACCGCCCGCCAACAGAATCAGGCGGCCCTCGAGGACCGGCCCCACCCCTTCAATCGCCGCCAATGTCGCGCCCACATTGGTGCCTTTGGAGTCGTTGATCCAGCGCACGCCATCGCGTTCGACGACCAACTCGCTCCGATGCAGCAAGCCGGAAAAGCGCTCGAGTACGCGACGCATCGCTGCCAGTGGCAGCCCCAATCGTGTCCCCATCGCCAGCGCCGCCAGGGCATTGGCATGGTTATGTCGCCCGGGCATGCGTACGCTACGCGTCGACATTATCGGCGAGGCGCCATGCACGAGCCATGCATCTCCGCCATGCGCATCGATACCCCAATCCTCTCCTGCGGGAGAGCGCGTTGTGAAACGCACTACATCGTCTACCTGGGCATCGGGCCATGTAGCAGCATCGTCGGCGTTGACGACGGCATGGCGCGCGCCGCGAAAAATGCGCCGCTTCGCCGACTGGTAACCATGCATGTCGCCGTGACGATCCAGGTGGTCTTCGCACAAATTGAGAAAAGCCACCGTCTCGGCGCCCAGCCAAGCAGTGGTTTCTAGTTGGAAGCTGGAGAGTTCGAGCACGAACAACTCAGCGTCCGGAACCTCGGTAAGCAAGTCGAGCGCCGGTGTCCCAAGGTTTCCCCCGACTGCGACGCGCCGGCCCGATTCCCTTGCCATCTCACCGAGCAGCGTAGTCACCGTCGACTTGGCATTGGAGCCAGTGATCGCTGCTATCGGGGCGCGACACGCACGCACGAAAAGTGTGATTTCACCGACCACATACGGGCCTTCGCCCTTGGCGTTCAGGTGCTCGACAAGCCCCTGCGTACGCAAATCGACTCCCGGGCTGACCACGATTTCATGCGCCTCGCGCATATCCAGCGCTTGTAGCGGACCGCACACCACTTCGACGTCGGGATAGACGTCTCTAAAGGCATCTAGGCCAGGGGGCGCCTCACGCGTATCGGCGATCATGAAGGGCACCCCCTGACGGGTCAGATGCCGCGCGATCGCCTGGCCGGAGATACCTAGCCCGATGATCAGCGTATAGGCAGCAGGCACCTTGGTCATGTCAGCGAATCTTCAACGTGGCTAGCCCCATCAAGACCAGCACGACCGTGATGATCCAGAAACGCACGATCACTCGAGGCTCGGGCCACCCCTTGAGTTCGAAATGGTGGTGCAACGGCGCCATACGGAAGATGCGTCGCCCCGTCAGCTTATAGGATCCCACCTGCAGCATGACCGAGACCGTCTCCATCACGAAAACGCCACCCATGATGAACAGCACGATTTCCTGGCGCACGATGACAGCGACCACGCCCAATGCCGCGCCCAGAGCCAGTGCCCCGACATCGCCCATGAACACTTGAGCGGGATAGGTGTTGAACCACAAAAATCCCAAGCCGGCCCCCGCGATCGTCCCGCAGAACACGGCCAACTCTCCGGCACCCGGTATCAAGGGAATATGCAGATATTGTGCGAAGACGGTATTGCCGCTCGCATAGGCGAAGATCGCCAACCCCATGGCCACGAGCACCGTGGGCATGATCGCCAAGCCGTCGAGGCCGTCGGTGAGGTTGACCGCATTGGAACTGCCGACGATGACGAAATAGGTCAAGACGATGTAGAAAAGGCCCAGCGGTACCACGACGTCCTTGAACAGGGGCACGATCAAGCTGATTTCGACAGGGCTAGCGGCCGTCAAGTAAAGCACTGACGCCGCACCGAGCCCAATGGCCGATTGCCAGAAATACTTCCAGCGTGCCGGTAAGCCACGCGGGTTCTTCTCTACGACCTTGCGATAATCATCGACCCAACCGATGGCACCGAAACCCAGCGTCACGGCCAGCACCAACCAGACATAGTGATTGGTGAGATCCCCCCACAACAGGGTGCTGATAGCAATGGCAATGAGGATCATCGCGCCGCCCATGGTCGGCGTACCGGCCTTGGACAGATGCGACTGCGGCCCATCGTCGCGCACTGCCTGACCAATCTGGCGCTCGACAAGACGCCGAATGACCTGTGGTCCCAACCACAGGCACAGCATGAGGGCAGTCAGCGTCCCCAGGATCACGCGCAGGGTCAGATAGTTGAAAACGTTGAAGGCGCTTTGAAAGTTCGCCAAAAAGTCAGCCAGGAAAAGCAGCATGAGTCGCGTTCACCTTGGTGCATCCGTGCGCAGCTCGGCAATCAAGCGTTCCATGCCGGCGCTGCGCGATCCCTTGACCAGCACACTGGCCCCGGAAGGGAGATGGTCGTGGGCGTAACGCACGAGCGTCGCCCAATCATCGAAATGACACGCCGAATCGCCGAATGCCGCCACCGCAGGGCGGGCATCGGCACCGAACGTGCCGAGAAAGTCGATCTTCAGTTCTCGTGCCGCATGGCCCAGCTCGGCATGCAAACGTTCGCTGTCGCGGCCGAGCTCCCCCATGGCGCCCAGGAAGCACCAGCGGGGCGCAGGCATACCGCCCAGCACCGTCAAGGCGGCGCGAACCGCACCGGGATTGGCGTTGTAGGTATCGTCCAGCAAGCGCGAGCCGCGCACACCAGGCACGCATGTCATGCGCCCCGGTATTGCCTGGCAGGCTTCGAGCCCAGCGACGATATCCTCGCCCGAAACGCTCAGTGCCCATGCCGCTGCCGCGCTGGCCAGCGCATTGAGCACATTATGGCGTCCTAGCAGGGCCAAGTGGACCCGACCCAGCGGGTCACCATCCACGGATAGCGTGAAAGCATAACGCCCGGCGTCGTCACAGGCCAGCGCCACGGCGTGCACACGCGCCGTGGACTCGAGCCCAAAATCGAACACCTCGGCCTCGCCTGCCAGTTCGCGCCACAGCGGATAAAACCGATCATCGCGATTGAGCACCGCCGTGCCCGAGGGCGGTAATCCCTGCAGGATTTCCGCCTTGGCCTGAGCGATCTGCCCGAGCCCCCCGAACTCGCCGATATGCGCGCCCGTGACGTTGGTGATCACAGCCACATCGGGGGACGCCAGAGCCGTCGTCCAGGCGATTTCTCCCAGATGGTTGGCCCCCACCTCGATGACCGCGCGGCGATACGCCGGCGACAACGCCAGTAACGTCTGCGGCACGCCGATATCATTATTAAGATTGGCACGCGTGGACAGGGTCGGCTGCGAACGTGACAGGATCGACGCCAACATTTCCTTGACCGTCGTCTTGCCGCTGTTACCGGTGACCGCCACCAATTCGCCCGACCAGGTGCGCCGTCGAACGCGCCCCAGCATACCCAGCGCCAGGCGCGTGTCGGCGACTTCGATCTGGGGCAAGGGGGTCGCCACGGCCCGTGATACGATCGCTCCCACCGCTCCCTTGGTGCGCGCCTCTTCCACGAAATCATGGCCATCGAAGCGCTCACCGACCAAGGCCAAGAACACATCCCCCGGCGCGACCCGACGCGTATCGCTTACCACCTGGACCACTTCGGCGTCCACCTCGGGGGGGGAGACACCTAACCAATTGGCGATCTGGTGCAGCGTCATCGCGCTCATGCCTCGTGCTCCCGGCGACGCTCGAGCGCGGCTTGCGCGACCTCGACATCGCTGAACAGATAGCGCCGTCCGTCGATGTCTTGATAAGTCTCATGCCCCTTTCCGGCGATCAGCACGATGTCGTCAGCACCGGCTCTCTGCAAGGTACGCTCGATTGCCGCACCGCGCCCGGCCACGCATTCCGTGCGGGCCTGGCCGTCAGGCGAGAGTCCCGCCACGATCTCGTCACGAATCGCCGCCGCCGGCTCGCTACGTGGATTGTCGTCGGTGACCACCAAGCAGTCGGCCAGCGCCTCAGCGGCTTGCGCCATCAGCGGTCGCTTGCCGCGATCTCGGTCGCCGCCACACCCGAACACACACCATAGCTTAGCCCCTTCCTTGGCGGGCACATGCGCGCGTAACGCATCGAGTGCATTGCGCAATGCCTCCGATGTATGCGCATAGTCGATCACCACCGTGGGTGCGCCATCGGCAACTAGCCGCTGCATGCGCCCCGGCACCGGCGCGAGTTGCGTGGCAGCGTCGAACAGCGTCACCAAATCGCTTCCTAGGCCATACAGCGTCGTCATCGCCAGGAGGACGTTGTCGAGGTTGAAGCGCCCCAACAGCGACAACTCCAATTCACGCTCGCCCTCCGGCGTCGCGATCAAGGCACGCTGCCCGAGCGCATGCGGAAACCAATCAATGACCCGCAAGGTCGTGGCTTCGTCGCACCCCGTAGCGAGCACGCGTACGCCCTTGGGGAGGCCAGCGAGCATCAATGGTGCCAAGCGATCATCGCCATTGACCACCGCCAACGACAGTTCACGATGCTTGAATAGGCGTGCCTTGGCCGCTGCGTAGGCGGCCATGCTGCCGTGATAATCAAGATGATCGCGACTGATATTGGTGAATACCGCCGCCTGGAACCGGCACCCTGTCACGCGCCGTTGCTCGAGCGCGTGCGACGAGACCTCCATGGCGACGCGCTCGATGCCCTGCGCGCCAAGACGCCCCAATGACGCCTGCAGTGCTAGCGGCCCCGGCGTCGTCAACGCGGCGGACTCAAGTCGCCCGGGGCGTCCGATCCCCAGGGTGCCAATCACCGCCGTCGCCGTACCCAGCGCCTCCGACAATGCAGCAATATAATGCGTGACCGAACTCTTGCCATTGGTGCCAGTCACGCCTATCAGGGTCTGTGTCTCGGGGACCGCGAACAGATAACGCCCGAGTTCGCCAAGGCGTCCACTCAGGCCCGGCAAGCCAAGCACGCGTACATCCTGCAAAGGTGTATCTTCCGGCATTGAATCCGTATCGCAAAGCACTGCATCCACGCCGGCTGCCAGCGCCTGACCGATGAAAGCACGCCCATCGGCTTGTACGCCCGGCACGGCCACGAACAAGACTCCAGGTCCCGCGTCACGACTATCGAGAGCGATCGCACAGGTGGATGAGGACGGACACCAGCCATCGAGCAACGCAGGCGTAGCGTGCGATGGCCAGAGTAACGCCAGAGCATCCGTCAAACGTTGCGTACCGATTTCCATCACTCGGATATCTCCTGTTGATCGGGGGGTACATCGAGAAGACGCAACGCCTTGCCCACCACACGGCCAAAGACCGGCGCCGCCACCAGACCACCGTAATAGGCATCCCCCTTGGGATGGTCGATCATCACGACAGTAACGATACGTGGATCGGAGACCGGCGCGATACCCGCAAACAAGGCTCGATAAGCTTTCTGCTGATACCCACCATCGGTCACCTTGCGCACCGTGCCGGTCTTGCCCGCGATACGGTATCCCTCGACCATTGCGCGCGAACCACCGGCATCGGGCTGAACGATTTTCTCCATCATTCTCAGCAGCTCATGCGCGATCTTCGGTGACATGACTTGCTTACCGAGCTGGGGAGAGTTGCGCTTCAGCAAGGAGGGCCGGAGACGGCGCCCATCATTGGCGATCGCGGTGTAGGCACTGGCAAGCTGCAGGGGCGTCAATGAAATACCATAACCGTAGGCCATGGCAGCCTGTGCACTGCGTGAAAGGCCAAACAGCGACGGCAGACTACCGCTACCCTCCCCAGGAAAGCCGGTTCCTGGTGCTTGGCCCAGCCCCAACTCTCGGTACTGGTTCCAGATAGTGTCCTTGTCCAGCTTCAAGGCGATATGCGACATCCCGATATTGGACGAATGCAGCAGAATCCCTCCGGGCGTGAGCTTGCCGTAATTACGAAAGTCGCTGATCGTGTACCCATCGATGACCATCCACCCCGGGGAGGTATCGATCACCGTATCGGGATCGACCTTGTCCGTCGCCAACGCCGCCGACATCGCCAACGGCTTCATCACCGACCCCGGTTCGATAGCATCGGTGATCGCCTGGTTGCGCAGACCGGCAACATCGATGGATGCTCGGTTATTGGGGTTATAGGAAGGCAAGTTAGCCATCGCCAACACTTCACCGCTACGCGCGTCCATCATGACCAACGAACCGCCATCGGCATTACGTTTGTCGACCGCTTTCTTCAGCTCACGATAGGCCATGTACTGCAAACGCAGGTCGATCGACAATGTCAGATCTCCCCCCGGCTTGGCATCCTTGAGCAAGTGCAGGTCGCGCACCAGACGGCCCTTGCGATCCTTGAGTACACGCCGCTTGCCGGGCTGCCCCGAGAGGTACTCGTTATACGCCAACTCTAGGCCTTCTTGACCCTGATCATCGATATTGGTCACACCAACAAGTTGTGCGGTCACTTCGCCCGAGGGGTAATAACGCTTGTATTCATCCTTGGAATAGACCCCCGGCATATCGAGTGCAAGCGCTGGCTGCGCTGCCTCCGGTGTCATGCGTCGTCGCAGATACATGAACTCATGGTCGGAATAGCGCTCGACACGCGCCTCGAGCGTAGCGGGTTCCATATTCAAGGCACGCGCGAGCGTCGCCAACTGAATCGGGTCGGAAGGCAGTTCCTGAGGGTTGGCCCACAGCGTGACCACCGGCGTGGAAATCGCCAGCGGGTCTCCATTGCGATCGGTGATCATCCCGCGATGTGCCTTGATCGGCTCGACCCGCAGCGTGCGTGCATCACCTTGATTCTGCAGAAAATCGCGATCAATCACGTTGAGGTAGGCGATACGCCCCACCAGCGCACCCAAGGCAATGACAATGAGCGTAACCATGAAAAGATAACGACCGCGCCCTGCCGGCCCAGTGTTCGGTGAACGACGCGCCGAGTTCGATTGACGCTCGCGACTCATGGGCGAATCACCTCAACGTCATTGACATCGGGCACATGCATTTCCAAACGCTGGGTGGCGATTTTCTCGACACGCCCCGGAGCCGACCAGGTGCTCTCCTCGAGAAGCAGCCGCCCCCAGACGGTCTGCAAGCTATCGCGCTCGCTTTCCAATTTCTGAAAGCGTGCGTACTGCACGCGTGTTTGATGCGTGCTGGCAATGGAGGCCAACGCGCTGACCAGTGTCATCAAAACCAGCATCAAGAGGATAACGTGGCGCCAACGCAGACGACCCGCGAACGGCCAGTTTGCCTTGGGCGCGGTATTG
Organism: Chromohalobacter sp. HP20-39; assembly: GCF_033052815.1. Lineage (NCBI taxonomy): Bacteria > Pseudomonadati > Pseudomonadota > Gammaproteobacteria > Oceanospirillales > Halomonadaceae > Chromohalobacter > Chromohalobacter sp. HP20-39. The sequence goes on along the minus strand of NZ_JAWHTP010000003.1, from coordinate 241,977 downwards.
CGTCCTTGAGCCGCCATCACCAACCTCAGCCGAGTTTCCGAGCCACGCGCATCACGGCGCTGCGTGCACGAGGATTATGAGCCACCTCGTGCTCCCCTGGACGACTCGCTTTACCAACCATGGCCAGGCGTCGATTCAATTGCGTATCGCGAACTGGGAAGTCACGTGGTAAGTGCGTATCGCCACGGGCTTGATCACGAATGAAGCGCTTGACCAACCGGTCCTCCAAGGAATGGAAACTGATCACCACGAGACGCCCCCCTGGTGACAATGCCTCAAGGGCGGCAGCGAGCGCGGCCTCTAGCTGTTCGAGTTCAGCGTTGACATGAATGCGTATCGCCTGAAACACCCGCGTCGCGGGGTGTTTGCCTTTTTCCCAAGCGGGATGCGCAGCCTTGACGATTTCCGCCAGGTCCTCGGTGCGCGTAATCGAGCGCTCGGCACGGCGTGCAATGATCGCTTTGGCAATACGCCGCGCGAAACGTTCCTCGCCATAACGCTTGAAGACATCGATCATTTCGCGCTCGCCGACGCGCGCCAACCAGTCGGCGGCACTTTCCCCTTGAGTAGGGTCCATGCGCATGTCGAGCGGCCCATCGCGCAAGAAACTAAAGCCACGCAAGGGATCGTCAAGCTGCGGCGATGAGACACCGACATCCAGCAGCACGCCCGCCAAGCGGCCGTGCAGCTCATGGTCATGGGCAATAGCGCCCAATTCGGCGAAACGACCGTATTGAAGGGAAAAGCGCGGATCGTCCAGCTTGGCGCCCTCGGCCAGCGCCGCCGGATCCCGGTCGATGGCCAGCAAGCGCCCCTGTGGCGATAGCCGCTCGAGGATAACGCGGGAATGCCCACCGCGACCGAAGGTACCGTCCAGATAGTTGCCATCGGGATCGGTGATCAGTGCGTCCACCGCACCGTCGAGCAACACGCTCGCGTGTCGGTAGTCAGCCACTCGATCACCGACAGCATGCTGCGTATCGGAAAGAGTGTCCTTCTCGGGATTGTCACGATGCTGCATGAATCACTCGGGCGTTGGGGCCTGCCGCCGCTGTTTCGGGCCGCCCGAAGGCAGACGTCGCGGCATGACGCGAACAGACCCGGAGATCTGGAATTCGAATGGGAGCCAGCCTATAAGCCGGGTTCTGTCGAGGACAGCCATTCCTCTAGGGGTCGCGTCACCGCGACCCTCAAGCAACCTACCCGAACCCAGCGCGGGCCGCGCCTTTGGGTTCCTATTTGGTCTTGCTCCGGGTGGGGTTTACCTTGCCACGCACTGTTACCAGGCGCGCGGTGCGCTCTTACCGCACCCTTTCACCCTTACCGGCGGGCCAAAGCCCGCTTAGGCGGTCTACTCTCTGCTGCACTTTCCGTCGGCTCACGCCGCCCAGGGGTTACCTGGCACCCTGCCCTATGGAGCCCGGACTTTCCTCCCCCGCGCAATGCACGGCGGCGACTGTCCGGCCGACTCCCAAGCGGCAAAGAATAACAGCCCCTCGTAGGCCCCTCAAGCGCGCGAACCACACATGGGCATATTGTTACGCATCGCCGTCCTTGAGGGCTTGAGCACATTGGTACCAATATTTCTTGCGCCCCCCGAGCCGGCCGGCCACGACCGTCGCCGCCGCTTTGACACCAACACCTTCGGCAAGCATTGCCGCGAGCCAAGCCTCGCCTTCGGCCAAGGCTTGCGTTTCGTCATCCTGGGGCTCGGCGCCCGCTACCATGACCACGAACTCGCCACGCGCCTGGTTAGGATCCTCCTGCATCCACAGCAACAACGTCGCGGCATCCGCATCGAGAAAGGTTTCGAACGTCTTGGTCAATTCACGCGCCAGGACCACGCGACGCGTGCCGAATAGCGTTGCGATATCTTGCAGTGTCGCCTGAATGCGATGCGGCGACTCGTAATAGACCAAGGTTTCTTCGCGCTCTAGCGCATCCATCAGGCGTTGGCGACGCGGTCCGCCCTTGGCAGGCAAGAACCCTCCAAAGAGGAAACGGTTCGTGGCTAACCCCGCTGCTGAAAGCGCCGTGATCAAGGCACAGGCTCCCGGCACCGGAACGACGCGATGACCACTAGCGCGCAATTCACGTACAACCACAAAACCGGGATCAGAGATCAACGGTGTTCCCGCATCACTAATCAATGCCACGCTCTGCCCTGTGTCCAGCGCCTTGTGCAATGTTTCCACGCGCGCCTGCTCGTTATGCTCATGCAGTGAGATCATTGGTTTGTCGATACCCAAGTGCCGCAGCAAGCGCGCACTATGTCGAGTATCCTCGGCGGCTATCCAATCCACCTCGCCAAGCACGTGAGCCGCCCTGGAACTCAAGTCTTCGAGATTCCCAATCGGCGTCGCGACCACGTACAATACCCCTTCACATCCTTCGCTCATTCGTTAATATCCCGGTTGCGACGCCTATAATGGAAAACTTGCGTCGTGTCGCTAGCGTCCGCATCAGATCCCGCTTGCGCCAGACAACGTCCGGAAAAGGGAACTGTCCGAGCTATACCGCCAAAAAGGAATGACACCATGCCCATATCACTGCGCAGCTTACTCGGGCTCGCCCTGCTCGTCTCAGTCCTTGCCGGGTGTGCCGGTGGGCCTGTAAGCAGCGGAACGCAGCGCCCAGCACAAGGCCCTAGCGCCAGTGCGTTACTCGACAAGGCAAGCGACCAATCCGCTACGCAGGCAGCGCAGAGCAGGCTCCAAGCGGCTCACATCCTATCACGACAAGGCAACGACGAGCAGGCGCTGGACGTGGCTCGACAAATTGACACGTCACGCTTGAGCCGTGAGGCACGCATTGACTGGGCACTACTGACCTCCGATCTGAGCCTACGCAAGAAAGATGGCCGTAGTGCGCTGGCGGCCACGCAGACACTCGACGATATCGGCGACATTCCACGCGACGCACAGCAAACATTGCGTCATCGTCGCGGCCTGGCGCTGACATTGGTGGGCAATTCCCGTGCGGCGGCGACGACCCTGATCGACCTGCAACGAGATGGCGCGCCTTTCGAGCTCAATGACGACATCTGGACGCCGCTTTCACGCCTTAGCGTCAATGCGCTCGACGACATGACCGATGATGCCGACTCACTCACCCGAGGCTGGGTCGAGCTAGCCCGCTTATATCGCCAGAGCGGAGGCAACATCTCGCGCCTCACCGACTCACTTGGGGAGTGGCGTGCACGTTACTCGAACCACCCCGCCGCACGCCAACTTCCCGGCAACCTATCGGCGCTGCGCGAACTGCGTGGTCGCGAGGTCAAGCGTATCGCGATCTTTCTGCCTGAGTCGGGCCCATTGACCAATGTTGCCAAAGCGATCAAGAACGGCATCCAGGCACGCAATAGTGCAGCGCTCAATCAGGGCGAGCGCACCCCACAATTAACGTATTACGATAGCAGCGCAGGAAACCTCGAGGCACTTTACGCACAAGCCACCATGGATGGCGCCCAGGTAGTACTTGGACCCCTCGACAAAAAGCTCGTATCACGACTCGAGCAACGCGACGAGGTCCCCCTGCCGACGTTGGCGCTGAACTACGGCAAGCATCCACGTAACTTGGCCACTAACCTTTTTCAATATGGCCTGTCTGCCGAGGACGAAGCACGCCAGATCGCTACGCGCGCGCGCATGGATGGGCACACGGAGGCTGCCGCGCTGGTACCCGATAACGAGTGGGGAGCACGTGTTCTCCAGGCATTTGAAAAAAACTGGAAAGACCACCAGGGCAAACTCGAAAGCGTGGTTCATTACGACCCCAAGGGCCCCGTCAGCGATGCGGTAAAACGCTTGCTGGATGCTGGCAAGAACGGTGCCCACAACGAAGCTATTGACATGCTTTTTCTGCTGGCACTCCCCCGCTATGCACGTCAAGTCCCTCCCATGCTGGAATATTATTACGCTGGCGACCTTCCCATCTATGCCACGTCGCAGGTCTATAGCGGCCAGCCGCAACCCCGAACCGATCACGATCTCAACGATGTCATGTTCGTCGACATTCCCTGGCTGATTCCGGATGCCTCCATGGGCGGAGAAAAAGCCCTTCCATTTTATGCTACCTATCGCAAGCTCGATGCCCGCAGCAACCCGAACATCCTCAAGCTCAACGCTATGGGCGTCGACGCTTATGAACTGGCGCGCCGCTTGCCGCTGATACAAGCACTGCCTTCGATGGAAGTCTTCGGTGCCACGGGCACGCTGCAGACACGCGACGACGGCCGGATCAAACGCGATCTCCCCTGGGCACAGTTCCAGGCGGGCATCCCCGCGCCGCTACTGAGGAGTGTTTCCGTCCCGGATATCGGCGATGTCACGCTCGACCCATGACCCCCGGCGTCGCGGCCTCGACATGGAGCGCCGCACCGCCGATTGGCTAATCTCGCATGGCTTGCACCTGGTGGATACAAACCAGCACGCCAGGCGCGGCGAGATCGACCTCATCATGCGCGACGGCGAGATTCTGGTGTTCATCGAGGTCAGGCACCGCACCCATACCAGCCATGGTCACCCCCTCGAGACCGTAACCGTCGCCAAGCAGCGCCGCCTGGTCAGCGCTGCACGTTTTTATCTCCATCGCAACGGGCTATCATGTGCGTGTCGTTTCGACGTCGTAGGCGTCACCGGCACGCCACCCAACGTGTCGTTCGAGTGGATTCGTTCGGCATTCGACGCCTTTTGACCCAAGCAAGGCCTCTATCCATGGACTTCCAATCACGCATACTCGGCCATTTCAACGCCAGCATCGACGCCAAGACCTACGCCAGTGAGGTTCTGCCGCCTTTCATCGAGGTCGCCAGCCAGATGATGGTTCAGTGTCTCGTCAGCGAAGGGAAGATTCTCGCCTGTGGCAATGGCGGCAGCGCCGGCGACAGCCAGCATTTTTCTTCCGAGTTGCTCAACCGCTTCGAGCGTGAACGCCCGAGCCTACCCGCCTTGGCGCTGACCACCGATACATCGACACTCACTTCGATTGCCAATGACTACAGTTACAACGAGATCTTTTCCAAGCAGATCCGCGCATTAGGGCAGCCCGGCGATATCCTGCTGGCGATTTCAACCAGCGGTAATTCCGCGAATGTAGTACAAGCCATTCAGGCTGCTCACGACCGCGATATGCAGATTATCGCGCTTACAGGGCGTGATGGCGGCGACATGGCATCACTTCTCGGTCAGGACGACTGCGAAATCCGCGTCCCCTCGACGTCTACGGCCCGCATACAGGAAGTACACTTGCTTGCTATACACTGTTTATGCGATCTCATCGATCAACAGCTGTTCGGCAGCATCGAATAAGGAATTCGTCATGACACGTCAGGCCTTTATCCCCCTCATCCTCGGCATCGCCCTGGCACTGGCCGGCTGCGCCTCTCCCGCCACTGACAACCAAGGCGGGGAAAACTACGGCAAGCGTACTCCTGGCATGCAGGTGGAGGACGAAAACATACAGGACAAGATCGCCGAAAACCTGGTGCGTAATGACGCACGCTTTCGCGACGCACATATCAATATCGACAGCTACAACGGCATGGTGCTCCTCACCGGCCAAGTAGCAAGCGATGAACTAAAGCAAAAAGCTGGCAATATCGCGGAACAGGTAAGGAGAGTACGCCTGGTTCACAATGAGCTGCAAGTTGCTGCCAACTCGCCGCTTGGTCAGCGCATGACAGACCTTTGGCTCACTGGGCGCGTCAAGGCGAACCTGGCCACCGACGAACGCATCGACGGCAGCCGGATTCGTGTGATCACCGAAAACAGCACGACCTATCTGATGGGCATGGTGACGCATCAAGAAGCAGACATCGTGACCAATATCGCGTCACAGGTAGGCGGGATTCAACGCATCGTCAGAGTCTTCGAGTACCTCGATTAAAGGCTGGGAGCCTAGCAGGGCCCACGGGCCCTGCTTTTTCACTTCACCACACGCAGTGACGGCCGACCCTTACCACGCGGAGCGTCTTCGTCTTCGCTCCCGGCCTCGTCGGACTCCTCGCTACTTGTCTCCACGCTTTCCAGAGCTGGACGCTCTTCGCCTGTCTCCTGAGCGGCATCGTCATGCGCCTCGGTTTCCGGCATGACCGGCTCATGACCAAAGACCATACCCACACCGTTCTCGCGTGCGTATAGCGCAATCAGTGCCTCCATGGGCACGATGACCTGCATCGGCTGACCGGAGAAGCGCGCCCCAAAGGTCACAGCAGCATTCTCGATATACAAGTCACGCACCGCAGAAGGCGCGATATTGAGGACGATCTGCCCATTTTGCACATACTGCCGGGGCACGTTCACACCTTCACGCTCGGCGTCGACAACGATATAAGGTGTATGTTCGTTGTCCAGCAGCCACTCATAGAGTGCGCGGGCCAGATACGGGCGACTGGAAAGCATAAACGACTTCCTCTTTCGGTTCGCAGCGACGATTCATCAGCGTTGCTCGCATGGGCAGCAACACTAAGTGCGCATTTCCTTTTCTGCCTCCAGCAAAGATGCTTTGAAGGCATCACGGCTGAAGAGGCGCTCCATGTAGCTCATCAACGGCTTGACTTGCTTTTCCGGCAGCTCGACGCCCAGCGACGGTAGCCGCCAGAGAATCGGAGCGATGCAGCAATCAACCAGCGAAAACTCGTCGCTCATGAAAAATGGCATATCTTCGAAAATCGGTGAAATGCCCGTAATGCTTTCACGCAGTTCCTTGCGGGCCTTCTCGGCCTCTTTCTTGCTGCCCTGTTGAATCGTTTCGACCAACGGGCACCACTCGCGTTCGATGCGGTGCATCCACAAGCGACTCTGGGCACGCGCCACGGGATAGACCGGCAACAGCGGTGGATGCGGAAAGCGCTCGTCCAGGTACTCCATCATCACCTTGGACTCGTAAAGCACGAGATCACGATCCAGCAGGGTCGGCACGCTATTGTACGGGTTGAGATCGGCAAGCTCTTCGGGGTGATTATCATCATTGACCTCAATAAAATCGACGGCCACCCCCTTTTCTGCCAACACGATACGAACGCGATGGCTATAATGATCATCGCTACCGGAATAAAAGGTCATCGACGACCGCTTGGCCACTACACCCATGAAACATTCCTCGCTTCAGTTCGAACCCGGATGATAACACGTTAATCGGGGGCACGAATGCCACCCATCGAGCGTCAGGTGGATAGATAGGCTCGCCCACCCCCTACCAGCGAAGCACTATCGAGCGCGCCAAGCAAAAAGGCCCGGACAGTAAGCCCGGGCCTTTGCGCATTGCGCACCGACAGGTGCGAAACGCTGCGTCTTAACGCTTGGAGAACTGCGGACGGCGACGCGCCTTGCGCAGGCCGATCTTCTTACGCTCGACCTGGCGAGCGTCGCGCGTCACGTAGCCTGCATCGCGCAACGGACGGCGGAAGTCTTCGTTGTAGGCGAGCAAGGCACGCGTAATACCGTGACGAATCGCACCCGCTTGCGCAGAGCCACCGCCACCGCTCACGGTGACATAAACGTCGAACTGCCCCGTGGTTTCAGTCAACTCGAACGGCTGGCGGACGACCATCTCACCGGTGACACGACCGAAATAGTCGTGCAACTCACGGTTGTTGACGGCGATTTTGCCGGTGCCCGGCTTCAAAAACACCCGAGCTGTGGAAGTCTTGCGGCGCCCGGTACCGTAATACTGCTGTGTCATGGCGAAGAATCCCTTAGAGGTTCAGTTCAAGCGGCTGCTGCGCGGCGTGCGGATGCTCGGCACCAGCATACACCTTGAGCTTGGAGTACATGGCGCGGCCCAACGGCCCCTTCGGCAGCATGCCCTTGACTGCAGTTTCGATGACGCGCTCAGGCGCATGATCGATCAACTTCTCGAAGGACATGGAGCGCAGACCGCCCGGATACCCGGTATGACGGTAGTAATTCTTGGCTTGCGCCTTGTTGCCGGTCACACGCACCTTTTCGGCGTTGACGACGACGATGTAATCGCCGGTATCGACGTGCGGGGTATATTCCGGCTTATGCTTGCCGCGCAAGCGGCGAGCGATTTCGGTGGCCAGGCGGCCGAGCGTCTTGTCAGTCGCATCGACGACATACCAGTCGCGTGTGACGGACTGTGGCTTAGCACTGAACGTCTTCATGGGTGAATCACCAATTGCTTGTGTGGACGTCACGCGTATAAGGGCGTGATCAGCCAATCCCTATTTTTCTTGGTTGCCGCGTCCCGCAGACGGACAACGTTAGAGCGAGCGCGCATTGTACATGACGTTTCCGTGGCCATAAAGCACGATTTCGTGCGTTATGGCAACTTTCACGGCTTGTGCGGCAATGCCAGATACTCTTTGGATTGCATTTCCTGCAAGCGAGACAGTGTGCGCTCGAACTCGAACTCTAGCTGACCATGAGTGTAAAGCGACTCGATAGCGACCTCGGCGGAAAGCAACAGCTTGACCCCGCGATCGTAGAACTCGTCGACCAGATTGATGAAGCGCCGCGCCAGGTCTTCCGTCGCGCCGCTCATCTGGGGCACATTGGAGATGAGCACCGTATGGAATTCCCGTGACAACTCGATGTAGTCGTTCTGACTGCGAGGACCATCGCACAGCGTCTCGAACTCGAACCATACGACATCTTCATGCAGGCGACGAGGCTGCAGGATACGATGATTAACGTCGATCTCGGCATCCTTCTCGCCTTCAGCGCCCGCAATGGCATGAAAGCTGTCGCCCAGCGCACGGTCGGCGCCCTCACCCAGAGGGTGATAGAAGATTTTCACTTGCTCCAGCGCCCGCAAGCGGTAATCAATGCCCGAATCGACATTGACTACCTCGCAGTGACGCTTGAGAAGGTCGATAGCGGGAATGAAACGTGCACGCTGCAGACCGTCCTTGTAGAGGTCGTCGGGCACGATATTGGAGGTCGTGACCAGCACCACTCCGTGGGCAAACAGCGCCTCGAGCAGATTGGCGAGGATCATCGCATCGGTAATGTCTTTGACGAAGAACTCATCGAGACAAATCACCCTGGCCTCGGAGGCGAACTTGGCCGCGATCAGCGTCAGCGGGTTTTTCTCTCCCTTGTAATGCGTCAGCTCATTGTGCACACGCTGCATGAAGCGATGAAAATGCGTGCGCATCTTGTCTGCAAACGGCAAGGTCTCGTAAAAAGTATCGACCAAGTATGTCTTGCCACGCCCCACACCCCCCCAGAAATACAATCCCAGAATCGCTGGCGGGGCTTCGAAGGGAGAAGGCGCGGATTGCTTGCCAAACAGCTTGGCGACCTTGGACTTGAGGCCATCGCCACTTGCTGATGGAACCTTCGACGATGGGTGCGGCGCGTTCACCAGTTCATCATAGAGTCGCTGCAAGTGCTTGACGGCTGCTTCCTGACCGGGGTCATATTGAAAATCGTCGCGCTGCAAATCCTGGCGATATTTTTCCAAGGGCGTACGTGCGCCCACGGACGGCGGCATGGTGGCACTCATGGGGTCGAAATACACCTCGACTGAACGATTAAAGCTGACATTATACGCGTCATCACGACGCTTGCATGGACTCACGCTGTATGGCGCCGACTTTTGGGGTTTGACCCGCCGCGCCAGGACATCGATATAATGGCTCTAGCTCGATATGCCAACGCATTGCATACCGCATGCCCCGTGACGACCAAGGAGAGCATTGTGAACGAGAGCAACATTGACTGGATTCTGGCCATCGCGTGCTTTCTGGCGGGCATCGGTATCGGTGCCCTCGGCTACCATCTACTGAATGCCAACGTGGCTCGCAATCAGAAGGTGCGACAACGCCTGGCAGAAGCGGAACTGGAGCTCAGCCAAGTGAAGGATGCACTGAACGACCATTTCGCCAAGGCCTCCGATCTGGTCACCAGCATTCAGCGCCAGAGCCATGAGCTGGAGCAGCAACTAACGCAAGGTGCAGACCGTCTCGTCGACGATCTGCAGCTCAAGCGCCGCTTAAACCCACGCCAGGCAGACGGGGCTCAGGAGGATGAAACCGACCCACCCCAGATGCCACGCGATTATGCCGAAGGAGCACAGGGCACGCTTGCGGAAAACTATGGCCTGGAGCCACGCAAGCAGCGTGCCACCGAAGAAGAGGCGCCTCCCCGCTACTGATATGCTATCAAGCGTCTTCTCTTCTTGATGCCCGCCTCGCTACAAAGTACCGGCGCCGACCGCTTTCCCGTGGTCGGCGCTTTTTAGTTTCGGGAGCGTTCAGGCAGGATTGTCGATATCTACGAAACGATGCGTAATATCGAAACGCGACGCCAGCCAATCCCCCAGGGCCCGAACGCCATCGCGCTCGGTGGCGTGATGGCCGGCCGCTACATAGCTGACGCCCATCTCGCGCGCCATATGAGTAGTGCGCTCGGAGATTTCTCCCGAGATAAAGGCATCGACACCCGCCTCGGCCGCCAGCGGCAGCATATCCTGCGCCCCACCCGTGCACCATGCGATGCGCTCGATCGGCCGAGCATGCCCCGCGACGACCAGCGGAACACGCCCCAACTGCCGCTCGACATGCCCCGCAAACGCAGCATGATCCATCGGCGATGGCATATTCCCATACCACAAGAGCCCCCGCCCGAGCGCACCGTCGAGACAGCCTAACGGCGTGAGGTCGAGCCGCGTGGCGAGCTGCGCGTTGTTGCCTAACCTCGCATGTGCATCCAGCGGCAAATGATACGCCAACAAGTTGATGTCATGCGTCATCAACGTCGCCAAGCGGCGACGCTTCATACCAGTGATCGCTACTGGCTCGTTTTTCCAGAAATAGCCATGATGAACGAGTACCAGATCGGCGCCCCAGGCCACGGCTTCATCGAGCAGCGCCTGGCTGGCGGTGACGCCACTCATCACGCGCGTCACCGTCTCACACCCTTCCACTTGCAGGCCATTGAGGGTGTAGTCCTTGAAGTCGCCGCATTGCAATTCGGACTCAATCGCGGCAATCAATTCTTGTCGAGCACTCATGCGCGGCTCCAGACAGGATAGGGATGCAATGTTACACTCGGCACCATTGTAACGGCTGCTCCACGGGGCAGCGACTGCCCGCTCGCCGACAAGGAACCGTACATGCGTCGCTCACTGATGTCGCTCGTCTGGCCCATCATCAGTGGCATCCTGCTCGCCATTGTGCTGCTCAACGCCTTCCCCCAGCTGCTGGGCGAGCGCACCGCCGACGATGCCGCCACGCCCATCCCCGACACTAGCGCCGTACGCGCCATCGCCGAGCACACCGATACCACCGAACACGCGCCGGAGGTCATCGAAGCGGCGCCCTTGAATCGGTCCCAAGGACCGACGAGCTACGCCACCGCAGTGGATAAAGCCGCCCCCGCCGTCGTCAATATTTATTCATCTCGCATCATAGAACGTAGCAACCACCCGATGATGTCCGACCCCTTCTTCGAGCAATTCTTCGGCAAGGACATGCCACAACGTCAACGTATGCTATCCAGCCTAGGCTCTGGCGTCATCGTCAGTCCCAAAGGGTACGTACTCACCAATAACCACGTCATTCGCAACGCCGATGAGATACAGGTTGCTCTGCGTGACGGCCGGGAGACCCTTGCCAAAGTCGTCGGCACCGACCCTGAAAGCGACCTCGCAGTCCTCAAGATTCCTACCGACGACTTGCCCGTCATCAAGCTCAGCAACTCCGAAAAAGTGGCGATTGGCGATGTCGCCCTAGCGATAGGCAATCCCTTCGGCATGGGCCAGACCGTCACCATGGGGATCATCAGCGCAACCGGGCGTGACCATCTCGGACTGAATGCCTATGAAGACTTCATCCAAACGGATGCCGCGATCAACCCCGGCAATTCCGGCGGCGCTCTGGTCAATGCCAAGGGCGCTCTAGTCGGCATTAATACCGCCATCTTCTCGCGCTCAGGAGGCTCGCAAGGCATCGGCTTCGCCATCCCCGCCAATCTTGCCCACAAGGTACTCAACCAAATTGTCGCGCACGGGCGTGTCATTCGCGGCTGGCTGGGCATCGATGTACAAGCGATGACACCGACACTAGCCGCCTCATTCGGCCTTAAAGCACTCAAAGGCGTGGCCATCGTAAGCGTCGTACCTGGGGGTCCTGGCGACCAGGCCGACCTGAAACCCGGTGACATCCTCCTCTCTCTCAATGGCAAGACCATCGTCGACGCTCGCGAGGCTATGGCCGATATTGCCGAAATTTCGCCCGGCACCAAGCTTCCCATCACGATCGTGCGCAACGGGAAAAAACAACAAGTCACGCTCACCGTGGGAGAACGTCCTAAGCCTACGCAGACACAGACGCAACCCACATCATCCGATAAAAGCGCATCATCCGAGACAAAATAGCCCCACCGGCGATGTGCCGATGGGGCATGAACGCGAAAGCGCAGGTCAAAGCACTCGCTCAGATCTAATTCAAGCGACTCTCCGCCGAGCGCGCATGCGCCGTCAACGACTCTCCGCGCGCCAGCACCGACGCCGTGCGCCCCAATGTGGCCGCTCCCTGCGCCGAGCAATGAATCAGCGATGAGCGCTTCTGGAAGTCGTAAACACCCAAAGGAGAGGAAAAACGCGCAGTGCCCGAGGTCGGCAAGACATGATTGGGGCCGGCGCAGTAATCGCCCAAAGCTTCCGCCGTATAGCGGCCCATGAAAATGGCGCCAGCGTGACGCACGCCCTCGGCCATCGCCTCGGGATCGCCAACCGATAGCTCGAGGTGCTCCGGGGCGATACGGTTGATGATCGTCAGCGCTTCGTCGCGATCACGACACTCGATCAAGGCCCCGCGTGACGCCAGCGACTCACGGATGATCGCCTCGCGCTCCATGGTAGGTAGCAAGCGTTCGATAGCGTCATAAACCGCATCCAGATGGGTCGCGTCCCAGCCCAAGAGAATCGCTTGAGCATCTTCGTCGTGCTCGGCTTGCGAAAACAGATCCAGGGCCAGCCATTCGGGATCGGTCTCGCCATCGGTCACGACCAGAATCTCGGAAGGTCCGGCGATCATGTCGATGCCAACCTGGCCGAAAACCGCACGCTTGGCCGTAGCCACGTAGATATTACCCGGCCCGACCACCTTGTCTACGCGCGGAATGCTCTGAGTGCCATACGCCAAGGCCGCCACGGCTTGAGCGCCTCCCACGGTAAAGACGCGGTCGATGCCCGCCAGATGCGCCGCCGCCAGCACAAGGTCATTGAGTACGCCGTCCGGCGTGGGCACCACCATGATGATTTCGCGCACACCGGCGACATGCGCGGGAATGGCATTCATCAGCACCGAGGACGGATACGCCGCCTTACCGCCCGGCACATAGATACCGGCACGGTCCAATGGCGTGACTTTCTGACCCAGCACACTGCCATCCGCCTCGGTGTACTGCCAGGATTCGGGCTTCTGGCGCTGGTGATAGAGACGAATGCGCTCGGCAGCGTGCGCCAGTGCTTCACGCTGCGCGTCCGGCAAACTCTCGTAGGCCTCGCGCAGCCGCTCCGCACCCAGCGTCAATTCGCTCATGTCGCGCGCCTGCATGCGATCCAGGCGATTGGTGTACTCGACCAACGCGGCATCGCCTCGCGAGCGCACTGCCTCGATGATTTCTTCGACGCGCTCGGCTACCTGCTTGTCGGAGACGCCTTCCCACGCCAGCAGCGCGTCCAGACGTGTATCGAACTCGGCTTGCGTGGTGCTCAGACGCGCCACATTCACGGCATTGTCAGTCATTTTGCCCTCTCGTATTCTTACGCTGGCGTCTCGCCACGCCGCGCCGCAACCGCATGCCCCAGACGCTCGATCAACGGCTTGAGACGATCATGCTTCATAGTCATCGAGGCCTTGTTGACCACCAGACGCGAACTAACCTCGTCGATCAACTCTCGTGGCTCCATGCCATTGGCGCGCAACGTGTTGCCAGTATCGACGATATCAACGATCTCGTCGGCCAGGTTCATCAAGGGAGCCAGCTCCATGGCCCCGTAAAGCTTGATCACCTCGGCCTGAATTCCCTGGCGGGCATAATAATGACGCGCCACATTGACGAACTTGGTAGCCACCCGCCGCCGCGCATGCCTGGGTTGCGCCCCGACAACACCAGCGGTCATCAATTTGCAACGCGATATCTCCAGATCCAGAGGCTCATACAATCCCTCGGCCCCGTGCTCGAGCAAGGTATCCTTGCCCGCCACCCCGACATCGGCAGCACCAAGCTGCACGTACGTGGGCACATCGACCGCACGGATCACTACCAGTTTGACATCGGGCAGGTTAGTATCGAACAGCAACTTGCGGCTCTTGCCGAAGTCGTCTGCCGGCTCGATGCCCGCATCGGCCAACAGCGGAAGCGTTTCTTCCAGTATGCGCCCTTTGGACAGGGCCAGAATCAATTGCTTTGACATGATGTTGGCACGTCTATTGAACTTGGCGTTCCGCGATGGCGGAACGCGAGAATGAAGCCACCGCTCAACCGGGCACGCGACGAATCTTGGCACCAAGCAGTTGCAGCTTCTCCTCGATGCACTCGTAACCACGATCGATATGGTAGATACGATCCACCTGCGTTTCGCCATCCGCCATCATCGCCGCAACGACCAAGCTCGCCGACGCTCGCAAGTCAGTGGCCATCACCGGCGCGCCGGAGAGGCGCTCGACGCCGGTAATCACCGCCGTGTTACCTTCCAGTGCGATCTGCGCACCCATGCGATTGAGCTCCTGCACGTGCATGAAGCGATTCTCGAAGATCGTCTCGACCACTGTCCCCGAGCCTTCGGCGACGCAATTGAGTGCGACGAACTGGGCTTGCATGTCGGTGGGAAACGCCGGATAAGGGGCAGTGCGCACATTAACGGCCTGCGGACGCCGCCCACGCATGTCGACTTCCAGCCAATCGTCGCCGACCTCTACGCGAGCGCCGGCCTCCTCGAGCTTGGCGAGCACGGCTTCCAACGTATCGGCGCGGGTATGGCGCACCCTGACGCGGCCACTGGTCGCTGCGGCCGCCACCAGGAAGGTGCCCGTTTCGATGCGATCCGGCATGACATCGTAATGACATCCGTGCAGGCGCGGCACGCCTTCGATCACGATCGTGTCCGAGCCGTGGCCGCGGATCTTGGCGCCCATGGCGATCAGGCACTCAGCGAGATCCACCACTTCTGGTTCGCGGGCCGCATTCTCGAGCACTGTGGTGCCCTCAGCCAGCGTCGCGGCCATCAGTAGGTTTTCGGTTCCCGTCACGGTTACGGTATCGAAGAAGATCGTGGCGCCCTTCAGGCGTCCCGAACACCGCGCCTGCACGTAGCCGCCATCAACATGAATCTCGGCGCCCATGGCCTCGAGACCGCGCAGGTGCAGGTCGACCGGACGCGAACCGATCGCGCACCCCCCCGGCAAGGACACATCGGCCGTACCGAAGTGCGCCAGCAAAGGGCCGAGCACGAGGATCGAAGCACGCATCTTCTTCACCAGCTCGTAGGGCGCATGGCAATGCGTCACCTGGGAGCCATCGAGCTGGATACTCATCTTGTCGCCCATCACCGGCTCGACGCCCATGCGTCCGAGCAGCTCGAGCGTGGTGGTAATATCCTGCAGATGCGGCAGGTTGCCAATAGTCACCGGCTCGTCCGCCAACAGGGTCGCCGCCAGAATCGGCAAGGCGGAATTCTTCGCCCCACTCACCCAGACTTCGCCGTCGAGCGGCCCATTACCGGTAATGATCAATTTGTCCATGGAATTCCGTGCTTAGACGCCCACGTTTTCAGGGGCTGTCTCCCACTGAGACGGGGTATAGGTCTTGATGCTGATGGCGTGCAAGGCACCACTGGCGATCTCGTCGGACAACGCCGAATAGATCATCTGCTGACGCTTGACGGGCGACAGGCCCTCAAAAACGTCGCCGACGGCGACCACCTGAAAATTGCAGCCTTCACCTTGAATATGAAACTGGCAATCGTCGATACGTGATTCGAGTAGGGCCTTGACGTCGCTGGGTTGCATAAGGCGTTGGCTCCTGTTCTACGGCACGGCACGCGTAAGATGCGCGGGTGCGTTAGATAAGTCGGGATTTCGAACAGGCATGATAAAGAAAACGGACGCCGTTGGCGACGCCGCTTTGTGCACTGAAATTGAATAGGCACGTCCACGCCTGTCATGACGTTTCGGAAAACCCCCGTGCCTCGTCACTGGGAAGTAGAGGATCCAACCCCGCCATGGCCGTCAACCGCGCCAAGGGATGCGACAAGGCCACATGCACGATGTGCACGTCATGCGCCTGCGCGCAACGCAGCCACTCGAGGAGGACGCTGAGCACGGCACTGCTGGCACAGCTCACGCCAGTCAGATCGAACTCGACCTCGGCATCGCGCGACAAGCCTTGCAACCACTCTCGGCCTTTAGCCGCCAGCGAGGCAGCGCTATCGAAGTCCGCCTCGCCGTCGACTTTCAGAATACGCTCATCGCGCACTTCGAGCCGGGCATCATCACCCTCGAGCAAGACATTCATTGGTTATCATCGCCGCCTTTTTCGAGCTCCTCGGTGGCCACGTTCGGCGTCCAGCCCTCGATGACCGCATCAATGTCACGATTATTGTCACGCATGGCCTGGTCGAACTGATTGCGGAACGTCAGCCCCAAATTGATGCCATTCACGATGACATTGATCACGCTCCACTCTCCCTCGCGTTTGTGCAACGTGTATTCCACCGGATACACCTCGCCATTAGTGGATACCACCTCCATCTCTACACTCGCCTGATTCTCATAACGTCGCTCATCGCTGCCTTCAAGAACACGGATGTCTCGATAGTCGAACGTCACAAGCCCTTGGGCATACGTATCTATGAGGGTTTCACGGAACACATCCACGAAGCGCGAGCGCTGCTCGGGCGTTGCAATACGGAAGTAACGCCCCATCACGCTAGCGGCGATATAGTGAAAATCGGCGACATCGTCGAGGCTCTCGTCGACCAGCGACTCGAGCTCTTCTTCGTGCTTGGCGTAATAATCCTTACGTCCTTCCAGCTTTTTCATTAACGCAGCAACGTTATCTTCGATCAGCTGCTGCGGATCTTGCTGGGCCTGCGCCGTCAGCGTAACGCACCACAAGCATGCCAATAGCAATGTACAAAGATGCTTGAAACGCAGGGCCACGAATTGCCTTGATGCCATCATTTGAAATCTCCTTGGCTCAATTGCCTGACATGTTCGACACGAACTGTTGAATCAATTCTTCCAGCACGAGCGCCTGCTGTGTATCGCGAATAGTGTCGCCATCCTCGAGCATTTCGGGGGCGCCCCCTACGCTCAGGCCGACATACTGCTCCCCGAGCAAGCCGGAGGTCAGAATCGCTGCCGTGCTATCGCGCGGGATCTTGCCCTCGAGACTCTCATCGACCTCCATGGTGACCTGGGCATCGAGCCATTTGGTGTCGAGCGTGATATCACTGACCCGCCCGACGGTCACGCCCGCCATGGCCACCCTAGAGCCCGACTTGAGCCCACCTATGTTGGAAAAATTGGCCTGCAGGGTGAACGTATCTTGCGGCATGCCAAAGCTGAGGCCGCTGACTCGCAAGCCGAGAAAGACCATGCCCAGAATGCCGGCCAGGACGAACAGTCCCACGCCGAACTCCATCATCTTGCTGCGCTTCATCCAAGTTCTCCAAACATCAGCGCGGTCAGCACGAAATCGAGTCCGAGCACCGCCAGGGAGGAATAGACCACCGTACGGGTCGTGGCCCGCGAGATACCTTCCGACGTGGGGATCAAATCATAGCCCTGAAACACCGCGATCCAGGTGACCACGAGGCCAAACACCACACTCTTGAGCATGCCGTTGAGAATATCGTCGACGAACGCGACGTTACTCTGCATGTTGCTCCAATAGGAGCCGTCAAACACGCCTAACCACTGGACGCCGACCAGATAACCGCCCCAGATGCCCACTACACTGAAGCCCACGGTCAACAGCGGCATCGAGACAAATCCCGCCCATAGGCGCGGTGCCACGATACGCCGTAGCGGATCAACCCCGATCATTTCCATGCTGGTCAATTGCTCGGTCGCTTTCATAAGCCCGATCTCGGCCGTCAGCGCCGAACCGGCACGCCCCGCAAACAACAAAGCCGTTACCACCGGCCCCAGCTCACGCAACAGCGACAGTGCCACCATTTGTCCGAGCGCATCCTCCGCACCGAAGCCGACCAGAATCGTGAACCCCTGCAAGCCCAGCACCATGCCGATGAAAAGCCCCGACACCAGCACGATCGCCAGCGACATGACGCCGATGAAATGCATTTGTCGCAGCCACAGGTGCCATCCCTCGCGCGATGGAACGGCCAGCACCGACTGCGCCAAAAACACCGCCGCCCGGCCCAACGCACTCAACGCCTCGAGCGTTCCCCGGCCGAGCGACATAATAGACCGGATCATGGACCCTCTCCTCTGGTGGCCAGAATATCGCGATAAAAATCGGGCGCCGGATAATGAAACGGCACCGGGCCATCGGGCTCGCCATGCACGAATTGCTTGACGCGCGCGTCGCGATTGACGTCCAGCGTCTGCGGCGTGCCATGCGCCATGACCTGGCCGTCGGCGATGATATACACGTAATCCGCGATGGATAGCGTCTCTTTGATATCATGCGACACGATGACTGCCGTCAGCCCCAAGGCTTGATTGACCGTCTTGATCAGCTCTACCAGCACGCCCTTAGAAATCGGGTCCTGGCCCACGAACGGCTCGTCGTAAAGCACCAATTCGGGATCGAGCGCCACGGCGCGCGCCAGCGCCACCCGCCTGGCCATACCACCGGAAAGCTCCGCCGGCGACAGATTGCGCGCCCCGCGCAAGCCCACCGCCTGCAGCTTCATCAGCACGATATCCCGCACCATGGTTTCCGGCAGGTCGGTATGCACGCGCAGCGGAAACGCCACATTCTCGAAAACGTTCAAATCCGAAAAAAGCGCGCCACTTTGGAACAACATACCCATGCGCCGCCGCATGCGAAACAACGCACGGCGGGACAGGCGATGCACATCCTCACCGGCGATGCACACACGCCCGGCATCCGGCACCAACTGACCACCGATCAACTTGAGCAGCGTGGTCTTGCCCGTACCACTGGGGCCCATGACCGCAGTAATCTTGCCTTTGGGAATACTCAGGTCGACGCCACGAAAGATGTCATTCTCACCCCGCGAGAAATGCAACCCCTCGACATCGACCAGGGTCGTGTCAGTCACGTAAGGCTCATCCACGTCTCGATAATTATCGAACATCGTATCCTAACTCTGGCGATCACCGCCAGCCTCGCCTTGCAACACTCTCGCCGAGTGCGTTTAATGAGCGCCCCAATTCGCTCGCTGCTCTCCCGAGACCGGCGAAGCTTGAGCCCAAGGCCGCGAAGGGCAACAATCACCATCATGAACACTGTTACCGAGCAAGATTATCGAGCCAGCGCGCGACGCACGCTGACACTCGAATCACAAGCCATCGCGGCATTGATCGACCGCCTCGACGAGGGCTTCGACCATGCCTGCCGGCTATTTCTGAACTGCGAAGGGCGCGTCGTCGTCACCGGCATGGGCAAATCCGGGCATGTCGCCCGCAAGATCGCCGCAACCCTGGCCAGCACCGGTACACCGTCCTTTTTCGTCCATCCCGGCGAGGCCAGCCACGGCGACATGGGCATGATCACACCCCGTGACGTCGTCCTGGCCCTCTCCAACTCGGGCGAAACCGCCGAAGTCACGGCACTGCTACCACTTCTCAAGCGCATGGGAACTCCTCTAGTCAGCATGACCGGGCGCCCTGGCTCGAGCCTGGCACGCCACGCCGAAGCGCACCTGGACACCGCCGTGGCCCGCGAGGCCTGCCCGCTTGACCTCGCGCCGACTACCTCGACGACCGCCGCGCTAGCCATGGGCGATGCCTTGGCAGTGGCGTTGCTCGAAGCACGCGGTTTCACCGCAGAAGATTTTGCCCTGTCGCATCCCGGCGGTAGCCTAGGGCGACGCCTGCTGCTCAGGGTCGAAGACCTCATGCATCACGGCGAGCGCCTGCCCCGCGTCGCGCTGGGCAGTCCACTACGCGACGCCTTGCTGGAAATCACCCGCCAGGGCCTAGGCTTCACCTGCGTAATCGATGAGGCCGGTCATCTGGCCGGCATCTACACCGATGGTGACCTGCGGCGCACTCTCGACCGCCATGATGACCTGCGCAGCTTGTGTGTCGATGACGTCATGACCCATGGCGGTAAAACCATCCGGCCGGAGCTGCTCGCCGCCGAGGCCGTCAAGATCATGGAAGATAACCGCATCACGGCACTCGCCGTGGTCGACGACGAAGGCCGCCCGGTCGGGGCGCTGCATATGCACGACCTACTGGCCAGCGGCGTCATTTGAGGAGCCCCTATGACGCATTCCGCCGACTGGCGTGCCAAGGCACGAGGCATCCGCTTACTGGCGCTGGACGTGGATGGTGTACTCACCGATGGCACGCTGCACTTTCAAAGCGATGGTCAGGAAACCAAGTGTTTCAACATTCTCGACGGCCTCGGCATCAAGCTGCTGCAGCAAAGCGGCGTCGTCGTCGCGTTGATCACCGGGCGCGAATCGTCCATGGTCAGCCGACGGGCCGAGGCACTGGATATCGCCTATGTCCAGCAAGGGCGGGAGGATAAACTGGTGGCGCTTCAAGCCCTATGTGAACAGCTCGCTCTACCGATGAAGTCAGTCGCCTACTGCGGCGACGACTTGCCGGACCTGACCGCTATTCGCGCCGCAGGGCTCGGCCTGAGCGTGAGCAATGCACCGGACTATGTGCGCGAGCACGCCGACTGGATTCCGTCGCGCCCGGGTGGTCAAGGCGCGGTACGCGAAATCTGTGATGCCTTGCTGAGCTGCCAGGGACACTGGGACGCCAGCCTGGCACCGTACCTTGACGATCTAGAGTGAACAGGACCATGCCGACTTTCTTGTCTTCTCGTAAATGGACGCGCATCGCACTGTTGCTGATCCTCGTCATACTCGGCATCGGTTTGGCTATCGTCGAACAACGTAACACTTCTTCGCCCGGCCCCGTCCCCAGCGACTCCGCCGGTGAGCCGGATTATTACCTCGAGGGCGTCACCATGACGCGCTTCAACGAGCAAGGTATTGCCCACCAGACGCTTAAATCGCCGCGTCTCGTGCACACTCCCGCCGACGATGTCATTCGCGCCACTTCACCGAAAGCTACAATACGTGACGCGGCAGGCCGTCAATGGAATATTTCGGGCGATAAGGGGCGCCTCGGGCCGCAACGCGACCTGCTCACCCTGACCGGCCATGCCCAGCTCGTACAACCCGAGCAGGGCTGGCGTCTCAACACCGACGTGCTGCATTACAAGTCCAGCACTGGCCACGCCTGGAGTGACACCGAGGCCGTGTTGCGGCAGCATGAGCAACGCGTGCGCGGCAATCGCTTCGATGCCTGGATCGACACTGATCAAGCGCGTCTGAGCGGTGATGTGCGAGGTCACCACCCACAGCTTGCCGAGGACGAATCATGATGACACGACCATTGAAGACGGCACTGGTCTGCGCCGCACTGGGACTCGCCAGTCACACGGCGCTCGCACTGGAAAGCGATGCCAGCCAGCCCATCGAGATCGCCGCTGACCAACTGGATCTCGACGACAAGGCTGGCACTGCTGTCTACACCGGCGATGTCGATATGCAACAAGGCAGCATGCAATTGACGGCCGCACGCGTAGAAATTCAACGCAACGCGCAGGGCGAGGTTTCCACGGTCACCGCCCATGGTAGCGATGGCGAACGCGCCTATCTCGAACAAAAACCCGCTCCCGACGAACCCGTGGCCAAAGGCTGGGGCGATACTGTGATTTATCATGCCGCTGAGCGGCGTGTGGAGCTCATTGATCATGCCGAACTTCACCAGGCCGGGGATACCTTCAATGGCGCCTATGTCGAATATTTTCTCGACCGCCAAGAGGTACACGCCCGCTCCGACAATGACGGCAAGGGCGATCAACGCGTACGCATGACGCTGACGCCCCGCGACAGCGAGTGATATATCCGTGACTCCTTCATCCAAGCCAGGCAGGATCCGACACCCATGAAGACCCTGAGCGCCGCCAACCTCGCCAAGAGCTACAAGGGCCGCCGCGTGGTGCATGACATCAGCCTGACCATACGCCAGGGCAGCATCGTCGGTCTGCTCGGCCCCAATGGCGCCGGCAAGACCACCTCGTTCTACATGATTGTCGGACTGGTCGGTGCCGACGCCGGCAGCGTGCATATCGACGAGCGCAACCTGTCCCACGCCGCCATGCACGAACGCGCCCGCGCCGGCATCGGCTATCTTCCCCAAGAGGCATCGATCTTTCGCAAGCTCTCGGTCGCCGACAACATCATGGCGATTCTCGAAACACGCCGCGATCTCGACAAGGCCGCGCGCAAAGCGCAACTCGAACGCCTCCTCGAGGAGTTCCATGTCACCCACATCCGTGACAACCCCGGCATGAGCCTGTCCGGAGGGGAGCGCCGTCGCGTCGAGATCGCCCGCGCCCTGGCCACCGAACCCGCTTTCATCTTGCTCGACGAACCCTTTGCCGGGGTTGATCCGATTTCCGTCGGCGAGATAAAGAGCATCATTCGCCAACTCCGCGATCGTGATATCGGCGTCTTGATCACCGACCACAACGTCCGCGAAACCCTGGATATCTGTGATAACGCCTATATCGTCGGCGACGGACAGATCATCGCCGAGGGGCATGCCGACGCCATCCTCGCCAACCAGAAAGTACGCGACGTCTATCTCGGCCATGAGTTCCGACTGTAAGCGCAAGCTACTGGAACCGCCCTGCGCTTATATAAATGGCACGATTGTTGCTTCCGTTCTTGCAAGTGACGTCGTCGCGGGATAACGTACGGGCACCGTTTCAGGAAGCGACGACCGATTCTCCATGTCCATGAAACCTACGCTGCAGCTTCGCGTCGGCACCCAGCTGACGATGACGCCTCAATTACAGCAAGCCATCCAGCTCTTGCAACTCTCGACGCTGGACTTGCGCCAGGAGATTCAGCAAGCGCTCGACTCCAACCCCATGCTGGAACTCGAAGAGAACTTCGACGAACGCGAGGTCAGCGAATCCCAGCAGGAGGATGACTGGACGGACGACATCCCTGAGAGCCTGTCGCTGGATAGCGAATGGAGCGACACCTATCAAGATGCCGGCTCCTCGCTGACGGGCGGAGGCGGTAGTAGCGAGGAAGGACCCGACATAGAGCGCAATACCGCGCATACCAGCCTGCATGACCACCTGGCTTGGCAACTCGCCATGGCCGACATGACACCGCAAGACCGCGATATCGCCGAGAGCCTGATCGATGCCGTGGGTGCCGACGGCTATCTCACCCTCTCTCTCGACGAACTGGTCGAGGGCCTTCGCGGCCAAGGCCTTTCCGGGCTCAAGACCAGCGATGTCGAACACGTCATGATGCGCGTGCAGCAGTTCGATCCCACCGGTGTCGGTGCCCGCGATCTGCGCGAGTGCCTATTGTTGCAGCTCGGTGCTCTACCCGAGGACATGCCGCTGCTGACCCAGGCCAAACGCCTGGTACGCCAGTTCCTCGAGGCACTGGCCGGCAACGATCGCAAGTTGCTCAAGCGGCGCCTGCGCCTCGACGAGGAGGAACTCGATCATGTCATCGCGCTGGTTCGCACGCTCGATCCACGGCCCGGCCTCGCCTTCGAGGACAGCAGCAACGACTATGTCATCCCCGACCTGATCGCACGCCGCGTTCGACAGGACTGGCGCATCGAGCTCAATCCCGAGGCGCTCCCCCGGGTACGCATCCAGCCGGATTACGCCGCGCTCATCAAGCGCGCCGACAAGAGCGATGACAATACCTTTCTCAAGCAACATCTGCAGGAAGCCAAATGGTTGCTCAAGAGCCTCTCGAGCCGTAACGACACCTTGCTGCGCGTGGGACGGGAGATCATGGCGCGCCAGCTCGATTTCCTGGAACACGGCGAGGAAGCAATGAAACCACTGATCCTGGCCGATATCGCCAGCGCAGTGGATATGCATGAATCGACCATCTCCCGCGTGACCACGCAGAAATTCATTCATACCCCACGTGGCGTCCTGGAGCTTAAATACTTCTTTTCCAGCCACGTCGGTGGTCAAGGCGAAACCGATGCTCATTCCAGCACGGCAATCCGCGCGCGGCTGAAAAAATTGATCGGTGACGAGCCGCCACGCAAGCCTCTATCCGACAGCAAGCTCGTCGACCTGCTGGCCCAGGACGGGATTCAGGTCGCACGACGCACCGTCGCCAAGTACCGTGAAGCGATGGGCATTCCTTCTTCCAGTGAGCGCAAACGACTCGCCTGATGGAGGGCGAGTTGCACGCACTTACCACGCTGCGTAGACTCGCCGCGACCTTTGTCAGCCAACGCCTGCTCAGGGCTATGCAGCGCTCTAAAAAGGGTTACAATCGAAGAGCCAACCGATGGAATAGGAGCGTGCCATGCAAGCCAATATCACCGGTCATCACATCGAACTGACCGATGCTCTACGCGACTACGTCAATGAAAAGCTCGCGCGTCTGGAACGCCATTACGACAACATCACTACCGTCCAAGTCACGTTATCCATCGAGAAAGAACGTCACTTGGCCGCATGCACGCTTCATGCCGCGGGTGCGGATCTTCACGCCGATGCTCAAAGCGACGACATGTACGCCGCTATCGACGCCTTAACCGACAAACTCGATCGCCAACTCGTCAAACACAAGGAAAAGGTGCAGGCACGCGCTCAGGGCGCCGGTGCCCGTTAATCCGCCATGACATTGGAAAGCATCCTACCCCCCGAGCGCGCACTCTTCGGCGTCGCCGGGGGGAGCAAAAAGCGTGTGCTGGAGTTTTTCAGCACCTTCATCGCACAGAACGCACCCAGCCTCGATAGCCAGGAAGTCTTCGGGCGTCTTATCGGTCGAGAACGGCTAGGCAGCACGGGCATCGGCAATGGTGTCGCCATTCCGCATGCGCGCAATCCGCACTGCAAGGAGCCGATCGCCGGCTTTCTCCGCCTGCAGGAGCCCATCGACTTCGATGCCACCGATGGCGATCCCGTCGATTTGATATTCGTCCTGCTGGTGCCGGAAGAAGCCGACGATGCACACTTGTCGTTGCTCGCCCAGGTCGCCGCCATCATGAACGATAGCGCCATCCGCACCCGGCTACGCCAGGCGCAGACCCAACGGCAGCTTTACGACACTCTGATCGAAGCCATCCGACAGCACGATACCAGCGCAAACTGACACCCGCGTAAACTGATACTCGCGCAACACAAGGGGCGCCCATGCAGCTCGTGATCATCAGCGGCCGTTCTGGCTCCGGCAAATCGATTGCCCTGCAGGCACTCGAGGATCTCGGTTACTACGCGATCGACAACCTGCCGGCCAGTCTCATGGCACCTCTGATCGATGAACTGCGTGAAGGTCCGCCGTCGCGCACGCACATCGCGGTAAGTATCGACGCACGTAACCTTCCCGACGCCCTGCGGCGCTTTCCAGTGCTGCTCGAAGAGATTCGCGCCCGAGGCATCCAGTGCCAAGTCGTCTATCTGACCGCCGATTCGCGCATATTGCTGGAGCGATACTCAGCAACGCGCCGTCGTCACCCGCTGACGCGTACCAGTGAAATGACTCTTGCCGAGGCCATTGAGCAGGAGCAGGCGTATCTCTCGTCAATTCGCGATATCGCCGATCTGGTCATCGACACCTCCAATCTCTCGGTCCATGAGTTGCGGGGCCGTATCGCCGAGCAGGTGGCCCGTCACAGCGGCCGACATCTAACATTGACGTTCGAGTCATTCGGCTACAAACGCGGTGTCCCGCTGGATGCCGACATGGTCTTCGATGCTCGCTGCTTGCCCAATCCCTACTGGGACCCTCAGTTGCGCAGTTTCGATGGGCGTGATTCGCAAATCGTCGCGTTTCTCGAAGCCTATCCCGACGTCGGCGCGATGCTCGACGACATCCGCCAATGGCTGGAACGTTGGCTGCCCGCCTATGTGGCCACCAATCGCAGCTACTTGACCGTCGCCATCGGCTGCACCGGCGGCCAGCATCGTTCGGTCTATCTGGTCGAAGGGCTGGCTCGGCATTTCGCGACGCAAATGAATGGGGTGCGCCTGCGCCATCGCGAACTAGGGGTACAAGCGGCGCTGCCGGAGAATGGCGATGCCGCAACGTAAGCTGCAACTCATCAACAAGCGTGGCCTCCACGCACGCGCCGCCACCAAGCTAGTGCAGTGCTGCCAGTCTTACTCGTCGCGTGTACACGTCTTCCATGGCCAACGTGAAGCAGACGCCGCCAATATCATGTCGCTTCTCATGCTGGCGGCTCCCTGCGGGACCGAGCTCGACATTCAAGCAGAGGGCGACGATGCCGATGAAGTACTCGAGGCCCTCACCGCCTTGTTCGAGTCACGCTTCGAGGAAGATGCCTGATTAGCGAACAGTGTTCGTGCCAGCCCGAAGCGATGTTAACATAGCGCCTCGCTTTAGAATCGACAAAGGATGCCGATTCCTCATGAGCCCCAATCATAAGCAACTGCAACCTCGTCTGGATCGGCTCAGCGACGCCCTGGAAAGCGGTGCGTTGGACCAGGCGCGCCGCATGCTCAATCGCGGCCTGGCCCCGGTCGATGTCGCTCATCTGCTCGAGTCGACACCACCACGTGAGCGCAATGTCCTCTGGGAACTGGTCGAGCCCGACCTGCAAGGCGAGGTACTGCAATATCTGGGCGACGATATCCAGAGCGAGTTCCTGAGCCGCATGGATGCCGAGCAGCTCGTCTCGGCGACCGAAGGGCTCGACGTCGATGACCTCGCCGACTTGCTACAACGCTTGCCCAACACGGTCATTCACGAAGTCCTGCAAGCCATGGAGGCGCAGGAGCGCCAGCGCATCGAGACCGTGCTGTCCTATCCCGAGGACACCGCGGGCGGCTTGATGAACACCGACACCATCACCATTCGTCCGGATATTACTCTGGACGTGGTGCTGCGTTATCTACGCCGACACGAGAAACTGCCCGACTCTACCGATACACTGCTCGTCGTCACTCGCCGCGATGAACTGATCGGCACGCTACCGCTCAATTTGCTGTTGGTGTCCGACCCCTCGATTTTGGTCCGCGAGGTCATGAACACCGATTTTGCCTCAGTGCAGGCCACGGCCGCGGATACTGATGTCGCCAGCCTGTTCGAGAAATTCGACCTGATCTCGGCGCCGGTGGTGAGCACCGACGGCGCCCTGCTGGGCCGCATCACCATCGACGACGTCGTCGACGTCATTCGCGAGGACGCCGAGCACCAGGTCATGAGCATGGCCGGCCTCGACGAGGACGAGGACACCTTCGCGCCGGCGTGGCGCACCGGGCGTCGACGTGCCGTATGGCTGGGCATCAATCTGATCGCGGCAACCATCGTGTCGTTCGCTATCGGCCTCTTCGAATCGACCATCCAGCAAATCACCGCACTGGCCGTGTTGATGCCCATCGTCTCCAGCATGGGGGGTATCGCCGGGTCGCAGACGCTGACGGTGCTGATTCGTGGGATCGCCCTGGGACACGTCGGTGGCGCTAACGTGCAGTGGCTGCTGGTCCGCGAAATGCTCTCGGGGATGATGAACGGTGTGCTATGGGCCGTGATCGTGGCGCTGGTTGCTATCGTGCGCTTCGACGACTACAAACTCGGCGGTATCATCGCCTTGGCGATGGTCATCAATCTGACCGTCGCCGCGCTGGCCGGCACCGTGATTCCCGTGCTACTCAAACGCCTGAAGATCGATCCGGCCCTCTCGGGCGGTGTGTTACTGACGACCATCACCGATGTCGTCGGCTTCGTCGCGTTTCTGGGACTGGCCGCCGCATTTTATTGAGGCGCGACGAGCGCCGCGCCATCACATGAGACAATTCACGACGCGGCGCCGAGACCCCGCGTCGCCAAGCGCTTTACTCGCCCGCCACCGTCATGTCATCGATCAACCAGCTCCCGGTATGCACACTGCCTCGCGTATCGGTATCGCTGCCCACGCCCTGGAGATTGGCGAACATATCGCGCAAGTTGCCGGCAATTGTGAATTCCTCGACGGGGTGCTGAATCTTGCCATCTTCAACCCAGAACCCCGATGCACCACGCGAATAATCGCCAGTCACGCCATTGACGCCCTGACCCATCAATTCGGTCACGAGTACGCCACGCCCCATCCGCGCAAGCAATTCATCCCGCGAGGCCAAGGGCGCGTCGATACGCAGGTTGCGCGCTCCGCCAGCATTGCCGGTCGTGGTCATCCCCAGGCGTCGCGCACTGTACGTCGAGAGCATGTAACGCGCCAGATGCCCCTGATCGATGAACACATTATCGCGCGTAGCGACACCGTCGTTATCGAAGGCCGTGCTCGCCATGGCACCATATTCGCGTGGCTGCTCGCGTAGGGAAAACCATTCGGGGAAGACAGTCTCTCCCAGGCGGTCACACAGGAACGATGCCTCGCGATACAGGGCCCCCCCAGCGATGGCGCCCATGAAACTGCCCACCAGCCCACCGGCAAGCTCGGGCGCAAAAAGCACCGGCATCCGCCCCGTCGCCGGTGAGGTGGCCCCCAACCGGGCCAGAGTCTTCTCGGCAGCACGCCGTCCCACTGACTCGGGCGACTGCAAGTCCGCCGGATTGCGCACCGAGGTATAGTCGTAATCGCGCTGCATGTCCGCCCCTTGACCTGCGATCAGCATGCACGACAACGAATGGTGACTCCCCCGCTGGCTACCCAGGAACCCATGGCTATTACCGTAGACGCGCACGCCTTCACCACTCGACAGATTCGCCCCCTCGGAATTGACGATACCTTCGACTCCACGACCCGCAGACTCGCAGGCAAGCGCTAGCTCAATAGCGTCATCGGTGCTCAACGGCCAGGGGTGATGAACGCCAAGATCGGGCAATTCCGTCGCCATCAGCGCCGCGTCGGCCAAACCAGAAGCCGGATCCTCTGCGGTATAGCGCGCAATATCCAGCGCTTTCTCGACCACCGCACGCAGAGATTCATCGCTGGCGTCGGACGTCGACACACTGCCTTTGCGCTGCCCGACATAGACGGTCACCGCAATCCCCTGATCACGCGATAATTCGACGTTTTCCACGTCACCCAGGCGTACACCGACCTCGATTCCCTGGTCCACGCTGGCGCCCACCTCACACGCATCGGCGCCCAAGCGCTTGGCCAATTCCAAGGCCTGCGCGACGCGCGCCTCCAAGCGTGCTTGCTGCTCTACGGCATCGAAGGCCTGGCTCATGGTCTACTCCTGTACTCATAAGGCCCGAGACACTGCTCAAGGGCTCGGTAGGATTGTCGAGGAAGCCTGATATACTGCACGGTCACCCCCGAAGCATATTGGTAATGCAATGTCGATCGACCTCCCTGACCCGCAAGACGAAGAAGCAGGACGTCCCAGCAAAACCCAGCGCAAGAACGAAATGAAAGCCTTGCAGGCACTGGGCGAACGCATCATCGCCATGAGCGATGCCGAACGCGCGCGCCTGCCGCTCTCCGACGACATGCGCTTCGCGGTCGAGGAAACCTCGCGCATCCGCTCCCACGAAGGCCGTCGTCGCCACATGCAATATGTGGGCAAGGTCATGCGCCGCGAAGACCTTGCGGCCATCCAGGCCACCTTCGACGCCATCGAGCAAGAGAGCTTACACCGCGATAACGCCTTTCATCGTCTCGAGCGCTGGCGCGATCGGCTCATCGAGGACGACAGCACCGATGCGCTGGAGGCCTTCATCGCTGAACATCCCGAGGTCGATCGTCAGACGCTGCGGCAACTCATCCGCAACGCCAAGAGCGAGCGTCAGCGCGAAAAACCGCCGACGAGCGCCCGCAAATTGTTCAAACTGATTCGCGACACTGCTGGCCTCTAAGCCAAAAGACACGGCTTCGCCGCTCGAAGCTCGAAGCTCGAAGCTCGAAGCCAGGAATTTTCTTCCAGCTTCCCGCCGCGTAGCGGCGCTCTTCCCGCTTCGAGCTTTATGACTGTGTTCCGCCTACAGTGAGCTCGTCGATCTTGAGTGTCGGCTGGCCCACACCGACCGGCACGCCCTGGCCCTCCTTGCCGCAGACACCCACGCCGGTATCCAGATCGAGGTCGTGCCCAATCATCGAGACCTGCTGCATCACCTCCGGTCCGTTGCCGATCAAGGTCGCGCCCTTGACCGGCGCGGTGATCTTGCCGTCCTCGATCAAATAGGCCTCGGAGGCAGAGAACACGAAACGTCCTGAGGTGATATCGACCTGGCCGCCGCCGAAGCTCACCGCATAGATGCCCCGCTTGACGCTCTTGACGATGTCCTCGGGATCATCCTGGCCGGCCAGCATGCAGGTATTGGTCATGCGCGGCATGGTGACGTGTGCATAGGACTCGCGACGCGCGTTACCGGTCGGCGCCATACCCATCAAGCGCGCATTGAGCTTGTCCTGCATGTACCCCTTCAGGATGCCGTCCTCGATAAGCGTGTTGCGCTGACTCGGCGTACCTTCGTCATCCACGCTCAGCGAGCCACGCCGGTCGGCCAAGGTGCCGTCGTCGATGACCGTGACGCCCGGCGCGGCCACGCGTTCGCCGATACGCCCCGCGAAGGCCGAACTGCCCTTGCGGTTGAAGTCTCCTTCAAGGCCATGCCCCACCGCTTCGTGAAGCAGGATGCCAGGCCAGCCATTGCCCAGTACCACTGGCATCTGTCCAGCCGGCGCGTCGACGGCCTCCAAGTTGACCATCGCCTGACGAACCGCTTCCTTGGCGAAGCGTTCCGACACGTTCTCGTCACGCAACCGCGCCATCGAATAGCGCCCGCCGCCACCGGCACTGCCACGCTCGCGACGCCCGTCGCGCATGGCGATGACACTGACGTTGAACCGCACCAAGGGGCGAATATCGGCTGCAAGCGTGCCATCGCTGGCGCGCACCATCACCACTTCATAGACGCCGGACAGCGAGGCACTGACCTGCGTAATACACGGGTCGGCGGCGCGAGCCACGCGATCTGCCGTCTTGAGCATGGCGATTTTGTCCTCGGCGGAAAGCCCTGCCAGAGGATCTACATCGGCGTAGCGGCGCGTGGGCATGGCGGCCTGCACCGCCTGTGGCGGCAAGCGCTGGCCGCTCCGCGCGATACCCGACGCGATACGCCCGGTATCGGCCAGCGCCTCGGCGCTGATTTGGTTAGAGTAAGCGAAGCCGGTCTTTTCTCCGGTCAGAGTACGCACGCCGACACCACCGTCGATGTTATACCCGGCTTCCTTGACCTCGCCGTCCTCGAGTATCCAGCTTTCCTGCCAGCTACGTTGAAAGTACAAGTCAGCATAGTCGATGCCCGGTCCCATGGCGTGCGCCAAGCCGGTATCCAGCGCCGATAGGTCGAGACCACCCGGCGCGAGGAGCAAAGAGGTCGCCTGATTCAAGGCGCTGTCGTTGAGTGCGTTCATCGGGCGCTTTCCAGTGTCAGTTGCGGCGACGACCATGGGCCGTGCACGCGGTAATGTATCTGCGTTGCCTTATCGAGCCAGCCACCGAAGAGTTTGTCGGCAAGGTACAACCCCACCCCCACCTGCGGCGCGCCGACGAGTACAGCCGCCAGCGGTAAATTCTGGCTCACCGGCACGGTGATACTCAGTCGTTGATTGAGTGTACGCTGCACGAGATCGGCCTCGCCTTGCAAGGTGAAATGGGTGGCCGAACCGTCGATTTCAACCGGCCCTCGAGTCACGAGCTTGCCATCGAACAACGTTGCTTCGCCCTTGACGCTATTGAAGGCCGTCCCCTCCTGGGTGATATCGGAAAAGTCCAGCGTCAGGCGGCGAAAGATATTGTCTAGATTGAGCAGTCCCACCAGCTTGGCCGGGGCCGACTTGATCTGCCGGAAACGACCGTTGGTCAATGCCAGCGATACGCTGCCTTGCGCGCGCTCAACGGCAAATTGCCATGGCGCACCAGGCCATGCCAAACGCGCTTCTATATTGACACTTTCGCTGTTGACTACTTCTGGCTGCCCCAGGCGCGCAAGTGCTTCACCCAGGTTACGCCCTTTCAACGTCATCCGCGCGCGGGTGAGGCTGCCTCGTTGCCCGGCCTCTTCCCAAGTTAACTCGCCACTCGCTGTCACCCCATTGATCACCAGCGACAACGGCTTGATGCTCAAGCGCCGCGATGATGTCTGCCAGTCGGCATCGAGTGGACCGAAAGTTTGTCCGTCACGACGTATCTCGGCGACATGCAAACGTCCATCCGGCCAGCTCTTCACGCCATCCGGCAAGGCCACGGGGTCCGGCGGCGTGGCGATTTCATCACTGAGCGTTACCTTGCCATCACCCTTGGAATCATCTTCGGTGGGCCACAGAGTGTTGAGATCAAGATACGTGAGGTCGATATCGACCGGCCGCTCGGCGCCCGGCCGCCACAACGCGGTCCCCGCCGCGACGGGCCCTGCCAGCGCCAACTGCCATCCCTTTACGAGCGGCGTGATAGTGGCTTGCAAGGCACCTCGACATTGATTTCCAAAGACGACACAGGGCGTCGAAATAGCGATACGCCGCAGGCCACTTGCGACACCCTCGCTTTCACTACTCGCTGCATCGTCCGGCTCACCTGCCGATTGCGTGGTGACCGGCCGCTTGAGATCGCGTTCACGTAGCAGCGATACCCACTGCTGCGGGTCAAGGCGTGACGGCTGCCAGTCCACCGTCCAGCCATCTTGCTGCGGCCACTGCGGAGCTTGTGGCCAGTCTTCCAGCCAGACCTGGCCCTGCAAACGTTCGTCTCGCGTACGCCAACGGGCCCGCCCCCAATTCGACAGTTCGATCCGTCCGCTTCCCGAAGCCACATCGGCAGTGATCTCCAACGCCCCTTTGGCATTGAACGACTTGCCGAAGGGAGCCGGCAGATGCAGTGCCAGCCCCTGGAGATCACTGGTGACACGCACGCTTGCGTTGTTCTCTTCATCAAACGTCACGCGAGCGCGGTAGGGGAGCATGCCTTCGGCAAACGCAGGCTGTGGCGCCAGGCCGGCCCAAGCCCAAAGCCCCTCGGCACTGGCTCGTCCGGTGAACGTGAGGCCATCACCGCCTACATCCAGCTTGCCATGGAGAGGCCCTCCCAGCGCGCGCGCCTTCACCTCACCGGTCAGCAGATCCTGATCCTTGTGATGACGATAATGCAGATCACCCTGAACGTCCGTTAGCGGAAGACGCAGCATATCGATATACAATCGCGAGGCATCGACACGTCCTCGAATGTCGGCCGTCATCATCTCGGGAATCGCCAGCGGTACCGTCAAGTCAAGATCGGCCTCGACGTGGCCTTCACTACGCCAATCGGCAAAGGTATCGCCAAGACCTTCCAGCGGCGCCGCCGCAAGATAATCCAACAACGACTGGCTCGTCCCCGTCACCGACCCGCGAATACCCAGCGTATTACCCACCATCAGGACCCGCGCATCATGTGTCTCCAAGCCCATGCTCGTGGCATGCTTCACATCGGCGACAAGACTTTGATTATCGATGGATAGATGACCTGCGACGTTTTCCAGCACGGGCCATTCTGCGTCATAAGGTAACCGGCCCTGCTCGACATCCAGCTCCAACTGCAAGCGGTCATCGGGGTTGACGAACAACTGGCCTTCGGGTGCCTCGCGTTCGGTCAGCGTCTGCGATAGCGACAGATGGCCCTGGGGCACACGTCCATCGACCTGCGAAAGCCAATCGAGCAGTTCTTCGTCCATGGTCTGGGTGGGCAACCAATCGAGTAGCGGCGTATCGACCGCATCGACATCGGAAAATGCCAGGTCGAGATCGAGATGCCCCGGTATGTCCTCGGCCACTGGCAGGTGGACCGCAAAGGAGCCCTTCACATCAGCTCCACGCCAGGTAGCTTGTAACGCCTTGCCCTTGATGTCGAAGGCGTCCTCGTCACGTTGCCACTCAACATGCCCGCTTGCGGCCTGCACTTCGATCGGCTGGGCATAGACATCAGGAAAGGCAAGCGTCATGCCCGACTCATGGCGAAAACGCACACGGCCCGAGGCGTTGTCGGTGGTCACCCAGGCACTGAACGGCCCTCCACCAGGGATGCCGTCCCAGGCCGATACCCGAGCCCCCGTCAGTGCCGTACGTGAAAACCAACGACCCGCGTGCTGCCCAACCTCGAGGCCTGCAACCCGCCCCCGTGGTGCCATGTGCTCGAGCATTCGGGTATGTTCATCGGATAAGGGCAGCATGCCGCCCCACACAGCCAACGCATCAAGGGCAAAGTCACTGCTGCGCAGCCACCAGTCGTCGCCGTCGATGCGTGCCTGCACACGCTCGGGCAAGGGCAACCCTTTGCGGTCGTTGCCATCACGCTTGGCGGACAAGCCATTGGCCCAGATGTCCCAGACGCCATCGTCGTCGCGCAACGCCTGAGCACGCATGCCGATATCCTCGAACACCAACGGCGCCCCCTCGCGCCGCGTGATGACCAGCTTGGGTAGCGACAGGCGCAGGCGCACATCCTCGAGACGCGCATCGCGCCAGCGGGCCCAGAGCCGAGCGTCGCCTTCTACTGTCTTCAAGGTGTAGCGTTGCTGAGCAGTCAACACCCGCCCCAACGCTCGCAGCCCCTCGGCGTTGACATCAACTTGCAAGGCGGCATTGAAGGCGCCCAATCCACGGCGTCCGGGCAGCACCTCGAGCACCGCACTCAGGGTGGTATCCGGTTGGCCATCGATATGCATCTGTCCTTCGAGGTGGGCCTGCGAGTCACCGCCCGCCATCAGCATGCGCGGCGCCACGAGCGTGACATTGTCTTGCCGTCCATGCAGGACCACGCGCACGTCATGAATGGCGACACGTTGACGCAGAAGAGCACCGACCCAGCGATCGATATCGGCGAGGCGCAAGCGACCCGGCGACGCGATCTGATCGGGCACTTCCGCCGAAGGCCAGCCCCATCCGCCTTCCGCATTCTGGTAAAGATGAAGCGTTGCGCGTTCGACATCGGCCCTTTCGAAAACGGGATAGCCTACGCGCAGTGATGCCAGAGTATCGAGACGTGCATAGGCCTTCTGGAGACTCAACAAAGGCGGCGCTTGAGGTGACTTGGCACGCAGCGTCATGCCCGAAAGTGTCACCGACGGATTCCAGCCATGCCAATCGGCCCCCAGATGCTGCAACTCGGCACCGACGCTGAAACGCTCGGCGAGCAGCGCTTCGATATCGTCGCGAAAGGCATCGGCCTGCGTCGCCAGGCCACGCAGCACCAGCAACACCAGCGCGATAATGCCCAATACCACCGCTACGACGGTGAGCGTCCAACGCCATCCTCTTCGCAACGCGTTCATGGGCTCACATCAGCACGATGTCGTACTGCTCCTGGGAATAATGGGCTTCGACTTGGAAGCGAATCGTCTTGCCGATAAAGACTTCCAGGTCCGCCACTGCCGTCGATTCTTCGTCGAGCAGTCGATCGACTACTCCCTGAGAAGCCAGCACCATGTAGGTTTCCGGGCTGTAAGCACGCTCCTCGCGCAGGATTTCCCGAAATATTTCGTAGCACACGGTCTCCGCTGTCTTGAGCGTTCCGCGTCCCTGGCAGGTCAAGCAGGGCTCGCATAGGGTCTGCTCTAGGCTTTCGCGAGTACGCTTGCGCGTGACCTGTACCAACCCCAACTCGGTCACACCGGTCAGCTTGTTCTTGGCGTGGTCGCGCTCCAGCGCCTTCTCGAGGACACGCAACACTTGGCGCTGATGCTCGACTTCTTCCATGTCGATGAAATCGATGATGATAATGCCGCCCAGATTGCGCAACCGCAGCTGTCGCGCAATCGCGGTGGCCGCCTCGAGATTGGTCTTGAAAATAGTCTCCTCGAGGTTGCGATGCCCGACATAGCCCCCTGTATTGACGTCGATAGTGGTCATCGCCTCGGTCTGGTCGATGACCAGATACCCCCCCGATTTGAGCTGCACCTTGCGCCCCAGCGCCTTCTGGATTTCGTCTTCGACGCTATAAAGATCGAACAGCGGACGCTCACCGGGATAGTACTCGATGCACGACTCGACATCGGGCATGAATTCCTTGGCGAATTCCTTGAGCTTGACGTAATTCTCGCGGGAATCGATCCGCACGCGTTCGATATCGGCACGCATCACATCACGCAACGTACGGATGAATAAGGGCAGGTCGTCGTAAAGAAGAGCCGGTGGCACAGCACTGTGCCGACGTTCATCGACTTTGCGCCAGAGTCGCAACAGAAAATGAATATCGGCAGCCAGCTCTTCCTGGCCCACGCCCTCTGCGGCCGTGCGAATGATCACACCTCCCGGCGTCTTGTCACTCATTTCCGCCTGGGAGGCTTCGATCAGCGTCCTGAGTCGCTCGCGTTCGCTTTCGTCTTCGATACGCTGGGAAACGCCGGTATGCGGGGAGTCGGGCATATACACCAAGTAGCGCGACGGGACCGACAGATGCGTGGTCAAACGCGCCCCTTTCGAACCGATAGGATCCTTGGTGACCTGGACGACCAGCGGCTGCCCTTCCTGGAGCAAATGTGAAATCGTGACGTGCTCATCAATGGTCGCGTTGGGCGCAACGACTTCGTTGACATGAATGAAAGCCGCACGCTCGAGGCCGATATCCACGAAGGCGGCCTGCATGCCCGGCAACACCCGCACCACCTTGCCCTTATATATATTGCCTACGATGCCACGCCGACGACTGCGTTCGATGAAGGCTTCCTGCAAGACACCGTTTTCGACCACGGCGACACGCGTCTCCATGGGCGTCAAATTAATCAGTACCTCGCCGCTCATGCGTTGCCCCTAACCAGATTATCTGTCGGCATTATGGCACAGCCAGACGCTCGCCCCACAGCGAGACACCTTGGCGCGTCAATAACTTGGCAGTCTCGAAAAGAGGCAATCCGACCACCGCAGAATGACTGCCCACGATGCGCTCGACGAAGATCGCCGCCAACCCTTGAATGGCATAGGCGCCGGCCTTGTCGATGGGCTCGCCACTACGCCAATACGCGTCGATCTCATGTGGCAACAACTCACGCAATGTCACCTGCGTCGTCACGTAGGTCGACAGCATGCCATTGGGCCCGGTCACCGCAATGCCCGTCATCACTTCGTGCGTGGTGCCTGACAGCGCCGTGAGCATGGCGACGGCATCCTCGCGATCACGTGGCTTGCCCAGGACACGCTGGTCCAGCACCACTGCCGTATCCGACCCCAATGTAGGTAACGATGCCCCCACCGCCCCAGCCTGCGCCTTGTCTCTCGCCAGGCGCTCCACATAAGCGGCAGGCAACTCCCCTGCATGCGGCGTTTCATCGACATCGGCCGGCGCCACCTCGACGGCGACACCGATAGAGGTCAACAAATCCCGGCGCCGTGGCGAGGCCGACGCCAGGCGCAACGACGCTTCCCCGGATGGGGGCATATGCGTTTCCTCATGGTTTGAATGGCAGACACGACACGCGGCGAGACAGCAGGGTTAAACGATTCTCAAGCTTCGCCGCAGTACTTGCATCATGGTAAACAACCAGGGCCACAGGGCTGCGCCTACGAGCGCGGGCAGCAAGAACGCCAGATGGATCGACACCGGACCGAAGATCGTGCGCAGCCATTGCTCGATCAGTTGAATCAAGCCCAGCAAGACGAACAGCAAGACCGCCTGTTGCCAGATCGAATAGGCACGCAGGCGCTGATAGAGCAGCAGACACAGGTACGTGAGAAGCGACAATGTCAAAGCATTCTGCCCCAAGGGCGCTCCTTCGATCAGGTCCAGCAGCAAGCCGAGCACAAACCCGTGGAAGACACCGACACGTTGAGGTGCAGCGATGCACCAATAGGCCAACGCCAGGCCCAGCCAACTGGGACGCCACATCAACCATGCGTCGGGTAGCGGCATGACCTGCAGACACAGGCTCACCAACAGGGTGAACCAGATCATGAGAAGCCCTGGCAAGCGCATCATGGCCGTGACTCCTCAAGGACACCGGGCATCTCTACCGCCCCACCATTCGCTACGCTCAACGCCGCCTCGATAGCGAGTTCGCTGGTGACAGCTGCCGCTGCTGGCGAAGGAAAAAGTAACAAGAAATGTCGCGAGCGTTCGAGCTGCGCAAGTGGCCGCGCCACGACATCGGCAAAAGAATGCTGGTCGTCCCTATCAACCTGCGTCACTTCCGCAACGGGATAGCCTTCGGGAAAACGCCCCCCAAGGCCCGAGGTCGTGAGCAGATCGCCTTGCTTGATATCGGCGGTGGCCGGCACATTGAGAACACTCAGCGTATCGATCTTGCCGGTGCCCTGAACTATGAAACGCTGGCCACTGCGATTGACTTGGACCGGCACGGCATTATTAGCGTCACTCACCATCAGCACACGGCTGGTATACGCGGAGACGGCTATCACCTGCCCAACCAGGCCGGAAGCATCCATGACAGGTTGCCCGACATAAACGCCATCCCGGTGCCCCCGCCCTATCACCATCTGCTGGGTGAACGGGTCGGAATCCAGCGACAATAAATCAGCGGTGATATAGGGCACCTCATCGCGTGGTGCAGCGTTCAGCAATTCCCGTAGGCGCACGTTTTCCGCCGTCAGGTTCGCCATGCGCTGCACGCGATGTGACAGTGTCAGCAACTGCTGACGCAAGCGCTGATTCTCTTCCACCAAGGCACGCTGATCCGAAAAGACCAGCGCTGCCCAGGACAACCCCTTGCTAGGCAGGCTTACCGCCCATTGCACGGGCGCCACCACGGTACTTAGTTGCGCGCGCACATCATCCATGAAAGGCAGGCGATGATCCGCGAACATCAAGGTAAAGGCGGCAACCGCACATAACAGCATGCGGTAACTGGGCACCGGGCCATGCGAAAACAGAGGTTTGATAAGCCTTCCTCCGCAGACAGGGCGCAGCACTCACTACGCCCCATACGCCCCTGAAGCCACTCGCAACGCGGGCGGCTTCCTGGCATGCGCATAGGTGCAAGTAAAGCGAGCACCCGAGGCATCATTCGCTGGACAGCAACTCGAAGGTCCGCTGATCGATCATTTCCAATGCTTTACCGCCGCCGCGCGCCACGCACGTCAACGAGTCCTCGGCGACGATGACCGGCAGCCCCGTTTCCTCGGCGATCAACTTGTCAATATCACGCAACAACGCGCCACCGCCGGTCAGCACCAAGCCTCGCTCGGCAATGTCCGACGCCAGCTCGGGAGGCGATTGTTCCAGGGCACTCTTGACTGCCGCGACGATAGACGACAACGGATCCTGCAAGGCATCGAGAATCTCGTGCGAGTTCAGCGTGAAGCTGCGCGGAATGCCCTCAGCCAGATTGCGGCCGCGCACATCGATTTCACGCAACTCACCGCCCGGATAGGCGCACCCGATTTCTTCCTTGATACGCTCGGCGGTCGCCTCGCCGATGAGGCTGCCATAATGGCGACGAACATAGGCCGTGATCGCCTCATCAAAGCGATCGCCGCCCACGCGAATCGATTCGGAATACACCACGCCATTGAGCGAGATGATCGCGATCTCGGAGGTCCCTCCACCGATATCGACGACCATCGACCCCGTCGCTTCCTCGACCGGCAGACCGGCGCCAATGGCTGCTGCCATGGGCTCTTCAATGAGGAAGACCTCACGTGCGCCGGCGCCTTCCGCGGATTCCTTGATAGCGCGCCGTTCGACCTGGGTCGACATGCACGGCACACAGACCAGAACCCGCGGGCTCGGCGTCAAGAAAGTACTTTGATGCACCTTGCGAATGAAGTGCTGGAGCATCTGCTCGGTGACGGTAAAGTCAGCGATGACGCCGTCCTTCATGGGACGGATCGCAGTAATATTGCCAGGGGTACGACCCAGCATACGCTTGGCATCGATCCCCACGGACGCGACGCTGCGCATATTGCCAGACTGGCGGATGGCCACGACCGACGGCTCGTCCAGCACGATACCGCGACCGCGTACATAAATCAGTGTGTTGGCGGTACCCAAGTCGATCGATAGATCGCTCGAGAAAAGCCCCCGTAAACGTTTAAACATGGAAGTCTTTCACCTAGTCCAGACCGGAACCCTGTGCGGACGCAAACGGTATCATCGCGGGGGTGGCGCGGCAAGCAAAGGCCTGTCAGCGCGCGCCAGATATGGTAGATTCTGGGGTTATTCCGGCGTAAGACCTTCATTGACGCGGCGATGACATGCGCCGCGCGGCATCTATCAAAGGTAACCCGATATGGCGATCGAACATGCAGACGTGCTCCGCGCTGCCCACCTGGCCCGCGTCGGCTTGAGCGAGGATGAGGCGACCGGTTACGTCGATGACTTGAGCCGCATTCTGGAGATGGTCGATCAGCTTCAAGCCGTCGACACCCGAGGCGTCACCCCATTAGCGCATCCGCTGGACGCCACTCAGCGCCTACGCCCCGACGAAGTGACCGAACA
The DNA here is from genome assembly GCF_033052815.1 of Chromohalobacter sp. HP20-39. Classification (NCBI taxonomy): domain Bacteria; kingdom Pseudomonadati; phylum Pseudomonadota; class Gammaproteobacteria; order Oceanospirillales; family Halomonadaceae; genus Chromohalobacter; species Chromohalobacter sp. HP20-39. The sequence continues at coordinate 201,424 of NZ_JAWHTP010000003.1, read as the reverse complement.
TAGTCAGCGCGAGCGCTTTCAGGCCTGCGCCCCGGCCACCGAGGACGGTCTCTATCTCGTCCCGCGCGTTGTCGAGTGAAGTTTCCTCGTCAGGATTCGAACCAGGAGTCATATTCTTCCATGCATGACAAGACCCTCACGGAGCTTGCCGACAGCCTTGAAGCGGGCGAGTTCTCCAGCCGGGAGCTGTGCCAAGCGGCACTTGAACGCATCGAGCATCTCGATGGCGAGCTCAACAGCTTCATCACCGTGACCAGCGAACAGGCATTGGCCAATGCCGACGCCGCCGACGCCGCTCGCAAGGCCGGTGATGCCGGCCCGCTCGCCGGCCTGCCGCTGGCCCTCAAGGACATCTTCTGCACCCAGGGCGTACGCACCAGTTGCGGCTCGAAGATGCTCGACGACTTCGTCTCGCCCTACGATGCCACGCTGGTCGAAAAGCTGCGCCAGGCCGGCGCCGTCAACATCGGCAAGACCAATATGGACGAGTTCGCCATGGGCTCGTCCAATGAGAACAGCTTCTATGGGCCGGTCAAGAACCCATGGGACCTGAGCGCCGTGCCCGGCGGTTCCTCGGGCGGTAGCGCGGCCGCCGTCGCCGCAGGACTTGTGCCCGCCGCGCTGGGAACCGATACCGGCGGCTCGATCCGCCAACCGGCGGCCTTTTGCGGCATCACGGGTCTAAAGCCCACCTACGGTCGGGTCTCGCGCTATGGCATGGTGGCCTATGCCTCGAGCCTCGACCAGGGCGGTCCGCTAGCGCGCACCGCCGCCGATTGCGCCCTGCTGCTCGAAACGATCGCCGGCCACGACGTTCGCGATTCCACCAGCGTGGCACGCGTCGTACCCAACTACACCGCCGAGCTCGACACCTCGCTTTCCGGCCTCAAGATCGGCTTGCCCAAGGAGTACTTCGGCGACGGCCTCGATCCCGAGGTCGAAACCGCGGTGCGCGAGGCGATCAAGGTCTATGAATCGCTAGGCGCCAAGGTATGCGAGGTCAGCCTGCCGCATACACATCTGGCGATCCCCGCTTACTACGTCATCGCCCCGGCGGAAGCCTCTTCCAACCTCTCGCGCTATGACGGCGTGCGCTTCGGCCACCGCTGCGATGATCCGACGGATCTCGAAGATCTGTATAAGCGCACACGCGCAGAAGGCTTCGGCGAAGAAGTCAAGCGGCGCATTCTGATCGGCACGCATACGCTCTCCGAAGGGTTCTTCGATGCCTACTACCTCAAGGCACAACAGGTGCGTGGCCTGATCCGTCAGGACTTCCTCGACGCTTTCGACGAGGTTGACGTGCTGATGGGCCCGACCGCACCGACGCCCGCCTTCGACCTCGGCGCGCAGAAAGATCCGGTGTCCATGTATCTGCAGGATATCTACACCATCGCCGTCAACCTGGCCGGTATTCCGGGTATCAGCGTTCCCGCCGGCTTTGCCGGTAACCGTCCGGTAGGCCTCCAGGTACTGGCCCCACACTTCGCCGAAGCCCAATTGCTCGGCGTAGCGCACCAGTTCCAGCAAGCCACCGACTGGCACCTCAAGCGTCCGGCATTTGGCAAGGAGACGGCATGATGCAGTGGGAAACCGTGATCGGGCTCGAGGTTCACGTTCAGCTCGCCACTCAATCCAAGATATTCTCCGGCGCATCCACCGCCTTCGGCGCCGAGCCCAACACGCAGGCCTGCGCCGTCGACCTCGGCATGCCCGGCGTGCTACCGGTGCTCAATGAAAACGCCGTGGCCATGGCGGTGAAATTCGGCCTCGCCATTGATGCCGAGATTCCTGAGACCTCGCTGTTCGAGCGCAAGAACTACTTCTATCCGGACCTGCCCAAGGGGTATCAGACCAGCCAAATGGCGCAGCCCATCGTCGGTCCCGGTAATGTCGAAATCACCCTCGATGACGGGTCAGTGCGCACGATTCGCATTCATCACGCCCATCTTGAGGAAGACGCCGGCAAGTCGCTCCACGAGGACTATCACGGCATGACCGGCATCGACCTCAACCGCGCCGGCACGCCGCTTTTGGAGATCGTTTCCGAACCCGACATGCGTTCGGCCAAGGAGGCAGTCGCCTATATCAAGGCGCTGCATGCCATCGTCACCTATCTCGGCATCTCCGACGGCAACATGGCGGAAGGCTCGATGCGCTGTGACGTCAACGTCTCGGTGCGCCCCAAAGGCCAGGCGGCATTCGGCACACGTGCGGAAATCAAGAACGTCAACTCGTTTCGTTTCGTCGAGAAGGCCATCGCCTTCGAGGTCGAGCGCCAGATAGAACTCATCGAGGACGGCGGCAAGGTCCTTCAAGAAACCCGGCTGTTCGACCCCGAACGTGACGAGACACGTGGCATGCGTACCAAAGAGGAAGCCAACGACTACCGCTACTTCCCCTGCCCCGACTTGCTGCCGGTCACCCTCGACAGTGCCTATGTCGACCACCAGCGCGCACGCATGCCCGAGTTGCCCAGCGAAAAGCGTCACCGCTTTGAAAACCAGCTAGGTCTTTCCGCCTACGATGCCGGCGTGCTGGCTTCAAGCCGCGCCATGGCCGAATACTTCGAAGCCGTCAAAGAAACTTGTGACGATGCCAAGCAAGCCGCCAACTGGGTACAAGGCGAACTATCCGCCAACCTCAACCGCGAAAACCTGGAAATCGGCGACAGCCCGGTCACGGCCGAACAGCTCGGCGGCCTTATTCAGCGCGTGATGGACGACACCATCAGTGGCAAAGCCGCCAAGCAAGTCTTCCAGGCACTCTGGGACGGTGAGGCGAACAGCGCCGATGCCATCATCGACGCACGCGGCCTCAAGCAGGTCACCGACACCGGCGCCATCGAAGGCATGATCGACCAGGTCATCGCCGACAGCCCGGTTCAGGTCGCCCAGTACCGCGAAGCCGAAGAAGCCAAACGCGGCAAGATGATCGGCTACTTCGTCGGCCAGGTCATGAAAGCCTCGCGCGGCACCGCCAATCCGCAACAGGTCAACAGCCTGCTCAAGCAGAAGTTGGATGACACCTGACAGCATCCTGTCGGCCTTACCCCAGCCACCAGGACAGCAACAACAGTAGCAACAGCACGCCGGCCACGACTTTCCATAGCGTGGCCGGTTGTTGCCATGGCTGGCGGGCCTTGGGATCGTCGCGGCGCTTGGGCGTGCGTAGATGGGAGGCAAACTCGCCCAGGCGCCGAAACCGCAGCGCACGCTGGGGATCGAGCGCACGCCGCAGGGCGCTATCGAGCTCGGCATCGATGGCAGGATTGTAGCGGCGTGCACTGGTGTAACTCATGCGTTCGAGATCGGTATGGCTGCGTAACTCGTTGGGGGCCAACGCATAGGGCTGATGCCCGGTCAGCAACCAGTAGATGGTCGAGGCCAACCCATACTGGTCGCTACGCCGCCCTACCTCAGTGTCCAGCGCATATTCCGGCGCGCTGTGCTCATTCAACCCGACCTGACGCGCCAGTTCACGCGCACCTTGCTGGCTATCGCTTTCGCGCAGGTGGCAAGCGCCGAAATCCGTCAGCACCAGTTGGCCATGCGAATCGACCATCAGGTTATCGGGATGAATGTTCTGATGCAGCACATCGCGACGATGCAGGGCCTGCACTGCCTTGACCAATTGCCGCGCCAAATCCAGACGCGCCCCGAGACTGGCCTGGGGATGGCGCAACGCCCAGTCGCTGAGCGATTCACCCTTGATGTAATCGATAAGGTAATACTGGTAACGGCGCGGTCGGGCCGGATCCACGACCTTGGGCACGAACGGTGAATTGACGCGCTGCACCACCCACTGCTGAAGCGCGAAATGTTCCTGATAGGCGTTGCGCAGCGACAGCTCAGGGCTGGGCGCCTTCATCACCATCTCCTGCTCGTTGCGCACATCGTGCACGCGATAGACGCGTGACCTGGCCGTACGCGACAACACCTCCTGCACCTCGAGCCCATCGAGACGCTCACCCGGGGTCAATTCGGGGGGTACCGGCAAGTCACCATACAACGTCATGGGATGCTCGGGCTCAACCTCCTCGGGCAGCCGGTCGATACGTACCAGTTGGAAGCAGAATTGATCGCCGCCGTAACCGCGCTCCTGCGCCCGGGCCAGCGCCGCTTCGGCCAGACGCTCGCAGGCCGCATCGAGATCGCTGACATCGGCACGGATCAGTTGCACGAAATCCGAAGGCAGCAGAGTGCCGCGCACGGCTTGGGTGGTAAACAAGAAAAGATCGCCCTGCTTGAGCGAGTCCGTCACGTAATCGATGTCGAGACTGCCATCCATACCCATCGCGCGCGATGGGTAGCGGTAGCCGCCCAGATCGGTGACGTGGTCACGAGACATTTGCTCGAATTCGGCGCCTCGCAGGCGGAACACCAAGGTGTCCCCCATATGAAAGAGATGCACCTCACGATGCCGGAACACCATGGCCGATAGCGAGCAGATATAACTGCCGCCTTCGATGTAGGCGCTTTGGCTATAACTCCAGCCATTCAGGGCACGCAGCACACGATGCGCCGATGTCTTGACGTCCCAATGCTCCGGCGTCGAGTAGTAATCGGCGAGAAAGCCCCGTACGCTCAGGTCTCCGGCCTGCTTGGCGATGGCGTTACGCCAGGTGGAATCACTGATCAGGGCGCAGGCGCCCTTGGCGGACAATTGCGAACCGCCGGGTATCTGCACCGACATCGAACTGCGATGGCGACGCCGATCCGGTGCCACGAATGCCTGACCGAAGCTGATAGAAAGGCTGCTTTCCGTCAACGTGCGTCTCCTTGTCGATGATGATGAGACGGATAATTCCCGCGTTCTCGGAGCATGACAACGCAAGACGACGATTGCATGATGTCATTTACGTCCCACGTCGGTTGGTAAACGCTGGACGCTACTCGTATAATTTCTCGGATTTTCTTCCGCTGGTGTTCAACCTGCAAACCGCAAGGACTCGACGATGAGTTTCAACAACATTCCCGCAGGCAAGGATCTTCCCAACGACGTCTACGTGGCGATCGAGATCCCGGCCAATCACGCACCGATCAAGTACGAGATCGACAAGGACATGGACGCGCTGGTCGTCGACCGCTTCATGGCCACGCCGATGTTCTACCCGGCCAACTACGGTTTCATCAACAACACCCTGGCCGACGACGGCGATCCGCTCGACGCACTGGTCGTCACGCCGTATCCGGTTCAACCCGGGAGCGTGATTCGTGCGCGCCCGGTCGGCGTACTCAACATGTCCGACGAAGCCGGCGAAGACGCCAAGCTGGTCTGCGTTCCGCACTCCAAACTGAGCGCTCTGTATGACGACGTGCAGGAAGTCACCGACTTGCCTGAGCTGCTGCGCCAACAGATCGCGCATTTCTTCGAGAACTACAAGGATCTCGAGAAGGGCAAATGGGTGAAGATCGACTCCTGGGATGGCGCCGACGCCGCTCGCAAGGCGATCGAGAAGGCTGCCGACGCTTACACCAAAGCCTGAAGCGCTCGCTGCCAGCCCAACACCCCGCGCCGGAGATACCGTGCGGGGTGTTTTTTTGAGGCTTATTGCGACCCGAGATCGCTGCGTATCTCTTGGATCAGTTGCGATGCCCGCAGCGTGTAGTTGGCCATCATCAGCGAGTGATTGGCGAAAATGCCAAAGCCGCTACCATTGAGCACCACCGGACTCCAGACGCGTGCCTGCGAGGCTTCAAGCTCGTCGATCAGCCGATCATATGCCTTGCCGACCCCGGCCGCCTCGATGGTCGGTGCAAAGTCACGCTTGGCCGCCTTGAGCAGGTGCATCAAGGCCCAGGTGTTCCCGCGCGCTTCGAAGAAGACGTTGTCGACGCGCCACCACGGGGTGCTCTCGCTATCCTCGCCTGTGTCGATATCGACGCTGTGGCGCTCGGCGCCCCCCACGCTTGCCGCTAGATGCTGCGTCTGCTGGTCGAGCCGAGCTTGCACGCGTCCTAGCCAAGCGGACAACGCTGACGCATCCTGCGAGAAGCTCGCTTGCTGTTCACGTAGACGCCCCAAATAATCGCGCAGCGCCTCGCGCGCCTCTTGGTAACGCCCTTCGGCGGACGGAAAGCGCCAGGCATCGCTACGCGTTTCCAAGGCATCGACAACTTGTTGCAGATGGTCGTTATCGCTGTCGGTAATGGCACCTTTGAGGGACACGCTCATGGCCCGCACTTGCCCGAGCACGCCATATTCCCAGCTCGGCATGTTATCCAGCCACAGTCCAGGCGGGGCGATATCGTTGCGCAAATAGCCACCGGGCTTGTCGAGCAAGCTGCCGAGTAACGTCAGCGTAGTGGCGGTCACCGTCTCGCCGGGATGTGGCGCGTTCGACGCCGCCTCGGCAGCAGACGGCTGCGCGGCACCGCGCTGTATGCCCACGGCATCATCGACACTGAAGTCGTCGGGCCGCTGGCTCCACCAGATACCCAGCGCCACGCAAACCGCAAGGTAGATGACCAGCAAGGCAACCAGGGGCTTCCAGATCCAGCCATACTGGGGCGATTCCAGAACATTGCGCTGGTGACGCTCACGCTTGCGAAAAAGAGCCATAAGACGTCCTTGTGATGAAGTTGAGAGCCATGACTTCCATCCTACCACGCAGTCGCATCTTTGCCGCCGCAATAGGTGCATGATCGAACATCATCATCCTTCGGGAGCAAAAAAGTCACTGCATGCATTGCAAACTAGACAGCTCGTCCGTTTTTGGGCAAACTTCGCCCACGCTAACGATATATGGCACCTGCGGCGGCATCTTGCGTGATCGTGCCGTGATCTAAGCCAATCCTGAACAGGTTAACAGCGTCGATCTGGACTCATGACATGGCGAATCTTCTCGTACTCAACGGCCCTAACCTCAACCTGCTCGGTACACGCGAGCCAGGCGTTTACGGCACCACTACCCTCGAGGATATCCACCTGCGTCTGACCCAACGCGCGTTGGATGCCGGCCATCGACTCGACTGGCTGCAATCCAACGCCGAACACTTACTGGTCGAACGTGTGCACTCGGCGCGTGACGACGGGACCGACTTCATCCTGATCAACCCCGCCGCCTTTACGCATACCAGCGTTGCCCTGCGCGACGCGCTCACGGGTGTCGCCATTCCTTTCATCGAGCTGCATCTTTCAAACGTGCATGCGCGCGAGCCGTTTCGCGCGCACTCGTATTTTTCGGATGTCGCTCGCGGCGTCATTGCCGGATTCGGCGCCGACAGTTATGAGCTTGCCCTGGAAGCCGCACTCCGCCAGCTCGGCTGACCGCATCGCTCCGATGGCAAGCCACGCCACCTCACATTTACATTGATCGAGACAGGCTTATGGATATTCGCAAGGTCAAAAAACTCATCGAACTCCTGGAAGAGTCCAACATCAGCGAAATCGAAATCCAGGAAGGCGAGGAGTCCGTACGCATTAGCCGCCACACCGGTGGTTTTAGCGCACCGCCCGCAGCTCAGGCCCCCGCTCCCGCCGCAGCACCCGCCCCCGCCGCACCGAGCGCAGCGGCCGCTCCGGAGGTCGAAGCAGCACCCGCAGGACCCAGCGGACACCCGGTGACCTCCCCCATGGTCGGCACTTTTTACCGCTCGCCGGCACCGGGCGCCAAACCATTCGTGGAAGTTGGTCAGAGCGTCAAGAAAGGCGAGACCGTGTGCATCGTCGAAGCCATGAAGATGATGAACCAGATCGAGGCCGATCAGGATGGCGTGATCGAAGCCATCATGGTCGAAGACGGCGAGCCGGTCGAATTCGACCAGCCGATGGTCATCATCTCTTGAAGTCGTTTGCGATCATCCTTGACGGTCGATCGCGAACCGCTTCCGAGCTTACATAGAGACGGACGACACTATGTTGGACAAGGTACTCATTGCCAATCGTGGCGAGATCGCCCTTCGCGTACTGCGCGCCTGCAAGGAGTTGGGCATCAAGACCGTGGCGGTCCATTCCAAGGCCGACCGTGAACTCATGCACGTGCGCCTGGCCGACGAAGCCGTTTGCATCGGGCCCGCCTCCTCCGCACAGTCTTATCTGAATATCCCTGCGCTGATCAGTGCCGCCGAGGTCACCGACTCCAGTGCTATCCATCCCGGCTATGGCTTTCTCTCCGAGAACGCCAACTTCGCCGAGCAGGTCGAGCGTTCGGGGTTCGTGTTCGTCGGCCCACGTGCCGAAACTATCCGCATGATGGGCGACAAGGTCAGCGCCATTTCGGCGATGAAAGAGGCAGGCGTACCCACCGTACCCGGCTCCGACGGCCCACTGCCCGAGGATAACGACGCAGCCATTCTAGCTACCGCCGAACGCATCGGTTACCCGGTCATCATCAAGGCGGCCGCCGGCGGTGGCGGACGCGGCATGCGTGTGGTGCACAGCGAAGGCAGCCTGCTCTCCTCGGTCAGTGTGACGCGCAACGAGGCCAATTCGGCATTCGGCGACGGCACACTGTACATGGAGAAGTTTCTCGAGAATCCGCGTCACGTCGAGGTTCAGGTGCTGGCCGATGGCCAGGGCAACGCCATCCACCTCTACGATCGCGACTGCTCCCTGCAGCGGCGCCACCAGAAGGTGTTGGAAGAAGCTCCCGCCCCCCAGCTCGATCCCGAGGCCCGTGCGAATGTGCTCAAGGCCTGCGTCGATGCCTGCATCGAGATCAACTATCGCGGCGCAGGGACCTTCGAGTTCTTGTACGAAAATGGACAGTTCTTCTTCATCGAGATGAACACGCGCGTTCAGGTCGAACACCCGGTCTCCGAGATGGTCACTGGCGTGGACATCGTCAAGGAACAACTGCGTATCGCGTCCGGTCATCCGTTGTCCATCTCTCAGGAAGACGTTCAACTCAACGGTCATTCCTTCGAGTGCCGGATTAACGCCGAAGACTCGCGCACCTTCATGCCTTCGCCCGGCAAGATCGATCTCTACCACGCTCCGGGTGGCCTGGGTGTGCGCATGGATTCGCATATTTACACCGGCTATAGCGTGCCGCCGCACTACGATTCGCTGCTCGGTAAGTTGATCACTTGGGGGGCGAGTCGCGAGACCGCGCTGACGCGCATGCGCAATGCCCTCGACGAACTGCTGGTCGAAGGCATCAAGACCAACATCGATCTACAGAAGGATCTGGTCCGCGACAGCGCGTTCCAGCAAGGCGGGGTAAACATTCACTACCTCGAGAAGAAGCTTGGCCTGACCTGATCAGCCCACGCGACTCGACACGGGGCGGCCTTGGCCGTCCCGTTTGCGTTGATGCCCAAGGAGGCCCCATGACCTGGTTGCAACTCAAGGCGCACATCGCCCCGCAGCATGCCGAGATCCTGGAAGAACTGTTGCTGGCCGAAGGCGCCCAGGCCATCACCCTTCAGGACGCTTACGACGACCCCGTCTTCGAGCCTGAAAGTGGCACCACGCCACTCTGGGACGAAACCGTGCTGACCGGCCTCTACGACGACCTGGAAGGTATCGAACCGATGCTCGACCGGGTACGCCAGCAGTGGGCCGCCGAGATGGCCGACGAACCGTGCCCCGAGATCGACTACGAGCTGCTCGCTGACCGCGACTGGGAACGCGAGTGGATGGACGATTTCGCTCCGCTCAAGATGGGCGAACGGCTATGGGTAATCCCCAGTTGGCACGCCGCCCCCGAGCCCAATGCCGTCAATCTGCTGCTCGACCCGGGCCTGGCCTTCGGCACCGGGACGCATCCCACCACCGCGCTGTGCCTTGGCTGGCTCGACGGCCTCGATCTCGACGCGAGCAAGGTGCTCGATTTCGGTTGTGGCTCCGGTATTCTGGCCATCGCCGCGCTCAAGCTGGGAGCCGAGCACGCCACGGGCACCGATATCGACCCACAGGCGCTGCAAGCGAGCCGTGAAAACGCCCAGCGCAATGCCATCGCCGATGAGCGTTTGTCGCTTTGCTATCCGGAGCGACTCCCGGCACAACGCTACGAGGTCGTGGTCGCCAATATTCTCTCCGGCCCGCTGATCGAGCTGGCGCCAACCCTTTGCGAGTATCTCGCCCCCGGCGGCCGCCTCGCTTTGTCGGGGATTCTCGCGGGACAAGCAGAAGACGTCATGGAGGCCTATCGTGCTCAGGGAATCCTCCTGGACGCCCCCTGTGAACGTGAAGGCTGGGTGCGTATCACTGGTGTCGCCACCTCATGAAGAAACACCGCGCCAGGGTCGACGAAACGCCCCTTCAAGAACGTCGCCCCGGCGGCTATCATAGACGGCTTTAACCACCTAGACCTCTTGTGATGCCGACCCACGTCCCATCTCCGGCGACGCCGTTGCCGTGCATCGGCCCTTATACATTGCCCAACCGGGCGATTCTCGCGCCCATGGCGGGCGTGACCGACCGCCCGTTTCGGCAGTTGTGCCGAGAGCTCGGCGCAGGCTTGGTCGTCTCGGAAATGGTCACCGCCGACGCGCGCCTGTGGCATACGCGCAAGTCGCGCCAGCGCCTCGACCATACCGGTGAACCCGGCCCGCGCGATATACAAATCGCCGGTGGCGACCCAGAAATGCTCGCCGAGGCCGCGCGTCTCAATGTCGCGCACGGCGCCGAGATCATCGATATCAACATGGGATGCCCCGCCAAGAAGGTATGCAACAAGGCCGCCGGCTCCGCGTTGCTGCGCGATGAGCGCTTGGTCGCGGCAATTCTCGAGGCGGTCGTCGCCGCCGTAGACGTGCCGGTGACATTGAAGATTCGTACCGGCTGGTGCGCGGAGTCGCGCAACGGCATACGCGTGGCACAGTTGGCCGAGGACGCCGGCATCCAGGCACTCGCGGTGCATGGCCGTACCCGCGAGCAGCGTTACCGCGGCGACGCCGAATACGACACCATCGCTGCTATCAAGCAAGCGGTGTCGCTGCCGATATTCGCCAATGGCGATATCAACAGCGCCGAGAAAGCCGCCCATGTCCTCGACTACACTAAAGCCGACGCGGTCATGATCGGACGCGGCGCCCAAGGCAATCCGTGGATCTTTCGCGAGATCGAACACTACTTACGTACCGGTGACCACTTGGCGCACCCGACGCCCACAGAGATTGCCGCCGTGATGCACCATCATCTCGAGGCACTGCATGCCTTTTACGGTGAACACATGGGGGTGCGTATCGCACGCAAGCATATGGGCTGGTATCTCGCCACTCGCCCACAAGCGGCGGCATTGCGCGCACGCTTCAACATTCTGGAACAGCCCTCGGCCCAACACCGCTTCGTGGATGCGCTCACCTACGATGCCCCGGCGTTGGCCTCAAATGGAAGCAATGCAGCATGACCAGCAGGCAAGCATTTCCCATCGATCAGAATACGTTCGATGCCACCTCCACGGCATCGCCAGCGCACCAGCAAACCCTGCGTGAGTCGGTCGAGCTCGCCATGCAGCGCTACTTCGGCCACCTGGACGGCGAAACGGTCAGCGACCTCTATGCCATGGTGCTGACCGAAGTCGAAGTCCCCTTGCTGGAGGCTGTGATGCGCTATGCCGACGGCAACCAGACACGTGCCGCCGACATGCTGGGCCTCAATCGCGGCACTCTGCGCAAGAAGCTCAAACAGTACGACCTGATCTGAGTCCGAACCGATCTGACAGGGGCGCCCTCGCCAGGCGCCCTTAACGTTTCACGCTACAGTCTGGCGTCAATCGTCCCTCATCTTTCAAGAGTGGAGCCTCATGGCCGATCACACCGCATCCTCGTCTCCCCAGCCCGTGCGTCGCGCATTGATCAGCGTGTCCGATAAGACCGGCATCGTCGATTTCGCCCGCGAACTCAGCACGCACGGCGTCGCCCTGCTCTCCACCGGCGGCACCTTTCGCCTGCTCAATGAACACGGCATCCCGGTCACGGAAGTCTCGCAACACACCGGCTTCCCGGAAATCATGGATGGTCGCGTCAAGACACTGCACCCCAAGATTCACGGCGGCATTCTCGGCCGTCGTGGGCAGGACGATGAGGTGATGGCCGAGCATGGCATCGACGCTATCGATATGGTCGTAGTCAATCTCTACCCCTTCGCCGAGACCATCGCACGTGACGGTTGCACGCTGGAAGAGGCCATCGAGAACATCGACATCGGCGGCCCCACCATGATCCGCGCCTGCGCCAAGAACCACGCGCACACCAGCGTCGTGGTCAATGCGTCCGACTACGACCGCGTGCTCGATGACCTACGCACACATGGCGGCGTCGGCGCACCGCTGCGTTTCGACCTGGCGGTCAAGGCCTTTGAGCATACCGCCGGTTACGACGGTGCCATCGCCAACTATCTGGGCACCCTGGTGGAAGGTGGCGAGGCGAACTTCCCGCGCACTTATAACGTACAGTTCCAGAAAAAACAGGCGATGCGCTACGGTGAAAACCCGCATCAACAGGCGGCCTTCTACGCCGAATCAGACGCCACCGAAGCCAGCGTAACGACGGCAAAGCAGCGTCAGGGCAAGGCATTGTCGTTCAATAACGTCGCCGATACCGACGCCGCCTTCGAGTGCGTCAAGGCCTTCAGCGAGACCGCCTGCGTCATCGTCAAGCATGCCAACCCTTGCGGCGTCGCCGTTGCCGACACGCCGCTCGCGGCCTATAAGAGCGCGTTCGCTACCGACCCCACCAGCGCCTTCGGCGGTATCATCGCCTTCAACCGCCCGCTGGACGCCGATACGGCAAGTGCCATCGTCGACCGCCAGTTCGTGGAAGTCATCATCGCGCCGGGCATCGACGATGCCGCCGCCGAGATCGTCGCCGGGAAGAAAAACGTGCGCTTGCTCGATGTCAGCGAGCACTGGCCCAGTCAGCCGCGACGCGCCCATGACCTCAAACGTGTCACTGGTGGGCTCCTGGTTCAGGACCGCGATCAGGGCATGGTCGGATCGAATGAGTTGCGCACCGTCACTGAACGCGCTCCCAGTGAGCAGGAACTAAGCGATCTCGAATTCGCCTGGAAGGTCGCCAAGTTCGTCAAATCCAACGCCATCGTCTACGCCAAGCACGGCCAGACCATCGGCGTGGGAGCCGGGCAGATGAGCCGCGTCTACTCAGCCAAGATCGCTGGCATCAAGGCCGCCGATGAAAGCCTGGAAGTGCCCGGTTCGGTGATGGCATCAGATGCTTTCTTCCCCTTTCGCGATGGCATCGATGCCGCCGCTGAAGCCGGCATCACTGCCGTCATCCAGCCTGGCGGCTCGATGCGTGACCAAGAAGTGATCGATGCCGCCAACGAAGCCGGCATCGCCATGGTCTTCACCGGCATGCGCCACTTCAGGCACTGACGCTCGAAGCCAGCCTGAGCGACGCCGAAAGCAAAAACCCCCTGCCGGATCATCCGACAGGGGGCTTTTCTTCATGCTTCCAGGCGCGCAGCGCCGCTCTTCAAGCATCGAGCTCCGGGCGAAGCCCGATCAGCCCAGGTCCATGCACAGATACTTGGTTTCCATGTATTCGGCGAGACCGTACTTGGAGCCTTCACGCCCCAGCCCCGAGGCCTTGGTGCCTCCGAACGGTGCGCTGGCGTTAGAGATCAACCCCGTATTGATGCCGACCATGCCGTACTCCAGCGCTTCGGCCACGCGCCATACACGGCTCAGGTCGTTGGCATAGAAGTAGGATGCCAGCCCAAAGCGCGTGTCATTGGCCATCTGCACGGCGTCTTCCTCGTCGTCGAACGGAATCACCGCCGCCAACGGCCCGAAAGTTTCCTCATGCGCGACCTTCATATCGGCATTGGCATGGCTCACCAGTGTCGGCGTGAAGAAACGCCCACCCAGAGGGTGCGTGTGCCCACCCAACAACAGCTCGGCGCCCTTGTCGATGGCATCCTGGATATGCTCGGAGACCTTGGTGACGGCATCATCGTCAATCAACGGGCCGATATTCACGCCCTCTTCGGTGCCCGGGCCGACATGCAATTCGCTGTTCATGGCAGCCGCCAGCTTTTCACTGAAGGCATTGATCACGCTGGACTGCACCAAAAAGCGGTTAGTGCACACGCAAGTCTGGCCAGCGTTGCGGAACTTGCTGGCCATCGCTCCCTCGACGGCGGCATCGAGATCGGCGTCCTCGAAGACCAGAAAGGGCGCATTGCCGCCTAGTTCCAGCGACACCTTCTGGATATGCTCAGCGGCACCGGCCATCAATTGGCTGCCCACCTCGGTCGAGCCGGTAAAGGTGATCTTGCGCACCACGGGCGATTCGGTCATCGCCTTGGCGATCTCGCTGGCACGGCCCGGCACCACGTTGAACACGCCGCGCGGCACGCCGGCTTGTTCGGCCAACGCCGCCAGCGCGGTCGCGGAAAACGGCGTCTGGCTGGCGGGCTTGATGACGATCGGGCAGCCTGCCGCCAACGCCGCAGCCGCCTTGCGGGTGATCATCGACGACGGGAAATTCCACGGCGTGATCGCCCCGACGACACCGACCGGTTGCTTGAGCACCACGATGCGCTGGTTGGACTTGGCTGCGGGAATGGTGTCGCCGTAGACGCGCCGCGCTTCCTCGGCGAACCAGCGCAGGAAGCTCGCCGCATAGACGATCTCGCCAGCCGCCTCCTTGAGAGGCTTGCCCTGCTCGGCGGTCATGATCGCCGCCAGTTGGTCCTGATGCTCGAGCATCAGGTCGTACCATTTCATCAGAGTATCTGCACGCTCCTGGGCAGTCAGCCCCCGCCACGCCGGCCAGGCCGACTCGGCGGCTTCGATGGCACGCTCGGTCTCGGCACGCCCCAGTTTGGGCATGCGCCCCACGATCTCACCGGTGGCCGGATCGTCAACCTCGATCTGCTCGCCGCTGTCCGCTGCCACCCAATTGCCATCGATATAGGCAAAGGGACGAAACAGCGAGTTCTCCTGAAGGGACTCCATGGCGTTCTCCTTCCTGACAATGAGGGCGACGCTGGCCGTCGCCGTGAATTCATCTTATGCCGAGTCTCTTGATGCCACCAAACGCAGCGCGCAATGACATGACATTCACCCCACCCCCCAGATAAAGAGACTCAGCACCGCGATGGCGATGGCGGCCCCGCACAGCGCCTGCCCTCTGTAACGCGACGGCGAACGCCGTACCTGCCGGATCCCGAGCACTGCCAGTAGCACCGCCAGCGCATCGACGAGCAGCATATAAGACGCCAACAGCGGCGCGACGGTGACGAGCACCAGCGCCAGCACCGCCCAAGGAGACAATAAGGAGGATTTGACCTGCCCCTGATCGTCACGCCTTTGCCGCGCAGTGCGCTGAGGGACGGGCGCATCGAACACCTGCTCGGCGCGGCCGGCATCGCCATCGAAGCGTAGCCGACTGCCTTCCCTGGGAAGGCCCCGACCACGCCACTCGGTCAATGTGAACGTATAACGATATCCATCGTCGCCGACGATCACGCCGCGCTGGGCCGCATCGTCGAAGCTTTCCAGCTTACCCTTCACGACGTGACTCCCGACCAGGTTCCGATGGCATGGTCATATCACCTCAGTCTAGTCGCGAGTCCGATAGCGTCACCGACACGGAGTCGGAAAAACGCAGCGCGAAGGGCTTATCGATTTCCACCTGCGCCGTGAGGACCTGCTCGTAACTCATGATGATATCCAGGACTTCGCGGGTCATGCGCTCCAGCAAGAGGAAGCGGTTATCCTCGACATAGCCGATGATGTGCTTGGTGATCGTACGATAATTGAGCGCCTGCTCGATATGATCGAACTTGACCGCACGCTCGGCCCGATAACGAATGGTGGCATTGATCACCACATCTTGGCGGTTCTGGATTTCCTCGTCCTTGATACCGATATGGGTACGTAGGCGCAGATTCTTGATGCTAATCGTCGCCAGATCGTGATCGAGGTGCTGATCGTTCAGGGCATGTAAAGCCATGCGGCATTTCTCCTAAAGTGCGAAACGCGCGTCACACGCGGCGGTGATCGACGCTTCGCTCAGCCATGCACCAGCGTCAAGAATTCCTGACGTGTGTTCAGGTTGTTGCGGAAGGAGCCCAGCATCACGGAGGTCTTCATGCACGAATTCTGTTTTTCGACCCCACGCATCATCATGCACATGTGCTGCGCCTCGACGATCACTCCCACGCCACGCGCCTCGGTCACCTCCTGCACGGCCTCGGCGATCTGGCGTGTCAGGTTTTCCTGGATCTGCATACGTCGTGCATACATGTCGACGATACGCGCAAACTTGGAGAGCCCCAGCACTTTGCCCTTGGGCAGATACGCGATATGACACTTGCCGATGAATGGCAACAAATGATGCTCGCACATCGAATAGAGCTCGATGTCCTTGATCAGCACCATTTCGTCGGTCTGCGATTCGAACACCGCGCCGTTGACCAACGACTCAAGCGTCTGCCCATAGCCCTGATTGAGGAACTGCATGGCCTTGGCGGCTCGTATGGGCGTATCGCGTAGCCCTTCCCGGTCGGGATCCTCGCCCAAGCCGGCGATGATGTCGCGGTAATGCGTTGCGAGTTCTTCTGTCATTTAAGTGCCTTTAAGTGCCTTCGTCATGACGCCCGACCGGGCATACGTTACAAAATGAATACAACCACCGGAAGTTTGCCACATGGGCCAAGCGCGACGCACGCGCGATTCGTGTCGACGTCGGCGACACTACATTTGCCGACGCCGCTCCTGGTCTTCTAGGTGACAAAGTCACGCCAACCAGCGCGGATTTTCCAGCGCCAGGCGCTGCTGCTCGAGAATACGGATGTGCTGATCCCAATAGCCTTCACTGGCCACCCACGGGAAGGCCCGGGGAAACGCCGGATCTTCCCAGCGATCGACCAACCAGGCGCTATGGCGCATCAAGCGCATCGTGCGCAGCGGCTCGATCCAGCGCAGTTGGCGCCGGTCGAACTCGACATGCTGTTCGTAGCCCTCTATCACTTCGGATAGCTGCATCTGCCATTCATCGGCTTCAGGCGCCGTCAATAACATCCACAAATCCTGAACCGCCGGCGCCATACAGCAATCATCGAAGTCGACCAGCGCAAAATCTTCATCGCGCCCCAGAATGTTGCCCAGATGACAGTCGCCATGTACGCGCTGCAAGGCCGTCTCCGGCCAGCGCTGTTCGACCAGTAACGTCTGCAGACGCTCGGCAATGCGGGCATACGCCTGACGTTGTCGGCGACTCAGCCAATCGCTCGCCAGCACGCGCTCACAACTCGCTTGGCTGATCGCCATCGGCTCCTGAACCGGTCGCGCCTGGAAGGAACCGCGCCGCGCCACGGCATGCACCTGGCCAATCAAGTCACCGAGGGCAAAGAGGTGTGCGGGATTTTCGAGCTCCGGCGCCTGCCCCGAGACATGCGGAAACAGCGCGAATTTGAATCCATAGGCATGGTGGAGCGTCTCACCGTCATCGTCACGCCAAGGCGGCGCGCCGGGCACACCCGCAGCCTCGAGTTCATCGAGAAAGGTATGCTCCTCGCGGATCTGCGCCTCGCTCCAACGCTCGGGACGATAGAACTTGGCCACCCAACGGCGGCGATCGTCGTCGCTCAACAGGAACACACGATTTTCATAACTATTGAGCGCAAACGGCTCGCCCGGCAACCAAAAACCCAGCGACTCGACGGCATCGACCACATGGGCGGGCGACAAACTTTCGAACGGGTGCTTCGGGGCGGTCATGGCGTGTCCTATTGGAGATGCTCCTTCATGCTATCAGATTCCTCGCGGCGTTCGCGTCATCGCCCAGGCCTCGACATGCTGCGCCCCCGCCCCTCGGCAGGCATCGGCTAATGCCGAGAGCGTGCTGCCGGTGGTCATTACGTCGTCGACGAGCGCTACGTGAGCCGGCAAGCCAGGCAGAACGCGAAAAGCCCCACGCACATTGCCGCGACGTGCACGGCGTGTCAGCCCACGCTGGGTCGGCGTGTCACGCTCACGCCAGGCACGCCGATATGGCACGCCCAATTGACGCGAGAGCTCACGCGTCAGCCAGACGCTGTGATCGAAGCCACGCTCACGCCGCCGTTGCGGATGCGTCGGCACCGCCACGAGTGCCTCGGGTAACACACCTTCGCGACTACGCGCGAAGAGCGTCGCCAGCAAGATACCCGCACGCGGTTGCGCGCCGAACTTGAAGCGCTGAAGCAACGCTTGCGAGGCATCTTCATAACGCAGCGGCGCCCGCGCCACATCGAAAGACGGCGCATGACGCAGGCAGTGGCCGCAAAGCTCGGCGGGGCGCGCCAACGGCTCGGCACAGCGCATGCAGGCCACGCGGTTCCAGGGCAACGCCTCGAAACATGCCTCGCACCACGGCGACGCCGGCGGCGCCATGCCCATGCAAAAGGCACAATGGCCCGGCAGCCCTACGCGCACCGCCAAGTCAACCAGCCTCTTCATCTTGGCTGACAAATACCAAGCGTTTTTCACTATCATCATGATTGGCTAGTTCTTTTTTGAAGTTCGCAGGGCTACACAGCCCTGGCCGACAGGAAAAGACTAGCATGCCTATCACGCGTCGCACGCGGCGCTCGATGCAGACCAGCATCACCGTGACCGACACCCACCGACGCGTTCAATATCGCCTCAGACCCAGTGGCGATTGACTTCCCCCACTGCATACGTAGAATATCGCTCGACCTGCCAGGCTGCGGATGTGGTGGAATTGGTAGACACGCTAGATTTAGGTTCTAGTGCCGAAAGGCGTGGGAGTTCGAGTCTCCCCATCCGCACCAATAACCCCTTATTTTTCAATCAGTTATAAGTACTCACTTGCCTCTACTGGTCTGCATATGGTCAGCTTTTGGCATAGCGTGGTCAGCTTTTTGGTCAGTATTTCAGCTCTAGTATCTGGGTTCCGATCAGCGCTCCCTAGCGTAGTCACGCACCTCACGCCTCACTCGAAGTAACCCCGCTAGATTATCGACACCTTGTGCCATTGAAGCCGCTGGATTTTTAGTTAGAAGCTCTGCATCTTGCCTTGCTGCCCAGCCCCGGAAGACATCCACCACCGCATCAGGTTCAAGGCCGCTGAGGTTAGGACCACCTATTTCGCTCGTATCGTGGTTGAGTTGATCCAACTGCCTTACCACTAACAATTCACACCTCTTCACCACGTCATCTGATAGGTCCGCGATTATTCCCTCATCGCGGATCATGCCAACCACCTCTAAGAAGTGCGGAACTCGGTCATCCACAAACGCTCGAGCAAACCCGCCCGGATGTCGCATGGAAAAACTGAGTAGAGTCCGATAGATTTTTACCCTGCCCCGCTCAAGGTTATCGATCGCCTGTTCAGCCTGGGTGGTCAATTCGCGCAGTTTCACACTACTACCTAGCAAGTTCAGCTCGGTCATGCGGTGCCAATTCGTCACCACATAGCCAGTAACCAGCGTCATAGCGATCAGCGAGGCAAAAACTGTGTCTCCCACATGGTCTGATAGTAGCAAGCACAGCTCTATCCCCCGGCCAGCAACATGGCTAATAAAATCCCCCATGCGCGCGCACCCGATAACCTTTTCCTTGCCAGCTCTCTATTTCCAGACATACCCATACCTATCCCATTCATCCGACGCCACTATATCAGCACTTGCCTTACGCGCCTCATCCCCGAAACCACCCTCGTCCTATGAGCTGTTGGGCCAGCGCGTGCAGCGTCTCGTGGCCTCGGCCAATGCGCGGCAACAACGGAAGATCGAACTGACGCCGGCGCCCGACGACTCGCTCGAGGATTGGGAGCGCCTCGTCGATGAGTTCGCGACGCTCAATGGAGTGGAGATCACGCGGACTGGTGAGAGCTACCTAGTCTCATGGAATCCAGCCGAGGTGGGTGAATAATGCGTACTGAATATCTGGGCAGGGTCGACCAGTTGGGGTGAGTTGCCGGTGGTGAGGGTGCTATAGGATCACCTCCTAAGTGGCACCTTGTCTGAAGTAGACTAAGATTATTTAGGTATCAGGGCACCGTCCCTGTGCGAAGCCAACCATGCAATCGCAGGGAGAATCTCATGACTAGGGATACCCATCATGTCGTTCCCAATCCCGATGGTGGGTGGGACGTCAAAAAAGGTGGATCAGAGCGCGCTAGCAAGCACTTTGAGCGGAAGGAAGACGCCATGGAATATGGGCGCGAGGTAAGCCGCAACCAAGGCAGCGAATTCATCCCCCATCGCAAGGATGGAACGATTCAGAACCCAGACAGCCATGGGGGCGACCCCAATCCACCCAAAGATAAAAACTGAGCCACACCTCCTCGCCGCCGCATCGAAAACGGCGGCGGGGTTTAATACATAAACGCAGGGCACCGGAGATATTATGACCTCGGAGATGGACAGGCTAGCGGCGGAAATGAAAAGCAAGGCTGATAATGAGGCCGAAGCTAAAGAGAGACTGCAACAACAGGTTGATAATTGGCCTGAACAGGTTCAAGGGTTGATCAACACCCTAGACGAGTGGCTAGCTCCTTTAAAAGAAAGTGGTCTATCGACCAGCATCAAAAATGAGCACACCAGAGAGCACGAGTTTAGTTTTGACATTCCTAAATACGTCATAGAGTATGGAACAAAAAAAGCCACCACAGAAACAACACTATTTGCCATTGGGTGCAGGGGGCGAGTAGACCTTAAAGGCCCGCAAAGCACAACACTAACGATGGTAATGCGGGAAACCGATAATGATCGTCACGTTTGGCAAAAGATGTACAAAGGTAACAATCGTATTGAAACTGAGGCACTTACCCAAGACCACCTTGTGGAATTTATGCGTAAGGCTTTTAAAGTATAATCTTAAATCCCCGGCGCCAGCCGGGGTATTGCTGTATTCACCACACCACCGCCTCCACATTTTCCACCGTTTCAGCCTGCTCGATCTTCTTCTCGAGTCGGTGGCGTTTGCCGGTCAACTCCTGCGCTTGCACAAAGGCCTCGACGTTCTTGAGCACTTTGCCGGTCAGCTCACCCATCGTCTCGGTATCGCCATCGGCATTGCGCCCAGCGAGGATGCGGTCGAGTATCGGCGTCGCCGGGGGCTCGCCGTCGCCGCCAGCGTCGATCCATGATTGATACGCGCGCGCCTCAGTTTTCTATTCACCCCATCCTCCTCGCTCAAGCTCCGGGTAGCTCTTGATGAGAGGCCGAACGGCGGCGTCGTAGTCATCGTTGATGCGCTGCTGGCTCGGGACTTAGCCCGTTCCAGTAGCTCGGCCTCAGTAGGCGATTCTTTCCAGACGACGTTACCCATTCACAAACTCCTGAATTTTGCGAAAGTCCATCCTTCTTCAGCACCCAGCCCAACGCCCCAAACGAACTCATAATCGTCGACGCCGGCCATGCCGGTAGGCGTGACATAGCAGACGGCAGGATCGTACTCGCTGGCATCGATCGTTGTCTGTCCGCGCCAATGTGCCTTGCGATCAGGATACTGGGCCGTTACGTCAGATCATTCAGCTCGACTTCCAGCACGTCGGCAAGCCGCTTTAAAACGCTCAGCGAACCGGTTTTCTTGCCTGCTTCGAGCTCCGACAGATACCCTTGGCTGATCCCCGCCCGCTCAGCGAGTTCGCCGGCACGCAGCCCTCGGTGCTCACGGAACACTTTTACCGGTGCGACACCGTCCAGCAACGCATCCACTACCGCCATGGGAAACGATGCTTCACCACGCGCCACGACCGCATTGGCAGCGTCGATATCATCTTGATCTTCCAGCCGCGCAAGCAACGCGTGGTATTCCTGCTCGGGAATTACCACTAGTCGTTCACCGGTTGGGGTTTGAATCGTCTGAGGTACGCTCATGCCGCCTCCTGTCAATTTACTGGTTCGTTATTGGTACACGCCACCCCGGGCACCGATGTTAATGATGTCCAACACATCGCCACGTTCGTCGATGATCACCCGCCAATCGCCCACCCGCAGGCGGATATAATCGCTCCCCTTCAACGCCTTCACGTTGTTACGCTGACTTGCCGGATCTTCTGCATAGGCCTTGATTTTGGCCTGTATGCGCTTAGCCTCCGGGCGTGGCATACGCTGCAATACCTTCAAGGCGCTTTTTCGGTAAGTGACCGTCTTCATGGCCTCAATTATAGCTTATAGCGAAATATTGGCAACATTTTTAGCTTTTAGCTAAACACATCCCGCTCCACTTCGCATGTTTCCGCTACCCCCGCACGACAAACGGCTTGCACAAAGACGCCAAGAAACGACGCTCCACCTCTCAGGACGAATGGCGGCGCGTGCAGAAACCAGCAGACATTACACGGCGACCACTGGCGAAGACACCCGCTGACTACTAAACCTATGAATGCATGATCCACACGATGGAGGAACGCATACATGGATTTGTACACGGTTGAATTCAAACTGCCGGGTGAGGATGAGCTGCGAAGCGAAGAGATCGAAGCAGAGAGTGAAGCCGAGGCACGCACGATCATCGATCGCCATCATAAACCATCTGAGATCGTCAGCGTAAAAGCTGACAGCGCTTGATTACTGGGGATGGCTGGACAATTGCCTACCATGAAATGCACTTGTCAGTGATGCATTTTAAGAAAGAGCCCCCGAGGACGATCAGGGGCTCTCAATCAGCATGAGCCCATGTGTCTGAATGAATTCAGCACTTCCCTGGCGGCTGGTTATCCTTCCTAGACGTGAATATTTTGACAAATTTCGAATGCAATAAACTTAACCTACATTAACTAAGGGATCACGTACGCCCTCATCGGCGGATAATTGCCTGTTTCCCAAGCCAAGCCAACCGAAGATTCCTAGTACATAACGGTGTACGTAAAGAATTTACTGGTGCCGTATCGACCGTCGAAACGAAGACAAAAAAACGCCGGCTGACAATCAACCGGCAAGTCGCCATGTACTCTGCATGGCGAGATACATACGCCAGCCTTTTCAGACCGGTTGGAGGCGGATGATTTTCCACCTCTGGAGACACATGAGACCTGCGTCTTCCTTGGCGATTCGGATCACATGAGCCTGCGAGGCGAGATCCGCCTCCTTCCTTGGCTGCCGGCCACCAGCCAGCGCAATCGCGCAATTCCCTTGGCAGCGTCCCAGTGACCGATGATCGCTTGAATCACCTCTATCTTAGACGTCAGATCGGGCTTGGAAAAGCTTTGTACAATAGTCGGCGTAAGCACTTACTCAGCCTCGCGACGCCAATTCTTCGCTGTCTGCTGCACTGAGACGACTTCTCGTAGGTGCCGCAATGGCGAAGAACCGCTCGATCACGGCGGTCGAGGCCGGGCGCGTCAGGCAAGAGATCGCCACGAATACCGGCAGATTGATCAGCAGCCCCCAGAAGCCTGCATGTACGCCCAGCGGATTACGCCACACCAGCGTAAACAGCAGTGTGACGATGAACCCCACCACGATACCGCTCAACACGCCCAGTTTAGAGGCACGGGTCCAGAAGAACATGCCAATAAATGCAGGCAACACCTGGGTGGCGAAGCCCAGCCCCACGAGCAATATCATCACCAGATTGCTGGGTTCGGCGATGGCCACCGGCGCGACGATCAGCGCCATGATCGGTAGGAGCAGGCCTCGTGCCAGCTTGCCGGCGCCGGCATCGGAAAGCTTGAAGGCCGGCTGAGCGATGTCCTTGGCATAGGACAGCGCCACCGAATGCAAGAAGGGCTCGCAGGACGACATCGAGGCGGCCAGCGTGCCCGCGCCCAGCAAGCCCACCAGCCAGACCGGCATCTGTTGCATGGCAAGCTCCAGAGCCACGGTATCTGCGCGCGCCAGCTCGGGCAGGCTATAAATGCCGATGAAGCCCACCACCACCATGGGCAAGATGACCACATAATAACTAGGCAGCCAGGTCGCGCTACGGCGAATGGTGTGCGCCGATGACGCACTCATCCACTGCGTCCACACCGGCGGCATGAACGATAGCATCGAGACGATGATCGACGTCGTCCAGAAGGCGAAACTCATGTCTCCCTGCGCGCCCGGCAAGGTCAGAAAGGCAGGATCACGCTCACGCAGAGCGGTAAAGATATCGCCGAACCAGAGACCGCCGCCGAAACGCTGCGACGCCCAAAGCCCAATCGCCCACGCCACCGCCAGCATCAGCACACCCTGGAAAGCGTTGGTAATGCCGATCGCGCGTTGGCCGCTGGCATAGAGATAAAGGGCGATACAACTCAAGACCACCAGCACCCCCACCCAGATCGGCAAACGCCCACCGCTCATGACGTGCAGGATATACGCCGCCCCGATGGTCTGCAGCACAGCATAGGCCAATGACGCAATCGACATCACCGCTGCCGCCAGAGCGCCCAATAGCGGACTTTCATAGCGATCGGCAATGGCTGCACCCTGCGTGACATGACCGAAATGCCGACCGAAGGCCCACACCTTGGGACCGAAATACCAAGCCACCAGCGCCAGATAGGATAGGTAGATCACCACGTAGAACACCGCAACGCCCTTGGTGTAGGCCCAGCCCGGCGCGCCCATGAAGGTGTAAGCGCTCACGCTGCCTGCGGCGATCAGCAGATAGAGCGTGACCGGCCCCATACTGCGACCGGCGACGCCCCACTCTTCCAGCGAATTCATCGAGCGCCCTGTCCGGGCGCGCAAGCCAAGAAAGATCGCCACGCCCAGATAGGCGAGCGTCATGACAATCGGCACACTACTCGTCATCGCAAGAACGCTCCACTAGCCGATTGCCGATAGCCATAACGCCGCAACAGGCGAACACGATGACGTACGCCCATACCGCGATCAGCGGCAAACCGAGCACCACCCAAGCCCGGTTGAACCAGCCGATCACAGGCCAGACGCCCGCCGCGATCAGTACGATGAACGCCAGGGTCAAGCCCCAGCCACGGCCCGTGGTCGGCCGCACGATATAATGCTTCATGGAAGGTTCCACTCAGGAAAGATGATCTATTTTGCCGAGGCATATGCCTTACAATGGCGAAAAGCGCTCATGGTAGCGCATTCATTCGCTCGTGAGGATCGGTCATGCCGACGTGTGCTTCATGCGCTGAGCAACGTCAATAGACGAGGCATGGCATGACGCCTACCGTTTCTTATGCTCTCTTTCCCAGCGACAAGGATGTCCTCAATGAAATTTTCCCTGGCCGACTTGCGTAATGCACTCAGCGGCACGGCGAGTGCCGGTTATATTGCCAAGGGTATAATCTATATCACCATCGGCTGGCTTTCGTTGCTCACCACACTCGGCCTGGGTGGTCAAAAAGCCGGTACGGCAGAGGTCATTCGCACCATCGCGTTATGGCCGTTCGGAACGCTGCTGATCATTCTCCTGGGGCTCGGCCTGGTGGCCTATGTTCTCTGGCGACTCGCCCAAGCCTGGTGGGATCTGGAGCACAAGGGCAACCACTGGAAGGGGCGTCTCCAACGCTTGGGCTTTGCGATCAGCGGCATCTTGTATGCCGCTCTGGCCTGGCAATGCGCCACCCTGATCACGCTTTCCCTAGCCAGTGGTGACGGTAGTGCCTCACCGCACGCCCTCGCGTTACTCGACTATCCGGGCGGCTTGTTCGTGCTATTCGGCATCGGGATCGCCTTCATTGGCGTGGGATTACATCAGTTGCAACGTGCCTGGAATCGCCAATACCGCCGCAACTGGCACATAGATGAAATGCCCAATGGGCCCCTACCCATCCTCGAAGGCATCGCGCGACTGGGACTCGCAGCACGCGGCCTCGTGTTCGGGATCATCGGTATCTCCTTGTGCGTGGCCGCCATCGAAGTCGAGCCCGAAAAGATTCGCCGCCTGGGTGGGGCTCTCGACACGCTCGCCGAGCAACCCTATGGTAGTTGGCTGCTCGGCGGTGTCTCATTGGGCCTAATGGCTTATGGCCTTTACTGCTTCATCAATGCGGGATACCGGCGCACGCGCACCCCGCGCCTGTGAGCGAGCATGACGCTTAGCCCATCAAAAGCGCACCGCCGGCAGCCGCGATGGCGGCGCCGAGGCCGCGTAGCCAACGGTTGTCACGACGCGATAGCCACTCGCCCAGCACACGCCCCGCCAAGGTGATGGCCACACTGGTCAAAACGAAGCCCAGCGCGTAAAGCAGCGCGGAGGCGCCCGGCGCTAGTTCACTGCCATGCGCATGGCCATGCATCAGGATGAACGCGAACACCAGCACGCCCCCCAGCGCACTCGGCAGACGCACCAGAGTAGCCAACAACACCCCGGCCAGCAGTACGCTCGAGGCGATGCCGAATTCGACGCCCATCAGCGGCATGCCCATCCAGGCCAAACTGGCGCCCGCCAGCATGCCCAGCGCGACCAACAGCGGCATGGCACGGCGTAATGCTCCCGCCTGACGGCAGCTCCAAAGCCCGATGGCCGCCATCGCCAGCAGGTGATCGAGCCCGGTCAAGGGATGCGTCAGGCCAGCCATGAAACTGCCGGCATGCGAATGCGGCATATGCCCTGGGTGCGCCAAGGCGGAACCGGCGAACAACAAGGCCAAGGGAGACAACGCCAGGATCAGATGGCGCATGTGACGGCGAGACAGGGACATGAATATTCTCCTTTATAGTCAGTGATAACCAGCGTGTCTTAGGGGCTCGGCGCTACATCGGCGGCTGCCTGACCCGCATGCTGCGGCCGACGCTCCGGCAACATGCCACGCTCGAGAATGAACTGGATGATGGTCTCGAGCCCCACCCCGTCGTACAGATTGGCGAACACGAAGGGGCGCTCGCCGCGCATCTTGCGCGCATCGCGGTCCATCACCTCCAGTGAGGCGTGAACGTACTCGGCGATATCGATCTTGTTGATGATCAGCAGATCCGACTTGGTGATCCCCGGACCGCCCTTGCGCGGAATCTTGTCCCCGGCAGAAACGTCGATGACGTAGATCGTCAGGTCGGAAAGTTCGGGGCTGAACGTCGCCGAGAGGTTGTCACCACCGGATTCGACCATCACCAACTCGAGGCCGGGATGACGCGACTGCAGTTCGTCGATGGCCGCCAGATTCATCGAGGCATCCTCGCGGATCGCCGTATGCGGACAGCCCCCGGTTTCCACCCCCAGAATGCGATCGGACTCCAAGGCATCGTGCTTGAGCAGGAAGTCGGCATCCTCGCGGGTATAGATGTCATTGGTGACCACGGCGATGTCGTAATGATCGCGCAGCGCCAGGCACAATTGCTTCAAAAGCGCGGTCTTGCCGGACCCCACCGGACCACCGACGCCGATACGCAGGCAATGTGTCATTGGAATTCTCCCTTTAACTTCTGAACAAGCGTGAGTACTGCGTTTCGTGCAACGCGCTGGCCAACGCCAGGCCGGGCAATGCCGGCCCCAGCTCGTCGTCATCCAGCGCGATGGCCGTCGCCACCGCGTCGGCCAGATGGGGGCGCAGCTTCTCGATAAGACGCTGCGCGCTCGTCTGTCCCAACGGCAATGCCTTGCAGGCCACCGTCAATTGGTTCTCCAACCAGGCCCAGGCAAACCCCAGCACGGCGTCCTCACAACTTACGCCGCGCACGCGTGCCGCCAGGGCGAAGGCCACCACGTAACCCGGCGTATCGGGCAGAGCCGGCGTCTCGGGTACTTGCTCGAGGCTATGCAGCAGCCGCACCAGAGTGCCGCCCAGGCGCTGTTCTTCCTCGAGCAACTCATGGGTTTCACGATTGGCCTGTAGCCAGGTGTTCCAGTAGGCCAGCGCCTCGTCGTCGCCTTGCGCCCAAGCGTGGTAGGCGCGTGCCAGAACCGGCAACTCGCAGCGCGTCAGGCCATCGTCCAGCACCCCGGCGATCCACTCGCCAAGGCTCGCTTCGTCCTCTACCCAGCCAAGTTCCAACGCACTCTCGAGACCCTGCGACCAGGCGAAGGCGCCGATCGGCAACGCTGGGCTGACGAGCTGCAACAATCCCGCCAACGCCAACGGGTCTTGGCCCGCTTGCTGTTCAGTGGACATGGGCGTGCTCGTGGTCATGCGTATGATGATGAGTTTCCCCAGCGGCGTAGGCACCGGGCTCGGGATCGAACGGCGCGGCGTGATGCTTCAGCGTCGCGCCCAGCCGCTCGGCCAACGCCTCGAGGACATGATCCGGCGGAAAGCGCACCCAACCACCGTGGTCATCGTCACCGATGGCTAGTTGCACATGCCGGTTACCCAGGTGATAGCACAGCCGCGCCAGCGCCAGGGCGCCTTCGATCCGTGCCGTCACCACCGGCTCGTCGGCCGCCTGGACGCGTACCACCTCGCCGCTCTCGGCACGTAGCCCGTCCCCGTCGCGCAGCACCGAGCCACGGTCGAGGAATAGCCCCAACTCGCGGCCGCCGTCGCTTACCGCCTTGAGACGCCCGCGCATGCGCTGCTCGAACGGCAGCGTCAAGGTGTCGCCGGCCTGCTCCACCGTGACCGGTCCCAGGCGTTCATTTAGTTTCAGCATCTGTATCGCCTCGTTGAAATTACCTGCGGCTGACCCGGGAGCTGGTCGTCGCGAGGGCGCTGTAAATACGTCCCTGTACGCTACTTTTGCCATCCATGGCAAAAGACCCTCGCGACGACCTGCCCCCGGCGCCGCGCGCCTTGGTCTTCGTCCCCGTCACTCAGAAAAGGTGATAGCGCTGAGCCAGCGGCAATTCCGTCGCCGGCTCGCAGGTCAACAGTTCGCCGTCGGCATGGACCTCATACGTCTGCGGGTCGACCTCGAGTTTGGGGCAGGCGTCGTTGAGCTTCATGTCCGACTTGCGTACCTGCCGCACGTCCTTGCACGCCGCCAGTTCGCTATGCAGTCCCAAACGGGCCTTGATGCCTGCGTCAAGCGCGGCTTGGCTGACGAAGCTCAGGCGCGTCTGACTCGCCGCCCGACCCAGTGCGCCGAACATGGTCCGGTAGTGAACCGGCTGAGGAGTCGGAATCGACGCATTGGGATCGCCCATCGGCGCGGCGGCGATCATGCCGCCCTTGAGGATCAATGCCGGCTTTACGCCGAAGAACGCCGGGTCCCAGAGCACCAGGTCGGCCATCTTGCCGACCTCCACCGAGCCCACCTCATGGGCAATACCGTGGGTGATCGCCGGATTGATCGTGTACTTGGCGATGTAGCGCTTGGCGCGATAGTTGTCGGCACCGCGCTCACGGTCCTCGGGCAGCAAACCGCGCTGCACCTTCATCTTGTGGGCCGTCTGCCAGGTACGGCAGACCACCTCGCCGACCCGGCCCATGGCCTGGGAGTCGGAAGCAATCATCGAGATCACGCCCAGATCGTGAAGGATGTCTTCGGCGGCGATGGTCTCGCGGCGGATGCGTGAGTCGGCGAAGGCCACATCCTCGGGGATATTGGGATCGAGGTGGTGACACACCATCAGCATGTCGAGATGCTCGTCGATGGTATTGACGGTGTAAGGTCGTGTGGGATTGGTCGACGACGGCAACACGTAGTCCCTGGAACAGGCGGTGATGATGTCCGGCGCGTGGCCGCCGCCGGCGCCTTCGGTGTGGTAGGTGTGGATGCAGCGTTCCTTGAACGCCGCCAAGGTATCCTCGACGAAGCCCGACTCGTTGAGCGTGTCGGTGTGGATGGCGATCTGCACGTCGTACTTCTCGGCCACGCTCAGGCAGTTGTCGATGGACGCCGGCGTGGTGCCCCAGTCCTCGTGCAGCTTGAGTCCCATGGCGCCGGCCTCGAGCTGCGCTTCCAGCGCCTCGGGCAAGCTGGCGTTGCCCTTGCCGAGAAAGCCGATGTTCATCGGCATGTCATCGACGGCCTGCAGCATCTTGCCTAGGTGCCAGTCGCCCGGCGTGCAGGTGGTGGCGTTGGTGCCGGTGGCCGGGCCGGTACCGCCACCCAGCATGGTGGTGAGCCCGCTCATCAACGCTTCTTCCACCAGTTGGGGGCATACGAAGTGGATATGCGCGTCCAAGCCGCCCGCCGTCAGGATCTTACCCTCGCCGGCAATGATCTCGGTGCCCGGGCCGATGACGATCTCGACATCCGGCTGAGTGTCGGGGTTGCCGGCCTTGCCGATGGCCGCAATGCGGCCATGCTTGAGGCCGACATCGGCCTTGACGATGCCCCACCAGTCGAGGATCAAGGCGTTGGTGATCACGGTGTCCATGACGGCGGCGTCGCTGCGCTGGCTCTGGCCCATGCCGTCGCGAATCACCTTGCCACCGCCGAACTTGACCTCGTCGCCGTAATGGGTGTGGTCCTTCTCGACCTCGATCCACAGTTCGGTATCGCCCAGGCGCACGCGGTCGCCGGTGGTTGGCCCGTACATGTCGGCATAGGCCTGGCGACTGATCTTGTTAACCGATTTCATGACTTTTCTCCCGCGCCGGATTGCTCGAGGCTGCCCATCACATCGCCGTGGAAGCCGTAGATGTATCGGCGCCCCGCATAGGGGATCAACGTCACCTTACGGGTCTGGCCGGGTTCGAAGCGGATCGCCGTGCCCGCCGCCACATCGAGGCGGTAGCCGCGCGTTTTGTCACGGTCGAAGATGAGCGCTGGGTTAGCCTCGGCAAAGTGATAGTGAGAACCGATCTGAACCGGCCGGTCACCGGTATTGGCGACCTCGACACTGATCCGCTCGCGCCCCGCGCACAGCTCGATGTCGCCTGCTTTCAACTGATATTCACCGGGAATCATCGAGAACTCCTTACACAATGGGCGAATGCACCGTGACCAGTTTGGTGCCGTCCGGAAACGTCGCTTCGACCTGCACCTCGTCGACCATCTCCGCCACGCCTTCCATCACATCGTCACGCGTCAGGATCTCGCGGCCGTAGCCCATCAACTCGGCGACGCTCTTGCCATCGCGTGCGCCTTCGAGAATCTCGAAGCTGATCAACGCCACCGCCTCGGGATAATTCAGCTTCAAGCCACGATCGCGGCGTCGCTCGGCAAGCTGCGCGGCGGAAAACAACAGCAGCTTGTCCTTGTCTCTCGGGGTCAGTTCCATATCGGCAACTCTCTCTTCATGTATTCGGGCTTCGGGCTTCGGGCTTCGGGCTTCGGGCTTCGGGCTTCGGGCTTCGGGCTTCGGGCTTCGGGCTTCGGGCTTCGGCAGCATTCTAGCTCGCAGCTCGTTGCCCGCAGCTCGTGGCCGGCACGAAGTGCCGCTACGTCATCCAAATCCTCGGCACACATGCCTCGCGCCCACAAAGCTTGGGGCGCAGTAGCTCCCAGGCCCGCTGGCACAAGTCCCAGGCTTCATTGCGGGAGTCGCCGAGGTAGCGCAGCAAGAGCACGTCGAGGCGCTGGGTCACCGCCCATTGCGCCGAACTCGGTAACTGCTGGCGCAGGGCCTCGATAGCCGCCGCAGGGTCGTCGAGTCCTACCGCCCAAAGCGTCGCTTGCACCGTACGTCCACCTTGCCCCCAAGCGCCCTGGAAGCGCGGATGCCCGGGATCGAGCGGCTGACGCTCCAACCACAGCGGTTGGCCGTCACGCATCAATGCGAAGCGTTGTTCGACCCGGCCGCTGATAAACGGCAATTGACTGGCGGGGCGCCCCAGCGCCAGGACTTCCCAGCCCACGCAGCGCGCATCACCCTGCACGTCCAGGGTCGTGCTCTGCTGGCCACGTGCGCCGTCGAAACACAGGGTTTCCTGTGGCAGCCATTCGAGCAGCGCACCGGGTTGCACGCTCAGATGCGTGTGCTGCCCCCAGCTCACGCCGTGGCGATCGGCTCGGTAGAGTTTGGTCGCCGCCGGCGTGGTCAACAGCGCATGCGCACCGCGCTCGACCTCGGCCTCGATACGCAATTCGTCACCGCTGACCAGCCCGCCCGGGGGATGCAATAGATACACATGACACGGCTCGGCATAGTGGTGCTCCGCATGGTGAGGCTCAGCGACAGGGCCTGTTTCGGGATAGAACGGCCGCTGCACACGCAAGGGGCCGTGGTGACGCGCCCGCGTCATGCGTGTCCGCCCGCCGCGCGAAGCGAACCGCAGCGACAAGGAGGCCGCCCAGTGCCGCTGGGTGTCGAAACGATGCCCCGAGACATTCGAGGTGGCCGACTCACTCGGCGCAAGATGCGATGGCGATTCGTAGTGGGTCATACCGTCAGATGCCGTTTGACCAGGTCGTCGTCGAGCTCGCCGATCTCGCCGCCGGCCACCGTCTGGCCGCGATCCATGATCGTGAAGCGATCGGCGAACTTGCGCGCGAAGGGCAGCTTTTGCTCGACCAGCAACACGGTGAGGCCGTCCTCGCGATTGAGGCGACGGATCACCTCGCCGATCTGGGCGACGATATTGGGTTGGATGCCTTCGCCGGGCTCATCGAGGATCAACAGACGCGGCTCGATCACCAGCGCCCGGCCGATCGCCAGTTGCTGCTGTTGGCCGCCGGAAAGATCGCCGCCACGCCGGTGGCGCATTTCCTGGAGTACCGGGAAGAGTTCATAGATGCGCTCGGGAATGCCACGTTCCGCCCCGTCCTGCACACGTTTGCGTCGCGCCGGCAGGCCGATGCGCAGGTTTTCCTCCACGCTCAGGGTGGCGAATATCTGGCGTCCCTGCGGCACGTAGCCGATGCCCAGATCGGCCCGCGCCTCCGGACGCCGCTTGAGCAGGTCCTCTTCGGCGAAGCGTACCTGGCCCTCGCGCACCGCCACCTCGCCCATGACGGCCTTGAGCAAAGTGGTCTTGCCCACACCGTTGCGGCCCATCACACAGGTGCAGCGCCCTTCCGGCACATCCAGCGAGAGATCGCGCAGGATATGGCTCTCGCCGTAATACTGGTTGAGCTTGTCGACACTGAGCATTACCCCTCCTCCCGCGTATCGGCTGCGTCGTCACCGCCGCCCAGGTAGACGTCGATCACCCGCGGGTCGTTGGCGACCTCGTCCATGCTACCCTCGGCCAGTACACTGCCCTGATGCAGGACAGTGACGGTGCGGGCGATGGAACGCACGAAGCCCATGTCATGCTCGACGACCACCACCGACTGCTGGCCGGCGAGGCGCGTCATCAAATCCGCCGTGCGGTGCATTTCGGGTTCGGTCATGCCGGCCACAGGTTCGTCGACCAGCAATAGCCGCGGGCGCTGCATCAGCAGCATGCCGATCTCCAGCCATTGCTTCTGGCCATGCGAGAGCACTCCCGCCAGGCGGTCGCGCTCGGCACTCAAGGCGATGATCTCCAGCACCTCATCGATGCGCTCGCGCCCTTCGTGATCGAGACGCGCCAGCAAGGTCTTCCACACCCGCCGGTCGCCGGCCATCGCCAACTCGAGGTTGGCGCCCACCGACAACGCCTCGAACACGGTAGGCTTCTGGAACTTGCGCCCGATGCCCAGGTTGGCGATTTGCGGTTCGTCCATCTGCAACAGGTTATGGCGGCTGCCGAACCAGGCCTGGCCACGATCCGGACGCGTCTTGCCGGTGATGATGTCCATCATGGTGGTCTTGCCGGCGCCATTGGGGCCGATGATGCAGCGTAGCTCGCCGTCGTCGATGGTCAGGTTGAGGTCGTCGATGGCCTTGAAACCGTCGAAGCTCACGCTGACATCCTCCAGATAAAGGATCGGCCCATGGCGCACGTCGACGGGTGAACGTGCCGGCGCCATGAAATCGAAGACGCGGTCGGGGCGCGCGAACTCGCGCAGGCGTTCTACATTGGTCATGCTCATGTGGCGACCTCCCGACGCCGACGCAGGTGTGCCATCAAGCCCGCCACGCCCTGCGGCAGGAACATGGTGACCACCACGAACAAGCCGCCGAGGAGAAACAGCCAGGCATCCGGCATCACACCGGTCAGCAGCGTCTTGAAATAATTGACCAGCAAGGCCCCCAGCAAGGCACCGTAGAGAGTGGCCCGACCGCCCAGCGCGACCCACACCACAACCTCGATGGAGAACAGCGGCGCGAAGGTGCTGGGGTTGATGATGCCCACCTGGGGCACGTAGAGCGCCCCGGCGATACCCGCGATCATCGCCGAGAGCACGAACACCGCCAGTTTGACGTGCTCGACGCGGTAGCCGATGAAGCGTACCCGCGCCTCGGCGTCGCGCGTGGCCATGCACACCCGACCGAGCCGTGAGCGGGTGATCGCCTTGCAGCCCCAGAAGGCCAGCAACACGGCCACACCGGAGGCCACGAACAGCGCCACGCTCATGCCCTCGGTGCTCAGCGAAAAGCCCAGCAACTCATCGAACCGCGTCAGGCCGGTACTGCCGCCCATGTCCATCTCGTTACGGTTGAAGGCCAACATCAGCGCGAATGTCAGCGCCTGAGTGATGATCGAGAAATACACCCCCGTGACCCGCGAGCGAAACGCCAGCCAGCCGAACACCAGCGCCAGCAGCCCCGGTGCCAGGACCACGGCGAGCGCCGCCACGGGGAAGTAAGCCAGGACGCCTTGCCACGCCGCCAACGGCGCCTCCTGGGCGGTCAGGTAGAGGCCCATCGCGTAGCCGCCCAGGGCGAAGAAGGCACCATGGCCCAGGCTCAAAATGCCCAGGTAGCCCCAGATCAAATCCACCGCCAACGCCAGCAGCATGTACGTCAAGTACTTGCCTAGTAACGTGACCACGGAACCATTCAGATGCCAGGCATGCTCCGGCGGCAAGGCATTGAGGACGACCACCACCAGCATGCCGACGATCAGGACGATGCTGGTGATCCAGGTCGAACGTTCATCGAGTAGCGAATTGCGTTTGAACATCGTGGCGAGACTCATGACGTCCGCCCCTTGGGCGCGAAGAGACCCTGCGGACGTTTCTGAATGAACAGGATGACACCCACCAGCACGATTACCTTGGCCAGCACCGCGCCCACCCAGGGCTGCAGGACCTGATTGATCACGCCCAGCGACATGCCGGCGACCAGCGTGCCCCAGAGGTTACCGACGCCGCCGAAGACCACCACCAGGAAGGAGTCGACGATGTAGCTCTGCCCCAGGTTCGGGCCGACGTTGGTGATCTGCGACAGCGCAACGCCCGCCAGGCCCGCTACGCCGGCACCCAGGCCGAAGGTCAGCATATCCACCCGCGCGGCGCGCACCCCCATCGAGCGTGCCATGGCACGGTTCTGGGTCACCGCACGCACCTCGAGCCCCAAGCGGGTGTAGCGCATCAACGCCCACAGCGCGGCAAACACCACCAGGCAGAAGATCAGCACGCCCAGGCGGTTGAGGGTCAACGACAGCGCTTCGTTGATCTGCCACGCTCCCTGCAGCCAGTCCGGCGAGTTCACGCGCCGGTTGAGCGGCGAGAACACCGTGCGCACCAGTTGCTGCAGAATCAGGCTGATACCGAAGGTCGCCAGCAGCGTCTCGAGCGGCCGACCCTTGAGAAAGCGAATCACGCTGCGCTCGATGAGAATGCCGAACGCCCCCGCGACCAGGAAGCCGCCGGGAATCGCCAGCAACAACGCCAGCCCCGGCTGCCCGGGTAACAGCTGCTGGATCATCCAGGTGGTATAGGCGCCCAGCATGATCAACTCGCCGTGCGCCATATTGATCACGCCCATCACCCCGAAGGTGATCGCCAGGCCGATGGCCGCCAGCACTAGCACCGACCCCGCGCTCAAGCCGAAGAACAGCGTCTGACCACGTTCATACCAGGCGCGTTTGTTCTCGATGCCGGCCAGCACCTTCTCGACCTCGGCGGCAATGGCAGCATCGCTGTTGGCGATTGTCGCCAGGGAATTGCGCACGCGGGTATCGAGATTACCGCTCAAGGTCTCAAGGGCCGCAGCATCGCCCTGCTCCACGCGATACAACGCCAGCGCGGTTTCGAGCTCGGCGCGTACTGCGGGGCTTTCCTCGTTGTCGAGCTGTGTCGCGACCGCATCAACGCTCTGCGCATCGACCTCGCCGATCAAACGCTTGGCGGCGTCGAGACGTGTGGCCTCGTCGCCCGCACCAAGCGACAGCGAAGCGATCAGTCTCTGCAGTTGCGTGCGCAATTCGTTGTTGATGCGTAACGCATCGACACTGCGACGGGAGCCGGTACCGGCATCCTCGAAGGTGATGGCATCGATGATCGGCCATTCGCGACCGCTGTCATCGGTGATGATGTAAAAACGCTCGCCACGGCGCTCGCGCGCCAGGCGGCCATCGAGCAGCGCCTTTAGCCAGCGTGTTTTCTGTGCCGCGTCGCTGGCGGCGATGGCCTTTGCGGCCTCGGCCTTGGCGTCGAAATCATTGGTGTCCAGCGCCTGCAGCAACGCCTGAGCACGCTGCGGGGTCACCTCGGCTTGTGCCGGCGACACGAGGGCGAACCACACCAACAACACGGCCATGATCGGCACGCAACGCCAGAGTCTGGAGGCTATGTTCAATCCCACCACCATGTTCAACCCGGTCACGCGCCTCAACCCGGACTTTTTCCCCAAGCGGAGTGTCGTTGTATGAGTTGACGTCATCGAAGGAATCCTTCTCGCGCCGCGAGAGTCACGGCGCACGGTTCACGAGCGCCCGCCGCAACGGGCGCCTTGACGTGGAAGGAAACGGTGAGCGACGCGCGCCCACCGTCAGCGTGCTTACTCGGCGCCGGCGCCATCCTCACAGGTCATCGACTCGACGTTGAGCTTTCCGCAGCGTAGTGGGGCGCGCCAGTCGCTGATCAGGTTCTGCGATTCCGGGAGATAATCGGACCAAGCGTCGCCGGCGATAGTGCCCGCGCTTTCCCAGACCACGCTGAACTGGCCGTCATCCTGAATTTCACCGATCATCACCGGCTTGGTGATGTGGTGGTTGGGCATCATCGCCGAAGAACCGCCAGACAGGTTGGGCACCGAGACCCCGATGATCGAATCCTTCACCGCATCGACATCGGTGGTACCGGCCTTGAGTACTGCCTCAAGCCACATGTTGAAGCCGATGTAATGCGCTTCCATGGGGTCGTTGGTCACCGCCATATCATTACCAGTGAACTCGACCCAGTTGTCGATGAAGTCGTAGTTGGCCTCGCTATCGACGCTCATGAAGTAATTCCAGGCCGCCATGTGCCCTACCAACGGCCCGGTGTCGATCCCACTGAGTTCCTGCTCGCCCACCGAGAAGGCGATGACTGGAATCTCGGAGGCGCTGATGCCCTGATTGGAAAGCTCGGTATAAAACGGCACGTTCGCATCGCCGTTGATGGTCGAGACCACGGCGGTCTTCTTGCCCTGGCTACCGAAGTCCTTGACCTCGGACACGATCGACTGCCAGTTGCTGAAGCCGAACGGCGTGTAATTGATCATGATGTCTTCGTCGGCGACGCCATGATCCTTGAGGTACGCTTCGAGAATCTTGTTGGTGGTACGCGGGTAGACATAATCCGTCCCTAGCAGCGCCCAGCGCTCCACGCCCTGACTCATCAGGTAATCGACCGCCGGAATCGCCTGCTGATTGGGCGCCGCGCCGGTATAGAAGATGTTTTCGGAGGATTCCTCGCCCTCGTATTGCACTGGGTAAAACAGCAAGCCGTTTTCTTCCTCGACCACCGGTAACACCGCCTTGCGCGACGCCGAGGTCCAGTTGCCGAAGATCACGTCGACCGGGTCATCACCGGTCAGCATGTCGCGGGCCTGCTCAGCATACAGCGACCAATCCGACGCCGGGTCCATCACCACGGGTTCGAGCTGCTTGCCCAGCAACCCGCCGTTTTCGTTCTGCTGTTCGATGAGCATCAACAGTTCGTCTTTCAGCGTCGACTCGCTGATCGCCATGGTGCCCGAGAGGGAGTGCAGGATGCCGACCTTGATGGTGTCTTCCTGGGCGGCGGCCGGCAGCGCGATCCCCATCGAGAGTAAGAGTGCGGCAGTGGAGGTAATCTTGTTCACGAGAGACTCCTTGCGGATCTGATTGTTATGCAGCGCGACTCACGCTGTTGTCATGTTATCCAGCGACGACGCGCGATGGCGTCTACACGACATGTCGCAAGGCATGTGCCAACTTCGTGCACCAAGATGAAAAACAATTCAATAACAGATACTTAAGAAGTATACAAAAGTCCATAGGGAACTTTTACGCACTGTTTTAGCGCAACCATTCAGCATGCCTGCACCAACAGGAAGGCCTTGAAAGCCTCATAAGCACCAATATGGTGCAGAAAAATAGAACGGGAAATAGAGACGGCGTACGCAACGAATCACCCGCCGCTCGGACATGCGCAGGGTCAAAAGGAAGGCAAGCGCCTGGAATCAGGCGCTCGAGGCATTACCCAGTGGAGAGGGATGCTTGCCGTCTTGCCAGCCCTGGCTGGTCGCGGCATCGGGCACGAACCAGTCCAACGTGCCGTGCAGGGAGACGACATCGCCGACTACGATCAACGTCGGAGGGCGAATATCGCCTGCATCGATGGCCGCCTGCATTGCCTCGGGGAGTGCCGCCAACGTGCCCACATGCACGCGTTGGCGCGCCGTAGTGCCCTGCTCGATCAACGCCAGCGGGGTCTGCGCCGGCAGGCCATGTGCCTGCAACTCGTGACGAATGGTCGTGAGTGTCCCTAGCCCCATGTAGAACACCAACGTCTGCCCGCGACGCGCCAGGGTCGGCCATTCGAGATCGCAGCCACCGTTCTTGAGATGCCCGGTGACGAAACGCACCGATTGAGCATGATCACGATGGGTCAACGGAATCCCCGCATAGGCAGCGCAACCGCTCGCCGCCGTGATGCCGGGCACCACCTCGAACGCGATACCCGCCTGGGCCAAGGTTTCCAGCTCTTCGCCGCCGCGCCCGAAAATGAACGGATCGCCGCCCTTGAGCCGCACCACGCGATGGCCGGCACGCGCCCAGTCGACCAGGGCCTGATTGATGCCTTCTTGAGGCACGCTATGCGAGGAACGCGCCTTGCCGACATAAAGCAGTCGCGCCTCGGGGTTGGCCAGCGCCATGATTTCATCGCTGACCAAGCGGTCATGCAGCACCATATCGGCCTGCTGCAAAAGACGCAGCGCCTTCAGCGTCAGTAGTTCGGGATCGCCGGGGCCGGCGCCCACCAAGGCGACATGCCCAGCATCGGGCATGGCACTCGGTTGAGGTGACGTGGCGTCATGGGGTGATGCAGGCATGGCGTCTTTTATTCCCGAATCGACTTAAAACACGAAACTATATAGCCGAAAAGATAAGGGTCTAGACTATCCGCAGGAAGGAACGTCTGGTTGGAAGGTTATAACCAAGTGACCAGGCATGCCATTGCCCGCGTACGAGCAATGGCATGCTCCGCTCATATAGCCATCAAGCGTTGATCCGCTCGACGCCGTCCATATAGGCACGCAGCGCCTGGGGAATCACCACCGCGCCATCGGCTTGCTGGTAGTTTTCGAGCACCGCCAGCAGACAGCGCCCCACCGCCAGGCCGGAGCCATTGAGCGTGTGCACCAGCTGCGGCTTTTTCTGCTCGGGATGGCGAACGCGGGCCTGCATACGACGCGCCTGGAAATCTTCACAGTTGGAGATCGAAGAAATCTCGCGATACGTCTCCTGACTCGGCAGCCAGACTTCGAGATCGTAGGTCTTGCTGGCACCGAAGCCCATGTCGCCGGCACACAGGGTAACCACGCGATACGGCAGCTCAAGCGCCTGGAGGATCGCCTCGGCATGCCCGCGCATGGCCTCCAGCGCGTCATAGCTGGTTTCCGGCTCGACGATCTGCACCATCTCGACCTTATCGAACTGGTGCTGGCGTATCATGCCGCGGGTATCGCGCCCATAGGCACCGGCCTCGCTGCGAAAGCACGGCGTATGCGCCGTCAGTTTCAAGGGCAATTCAGCCGGGGTGAAAATCTGCTCGCGCGCCATGTTGGTCAGCGGCACTTCGGCGGTGGGAATCAGATAATAGTCGCTCTCCCCTTCCAGCTTGAACAGATCCTCGCCGAACTTGGGCAACTGCCCCGTGCCGGTGAGCGAGTCGTCATTGACGATATAGGGGACGTAGCATTCCTCGTAACCGTGCTCGCGGGTCTGTTTATCGAGCATGAACTGCGCCAGCGCACGATGCAGACGTGCGATGGGGCCGCGCATGACGGCGAACCGCGACCCGGTCAGCTTGGCCGCCATCTCGAAGTCGAGGTAACCGAACTTGGCGCCCAGATCGACATGATCGCGCACCTCGAAATCATACGTGCCCTGCGTTCCCCAACGATGCAGCTCAACGTTGTCGGCTTCATCAAAACCTTGGGGCACGCTATCGTGGGGCAGGTTGGGCAGCGCCGACGCGAACGCGTCCCACTGCGCCTGCACGTCGGCAAGGCGCGCTTTCGCCGCGTCGAGGCGCTCGCCCAGGTCACTGACTTCGTCGAGCAGCGGCTGAATGTCTTCGCCCGATGCCTTGGCCTGGCCGATCGCCTTGGAGCGCGTATTGCGCTCGTTTTGCAGGCGTTCGGTCTCGGTCTGCAGCTCACGGCGCTGTGATTCCAGCGTTTCGAGGTGCGCCGTGTCGAGAGTAAAGCCGCGACGGGCCAGTCGTTCGGCGACCAATGCCGGGTCGCTGCGCAACAATTTAGGATCGAGCATGGATCTTATCCGTCGAAAAGAAATAATGAAGCCACGTGAATAGGCCCACATTGTAGGGAAAAGCCGCGCCGTTCACCACGCTCGCCGCCTTCTCGAGCGAACGGGCGGGATGCGTCACGCGGCAGGCTGCAGTAAAGTACCCCCAATATCCCCAGACTGTATCGTCCCGACGACGCCGCACGGCCAGACGGTCAAACCGTCGCCCGGCGCTGACCGATGGCTTGAGACTTCATGATCGCACCCCTGGATACCCCGGAACGCACCGCCACCCCCTATCTGCGCTTTCTCGATGCGCTCGACCAGGCCGGTTTCAGTGGCGACATTGCCCCGGATTACGCCAATCGCACGGTGATGGCCACCGACAATTCCATCTATCAGCGCTTGCCGCAGGCGGTGCTGTATCCGCGCGACGCCGAAGATCTCGCCTGCCTGGCACGCCTCGCCGGGCGCGAGGAGTTTCAAGCCATCGTGCTCGCACCCCGCGGCGGGGGCACCGGCACCAACGGCCAGTCGCTCACCGATGGCCTGGTGGTCGACGTATCACGACACATGAACCAGATCCTCGAGATCGACGTGGAAAACCGCCGCGTGCGTGTCCAGGCCGGCGTGGTCAAGGATCAACTCAATGCTGCCCTCAAGCCGCATGGCCTGTTCTTCGCCCCGGACCTGTCGACCTCCAACCGCGCCACCATCGGCGGCATGATTTCCACCGATGCCAGCGGCCAAGGAAGTTGCGAATACGGCAAGACCCGCGATCATGTGCTAGCGCTGGACATGCTGCTGCTCGACGGCGAACGTCTGCACAGCCAGCCGCTGAACGACGAGTCGCTAACGCAAACCTGCGCGCGCGACGACCGCATCGGTCAGGCGCATCGCACCGTCCGCGAGATCGCCGACACACAAGGCGCCTTGATCGAGGCCACGTTCCCACCGCTCAACCGCTGCCTGACGGGGTACGATCTGGCACACTTGTA
Organism: Chromohalobacter sp. HP20-39; assembly: GCF_033052815.1. Taxonomy (NCBI): domain Bacteria; kingdom Pseudomonadati; phylum Pseudomonadota; class Gammaproteobacteria; order Oceanospirillales; family Halomonadaceae; genus Chromohalobacter; species Chromohalobacter sp. HP20-39. The sequence continues at coordinate 160,074 of NZ_JAWHTP010000003.1, read as the reverse complement.
TCGTGACAACGGCGACTTCGACCTCAACAGCGTGCTGTGCGGCGCGGAAGGAACGCTTGGCTTCCTTGCCGAGGCGACACTCAACGTGCTGCCGATCCCGGCGCATTCAACGCTGGTCAATGTCCGCTACCGAGGCTTCATGGACGCCCTGCGCGATGCCAAGACGCTGATGAGCGGCGACAGCCGCCCCACCTCCATCGAGACGGTCGACGACAAGGTGTTGACGCTGGCCATGGAGGATTTCGTCTGGGACGACGTGGCCGAGTTCTTCCCCGCCGACGGCGAGGATATCCACGGCATCAACCTGGTCGAGTTCAACGACGACGACCCCGAGCGCCTGGCGGCACGTGTCGAGGCCTTCTGCACGCACCTCGGCACCGATACTCAGGTCGAGCGCCTGGGCTATACCCTGGCCGAAGGCCGCGAGGCGATCGGCCGTGTCTACGCCATGCGCAAACGCGCGGTAGGCCTGCTCGGTAACGCCAAGGGCGAAAAGCGCCCGATTCCCTTCGTCGAGGATACCGCCGTCCCGCCCGAGCATCTGGCTGACTACATCACCGAGTTCCGTGCACTGCTCAACGCCCACGGACTGGAATACGGCATGTTCGGCCACGTCGATGCCGGGGTATTGCACGTGCGCCCGGCCATCGACATGAAAGACCCGGCGCAAGAAGCCCTGATCCGCGAGATCTCCGATCAGGTTGCCGCCCTGACCCAGCGCTATCACGGCCTGCTGTGGGGCGAGCACGGCAAGGGCGTGCGCTCGGAATATGCGCCCCAGTTCTTCGGCGAGCTCTACCCCAGCCTGCAGCGCCTCAAGGCGGCGTTCGACCCGCACAATCAGCTCAACCCAGGCAAGATCGCCACGCCGCTTTCCATCCGGCCCGAAGACGCCGGTACGGCTATCCCGTCCGATGAAATTGCGTCGGGAGCGGGACGCAGCGAAGGTCATTTGCCAGGGAAGGCAAATGTAGCGCCCAAGGAAGGGTCCACAGCGCCTTCGCAGCGATTCGCTCCCGATAGCCCCCATAGTTTAGGCTCGCCCGAGGCCGCCGAGGCGGAGCCGGTCAAATGGGTCGATCCGGGGCTTTTGACCATCGACGGCGTCACCACACGCGGCCAGCTGGATCGCCAGATCGACGAGCGCGTCTGGCAGCATCACGCCAGTGCGGTCTATTGCAACGGCAACGGCGCCTGCTACAACTACGACCCCAATGACGCCATGTGCCCCTCGTGGAAAGCCACCCGCGAGCGCGTACACTCCCCCAAAGGGCGCGCCAGCTTGATGCGCGAATGGCTGCGCCTGCAGGACCAGGCCGGCATCGACGTCATCGAGGAGTCACGCCAGAAGCAAGCTGAGGGCCTCTGGGGCGCCACCAAGGCCTTCCCGCATCGCCTGCGCAACACCCTGCGCAAGCGACGCGGCCAGGAAGATGTCTCCCATGAAGTGTATGACGCCATGGCCGGCTGCCTGGCGTGCAAGTCCTGCGCTGGCCAGTGCCCGATCAAGGTCAATGTCCCCGAGTTTCGCTCGCAGTTCCTGGAGCTTTATCACAACCGCTACTTGCGCCCGCCACGCGACTACCTGATCGGCTCGCTGGAATTCTTCGTGCCCTATCTCAAGCCGGTGGCGCCAGCGTATAACGCGCTGCTGAATACACGCCTGGCAGAGCGCCTGCTCGCCGGGCCGCTGGGCATGGTCGACACCCCGCGCCTGTCTCGGGCGAGTCTCGCCAAACAACTCAGGGCCTGGGGTATCGCCGAGGCTACGCCCACCGCGCTGGGCCTATTGACCGAGCGCCAGAAGACGCGCAGCGTGGTCATCGTTCAGGATGCGTTCACCAGCCACTTCGAGGCCAAGCTGGTGATGGATATCATCGAGCTGCTCTCACGGCTGGATATTCATGTCTTCGTGGCGCCCTTCCGCGCCAACGGCAAGCCGCTGCACGTGCAAGGATTCCTCAATGCATTCGAAAAGACCGCCACGGCCCAGGCCAAGCGGCTCAAGACGCTCGCCGGCTTCGGCGTGCCGTTGGTGGGCATCGACCCGGCCATGACGCTCGCCTACCGTCAGGAGTACGTCAAGGCGCTGGGGCCCGAAGCCGTGCCCGAGGTACTGCTGCTGCAGGAATGGCTGCTGTCTCTGGGGCGCTCCCTGCCCCCCACGGGCCTGACGGCGCTCGAAGACCCTGGCTACAAGTTGCTCACGCACTGCACCGAAAAGACCAACGCGCCGGGCGCTACCAAGGCCTGGCAACAAGTGTTCGCGACGTTCGGACTGAACCTGGAAAGCGTCGCTGCCGGGTGTTGCGGCATGTCCGGCACCTACGGCCACGAAGCCCGTAACCGCGCAACCTCCGAGGCGATTTACGACCTCTCGTGGCGCGCGCCGGTCGAGGACGACGCCAATGCCGGGCGCCTACTGGCCACCGGCTACTCGTGCCGCAGCCAGGCCAAGCGCCTCTCCGATGCCGAACTGCCGCATCCGTTACAGGGCTTGCTGACGGCACTCAAACGCACCCGATCTTGAGGCGTCGACGATGTCCCGATCGCTTATTTTCATTGGCCTGGCCATCGTGGTCATCGGCTTGTTGTGGCCCTGGCTTTCCAAGCTACCGCTCGGGCATCTGCCCGGCGATATCGCCATCAAGCGCGAAGGCTTCGCCTTCTACTTTCCGATCACCACCATGATCCTGGTCAGCGTGGTCGTATCGGTCCTGTTGTGGCTGTTCAATCGCTGAATCGACGTACACCAATATGGTGCAACGAGACACGCCATAACCGGGCATCCAGTCATGATGTCGTCACATTCATCATTAACGCTTGCCGTGCATTGCAACTAGCGTGAGGCGACGCTAGGCTTCGCGCTTTCGTTCACCCCAAGGAGCGCGACCATGGAGCACGCTGCCGTCGACCTGACCTTGATCGGCCTGCTCGCGCTGATCTGCCAATGGCTGGCCTGGCGTCTCAAATTGCCGGCGATCCTGCCGCTTTTGATCGTGGGTATCGTCATGGGCCCCGTGACCGGTCTGCTCCAGCCCGACGCGCTGCTCGGCGACCTGCTGTTTCCGCTCGTTTCACTGGCGGTGGCGGTGATCCTGTTCGAAGGCAGCCTGACGCTCGACTTCGGCGACCTGCGCGGTCACGGACATATCGTGCGCCGGCTGGTCACCTGGGGCGCACTGGTCACCGGGATCATCGCCATCGTCGCGGCACGCTATACGCTGGGCCTATCGTGGGAAATGGCCAGCGTCCTGGGGGCCGTGCTGGTGGTAACGGGGCCGACGGTGGTACTGCCCATGTTGCAGACGCTGCGCGCCCGCGAGCACCTTTCGCAGATCCTGCGTTGGGAAGGCATCCTGATCGACCCGGTGGGCGCCATCGGCGCGGTGCTGGTGTACGAATTCGTCGCCCTGGGCGCATCCAACGGCGCCGCGACCTACACCCTTGTCTTGTTTGCCAAGACGGCTCTGATCGGTTTCGGCCTCGGTGGCCTCGGCGGCTATCTATGGGGGTGCGTGCTGCGTCACCATTGGTTGCCACAGCGCCTGCACAGCTTCGGCACGCTGATGGCCATGCTGTCGCTGTTCACGCTCTCCAACATGCTCTTTCACGAGTCAGGGCTATTGACCGTGACGGTGATGGGCGTGTGGCTGGCCAATATGCGCGGCGTACCCACGCAGCAGATCATCGAGTTCAAGGAAACGCTCTCGTTGCTGTTGATCTCGGGGCTTTTCATCCTGCTCGCCGCACGCTTGACCATCGATCAGCTCGCGCAACTTTCCTGGCCGGCCTGGGCGTTTCTGCTCATCCTGGTGGGCGTGGCCCGCCCTCTGGCGGTATGGGTCTGCACCCTGGGCACGCGGCTCAACTGGCGAGAGAAAGCGCTGCTGGCATGGCTCTCGCCACGCGGCATCGTCGCCGCCGCCGTGGCTTCGCTGTTCGCCCTCAAGCTCGAGAACCTGAACATGCCGGGCGCGGAAATGTTGGTGCCCGTGACCTTTCTGGTCATCATCAGCACTGTCGTGGTACAGAGCCTGCTGTCGCGCCCCATCGCACTGGCATTGAAGGTCAGTGAGCCGCCGCCCGCCGGCTTTTTGATCATCGGTGCCAACCCGGTGGCCCGCACCGTTGCCAAGGCTTTGGAAGAATGCGGCTTCACCGTGCGTCTGACCGACAACAGCTGGGACGCCGTGCAGGAAGCGCGCATGGCTGGCTTGCCCGTCTACTACGGTAACCCGCTCTCCGAGCATGCCACGCAGCATCTCGAGTTGACCGGTATCGGCCATCTGCTACCGCTGTCGCCCTACCGCGAACTGAACAACCTGGCGATCCTGCATTTCGAGCATGTGCTGGGGCATGGCAAGGTATTTCGTCTCGCCGCAGGCACCAGCAAGCACGCTCACCGCCATCAGGAACAGGCGTTGGATCATCTGCCCATGGTCTTCGGCGAAGACGTGACATATGCCCAGCTCTCAAGCGTGGTCTACCGTGGAGGGGAGGTTCGCAAGGCCAAGCTGAGCACCAACTTCAGCATCGAGGACTATCGCCAGGCGCACCAGAATCGCTTGTTGCCCCTGTTCTGTATCGGCCCCAACGGCCGCATTCGCGTCGCCAACGACCGAGCGCCGCTCACCCCTCGTGCCGGGGATACCCTGCTCAGCTTGATCTACCCTGACTCGCCCGAATTTTGAAGGCCCCAAAACGTCATCGGGCCGCACAAGGCGGCCCGATGAAGAACGGTGTAAACAACTGGCGAATTAGCGTCTAGAAGAACAAGCGGCGTAACGCACTCCCGGGGTCTTCCTCCCGCATGAAGGCCTCACCCACCAGGAAGGCATCCACGTCATGCTCGCGCATGTGCTCGACATCGTCGCGCGTGTGAATGCCCGACTCGGTGACGACCGTGACATGCGGCGGAATGCGCGGCAGCAGCTCGAAAGTCGTCGCCAACGATGTCTCGAAGCTGCGCAAATCCCGGTTGTTGATCCCTACCAGCGTCAAATCCAGCGCCAGGGCACGCTCCAGTTCATGGGCGTCATGGACTTCCACCAGCACGTCCATGCCCAGCTCATGGGCCTGCTGGTGCAAGGCTTTCAGACGGGCATCGTCGAGTGCCGCCACGATCAGCAGGATACAGTCCGCACCGATGGCCCGCGCCTCGCTGACCTGATAAGAATCGACGATAAAGTCCTTGCGGATCACCGGCAGTGCGCAAGCCTCACGCGCCGCCTGCAAGTCACGCTCGTGGCCCTGGAAGAAGTCGGCATCGGTCAGTACCGAGAGACAGCAGGCCCCGGCCTCGGCGTAGGCTTTGGCGATCTGGGCCGGCTGGAAATCCTCGCGGATCACGCCCTTGGAGGGTGAAGCCTTCTTGACCTCGGCGATCACCGCCGGGTCCCCCGCCGCAATGCAACGCTCGAGCGCGGCGACGAAGCCACGCGGGGCGGCTTGTTGGCGTGCCTGTTCCAGAAGCTGTGCTTCGCTGACGCGTGCGCGACGCTCCAGAATCTCGTCGTCCTTGCGTGCCAGAATCTTGGCCAGAATCGTCGGCAAGCCAGTGTCGTGTTCGTGGCTCATCATCGGTCGTCCTTATGGGCCAGAATGCGCGTGAAATCCGCGAGTTCTTTCATCTTCTCCAGCGGCAATTTGGACCCTTGAGCATCCTGCGCCATAATGACGCCCTCTTTCAACGTGTCCGCCACGCCGGCAGCGTAAAGCGCCGCCCCCGCATTCAGCGCCACGATATCCGCCGCCGGTCCTTCTCCTACCAGCGCGGCTTTGACCAGCTTGAGGCTATCTTCGGCGGTCACCACTTTCAGCGGCGCCAACGACTGGCGCTCGATGCCGAAATCCTCCGGTGCGATGGTATATTCGCGAATCTCGCCATCCTGCAACTCGGCCACGCGCGTCGGTGCCGCCAGGGATATTTCGTCCAGGCCATCCTCGGCGTTGACGACCAGTACATGGTCGCTGCCAAGCCGCTTCAAAGCTTCCGCCATGATCGTCAGTAATGCGGGGTCGTAGACGCCCAATAGCTGATTCGGCGTATTGGCGGGATTGGTCAGCGGCCCCAGGATGTTGAACACAGTGCGCACGCCCATCTCACGACGCGGGCCGATAGCATGGCGCATGGCCTGATGATGCATGGGCGCGAACATGAAGCCGACGCCGACTTCCTGGATGCAGCGCGCCACCTCGTGCGAGGGCAAGTCCAGCGAAATACCCGCCACGTCGAACAGGTCAGCACTTCCGGAAGACGACGACACACTACGGTTACCGTGCTTGGCGACACGGCCGCCGGCCGCGGCGACCACGAAGCTGGAGGCGGTCGAGACGTTAAACAAGTTAGCCCCATCCCCCCCCGTGCCGACGATATCCACCAGGTGCGTGCGGTCGACCTCGACGGGCAGCATCAATTCACGCATCACCTGTGCAGCGGCCGTGATCTCGTCGGCCGTCTCGCCCTTCATCGACAGGCCGATCAAAAAGCCGCCGATCTGGGCGTCGCTGGCCTCGCCGGTCATGATCGCTTTCATCACCGCGTGGGTGTCGTCGAAGCTCAGGTGGCGGCGACGCATCACCGCGCCGATGGCTTCTTGCATCTGCATGTTTCGCTCCTCGTTACGCGCGGCGTTTCAGAAAGTTGGCCAGAAGCTCGTGGCCCTGACGGGTCATGATCGATTCGGGATGGAACTGCACGCCCTCGATATCCAGCGTCTTATGACGCATGCCCATGATCAAACCGGGCGTGACGTCATCGGCCACGGCGCGTGCCGAGATCTCGAGACACGCCGGCAGTCCTTGCTCGGCCACCACCAGCGAGTGATAGCGCGTCACCTCGAGCGGATTGACCAAGCCATCGAACACGCCACGGCCATCGTGTTCGACCCGCGAGGTCTTGCCGTGCATGACCTGTGGCGCCCTCACTACCTCGCCGCCGAAGACCTGGCCGATGGCCTGATGCCCCAGACAGATGCCGAGGATCGGCAGCTTGCCCGCGAAATGACGCACGGCCTCGAGCGAAATGCCTGCCTCGTTAGGTGTGCATGGCCCCGGCGAGATCACCAAGTGGCTCGGCGCCAGGCGCTCGATCTCCTCGAGGGTGATGGCGTCGTTACGGTAGGTGACGACCTCGGCCCCCAACTCCGACAGATATTGCACGACGTTGTAGGTGAAGCTGTCGTAATTGTCGATCATCAGCACGTTTTGCAACATAACCTCCTGTTTTCATTGAATATCGATATCATGATCGCCGGATGTTACTCACAAACGTACTCACAATCGACATTTCGCCGCTTCGTCGGCGGGGCGCATGGTTCGATTGTATCGCGACATCCAGCGCCTTGTCGCTATGGCCTCGCAGTACGAAAAAGGCCGCTACAAGAGCGGCCCTTCCTGTGTGGATTTCAGCGTCATGCCCTGGGCGGCAGAACCCCTGCCTTTCGCTGCATCGAGTGAGCGATCTTGGCTGCGGCGACGATATGCCCGTGGCAGTCATTGGCGTGGTGGCTGCCCAGTGTCTGGAGCGCCGGGCCCAGCTCCCGCTGCCAGCGGTTGCACATCCATTTGGTGTGGTGGCACATCGTCACCAGATTGGCCACCTCATCCGAGTTGAGCGTCAGCGAGTCCGGATCAGTACCTGGTAGGGCCTCGGGTCTCGGGAGAAAGTCGCCATCCAGGCTTACTGACTCCACAGCGCCCAGTGCTTCAGTAAACCGATCGTCAGGCAGGTCCTTGTAGCTCCCCACCTCAAAGCGGTCCTTTAGGTGCGAATAGATGCGACTGAATGCTGTCCGCTGTTGATCCTTGGGCAGTGCCTTTGCCCGCCGAGCAATCGCGCGTTGAATAGATCGCTGGTGAGTCGGTGAAAGCGGGCTAGGCAAGGCCTGATTATTGGCCTCGGGCTCGAACTTGCCGAAGTAATGATCCTCCAGCGCCTCGAACACATCCCAGGCCTGATCGGTCTCAAGCATCTTGGCGTGACGGGCAGCGCCGCGCTCGGTCCAGAGGATGAGGTGAGCCACCATCTTGCTAACCAACCCTCTCAAAGATGGTTGCTTCTTTAACTCCTTGAGCTCCCTGCCTTCTACCTTGTAGTAGTGCTTACCATGCTCAAATCTGACATCGTTACGTTTGTGGTTATTCTGGATGTACTTCGACTCGGTACCGTAAAGCTGAGCCAGAACGGCAGTAGTCACGACGGGTTTGCCGTCATACGTCAGCGACGGGACATTGCTAGGCGTGACGGTGGTGATAGAATGATTCATGTGAGCTTTCCTTTGGCTATTGGTTTGCTCTGCTTTCGAGGCCCTGGGTGTTGGCGCACCTGGGGCTTCTTCGTTTCTATGCGCTTTTTTCCTGGTCACGTTGCATGGCTTCCTTGGCCAGTTGGTTGAGCAACCACGTCTGACTGCGGTCCTCGGCTTGCGCCTTGGCTGCCAGCCATTCTTTGACTGATGGCTCCAGCCGTATCTTGAGTTGCGGATTGCGCTGCTTCACTGTTTTCCTCCTTGCGGGCGATACCCAATGGGTACCTTGCAAACATACCCAATGGGTCCATTGCTGTCAAACACCCACATGGTCCATTATTCGGGTATGGACAATAGAATCGAGCCTCAATACAAGCTGCGCATGCCTGCCGAGCTACGTGACAAGCTCAAGAAGGCGGCGAAAGAGAGCCACCGCTCCATGAATGCGGAGATGGTGGCGCGCCTGCAAGAAAGCTTCGAGGAGACGACCACGAGGCCGGTGCGTGACGGAGACTTGGATGCGCTGCTGGACCTGCTGCAGGCAAGAGCGAAGGAGAGAGAAAAGTGATTAAAGAATTCTTGGTGCTGGTTCTATCTATCATCTTTATCCATTCCATTTTGATGAAGATATTTTCCGCGACCACATATCATTCATACTTTTTTAAATCATCGCCGATCCTTCTAGGGTATTCTGTTCTGACGGGGTGGGTTGTTTTCGAGCTTATAGCACCAGGGTTTATGTTGTGGTTCTTCTCAATAGAGGCATCATTGCTTGCTATTGGCTTTGTTGTGATGAGAAAGGGGGCAAAAACAGTGCTTGGCAGCAATGAGAGTTCGCATGAGTTAAAGATGTCAATAAACCTTACAAGTGCCTTTTATGCGCTAAGCGCTATCATTTTCTTGGTTCTGTCGTTCGTCTCATACTTGTATTTTTACAACAGTTAAGACGGGGTATTCAAGCAGGTGATCAAGATCGCGAGGCCCTCGCACTTTCTTGTGGACTCAGTTAGCCTAACGCTCATCGAAGCCTCGATAAACTTAAGAGGATATAAAGAGCATGGGAAAAAAGAACGTCATAATCGTCCTTCTGTTCACGGCCTTCATGCTCGCAGCATCGTTTTACGTGGGTGCACGAGATGATATAGAAAAGCTGCGCCAGGCCAACATCCGCATGTACCAGATGCTCCCATCGCACCAACAGCAGAAGCTGAAGGGTGAATGGGAGCTGCGCATGGATATGCTTGATCCTGGTCCTCATCGAAACCAATGGGATCGGTAAGACACCTTAGTCTTCTTTAAGATCGTTATATCGGCGATTGAAGTCGTCGATACGCTTCTTCATTTGCTTCTCAATCATCTCAGTGCGGCGCTTCTTGGCATCATCGGAGAGCGACTCAGCCTCCTTGACGCGATCCCGGCGCTTGCGAAGGTCGGTGAGTTGCTGGCGAATATTGGTTCCACGATTATAGAGCCGAATCCGCTCTATGTTGTCGCGGCGAAACTCCACCCTCTCCCGTCCACGCAGTGCTTCCGCCTCGTTGGCGCGCTGCCCCAATTCGTCCATCCGTTCGTAGAACAGGTTTTGGTCGGGATATGGTGACACGTCGCCCATGAAGCGCCCGGCAAACGGCACACGGTAGCGGTCCACCTCCTCGCCAGTAATGGCGCGCTTGGCGAAGTCCGCAGACTTCTCGACGAAGCCCCATGCACCGCCCCCGTAGTAGTTCACTATGTGCTGCATCACGTCGGGGTTGATGTCGATGTTGCCTGTGCGGTATTCACTGCCACCCCATGAATTAAGGAATTGCGCGAAGTCTTTGTAAGCCTCTGGTGTGCTGCGGAAGGCACGCGAACTATCCGGAGTCGGCGTTCCGAACGGGAAGTCTTCGCGATAGATCGGGCTCCCGGCGAAGTTCTCATTAACGCCCACCTGGGTGATCGAGCGAAAGATGGTCGGCGTCAAGTTCTTCAGGAACAGCGATTGTGCTTCGTCGGAATCCTCGAACCCAATAGGCGAGAAACTCCCCGCCACTGCCAGAACGATATTTTTGGCGGCCTCAGTGGGCTCCTCAGTGCCCGCAGCTACTGCTTCGGCATGCGTTCCCACCACCGAAAAGACGTTGTAGCCATAAGGTAGCGGAAGCTTGATGTAGTCCTCGGGATCCTCACCCATCCACCCTGTCATCAGGATGATGTTGCGCTCTTTCTCGTAGTCGGGAATCTTGTCGTAAAACAGCACGCCATCCTCATCCTCGTCGGAGAGCCAGCGATTCAGCATGCCGAGCATGAAAGCGCCGGTGGCCATGCCCAGGCCAAGCTTTTGCGCCGTGTTCATTCGTGCCCAAACGTTCATCTGGCTCTTGCCTTCGGGCGCATTCTTCACCGTAACCATGGTGCGCGCGAAGTTCATCGTGCCCTGGATAGAAGCATTGGCGAACATGTAGGCAGCATTGAGAGCCGTACCGGCTTCGCCGCGGCGATTGAAGTTGACCGTCATATTCTTGGCTAGGCTGGCCGCCTTTTTCCGTGACACACCCGCACGGCGGGCGTTGGCGTAAGCGGAGAGCCGCACTGCGTTCTCGACGGCACCGTTCATATTCTCCACGAAGTCGGCGGTTTTCTTTCGTGCCTTGAGCATATGCGACAGCGTCGTACCGTCCGCGCGGCGGATCATCGACTGAATCTCTTTAGCCTGGGCGTTGAGATCCTTCATGTCGAAGTAGCCAGTCTTGGCGCCGTCCTCCTGAAACTCGCGGAACCATTTATCCCATTCGCGACTACCGTCGTTTTTGCCAGTCTTTCCCCTCAACCCTCGCCACGCTGCTCGCATGGAAGGGGCGATGTCGCGGGCCGTCTGGCGAACAATGGCCTCCCCTTTGATCTTACCGTCATCACGAGTCTGTTCGGCGCTCAGATTGAGAAGCGCGGTTTGCACGTCACGCGTGAAGTTGGTCAGCATGAACTCGGGGTTGTAGCTGGTCACCAGCGACGACATGACGCGAGTAACAGCGCCAGAGGCGCGAATCAGGACGTTGTTGTTTTCCGGCCCCACGTTGCGCATGGCGTTCATCAGGCGCTCGTCGTGGATCTTGAGGTAATAGGTGCGCCCGGCTCGCTTAGCCTTGAAATAGCGATCATTCCCGGCCATGTTGACCGGGCGCTCTTGTACCTCAATGCGCACCTGTTCCGTTTCAGGATCGGTGATCCGGGTCGGCGTGCGCTGGGTGTCCGGGTTATCGTCGGTGAACACTTCCCATAGCGAAGGGTTCGGGTTGTCGGTGACCAGGGAGAGAAACGACTGCGCCACTTCATTTTTGCGGCGGCGAATCAGCGACTCATTGACGTCCACGATTACCTGAGAAGAAGGAGAGTCGGCCAGCGTGTTACGCCCGCCGGCAATCCGGGATTCTCGGCCGCTGACTTCGAAGCCACGGCCAGTGCGCGGCCGCCCTGGATCGTCGGCAGCATTCCCTTTGAGCGGCACATAGTTCTGCCAGTTGGCCTCCCATGCGTCTATCATGGCGTCGTCTTCGAGGCCACCTTCGCGAATAGCCTCCCGGCGTAGGCGCGTCATGTCATAAACGATTTGCGCCAGTCGGTCGTATTCTTCTTGCTTACCAGAGCTGGCCACGCGCTCGATGATCTCGGCTGCTTGAGCATTGGTCATGCCTGAGCCGCCATCCTGCATTTCAGGATTATCCGGATTGCGCTCGGCGATGGTGGCGTTACGCTCCGGTGCATGCCGCGCGTAGAGGTAGTCATCAAGCTCGGCCTGGCCGATCTTGGCCTTGGCCAGACCCTCGGCCAATGGCTCTACATGCTGCTCGCGCAACTGACGCAGGTCGTGCTCCACCTTTCCGTGGAATAGCTCTTCTGCCAAGTAGGCGTCAGCCTCCTCCTCGATGTCCTGCCCCGTGCGCCGAATCGCGTCTTCGAGAATTTTCAGCGGCCGCATCTTGTCAGCCATCTTTCGAAGCGCCGCATCGCGCAGGGACTCGTCTGGCATGGAGAAGCCGGTGCTATCGGTGCTGCTGTATTTGCCGCCGACAGTGCCTGGCTGCTGGGTAAGGCTGAATCGCACATCGCCAACGCCGTGGTCGGGCTCGCGATACATGGCCTCGCTGATCTCGTAGTCCTTGTTGCGCCCCTTGTTCTCCATGAACCCGAAGCGGCGATAGAACTCATGCAAGCGCTTTACGCTGCCACCGAAGTCGCTGGAAGGCGTCAGCGCCAGGGTGCGTCCGGAGGCGTCCGCCCAATCGGTCAAGCGGCGCATCACTGCAGAGCCGGTGCCCTGCTCGCGTTCCGGAGCGACGATTCGCGAGATTGTCGCCTTTTGGCCACGGCTGGCCATGTCGAGCTTGAGCCCTGGATACTCCTCGCGTAGCTGGGCAGCCAGGTCTTGGGCAGAGAGCTCTTCTTGCTGATCTGCAAAGCTGTAGCGGATGTCAGGGTTCGATGAAGCTGTAGAATCGCCGTCATCCTCAACGACCCGCGTAAGAGGGGCGCCGGAGAGGATCAGATATGAAGTTCCGTTTTCGTCTGCCATCTCCACGGCTTCATAACCAAGATTTCTTGTCACCTGGCCGCGAATCCGCTGAGCCTCCCATGATGCTTCGGCAAAGCCATCCTCCTTCATAACCCTCATCAGTTCGTCTGGATCAACAGATTCTGACGAGTCTTCAACTACTGCTTCATAAGCAAGGTCTATGTCATCCTCGTCTACCCAAGGCATAGATTTTTTTAAAGCAGAAATTTGCTCTTCGTAAGGTATTTCGTAATCCAAGTCTCGCTGGGATAGTATTTTCTCCTCCTTGATATCAGCGAAATATTTAGCGCCAGACCCGTAATTTCCCCATCCACCTTGCAGTGCGAAAAACCCGTCGAACTTATTAAATGCTCCACCACTAGGCACGGTTTCAAAAAAACCACCTTCTGCCGGGTCTGATCCCGCGTGGAAAAGCCGCACGGTTTCTTCATCTGGAGGGTTTAACTCCAACTTACTCTCGGTCATTACATTTTTGGCGGGGATGCTGTTATCTCTACTGCTCATGGCAAAGCGAGGATCGCCCACGTCGCGCGCGGCTTGCTGGCGACGCAGCCAGCGGCGAGCCTGATCGCCCATCGCCAAAATATCGGAGGTGCGCCACTGGATGCCGGGGAATAGCTTGCGCAGCAGGCGGCGGATCGTGGACATGATGCGCTGTCTCAGCTTCGGCCGTCCATTGCTATCCTCGATGTAGTGCGCCACCAGCTCTTCGGCCAGAGTGATTTTGCCCTTGCGGGTGGCCACGTCGATGAAAGGGTAAGTTTGCTGGATCTCCTCGATGTTTTGCCGCCCAGAATTGGAGCGTGTGTGGCTCTGGTAGATTTCCAGCATCAGGGGTTCTAGTTCTTCGCCAAGCATGCCACGAATGCCATAGTGCCCGACCCCTTCGTGCACTGCCTTGCGAACACCGTCAGCCTCGTCGATGAGATTGTCAGCGACGATCATAGGCGCGCCGGTGTCGGGATTGTAGACCCCGCTAACGTCGCTCGCCTCGACGCCTTGCATAGCCATGACCAGCTGCACCTGGGTCGGCAGCTCTCGGGCGGACTGCACCACCTCGACGCCTGATAGTTCAGGGTGCTCAGATAGGCGTGCGCGGATGGCCTCGGCGCGAGGCGCGGATACGGGCTCGCTGGCAGCCGGGTCGGCGTTCTGCGCACCCTCGCCAGCAAAGGCGAAGAGCGGGTCTTGCCCGCGAGCATTGGCCTGATCGGCTGGCAAGCTACTTCCGGATAGTGCGAAGTCATCGGCTTCACGGTCGGCGGCGGCGCGTTGCTCATCCTCTCGCCGAGTTCTGGTCTCCTCCTCCTGGGCTTTCTGGGCAGCCTGCTCTCGCTCGGCCACGTCCTGCTCGGTGTAGGACTCGAGGAGCGGGGAGTCGCTTACCTCTTGGGCTTCTGCAGCCCCTTCGGAAGGATCAGCTTCTCGCCGCTGGGAAGGCTCTTGTTCGCTTTCGTCAGGGCGTCCTGGAACATCGTCCTCAGGTGCTCGTTGTCCGTCGGTGTCTTCTGCTGGGGCTTGTCTGAATCCTTCACGAATTGCGTCCTCGCTGGTGGTGGCGTCCTCGAATAGAGCGCCATTACGGGCGGACTCTGCACGGCGGCGCGCGTCCTGGGCCACGAAGCCTAGCGCCTGCTCTAGGCTGGCGCGCGACCGCATATTAGTGTTGACCAGGATAGCTAAGTCGGCGGTGAGTTCTGACGTCGGCTCGCTGAAGGCGTCGGCCTGGCTTACCAGCTCGCGTATCGGCGCACCGTCCCGACGCGAAGCGCGCACTAGGCGCACTGCGTCGTTGATGGTGGCGATAGTGTCGAGCGCGTCCTGACTACCGGTTTCGCGCGCCATGGCAAGATCCGGGGCGGCGGACTGGAGGGCGCTCGATAGATTGCGCATCTGATCACCTTGCTCGGTAATCAGCTCCACCATGTCCGGATCAGCGTAAGCCTTGGCAAACACGGCCCGGCTCATGCGCTGGCCTAGCTCTGGAGCGGCCTGACCTTGACGGGTAGTGTAGCGCGAGGCCTCGTTATTCCCCAGCCGGGACACAAAGGCGCGCTGGAAGTCGCGGTTACTGGCCGCCAAGGGGTCGCCAGACTGATCGGGAGACCACGCCTGCACATCATCAGCGGTCATTGCGTCAGCATCTGCCTGGGCCTGCTCATAGGATGTCATGCCGGCGACCTGACTCTCGTTTGCACGCCGCGCAAAATCGGCACGATCCATCGCGCTAGCGCGTTCGCGCACCAGCATTGGTCGGCGCATGCTGTCAAAATCGGCGTCAATGCCCCGCTCTTGGGCTTGGCTTCGAACAAAGTCGCGGTAGGCCTCTGCACGCTCGCCGCCTTGGCGATAGGCAGTCGCGATGGCCATGGCGCGCCCGTTGCCTGACTCAACGACGCCATCTTCTCCAATGATTGGGGCGCCCGTGCCAGCATCCGGACTGCTCCCTAGTCGCTCAGGATTCAGGCGCGCAGCAATGTTGCGAACCTGTACCCGGCTATTTGCGTTTGCGCGATCGCGCGGCTGAAGCTCGGCCGGAAAGTTAGGGTTAACCTTCCCGTCGGCACGATTCGAGGGTGTGAGGTCCGCCATATCCACTACCCGGAATCGGGTATCCACCGGCGTGTTATCAGAAAGATAAGTCGTTTCGCGCTGCTGACCGGCAGTTTCATCGTCGGGAGCAACATCATCATCTTTCGTCTGGGTGTCGGGCATGGCAAACGGCGCGCGTGTGTTGCCCTCGCGAACCCATTGGCGGAAGTCGTCCACCGAGGTTTCACTAATTTCGCCAAGACCCTTCCATCCGTCCTCGTAGTTGGCCAGATAGCCTTGACGGGCATCTTCCAGAGAGTCGAAGCCGAGCATCACCTTGTGCTCGTCAAATCCGCCGTCCTCATTCACCTGGTCAATCACATAGGCTTGTGGCGAGCTAGGATTGTCGCCCACAAAAACGTCAAGATTGTCGCCGTCGGCGGCGGTAGTGCCTTTGATGTCACCGTAGTGGTGGGCCATTTGGCTCTCCCACTCGGTCCCGTCCTGAGCGGTACCGCGACGGGTAGAGCCCTTGGGGTTCTCGATGGCGATCTCGAAGCCGTTGAGCCGCACCTTACCCTTTCGGTAATTGCCGGCCTCAGCCTGTGCTGGTGTCGGCTCAGTGTCAGTCTCGGCGGCCGCGCGCTCAATATCATTCTCCGGGCTCTGACTGTCAGACCTTTGGCTATTGATCCGCTCCATTGTTGACGTAAAGCGCTGGGCGGCACCGTCTAGGCGTTGGCGTATCGGCTCGATGGCATCTTCTTCGCCGCTACTGCGGGCCAGCGTTTCGTCCTCAAGCGCGGAAGAGACTTCTTCGCTGACCGCGTCCAGCTCAGCGACCGCCTCAGTATCGCCCTGAGCCTCAGCGGCGGCGCGGAGTGACTTGAAGGCGTCGCCGTAGGTGATAGAGTCGCGCACCTCGCGCTCGGAGGATGACAGCTCGAAACGCGGACGCCGGATAAGCTCGGCGGCAGCGCCCACGGCTTCTTCATTGGCTTGCTGAGTTTCTGGCGACGACTCTTCCTCAGGCGAGTTATCAGCCTGCCCCGACTCGTCCTCGGCGACGCTAGCACGACCACCAGCGACTTCAGCTGCCGCCGTGCCCGCGCGCACGGCCCCGCCTGTCGGCCCGCCCACGATGGCGCCACCGGCGGCGCGCCGGCCAGCGGTAACGGGATCCCACCCCTGCTCGGTACCGAGCGACTCGCCGGCATATTCAATGCCGCCTTCCTGGACCGCCTCCGTAGTAGCCTCGGTGGCAGTGGCGCGCCCTACAGCGCCAGGGACCTGACTGGCTTTGCTGACAGCCCCTTTTCCGCCTGGCAAAAGTCGGCCCAGAGCGAACCGGTCCAGCAGCACGGATGCAGCGGCGGTCGGGCCTGCCACAGCGTAATCGCCCCCTTCAGGCATGCCGTCGCGGCCTTCGTTCTGGGCGCGAGACTCACCGATCTCTTGTGTGCGGGAAGCCAAGTAGGCGGGCAGATTGATCGCCAGTCCAGCCATGTCGGCCAGCGCGGCAGGGCCTTGCTCGGCGGCAGCCCCTGCCAGTGTCTCCACGCTGGGGTTATCGAGGGCGCGATCGATGGTGTAATTCGGCTGATAGCCCAGCCTCACGTCTTCCACGGCCTGACCGGCCCCCGTCATACCAGTGTCAGTATCCTCCGGCTTGGCGCGCGCAGTGAAGTCCAGGCCATACCCACCCAACTCCATATCGGGCTCGTAGCCACGCTCTCGCATTGCGTCGGATTCACCGCCGATAACGCCAGGGTTGAGTCCGCCCAAATGGTCGGTGATCAGTTTCTCGCCCATCTCTGCCATGTTGCCGACGAACTGCACGGCATTACCGGCCAGATCAAGCCCGCGCTCACCCGCATTTCGAAGGGCGTTACTGGCAAGGCCGGGGGCCTCTTCTTCGTTATTCTGCTGCGAGGCGCGCAAGCCTGTCTCGTTCTGCTGGCGCTCATCCAGTGCGCTTTGGTCGGCGGCGGCGCCGGGATAGCTGAAGCGTTCAGAGTCGGCGCTGCTATCCCGCTCGCCAAAGACGTCAGGCTCGGTCTGCGTGAAGAACTTGCCCTGCACTTCTTCGCGCAACTCAGCAGGCGTTTCGGGCTCCACGACGCGGCGGTAGAACTCGCCGCGAACCTTTTGGCGGGTTTCCCAGTCGGCGGATTGGAAGTCCTGGTCGTTGGCAACGTCTGACCACTTGGGTGTGCTGTTGCGCTGGTTGGCGGCGTTCACACGCGGCTCCTTGGCGGGCTAGAGGTACTTGTTCAAGATGTCGTCGGCAGTCGTTGCGCCTTGCTGGCTTTCCTTGGGTGCAGAGTCTCGCTTTGGATCCTGTCGAGATTCCTGCTGGCTAGAGCGGGATGTAGAGCTCGACGGCTGATTGCTACCCTGCGTGCTGCTGGACGTGCTCTGATCTGAAATATTGTAGGTGCTGTTCTCTTCCTGGCGAATCTCCTGCCGAAGAGAGGCGAGCTCATCCCGCGCAGCCTTGATCTCATCATCCGTGGGGATGGAAGCCCCCTCGCCCTTAATCACCTCCTCAAGGCTTTCGGCGCGGTTGCGCAGAGCCTCGATGCGGTCTTCAGAACGAGAATAGCTGTTGTCGCCACTGCGCTCGTTCAGCATTTTCCATGCTGTTTCGCGGTCTGGGGCCAGCCCGTTGTCCACCATGTACTCAATGTCTTTTTGTGTGGCGGTGGGTCGATTCCAGTAATTGTCGGTATCCTCATAAGGACTGCCTGCCCCAGGTTTCACTGGCTTTACTTCGCCGGTCTTTGTGTTTCGCTGGACCATGCCTAGCTTGGGGTGGTCCTCGGTCACCCAATTATCCTCATCGCCTTCGCCACGCAGAATCCCCAGCACCTTGCTGGCCTGCTTTTGGGCTTCTGGGCCTTGGAGGGTATTCCGCAGCGTGCGCAGGCCCTGAACCTGCTCGACCAGGCGCCCTACGGGGACTGACTTAACCAAATCGTCATCTTCGCTATTGCTTCGACCATCGGTCATCGGCGCGTTGTAGCGCTTGCCGCCTTCGCCATCCACTTCCAGCTCAAGCATCACGCTCTCACCGTCCGGCGCGGGCACCATGCCCACCACGCGCTTGTGGCCGCCCTCCCCTTTGTTGATCTCGGCGCCAAACATCTGGTTGAGCGCTGCCAGGCTTTCAGGGTCATTGGCATCCACTGGGCTTTCGGGGTCAATGGCGTTTTGAGCCTGCTCGATGGAGGCGTCGGTGTCGGCGTCCAGTGCTGCCCAGTACTTTGGATACTTGCGCAGAAGATCGATTTCGCTGTCATCAACGTCCATGCCATTGGAGATCTTACCCAAGGTGAACTGCAGTGCCTCCATGTCTTGGGCGCGCTGTGCCTGCTGCTGCTCGGCCTCGGCCTGCTCCTTTTGCATTCCAAAGCGTTCGCGCTGCATGTCCATGCGATCTTCTTGCATATCCATTCGCTGATTAGCGCGCTTATTCTGCTTCTCACGCTGTTGGTGCTGACTCATCAGCCCAAACCCTTGGGAGAAGCCGCTCGCCAGTCCGCGCGTATCGAGTCCCGCCATGATGCCTCCTAGAATAATTCGCCAGCCAGTAGGCCAACGCCCGCGCCGATGGCGGCGCCTACTGGGCCGCCTGCCGCCATGCCGACACCCGCGCCCGTGCCAACAGCGCTCATGGTCTGCTGCCTTTCGGCCTGCTCCATCTGGTCTTCTTGCCGCTCGGCCCGGCGCTGCTGGCCAGCGAGGTCACCGAGCCCTTGCATGGCCTCGCCTTCCATCTGGCGCTTCATGCCGATCAGTCCGTAGCTCATTGGTTCACTTCCTGCCCTGGGATGTTGGAGAGCCCCATCCCGCCGGCGAGGATCGCGCTTTGCCGGTCAAGGGAGGAGATGCGCGCTTGGTTGCCGGCGCTAACTTGAGACGCCTGGCGCTGTAGAGCCGTGCGCCGCTGACTTGCCTCTTCCTGGGCGCCGGTCTGCTGAATGCCGTAGGCTTCTCGATCTTGCTCGAGCGCCCGCTGATTGGCGTCAAAGGCCTGGCCCATCGCGCCACTGGCGTTGGCTGCTGCCGTGGCAGAAGCCCCTTCATCCTGAGCAATATCAGACAGGGTGCCGATATAGGGCGAGAAGCGCGCCTTCCAGTCATTCCACTGCGCACGACTCAGTTGCCCCTGAAGCTCAGACGCGCCTTGATCGCCCCGGAATGCCTGATTGGGATCGACGCTCAAGCCGGCGGTCTGGCTCTCGGGGATGCTCGGGTTGGAGAACAAGCTTAGATACATAAGGCCTCCTTAGAATCCGCCGGTGCTGGCGTTGCCATACAGTCCGCCGGACGCCCCACCTTGAGTGTCCGCCTGGCCGTAGAGATTAAGCCCTTGCTGGCCGCTGCCGCCCCAATTATCGAGGCCGTACGCGGTGCCGGCGCCAGCGACTTGTCCCAAGAGCTGGAGATTTGCCGAGCGCCGGTTGAACTGATTGGCAGATGATTGGCGGGCATCGGCGGCCGACTGATCGGCCAGCCCCGCAAGCCCCGCTTGAGCCTGTCCGGACTGCCCTTGGCCGATCGCCACGATGTTTTGCAGCCCCTGCACCTGCTGGCTTTCCTGCTCGAATTGGGCGCGCCCTAGTGTTTCGCCGCCGGCCTCAGCCGTATCGAGCGACAGCCCGGTCATGGCGCCCTGATAACGTCCGCTGGAAGGGTCGATTCCACCCTGCTGGAGTTCCTGCCCTGCTTGATCGGAGAGCTCGCTCGCCGACTGCTGCTGCGCCTGCATGGTTCGGCCGCGGATATAGCTCATCTTGCCGTCATCGGTCATGTCGCCAACCGATTCCATGTAAGCGTCTTCGAGCGGGGCCAGCTCTTCCTGGGCGAAGTTCCACTTCTCTGCC
Organism: Chromohalobacter sp. HP20-39; assembly: GCF_033052815.1. Classification (NCBI taxonomy): domain Bacteria; kingdom Pseudomonadati; phylum Pseudomonadota; class Gammaproteobacteria; order Oceanospirillales; family Halomonadaceae; genus Chromohalobacter; species Chromohalobacter sp. HP20-39. Next base: position 139,852 of record NZ_JAWHTP010000003.1, on the reverse strand, counting down.
GCTACGGCAGCCAGCTGGCGCTGCTCGGGCGTATCCTCGATTTCGGTGTCACCTCCACCGCCACCAAAGCTCATCCGTTCTCCTCCTCTTTCCGTCCGCTCTCTTCCTGGAGGGCTTCCAGATACTGCTCCAGCGTGTCTTCGTGGGCGTGTCGGCGGATGGGTTCAGCCACTCGCTGCATCCATTCGTACCCGCCAATCAGGTACGCGCACTGCACGACAACGCTGGTCAGGTTGTCGCGGAGAATGAAGGCCACGGTCTGGCCATGCCGGTCGCCGGCACGCTCGAGTTTCACGCTGTCCCACCAGTCCTGAAAGCCGTTTGCGATAATGGGGCGCAAATAGGGCTCGTGCTGTCGATAGAACGGGTTAAGCGGGAGTTCGAATAGACAGTCCCAGAAGGCGCGAAAAATGGCTTCGTCGCTAACCGGTCTATCTTTGTCGATAAGGTCATCAATGACATGGGTCGTGCGGAAAAGCGTTTCGCAGAACGCTACGGCTGCCGGTGAATTAGGCAGCACTTGGTGCAGGAAAGCACTTTCGTTTGAGCGGGGCATAGGCACCTCACGGTGAGCTAGTTGGGGGAGTATAGCAGATCCTGGAGCACGACTTCTCTGGCCTATCGCATCATTATCAGCTTATTGTCGTGGCCGGTGATGCCGGTGTAGCTTGGGCTTCTCAGCCATTTTAGGTAATCTTGATATGCTGGCTGGAACTCGTCATAGACCCAGTTGCTTCCCGTATAGGTAGGGAATACAGGGTCGTAATACCGGGTGCTCCATACATAAGCGGCTTTCCTGTCATGAGTTTGGTAAGAGGTCTCGCTCATTGTGTCATCGTGCGCATGGCGAGCCATCGATATGCTTTTCGTGCAGTACACGATGGCTTCGACATTAACCCAGTAGCCGACCGTCACAAAATTGTACACCGGCTTTTCCTCGGTATACCGGATATTCACCCAGTCGCAGACTTGCTGTCGCTGATAGCCTTCGCCGTAGACATAAACATACTCATAATTGCACTGATACTCTCTTCGTGTCTTGAGGACGTCGCGCGTTCCGGTCTGTCGATACCTCCTGTCTTTCTGATACCAGGAGTTCTGATAGGTTTCGTATTCAAATGTCGGCGTCGCCGGCGAGCTTAGAAGATAGTAATGGCCATTCATCGGCATCTTCGACGAGTCGATGTAATACCGCGAATCCTTGACGTCAGCATAACGATGATCCGAGTGAAAGGTCTGCCTGTCGCCACTATAAACCACCATCCCCCAGCCCTGGAGGGGAAGCGGATAGGCGCTTTCATAGGTTCGCCAGTAGAGCGTCCCGGTGCCGCGCACATAGATCCGTATGCCGGTGGTGCCGCTAGCGTCATGCGTGTAGCTCAGAAGCGCCACATCAAGGCCAGGATGACGGGCCGCAATGACAAGAGACTCGATGCCCCGGCTCTCAAGCGGGATGACATGGTAGCCGGTACCCACTTGGCGAGAGCCTTGATTGCGGTAAACCAGGTTATCGAAGTCCTGATCGATAGGAAGACGGCCGAAGAATCCCTGCGTTTCGATGCCCCAGCTCATGACACCTCCGGCATGTAGCCAAAGACCACGATGCGGCTGCGGCTGCGCAGCGGAGACGCCCAGTCAGAAAGATCGGAAAGCTGCGCATCGCTGCTGATTGCCGGCATCCAGCTTAGCGTTTGAGTGTTGGCGTCATAGGTAAGCTTGTGCGGTATGTGGCGCATGTGCTGGTCACCATCCAGCGGAATGGCTTGAATCGCCACGTCCATGGTGCCGGGAATGTCGAGTGTCACGCTGCCGCTACTGTTACGCCCCACCACGCGCGACAGAACAAGGGTTGTCAGGCGCGAGGAAAGCTCGAAGGTGACGCTTTGATCCGGTTCCCGAACCTGGATGCCGTAGCTCATAGTCTGCCAATCCTCACCCGGAGGCGGCCGCTCTCGTCGTAGACCGAGATGCGGTCGCCGCGTTGTTCCATGCGCCCGCCGGCACCGGTGGAGTTCAGCTCGAACTCGCCATCACGGTCGAGACGCCATGCCGGGCGGCCGTTGTTGCCGCGCGCAGTGGAGCTCAGGTCGCCGGTCACCTGGCCGAAGCCGATGCGGAGCTTGTCGGCCTCGATAGCATCAGCGCGAAACAGCCCTGCCGCTGTCGTCACCGGCGTGCCGTCCGGCTTGAAGAGCTTCCCTACCGTGATGGGCCCTATCTGGCCCTCCTGAATCGAGCCTTCGCGAATCATCGCCGTGTCGAGATAATTGATATTATCCTCGACTATGAAGGGGTTGACTCGATTGCCGCGCGAATTGGCAATCGTAAAGTTATCGGCGAGCACTGAAAATGAGCTAAAAGAACCGTCGTTGAACAACGTATAGCCGGCGACGTCCCCATTCTGATTAATAGATAACGTATATCGATCACCTAGCTTGCTGATTGTCTCACTAAAACCATCAAGGCGATTCTTGAAAGCAGGGGTCAGCACCTCTTCATTGACGCGCCCCGAGATGATGTCCATTACATAGCCGATATCGGCGACAGGCTCAGCATAGGTGCCACTGCTGCTATTCGGCGGGCCTTCGACCCCAGCGGTCGAAGTGAAGGTGATCCAGTAATAGTACCCTTTGACTGCCTCCGGTTCCTGAGGATCAACGGCATCGCTGCGCACGACATCGCTGTAAATCATGCCTGGGTCGCGGCCAGCGATTTGAGCATTGGCGAAGTTATCGGCTTCGCTACGGTAAATGTTGGTGTGGGCGTGATTATCGTAAAGATCGACCGGGCTATCCCATGTCAGCGTAATCATACCGTAGAAGCTGCCTTCGGCACTGAATCCTTCGGGGGTCGGTGGCTTGGAAAGGCTTGGCGCCGGCGGCTCGACGCCCGATGCGAGACTGCCGGGCATGCCTGCCCGAGTGCCGTTTTTGAGCTGCCCGATGCCGCTGTCTAGCAGGTCGCGCAACGTGATCTTCTTGTCGAGCGGATTGCCTCGCACCCCTTCGCCCGTCTCAATGACCTCGGACATGGCACTTATCAAAGGGCGAAGCTCAGTCGGCACCTTGGGTGATACCGGCGGCAGTGTGCGTCGTCTTTGTGTCATGGGCACCTCACGGTGAGCCTATGGGATCTCAGACCAGCTCAGCGGGGCTGGTAGCGATCTGTACAGAATATACCTCGCGCACTCCCTCGATCTCGATCTCCCAGTCGCGACTCAGGGTGTGGCCAGGTGGCAGGCGGAACATCTGCGGGCCCGGCACTTCGATCTCGTCTACGGTGGCGCCGTCGGCAAAGAGTCGCAGCGTTACAGGGTAGTCGCGGGCAATCACCTTGGCGCATGTGAAGCCGGCCGCGCCCGGCGGAATCTCATGCACGCCGGAGCGCCACCGACATGTCAGAGAGTCGCCGCGGCTCCACCCGACAATCGCTGCGTTCTGGATCAGATAGAGCGTGTCATCGATGGCGTCGTAGTAGCCGGCGTCGGCTTGAACATCGTAGAACTCGATCCCCTCGCCGGGCGTAAAGGCGAAACAGCCGCCATCGTAGAAAGCGAGATACTGGCCGTCGTGACGGTAGGCGTGAATGGTCTCGGGCTGCATTGCCTGCCACTGTTCGCGGCTCAATACCTCCCGAGTGGCTACGCGCGCATCCCGGCCGGCGGCAGCTACCAGTCCGTCTGGTGATGCATAGAGCGCGTATTCCCCCATATCCACCAGTGATCGAGAGGCAACACATGATTGCGGGACGTCGAGCTCGATCTGTGCCATGGCGTCCGGGCTTGAGCCAGACACCAGGTGCGGCTGCCCCTCAGTGACCACCACTAAGCCAGCAGACGTCGATGAGATCGCCATGATGTCATCTGGAAAAGCCAGCTGGTAACCCACTGGCCAGGCGTGCGGCAGATAGGCTTCGGAGAAGCACAGAGTGTTCTCGAAAAAGCCGGCCAGAATGCCGTTGGGCAGCGCTGTCAGGCCAGTCATTCGGGCGTCCGGCATATCCCATTCAGTGGACGGCAAGGCGCGGCCCAGCGCGTCGCTTTGCACGCTGTCAACGTACTGCCCCACGCCAGGCGCCAAGTCGGCGACAAACTGGTATACCCCGGATGACTCCACGCGATAGAGGCGCTTGATCTCGATGTTGCTAGCTGCGCTTGGCACGCCGGGCAAGCTGACTATCGGATCACCTCCCTCAGGGGCGTCGCCAACCATATCCCAGCGCACAATGGCGGGGCTCGGCTCGCTGGGCGGCCCTTCCTCTCCATAGCCGGTAATCATGGTGACCACGTAGGAGGTTTCCAGCGCCGTGTCGGGATGATCCTCGAGCGGCACCCGGCCTTCCGGCTCCTCGACGGTCGGCGATCCGGACGGCGCCGGGACGCCTAATGCATAGCTGCTATTCGGGTACGGCGCTGAGCCGTCGGTGGCGATGTCGATGCCAGCCATTTTCGGCGCACCATCGCCCGTCCAGTAAACACGGTGCCAGCTATCATTGGCCAGCGGTGACTTTACGACACTCACCCGTTTGCCGTTACCCCACGCGAACCAGAATCCATCGCCTCCATTGCCGTTCGGGTAACGGTAGAGCGTCGAGGGCTTGGAAACGCTGGGCAGGCCCGCCACCGGCGCAGGCCCCTTCTCGGGCTTCAGGGTGCCGTGGCGCAGATAGAGATTGCGCGCCACCTGGGCGTTGTTTTCAGGCAACAGGCGAGCATCGCGAATTGGAATCTCGCCCTTGAAGGCGCTGTGCTGGATTTTCATGTCACGCCTCTATATGTGCCGCGTCCTTGAACATCTGATCCAGCCGCTCATCCGTCAGCCCCATCTGTTCCGATAGCGCCGCGACGGTGCTGCTGGCACGCCGCACTTCCGTGGATTTCTGCCACGCGATGACGACCTCCTTGTCCGTCGCGGGGTCGGCGATGATGTTCTCGAGCTGCTCGAGCAGACCCTCGCGATGCAACTGGATCTCTGCCTGCATGCGGCTGATGACGGCTGAGTCGCGCCAGTCTTGCAGTTGCTCGGCGGTCATCGGTAGCTCGGGGTAACCACCGAACTCGGCCAGGGTATTGCCCTCGGCTAGCCAGGCCTCGACATCGGCATACAGCTCGTTGCTCTCGGGCACGACGGCGCCGGCCTTCAGTCGGCCGTAGTCTTCTAGGCAGATGACGCGGCCGTTGCTTTGGTCTTTGCTGAACATGAGTGCTCCTGTATCAATGCTCGATGCTGGGCGGCTAGGCTGCGCAGCAGGTTGTGGGAATCGGCCCAGCGGGCATGGCCTAACCATGCAGCCAAAAAGAAGCGCAGCGCTTCACGGTCGCCCGCCAGGGTGTAGGCTTTGATCTTGCGCTTGGCGCGGCGCACGCTGTCTTTGCGCAGCAGTTTGTGGCTCGGGAAGATGCGGTAGCCAAGGAAGTTGACGCCGGCCGATACTGGCGTAACGCTCCACTTGCTGAACGTGAGGCCGAGCGCGTTGCGGCAGAACATCTCTAGCCAGCCGCGCAGTTCGTGCAGGAATCCCCGGCTGTGGCCGAGAATCACGATGTCGTCCATATAGCGGGTGAAATTCGACACGCCCATGGTCTGCGCCAGAAACCGGTCCACTTCGGTGCCGTAGACGTTGGCCCAGAGCTGGCTGGTTAGGTTGCCGATCGGCAGACCTTTGCCAGTGCGCGGCGTGAATTGCTCAATCAGCCAGGCGGTGTGTCGGCATGAGATTTTGGCGTCGATTCGCCGCCACAGCGCGGGGCGATCCACGCTGTAGAAATACTTGCTGAAATCCGTCTTCAGGGCGTAGACGGTGGCGCCGTTGCGGCCGAGGTGGCGCATCATCGCTTGGGTTCGTATCGCCCCGGAGTGCATGCCTTTGCCCTTCCTACAGGCGTAGGCTTGGGGCAGCATGCCGGCCTCGAAGATCGGTCCGATGACATTGCAAAGCGCGTGCTGGACGACGCGATCCTGAAACGGTGCGGCGGTGATCGGTCGCGGCTTGGGCTCATGAACCCAAAATGTCCGGGGCTTGCCGGGGCGGTACGTCTGGTCAAGGATGCCGCGGCGCAACTTGGCGAGCCAGGCCGCTTCGTATTCCTTGAAATTCAGATATCCAGCGGAGCTTCGCCGGCCGCGTGCCGCTTTGTAATAGGCGTCACGCAAGTTGTCGGGGTCGGCAATCATGCCGATGAGATTGCGGTACCGCTGTCCCAATGCTCTCCCTTATCCGGCGTTCCGCCGGTTGAATAATGCCGCGCGCAGGTCTCGATATTTCACTACGCCCTGTTTCGCGGACCTGGTCGTGTGTTTCCCGAAGGAGGTAAGTGCACGGCTGACCACAGGAAGGTCGCCCCGGGTGGCCGTGGCCGGCCCGGCGGAAGAAGACTGTCGTCACAGACACCGCGCGCGGAGATGTTGCCGTTGGAGTTGTCCGGCTGATTGTTCCAGTTCGAGGCCCGAGAGCCTGCGTTGGAGCCGTTGTTCCAGTTCGCGCCGAATAGCGGCGAGCGATCCGTGCACCACCCATGCTCAGCGCCGGTTCTTCTGCCAGGCGCCGACCATTCTGCCGACCTCGGCCAGATGGACCGAGGCCACCTCGTGCTGGTGAGGCGTGATGAGTTTCTGCGCCGGCGCCGCGGCGAAGCGCAACAGCCAGCGCAGCTCGGCGAGCGCGGCATCTGCCGCATAGATGCGACTCACCTGATTGGATTTGGCCGCCACATAGATCAGCCCCGGCACCGCCAACAGCGCATCGAGCAGCTTGTCGCGGTACCGGCCGTGGCGGCGCGGCATGTTTTGGATGATCGGGTACAGATAAGCGACTGCTTGGTCGTAGCGCTCGACGATGGCTAGCGACTGCACCCGTTGAGGCGCTTCCTTCATAAACTTCGCTATCGCTCAGCCTGCAAGTTCAGGTGGTCACAGACACCGCGCGCGGAGATGCCGCCGCCGGAGTAGTCCGGCCGACTGACCCAGTTCGAGGCCCGAGAGCCTGCGTTGGAGCCGTCGCTCCAGTTCGCGCCGAATCGCGGCGAGCGGATGGAGTGCGTGTAGATGTCGCCACGGCCATCCGCCCAGTCATTCCATGTGGCGCTACCGGTCGCCGAGGTGCCGGTGATGTCGGCGCCCCACTGCCAGAGCGTGCCAGTGACCTGTTCGACGCCGCATGCGCTGCGGTGGCCAGCTTGGTACTGGGTGGTGCCGGGATCGGTACCCACGGCCTGACGTTCGACGACGCCATAAGCAAACGCTGTGAATTCTTGGTAGTGCGGCAGCCGCTTGCCAACGGCAGTGACCATATCCACGGCGACCCACCAGCTCAGGTTGGCGTAGGTGTCGCTGCCATTGCCGCCGTAGGCGTCGGGGGTGATCGGCGGGCTGCTGCCATCGGCGATCTGTACGCCGTTGCGCGAGTAGCCGTTGACGCCGTACTGGGTGTCCATCAAATAGATGTCTACCCAAATACGTCGATCCAGCGATAGCACCATACCGCGCGGGCTGGGCGCCGAGGGGCGCCAGTTCAAATCCCACAGCGACGTGGCGACGATGGACGCCCCACCCGCCGACGCGTGGAGGCCGCCCACGGCGCGGGTATTGGCCGGGGCGGCGCTATCGGCGTCTACCGCCTGGAGCGAGCCGTCGGTCGCGGCGTAGATGGTGTAATCGGTACCGGCTGAGAGGCTGGGCAGCGTCACGGCCGTGCCGGCGGCGATCTCGACCAGGGTGGAGCCGACGACTAGAGCCAGGGTGGAGGCCGTCTCTAGGGTGGTACTAGTGGGGGCTGTCCAGGCCGGCAGGCTGCCATCAGCCTTGGCGAAAGCCGTTGGTGTGACGGTTACCGCGAAGCCGCGATAATCCTGCTCAAGCTGGGCCAGCTGCTTGCCATCCAGTTTGTCGGCATCCAGCCCAGACTCCTCGCCATCCACGGTCAGCAGCTTGGCCAGTACGTCGGCAGCGGTGTAGCTGCTGGCGTCGAGCTTCTGCGCCAGGGCGTTGGTCATGGTGGTGGCGAAGTCGGGGTCATCTCCCAGAGCAGCAGCCAGCTCATTCAGCGTATCAAGGGCGCCGGGCGCTGAGCCCAGCAGCGTCGTGAGCTCGGCATCGGTGTAGGCCTTGGCATCCTCAAGCAGGGTGCGCAAGGTCTGAGCGGTAATGCGCGCCTCTACCTTTTCGCCGCCGGCGTGAACGATGGCGTCGCCCTCGTAACCTCGCTCTACTGTCAGGGTGTAGTTGCCGCCGCCGTCGTCGGTGATGGCCGTCACCTTCACTACCTCTATGTTGCTGCCATAGCGCGAGGCATCGTTGAACAAGGTCATCAGAAACCAATCGCCACTGGCCAGCGTGGCCGGCAGGTGGGCGCCGTTCTTGAGGGCCAGACTGGTTTCGCCGGACGGCACAGAAGCGGCGAGGACGCCGCGTGCGTTGTTGATGAAAATTTGCGGCATGAATTACATCTCCACCACGGTGATCATGAAATCGACCTCTTTCACCCGGCTCTGGGTGTGAATGAGGGGTGAGAACTTGTAGGTCTGCCCGTTGGTCCCGCCACGAACCCAGATCTTGACCCGGCCGGGCTCGATGCCGACTTGGGTAATCTCGATGCCGTCCGGCGCCACGGCGTCCACGGAAACGACTTCGTCACCCTCGGCCAGCCAGTCCGCGAATAGCAGGTCATAGTCGATATGGTCGTTAGGTTGCTTTCGCCAGGTCTTCATGTGATGCGGTACTCCCGAGGTGCATAGGGAATCGCCAGTTGGCGATCAACGCGAGGGACGGTGAAGGTTCTCTGGGCAGGCGCGGGATCGCCGGCATTGATCTTGAAGCTGCGTCGCGGGATGGCGGCAGAGCCCATCATTGCTGCCGGCGCCATTGTTCTGACGCGAAGCGCAAGCGCCTGCGATGTGGCGCCAACCGTCGCGCGAACCGGCTGTGCCGCAACGATGGTGTAAACCGACGCCTCCATCGACACATTGCTCGCGCCATCGGCATCGACGGCCGTCATGAAGGCCAGCCGCGCGGCGCCTGCGGCGGACAGCGCCTGCTCACCTTCGGCCTTCCCAGTCACATAGAGCGTGGCGACGTTGTCGCCTAGCGCCTCGCCAACGGCCACGGCCTGGCCGCCGGCCTCCTGGGCGATCAGACGCGTAGCGGACGTGCTCGACCCGGCCTCGCCAATGGCGTTGCCGCGACCATCGCGCAAGACAGTCGGCGCCACCGGCATCGAAGCCGTAGCCTCGAAGCGCGGAGTGACTGGCACTCGCCGAAGAACGGTCAATCGTTCATCACGCAGCGATGACCCCGCCTCGGCCTGGTAGGTCGCCCGCGAGCGCGGCTCGAAGCGTGGCACTAGGCTGGCCTGCGCCACGCCCTCAATGGGCGCCGCATCGAACAGCGGAAAGCGTCGCGCTATGGGGCTTGAGGCAGCGGCCTCTCCCAGCCCACTCCCCCACGCGTATGCGTAACGATTGCCGTCGCGAACAATGTCCGGCGAAGCAACTAGGCGCGCATTCGCGCTGAACAGGAACTCGATGATCCTGACCAGGTGGGCCTGAGTGCTGGATTCGGCCTTAGCCTCGGCATTCCCCGGGTAGGCTGCGCGCGCCACATAGACATCAGCCGCCGCCAATGACGACTCGGCATCGCAATAGCTCCACCCAAAGCCAAGAATGGCGTTCGGCGTGGCACGGCTGTGCGCACGAGCAATAGCAGGCCCGCCTGCCCCTACCTGACGGACACGGATTTTCGATACATCCTGGCTACGCGCGAACGCCAGCGATGCGGTACGCATTCGGCGCGGGTCCATCGCCCGAGTAATAGGGATCTCGGGGTAAGACGCTTCGGCGACGGCCTCGGCGGCACCTTGGGCATCGATTAGCCGAGCGTTGATGACGCGGCTCTCGGTAAGCGCCCCGGCCGTGGCCACCAGCCCATCGGACCAAGTCGCCATGCCGTTAAGCGATTCGCCATTGAGCGGGCCGCCCTCACGGTACTCCGGGGCAATACGTACCAGGCGCTGCGGCTCGGGAGAGGATAGTTCGGCAGTGACCTCGGAGGGCTGGCCACTCACCTGTCGGGCGCGATACGGCACCCCGGATGCCTTGGCCTCGCCCACGGGCGAGATCGGGGCGCCAGGCGTGATGCGCACCGGCTGAAAGGGGGTCGTTTCGACCTCGGCCTCGGCGCTGCCACTGACTCTAGCCAGCCGCACCGGCGTGGCGCTACTGGCACCCTCGGCGGATGCCGGGGCCAGAATGGCATAAGCGGTACGGTCGGCGCCGGCCAATGACCGAGCGTCGGCCTCGAGCAGCCCCTCCGCCCAGACCACCGGATAGGCGCCGCCGTTGATGACGGCGCTATTGAACGGGACCGTCATGGGTGGCCCTCAGTTAGCGGAGAATGACCTGCATGCCACCGATGTCGATGCTCAGCACGTCGTTGATTTCCAGGGTCTTGGAGACGGAAAACGGTGCGTGATAGAGCATATTGCCGCCCGCTTGGGCGTCAAAAAGGGCGTAGTGAGTCACCGTCACCGAGCCATCGGCAACCGGCGGGAACTGAATCAGCTTGGCGTTGGAGCACATCTTCCCATCGCCGCTAGTGGCGGGAGCGGTCCATCCCGAATCGATAGACCCACCTTTGGCCGCGTCTTGACGGATGTAGGCGGAATCGCTCACCTCGTTGCCAGTGTCGGCATCGGTCGGGTCACTGGTGAACAGGGCGATATAGATAGTTGAGGGCGTCGGAAGGGAGTTGCCGCGCAGCGTGTGCTGCAAAACACCTTCTTCCAGATAGTCGGAGAATGCGGACATGTCGCGTTACCTCTCGGTAAGTCGTGCGATGGGTTAAATGAGACGCCTCGCCTTCACGCGGGCGCCACCTCGGGCATGGCCGAGTCGGGAGTACTGCCTGGCATCGGCTACGCCGGCCAGGAAGCGCTTTTGGTAGTAAGTGGCAAGCTCGGGGTCGCGCCATGGTTGCGGAAGCAACAGCAGTCGCCACCGCGCGCCATCAGCGATCACCTCGCTCCAGCGAGATACCACCTCCTCGGGCGGCATTTCGCCGTAGAGAGGACGGCATGCCAGGCGCCCATAGATCAGCGACTCTTTGGGCTTACGGTCGAACTCGATCACGCTAGGCGCCGGCTGCTGAAATCCGTCGCCCTGCACGCGCTCGCGCCCATCCAAGGTGAGTGACACGATGCGTAGCGGCTCTCCCTGAGACGCAACCACCTCCGGATAATCGGTGTTGGCCGCTACCACGACAGGCTCTCCGCGCTGCACCCAGGCATCCGCCTCGGTGCACAGCTCTCGCGCCATACGAGATAGCATTTCGCGAATGGAGAGCAGGGGCGCTTCGGGAACGTCCTGCACCACTTGATTGACTAGATCGCTCAGCTTCATGCACCCCCCTGCGGATTCGTCGATCCGTCAGGCGCGTTGGGCGATGTCGTTGAATCAACTTGCCCCTTGCCCTGGAGTTGCTGCATGTAGGCATTGCGATGCATCTGCGCCCGGCTGAGGTTCGCCGCGTGCTCGGCGTCCTTGGAGTAGGCGCGATACAGGATGTAGTCGGTGGCTACCGGTACATAAGCATCATTGAGCTTGAAGACATCGCCACGAATGGCGTCCAGCCCATCGCTCACCTTGTGTGGCGTCGGTACCGCTGAGTAGATGATCTCCAGCTTGGCGCCGTCCTTGGCCGGCGGGTAGACATAGAACCGGGTCGGATCCAGGTCATCGAAGACGTACTGCTCGACTTCCAGGTTTGCCGGGTCGGAGTGCCAGTTGCGCCGAGTGGAGTCGAGTGCCCGCCGCGTAGTGACCATGACGGCCATCTGATCCCCGACGGTATTGCGCATTACATCAATAAGGCGAAGCCCGTCAGACGGAATCTGCTGGCGAGTCCCTTTTTCCAGTGCCACTTCGGTGTTCATTGAGTAGGCATCAGGCTTGAGCTGAACGGCCGCCTGGTAGAATTCGTTGAGCCATCCGATCAGCTCTTCGTTCTTCCAGCGGGTGCCGGCGGCCGTCACCTCCTGAAGGACCAGCTTCGCGTTATCGATGATCGCGCCAACGGTGGTGACGGCCATGGCTTAAACCTCCTGCATCTCGCGCTTCTTGGCGAGCTGGGCAGTCCACGGGAACAGGCGCCCCGTCTTGCGGTTCTTGAGAAGCCGCCCTGAATACTGGCGCTTGCTGGCAGGCTTTGGCGCGGAGTGGTCGTCGGCGGCGCCAGGCTCGCCGGTAGCGGTGCCGTCATCGCCTTCGCCATGATTCTGGCTGAGGCCTTCTTGGGCCGGATTGCCCTGGTTCTCGTCGCCACCCTTCTCGCCAGACTCACTGGCGACCGCTTCCTCGGCCATCTCCATGAGTTCGGCGCGGATAGTCTCAACGCCTTTCCGCTTATCGACATCGACGCTCAGAGGAGACTGCTTGCCGATGGCCTCGAGCTGGTCTTTTGTCTCGGCATCTTCGATCTGTTTGATCAATGACATGATGTTTCCCTCATTCCCTCAAAAAGAAGACGCCACCCCGCAGGGTGGCGTCAGGCTCAGCCGCGTTCGGCGTAGAGATGCCCCATAGCGTTGGGGTCGATGGTCTCGTAGCCGAAGACGTTCAGGCCGCGGACCAGCTTGCCGAAGTCGCTGGGGTTGGGCAGCGTCTCCATGTTGGTCATCTGGCTGGCGAAGGTGAGCGCCTTCTTGTGGCCGAAGATGACGTTGGTGGCCTTCCGGGTGGTGGTGGCGTCGGTGACCGTGGACATGTTGTTGCTGATGTACACGGTGAAGCGGTCGAGCATGCCGACCTTGCCGTTGCGGAATGCGCTTTCGGAGTCCCCCATCACGCTGGCGTCGCGCAGGTCGGACTTCTTCAGCATGCCGTTCATCCACGCGGGAAGCACTACGTAGCGGTCAGTGTCGGGGCAGTTCTGCTCATCGAGCACCGAGCCACAATCCACCAGGACGTCGAGGATATTCGCCTTGGTGATGGCCACCGGTGCGCCGGCTTCGCCCATGTTGTAGCTGCCGGACTCGGCGCCCGCGGCGGCGCCAGCGTTCTCGGCTGCGGCGTCAGCGAAGACATCGCCGAGGATCACCTTGTCGATGGCGATCTTCATCTGCTGGCCAGCATCGTCGGACCAGTCGTCCATCAGCTTGATGTCCGCCTGGTAGGCGTCGATGTCGTTCACCTCGAAGGCGAAGTACTTCGCCTGATCGATGTGCAGCTCGACCTTATCGCTGGTCGGCTTCTCGTAGTTGAGACCGCCACCGATGACGTAGTCGTTGATGGTGATCGAAGGGGTGGTGCGGATCTGCACCGTATCGCCCTGGTTCTTGATCTCGCCCTCGTAGAGGGTGTTGGAGATCTCGGCGAACGCGGTGGACTTGTAGAGCTTCTCGACCAGCTTGCCCGACCAGACTTCCTTGCTGTTACTACGCGAAGGTCAGTCGCGTTTGACTTGGCTTTGCCAAGCGGGGTGGCGATTTCTCCCACCCTCTGCATGTCGCCATGCAGTTCGGACTATCGCATCAACCGCTCAATCTGAGCGATCGCCTCTCCACTTAGTCTCTGCGGGTCACGCTTCATCAGCTTTAGCTGCTCCGCGAACTTCTTGCGGGCAGCTTCCGGCAAGCCATTCTTGCCTGCGCAGTGCTTGAACCACCACAGGCACAGCCTGGCTTGCTCTTGCTTGATGACTAGCAGGGGCTCCAACAACTCGAGCATCGCGATGATGCCCTTCTTGTTCAGAATCTCCCACGACTTGCTGTTGCTCTGGTTGCCGCGGCCTTGCCTCTCTTTCGAGACGTGGCCGCCGAACTCACGCTTCAGCTCGTCCAGCACCATGAAGCCGCTTGGGCCCTGGGCAAGACGGATACGTGGCCGCACGTAGAATCTCTTCTCGTACGGTGGCTTGGCGTACATCGTCTGACAATCGATGCAGCCCTCGCCATCAAAAAACCCTGCTAGGTATTCCGGTGTAAGCTTCATGTTTCATCCCATTGAAAAGGTATGAAACAAGTGTACTCGATCATGCCCGGCTTTGCAGCATGTCTGCACCAGAAGTCACCGGCTACAGCGCGTTCCCTCGGATTACCTCAGTGAGGCTTCCCCGGTAATCAGGAGAGGTTTTACATCCCCAAAGTCAGTTAAAGGCTAGGGATGAAGCCGGCGGTGCTGGAGCTGGAGTAATCGGGATGCCCTGCATCACGAGTCGGACCTGCCATGATGTATTACCTCTCTCTATCGCCTCACGGCGAGGAATCGGGAACCGCCCGCCGGGTCAGCGGACCCGGCCTTCTGTCTGGGCGGCGAAGATGTCGGCTTCCAGGCGCTGTGCCTCGTCGGCGCTGTAGCGCCCGCTGTTCTTGTCCCGGTAGAACTGGCCGATCTCCCCCCGCGTCCACAGTTTTTTGCCCTGTGGTGCTTCGGTGGTGCGGGCGGTGCGGGGTTCGACCTGATCCTCCGGGACCTGCGGGCGCGGCGCCGGGGCCGCCTGGTTGAGGTAGGACTGGAAGATGTCGGCCACTCCCTTCGCGTCCAGGGCCTGCTGAGCCTCGGTCAGCGCCTGCTGGCGCTGCTTTCCCGTCTGAGGATCGAACTGCGCGAGGAACTCATGAAACTTCGGGTCATTATTGACCTCCCGGAACGTCGGCACTTGGTGTTCCAGGTTCACCCAGAAGCGTGCCTGAGCGTCCTCTTGCTTCTCTGACTCGAGACGCTCGAGGCGTTCCGACAGCTCACGGTTATTGCCAGCGTCGGCCTGAGATGCCGGCACGCGCTGACTAACCATGCGCTCCACGAAGGTGACTAGGTCCTCGCCGAACTCAGCCTTGAACTTTTCCCGCTGGTCATCGGAGACGCCGCCGTTGTCGGCGCTCGTAGACTGCTGTTCCAGCTCTGCAATACGCCGATCCTTGTCGGCAGACTGCTGCTTGAGTTCGCTGTTCTCCTGACGCAGCGCCGGCATCTCACTGTTGTATTTGCCCTGCAGGACCTGGAAGCGGTGCTGCCAGTAAAGCGCGTCCTGGTCTCTGGGCTCGTGCTTAGTGGGGTCCTCGGCGGCTTGCGCCTTGTCCTCGGGGCTGGTCTCGTCAGACGCCGGGGGCTCATCCTGCGGGTTTCGGTGCTCTTCTCCTGGAGCCGAGCCAGTAGTCGTATCGACATCGGGGTTCTCGGGAGCGGGCTCGAAGTGCTTGGCGGCGGCCTCGGCTTGGGCCTGTACGGAACTGGGTAGGGACATTTTCACTCCTGTGACGCCTCTCGGCGTGACCTGTGAGCCGGCATGAGCCGGGGTTCACGATTCGGGTAACGGGTTCTGGCTGCAGTCCAGAGCGCACCCACGACAAAGCCGCCCAGGGCGAACCATGAGCGGCTTTGTTGTGAGGCCGGGCACTTGGCCCGGCGGCTATTTGGTGAAGCGCTTGTGAACCACGTCTCGCGCTTGTTCGAAATTATCGGCCCATGTGGCCAAGGTGGCGGCCTGCCCCTGCAGGCGGAGCACCTCACTGGCGTCCCGGCATTGCTCCAGGCTGTCCCGGCATTGCTCGCGCTCCAGCTTGATCATCGCCACCAGGCGCCTTCCTTCCGGCGACTCGCTCAGTCTGGCCAGGGCCTTCCAATCCTGTTCGTCCATGCGGACTCCCTTGTGTTTCCGTTACCAGCTTCGCGATCTCGGCCAGCAGCTTCTGCGCTTCAAGCGGCGCCATCTGCTGCGCGACCTGGGTTTCGGACTCTGTTTGCGCCGCATCGGCCTGCGTCTGGCCAGCGTCGGCGCCGTACTTCTTGGCGCGCGCTTGCTTCTCGCCAATCTCGGCTTCGGCCTTGGCCTGCTCGATTTTCGCTTGCTTTTGCTGCGCCTCTTCCTGCTGCGCCAGATTCTTCTGCATCTGCTCTTCGGAGGGAATGAGGCCCGGCATGTCCAGCTTTCCTGCAATGCTTTCCAGCAACTTGCGGCGACCATCGTGGCCGATAATGCCCATGTCGTAGTCATTGGTGGTCAACTGCAGGAACTGCTCGCGCAGCTGGTGAGTCTGCTCGCGAATCAGCATAGCGCTAGAGCCGCGCGCCACAACGGCCACATCACCCTTGATGGACTCGTCGTCACTGTATTGCATGTTGTGCAGCCAAAGCGCTTCTATCACGCGCCGGAGCACGCCGCGATCGATATGCCGAATCGCGTCCTTGATACCCTTGTTCGCCGACTCCATCAGCATCGACAGCCCGCGCGCGGTATCCCCGGCGCCGCCGATGTTCTCATTGCCGTAGATATAGCGAGGGATGTTGGTCGCGTCGTCGGCCTTGCTCTCGAACTTGTCATACACTGATAGCAGCTCAGCGGCATTGCTCTGCGGCTGGAAGAAGTTCAGCGCGCGGTTGTTGCCTGTGATTGAGCTATCTTTTGTGCGCCAGATCTTCCATGGGTAGATGTCAGTCGGGTCTTCAGTAGGTTGCAGGCGGTCCTCATAGACCTCCACCTGCGGGCCTGAAGAAATGGCCAGGTTGTTTACCAACCCGCGCGCAGTGGCGTTGCACACGTCCTGGATATCGGCCATCAATTCGGGGATAGACTGCCCCCAGAACGATCCTGGTACCGGCTGGAAGCTCGCCTTGTGGTAGGGGCGGCGCTCAAGTGGGTCACGATTGATGCGAACGCGAATGACGTGCTGGCCAATCAGGATTGCTTCGACTTCATACTCAGCCAGCGGGTCTTCGATGTCGTTGGGATTGATGCCCCACTGGAGCAGCGTGACGCCTTGGGCGCCGCCGGAATAGATCAGGCCGTCGATGGTATCGCCCGGAGTTAGCCACTCATGGCCACGCCCTTCCAGTTCGGCGCGTTCGCCATCCGTCCAAAGCCAATCACGCAGCCCGCCCTGGCCGTACTGATCCAGCACTCGACGGATCGCTTCATCGTTGTAGCCGCTGTCTTTGCCGACGCCCATCATCTTGTTGAGCTGACCCCGCGTGAAGCGCGCGCGCTCGATGATGAAGGCGCCATCATCAATACTGGTAGCGTCTGGGCTCGGGTAGAGATCGAAGGGGCTGACGCGCTCGAATTCTGGCCGGACGGTCTCCGCCTTGATCGGCTTCCAGCCTTCCAGCCAGGCTAGAGTCGGTACGCGTCGCAGGATAGGCGCGCGCAGGAATGCCGCCGGATAGGTAACGAAATCGTCGATGAACGCTTCGAACGCTTCATCCCATCCGCCCTCGGCCAACTGGTCCTCGACGACGTCCTCGTGGCGCTTGGCGGCATCGTCCGCCTTCTCTTGAACCGCCTGACGGATCTGCTCACGGGCGTTTTCAACCAGCGACGCCATGTCCACCTGCTCGCCCTGCTGCTGCATCTTCTGGGCTTGCGCCTGAATCTGCGCCGCCAGCGGCCTCAGGTACGCGTCAGGCACCTCGGCAACGGGCGTCGGATCTAGTCCCCACGGCTTCTCGTTCGCCGGCATCATGATGTCGCGAATCCACGCCGCCGCCGCACGGCACTTGGTCGTGGTCAGCATCATGTAGATCTCGGCGCCGCCTTCCTTGCGGATGGCGTTCAGCTTGTCAGGGGCATACTCCCCTTTGCGCCGACGCAGGCAATCGAGTAGGCGAAGCTCCATCTCATGCTTGGCCATCTTGGCCGCTTCCCAGCTGCGCCGGATGTGCGCCCCCAGGGATGACTCCAGCAGGTCGCGGCGCCGTTCTTCTTCATCGCGAACACGCTGGGCCTCAGCCTCTTCATCGGCATGCAGGTCGGCGGCAGATCGATGCTGCAACAGGCCGAGACTAGCCATTGGCGCCCCCTGTTAGCGCATCGTATATACGCGAGTTGAGCTCTCGCTTGTCGGCGCGCATACGCATTACATTGCGGCGCATCGGGCCGAGCTGCTTGAGTAGCTCGCGAATGTAGTCGGCGGGGTCCTTGATAAATTCCAGCAGCTTGATCGTCAGCGTGACGCCCATATCGCCCTCAGCCTCAAACTGCAGGCGAAATGCCGGCTCGGGCTTGGTCACTTTCTCCTCGATCACGATCATGTCGATTTGCACCGGACCCACATCGGGCCGAAAGCGCTTTGACTGGATCGGGAGGCCTTGCTGCACCAGCTCATTGGCGACGGCTTGGGCGCTATCGCGCATGATGGACAGAACCTCGTCATGGTTCAGCCCGCCAAGCTTGTGAGCAGTACGCTGTGCGCGGCGCGCAGTGTCGGAACTGGGCGCGGTGATGATCTGCGACATGGAATCCTCTGCCTCACGGCGGTGGTCGGTATCAGCCCCTATACAAGGACTTCCCAATCGGATGCGTCTGCGTTGGCCACCAGGCGCGCCGCGGTTACTCGCTCAGGAAGCATCACCATGGTGGGCGCAGTGATCTGCCCCTGCGTCCAGTCGATCCACTTGGCGGTCCCCGCCTTGATGTCGTTGGGGTGGCTGGCAGTGACTTGCACGGTGGCGCCCGTCCCGGGGAACACCGCAACAGTGGCGTTTCGCTCCAGGCCAGGCATCAAAAGCGCGTCACCGGTTGCGGCCGTCACTGTCTCGGCGAAGTGGTAGGAGAGCGCCCCTCCGTATCCCTGGTAACTGGCCATCTTGTTCATGGGAATGAGTCCTCAATGCTAGGTGTGCGCGGCCCAGCCCGAACGGTCACGCGTCTGTGAGCGCGGCGCGGGCGTGCTGGTTCTTTGGAATATGGACGAGCGGGCCAACGTCTCGAGCGCCTTCGCTCCGTGTGAGGCCCAGTCGTGGCGCGGCGTATCTTTGTAGACGCCGCGCTTGTCGTCCCATTCTTTGCGGTAGTTATCGAGACACGTCACGCCGTTATCGCAGGCGTCCTCATCTATCCAGCATGCCGGCAGGAAGTTGCGTACGGCCTGAACGCCCTCGGCATGGTTGGAGATGCGGGGTACGATCTCGAAATTGATGCCGAATTGCTTGGCAACGTCAGCGCGGCTCTTGCCTGTGCCGAGCTCGCGGACCGCTAGATCATGAGGGCCAAAATGCCCGCCATAGCGATACCCCTTCTTGTTGAGCTCATCGGCGTAGTACTCGATGCCTTCGCCTTCGCCCTCGAGGTAGTCCACCAGGTGTATCTCGCGCCCGGCGATCTGGGCGAACCAAATAGCCATGGTGTCGTGCATGCCCAGGTCCCATGCCGTGAACACCGGGAGCGACGGATTGACCTGCACTTCTCGGGTCAAGCGGCCATTCTTGCGCAGGAAGCGCATTTGGCTAGCGTAGTACGAGCCCTCGATGCTCTGCTCGAACGCCTCATCGGGCGTACTCGGGTACTCACGCTTCATGTCGTCGTGCAGCACTTCGGCCTTCTTCGCGTACCAGGCTTGCTGAGCTGCGTCGGTCTGAATGCCGTGCTTATGCTCCAGTTCTTCGAAATACTCTCGGAGCCACTGGGGAACCGTCACGCCGTCCGGGTCGAGGCGATAGGCCGGCTCTTCATGCCAAGGGAAGAAGTGAAACTGGAAGTCCATGACGGTCGGGTCACGCCCCAGTTCTTGCAGATGCTGCGCCGCCTGGCAGTAGTCGAAGAAGTACCCTTCGCGCCCCTCGGCGGTCGATTCGAGCGTCACCTGATTGCCCAAGCCCACCGCCTCGAACGCACCGGTAACGATCTCCTTGGCTTTGTCCGGATGCTTACGGCATATCTTGCCGAACTCGGAGACATGCAACCGCTGCAGGGTACCGCCCCGGTAGGAGGTGCTGACCTTGATGCTGGAGCCGTTGTCGAAGACATAGGCCCCGGACCCGCTCTTGTCACTGATCGGGCGCGGGATGCGGATACCCAGCATTTTGAAAATCGAGCGCCAGGCGCCTTCGATATTTTGATAAGCGAAGCTGATCTTGTTGCGGAATATGTCAGTCGCGTCATCGAGCTTGTGACAGATACAGCCGGCGGCGAAGTTGTCACGGAACAGGCAGTCGTCCAGGGCGTCGATCATCTCGAAGGTGGTGAAGCCCAGCTGCCTGGCCTTGAGGATGATGTCGCGCACATGGCCGTCCAGGTAGCGCTGCCGCTGCGCCCGGTTGGGCCGGAAGCGCCGAACCTTGCCCTGTTTGTCCTTGATCTTGTACAGCGCGTTGAGACGGAACCATTTGAGGTTGAGAGCCTCGATCAGATCATCCCGGTCTTTTAGCCGCCCTTTGGCGTGCGCGCGCAGGTAGGCTTCGGCGCGCTTGACCTCGCGGGCACGGCTACTCTGGCTCATCCGGTGCAACCTCGGCCATCAGCTCCTCGAACGTCTTCTCCTGATCGCCATCGTCTTGATCCATGCCGTAGCTCTGGCGCTCGAGTCGAATGACGCGATCAACAGCTTGCACGCCAGACCCCATCGCCTTCGCGATGTAATCCAGCGGGAGGTCGATTTGCGTGATGTCCCCGCTTTTGAGCTGGACCGAGATCTCGCCGGCCTCGAGCTGTTCCTCGAGCCGGTCAGCAAAACGGTCGGAGATGTCTCGCCACCGCGACAGGACAGTCCGGTGGCCGCGCGCTACTGCGGCATTCTCGTCTGATGCCTGCTCGATAATGTCTGACTCAGGCACGTCTGGCGTGGACGCCTCGGGGCGGCTCAACTTCTCGCGGGTGCGTCTCTGCACCGCGCCGGTCAGATCCTTCTCCCAACCCTCGGCGCTCGCCTTCTTGCTGATCTGTGACTTGCTCGGCCCGTGCTTGTCGGAGAGCTGCTGCAAGCTGAACCGGCCTGTCCTGTAGTCCCGTTCGACGGCCTCCCAATCGTGTCGCTTTGCCATAGCTGCTATGCGGTGCCCTCACGGGCAGCGCCTCCGGGAAAAGAAAGCGGGCGCCTCACGGCGTGCGGCCTCATGTAGGGTGCGGCGCCTTTATTGGCTCAAAGCGTGAATGTCTGTTTGACATCCTCAACGCGTTTGAGCGGGTCAAGAACGGTGATGTAGCCAGCCTCAAGGGGGGCGCCATGGGCATCCTGAAACTGGCAAATGAGATATGACTGGCTATCAGAGTGCGCAACAGGACCGACCACCGCGGCGCTAGATGGCGCTGAGCCGCCGATTGTTTCGACAAGGAACTCAATCACCTCGCCCAGCATTTCCCGGCTGGCTTCGTTCGTATTCATCAAGATGCGCATAGAAACTCCAAGTAAGGTGCGGGCGCCTCACGGCGTGCCGCGAAACTGGTTACTGAATCGTTGCCGGTTCGTAGTTGGCAACCAGAGCACCCACCCACATACCGTTGGGCATTTGGACGACGAATGCCGCCGGGTTGTCGTCAGCCGTGCACTCGTCGCCTGAGCTGTCGATCCACGTGTCGATCACCAGCGTCTCGCCAGTATCGGTTAGCGCGAGGCCCTGGCTCTGGTTGATGGCTTCGATGTTCATGTCTCGTCATCCGCGTGTTTGGCGATCACCAGGCCCTTAGCCATCTCCAGCAGCCCGATGGTGAATATGTCGTCGTCGGCACGCATGCCTTGCGAGTAGACCGTGACGCCATCCTGTCCGCTGGAGATCATGGCCAGGCTTTCCGGCATCTGCGTCTCGCCTTGCTCTAGCTGATCGGCCAGTGCCCGCAGACTGGCCGGGATATCGGTGCGATAGGTTTCGCACGGCAGGCGCGTGACGTTGCTAGACATGCTCATTCCTCGGCCGCCTGTTGCTAAGTTGAAAGGCGGGCGGCGCCTCACGGCGCGACCCTAGCCCCTTGCGGGGATTCGGTTACTTCCCTGCCACGCGGGTTTTCACCGCGTCCATAAACGACGTGGGCGCGCGCCCCATGCTCGCCATGCGCTCACGGCCAACACGGCTGATATCAATGCCGAGCACGGTGGCCATGATGCCGAAGATCACTAGGGCGGAATTGATGAGCTCGGCTTTGTTGGTGCCGGGCTGAAACATCGCGAACACAATCGACGCCATCACACCAAGGCACGAGAGGTCGAAAATCCATCCTAGTCCGCCGCGCCAACCAGCCTTGAGCGTGCTGTCGGACTCCAGCTCGGCCCTCATCGTCTGATTCGTTTCTGATAGACGCTTGGTGGTCTCTTGAGCCTGAGCTACCTCGGCATTGGCTCGAATCTTCTCGAGCTCCTGCTTATGCTCGCGGTCGATGCGTATCAGCTCGGTTCGCTTCTCCGGGTCTTGCGTCGCCGCCACCAGTGCTTCAGGTGTGTTCTCAATGCCCAGCAGGCCCGTGACAAAATCGGCGGCACCAGAAGCCATAGCACCAGCAGCAGGAGAACCAATCGCAGTGGCCACGGCGGGCGCGTACTTCGCAACTTCGGAGACGGCACTTTTCCAGTCCATTACCGACCTCCCCGGACGCGATCAGCAATCGCCCCGATCATTGCGTCAATGGCACGCGGGCCAGACCATCCGCACACAACCGCC
This sequence comes from Chromohalobacter sp. HP20-39, assembly GCF_033052815.1. Taxonomy (NCBI): domain Bacteria; kingdom Pseudomonadati; phylum Pseudomonadota; class Gammaproteobacteria; order Oceanospirillales; family Halomonadaceae; genus Chromohalobacter; species Chromohalobacter sp. HP20-39. The sequence goes on along the minus strand of NZ_JAWHTP010000003.1, from coordinate 117,504 downwards.
ACGGCATTGCCTACCCAGCCGTCCAGCCCAAACCAGACGTTGATGCCGGTCGCCACCAGCGTCATGACCAGGACTGCCGGGAATTCGAGCCAGAGTTTTGCGCTCAGGAATTTGTCACGCTTGCCGTCGCGCACCTCGGCAGCGATCTTAGCGAGCATGCCCATTACGACCACTCCCGCTGTGCCGAGTAACAGCATCAGCTCTTGGATGAATCCGGGACCGTTTCGCCATGGCATCAGGCGCCTCCCGCAGCTGACAGGTTGATAACGCGCCGCAACCAGCCGAACGTAAAGGCCTCCTGGCTTTCGCGGGCCTCGGCAATCGACACCATGAACTCGATGCGAAGCGCGTTGACGGCATCAGCCAGCACGGTCAAACCGGAGCGTCCGCGCGTCCTTGCGAATGCATCCAGGATCTCTAGCGTGATGGGGCCTACAGCGCCATCCACGGCGATGTCGTCGTAGTCCTGCTCGACACGATTGAGCACGTTGAGCAGCCGCTGGAGTGTCCCGGCAGCGCGCCCTGGGCCAGAGTTGATGCCGTAGTCGAATAGGTAGGCAGCCAGGCGCTCGTCCTGCTCAACAACCTCATCGAGGCACAGCGAATGCCAGTAACGATCGGCGTAGATCTCGCGAGCCAGATCGATGGGCAGATCTCGCATGTCGCCGAGGTAGCCATGCCCGCGCGCTACGGCCTGAGTAACGCCATAGCGAGTGGGGCCACCACGGTCAGCAGGATGGTCGATGTAACCGCCTTCGCGGTCGATGACTTCGGCGATCAGGCGCTTCTTGAGTAGTTGAGTCATAGGGATCCGACGCCTCACGGCGTGAGAAATTGGTAGCGGGCGATGGATTCGAACCACCTGTTATCTAGGTTATGAGCCTAGCGAGACGCCATTTCTCAATACCCGCTATAGACAGAAAACCCCGCCAGGAACTGGCAGGGCCTCAAATGAAAACGCCCCGGCTCGGAAGCCAGGGCGTAAATTCGGATAGTGGGCTTAGCGTAGGCGAAAATGATGCAGGTGGCAAGGGAGAGCTACTCGTCACTACGCCCTGCTGCCCATTCGTAGCGCTTAACCATCTAGATTAGCCCAATCAAATTATTCGCATAAAGCTCAGTCACGGCAGACTGATGAACCCGCCATGGAAGCGTGCCTTGGCCGGGATGATCTGCCTGGAACTCGCTCAGGGCGTGGTAGTACGGAACCTTGAGCCGGTCCCCGTGCTCGTCCTGAGGGACACCGCCGTGTTCTTCGACATCTTGCTCAAGGCGGTCGATGATGCTATGTCGCAGCGCCAGGGCGCCATTCATCTTGTCTTCGACATCATCCGGCACCGAGCTGCGACCTGATTCCCAGTATTGCCAGCTGCGAGGAGACACCTTGCCGATGATTTCAGCGGCTTCGCGCACGTCCAGCATCAGGAACTTGCGCAGCGCTTGGAGTTCTTTTCCGTTCATATCAGCTCCAACAGAAAACCCCAGCGCTGGGCTGGGGTGAGATAATGCGCGGGGATTATTCGGAATCGGCTGCGGCGATCTTCATGCCGTGGGCAATTGCGTTCTGCTCATCGAAAACACCGCCGGCTTCGCTCAGGAATTCCAGTTGGCCCTCCAGGTCTGCTTCAGTGATGTCGCCATCAGCGGCATCTCTTGCAGCTTCCCATGCATATTGACCGGCGAGCATGTCGGAAGTGAACTCGACACCTTCCATGCCTTCGCAAGTGCCTTCGTTGACGTACTCGACGACTTGCTCGAGTGAAGTGGCGTTGGCGATGGCGTTGCTGAGGTAAGTAGTCATGATATCAATCTCTCTTTAGAGGCGGGTCGAGCCGATCTCGAACCCTGTGATATGAATCTTAGTTCGCGGTTGCGAACAAGTCAAGAAAGAATTTACTCCGACCTTCGTCTAAGCCGCCACTGCTACCAACGCCGCCACCGGCGCCAGGCACTCGCACTCCCAGCTATCGACGATGCACAGTGCATGCTCCCAGACATTGCCCCATGTTGCCCGATCCCGGCGTGACCAGAACCGTGTTTCGATCTCGACACCATATTCGTCGGACATCCAACGCTGGACGGCACGTGGCGTCTGTAGCCCCTGGCGCTGATATGGCCATGTCACCTGGCCGTGGTGATAGAGCGCTGCGCAGCACAGGTAACGCAGCGTGTTGTGCATGTCAGCAGTCGGTCGGCCGCTGCCCTGCCCTGGCAGTCGGACGCCGCTGGCCAGCATCTGACGATACAGAGCGATCTCCACCGTTTCCCGAATCTCGTCGAGCTCATCCCGCGTAAACGGCCCGAACAGGTACAGCGCCGTTGCGTGCAAATGCGGCGGCAATGACTCGACGGCACCGATCACCGCACCGGCCTCGAGCCCATTCACGATACGCCAGTCGTTGTTGTTGCGTTTCGTGTGCTGAACCTGGGCACCAAGCTGTGCTATCTCCGACGCCCCCGCCATTACGCTGCCGTGTTGCGCCTGATATGCCTGGAATATCATGGATCTTGCAGAGTCGTAGCGCATGCCGTTGCCTTCTGTTGCCCTGTTTCGTTTCACTGTTTCATTCAGCGTTGCATTCGTTGCCTATTGCCCTGCTATTCCGCCGCTTTGGCGCGCTGGTGAACTATCATCATGACCAGTCCGGCGGACAGCAGAATGGCCGGCAGAGCGAAGTATCCGTGGAAGATCAGCCATATCAGTCCGCCAAAGCTGATTACCCGCGTAACCCAATTGAGCCAACGTGGCGGATTTTTGTATGGGCTCGGCTTGTCTTCACTACACAGGGCGAAAATCGCTACAACCAGCATGATTATCGCGCAGCACCACAGGTAGAAAGCGGTCAAGTTGTGCAGGCCACCCTCGATAACCGGATGGGACCAGATGGCAGCGTATGAGCTGTACGCAAACACATAGACCCAGACGGGTGTCGGCTTCTTCTCAGTCGCTTTCATGCTGCTGCATCCTCTACTCTAATGATCTCTACCCACGTTCCTGTCTCTGCTTTCCGGTCGATCTCTGCCGGCTCATGGATCACACGCCGCACATGCTCGTCGGTGTCGTCGGTCAGCACGCCCGCCTTGACCAGGGCATCCTCGAGCAGCTTGGCGCTCATGCTGTTGTTGCTCGTGTCACGCCGGCGGACGCCTTTGCCGAGCCGGGGCCGGAACACGAGGTCTACCCGACCCTGTACCGGCTGGATGCCGGCGGCACGAACGGCAGCCAGCGTGGCCATGCAAGCCTCGTCCTTGGCCTTCTTCCGCTTCGCCCAGTGGACGCCGGCATAGATGGCGTTGGTGCTAGGCCCCAGGTACTCGACGAACAAGCGCATCAGTCGCCCTCCATCTGGTGGAAATTTTGGGCAACCAGCTCATTGGCTACTACGCGCGCCGCTTGGTCGAAGTCATATCCCGCAATGGCCATCCGGTCGCCATCGTGCTCGCTTTCGGCTTGATCAAGCTCTGATTTAGCTTTCGCCAGATGCTGCCCGGCTTTGGATGTGATCATGATCATGCCGCCCGCTCCCTCTCATCGATGAACGCCAGCACCTCGCGTAGCGCCTGACGGGTTTCGTCGTCGAACTGCTGCACCCCCAGCGCAATCGTGTGGCGCAGCCAGTGGGGCTGGTGTTTTAGCCAGCCCGGCTCGCGATGCAGATCCATATGGCACGCCCGGCACAATGGCATTGCCATGCTGTCCTCGGCTTTCAGACCCATGCCGCCGACGCCGTACATGCCAACCATGTGGTGAGCGTCACACGGTGAAACGCCGCAGGCGCAACACGGCAGCGTGCGCACCCACGCCAAATAGGCCGGCGAGCGGAAGCGGGTATCGCTTACCTTTCGCTTTGGCGCCGTGCGCTTCTCACGCTTACGGTTCATCGGCGCCTTGGCGCGGAGCGGTGCCTTGCGCTTAATTTCGGATCTCTTCATGCCGCCTGCGCCTCCCGATATTCTTCGTAGACAGCCAGCGCAGGTTCACTCCACTGGATATCGAGGTCGGTGCCAGCGGCATACAGGAACTCAATAAACGCGCCCGCCTCGGCTTTACGAAACTTGGTCGTGGTCGGGCGCACATAAACCGGCTCTTTGCTACGCCAGTCCCATACACGCTCGCCAGGATTGGCCAGCGGCGTGCCCGCCTCTTCCATTTCTGTTGCGAACTGGTTGACTAGAACGGCTTTAACGCCGTCGAACGAATACCCACGGAACGCCTGATGATGGATGTCAGAAATCATGGCGTGGAATTTCGCGTTTTGGCTTATCTCGCGCCCTGGCCGACGTAGAACGATTTCGATGGCACCTGCCTCAAGCCCCTTGCCGCCCACGCGTTCTAGCCATGCTTTGGCAGTCTGGAATTCACCGATGTCGGCAGCGCGGAATGTCAGCTCTTTGCTCATGGGCCCTCCACGACTTCGATCAGCAGCGGTATGTAGCGGTCAGGAATAGGGCGATTACCGCTCTTCCAGCGACTGATGCTTGACGATGGGACGGCTGCCTTTTCGGCGATGGCGGTATAGCTGCCAAGGATTTTGCGCGCCTGCTCGAGCAACTCACGGCGCCATGTTTGGTCAGCTATGCGCGGCGCTTGTTTCAAAGCGTCAGTCGGGCGTTTGCGGCCCAGCTCATAAGGGGTTAATTTCATGCCGCTGACCCTCCCTGCACCAGCTCATACCGCACGCCGTCCGGGTCGTCGTGTTCGAGGATTTCATAGCCCAGGTCGCGCAGGCGCTTGAGCGACACAGCGAAAGCGGCGCTATCCATCTGGTACCGGTGGTGCATCTCGATGTCGTGCGCGATCTCGCCGATGGTCGGCTCGGCCTGACGCATCAGGACGCCCAGCACCTCCATGGGTAGATCGAATTCGGGCCGACAGCCTGGGAATTGGGTTACGTTGCTCATGCGGCCTCCCCTGCTTGCTGCTTGCGATATTCGGCGTCGTACGACCATGAGGGCGTCACGATCTCCAGCGCCCCAGCCGGATTTCCGGCAACACGAGCGACGCGGTAGCGGCCCAGGCCAGCGGAGAAAATACCGTAGCGGCGTCCAGTGATCTCGGCGCGATCCTCGGCCATGCGCAATGCGTGGCCGGCGTCATCAGTGAACGATGATCGGCGGCGGCAGTTTGTCGGGATGGGCTTCATCACGCAGCACCCCCTGAGTCGTCGCCACTGCCTGACATCATCAGGTACTGGTGGGGCCTAGTACCGACGGCGCCCGGCTTCTCCCGGCTTGCAATCGTCACGCCGTGGCCACGCAGCTCGCGGATCCGCGCCGAGATCGCGGCATGGCTATCCATACGCTCGAAGCGCTCGAGGATGGCGTCGCCGATTTCATGGAGTTGTAGCCAGCCTGGGGCGTCTCGCATCACCAGGTAGACGCGCCCCAGTTGGCTTTTCGGGTTGTCCAGGCGCCGGTTTCGGCGCGGTGTCAGCTCGGTAACGGTTCCCATTAAGCAGCCCTCCCAATCAACCAGTTGACGACGCGGTTCCATACGCCGGGATTCGCTCGGCGACGGAGAAAATCCACATCAACTCCATGCGGCTGGCCATCAATTTCAACCAGAACCTCGCCGGTGGAGAAGAAATAACGAAGCGGAACGATGCCTTGGCGCCTCAGCGCCTCGAGTTCCCGTGGCTTGAATACGCTGGTGGCTGGAATGCTCATGTCATATATCCGCCATGGCCGAGCGCTTCCCCGGCTTGGGTTGAGGTTTGGAGGCGTCTATCATCTGCCCGACAGTCTCGTGGTCCAGGTCATCGAACCTGGCATTCGCCAATTTCGCCTGGGCGTAAACCGTTCCGATATCGCCTTCGCGCTGTTTTCCGATGATGATTTCGGCCACGCCTTGGGTGAGCGTGTCTTCCGGGTGGTAAACCTCGTTGCGGTAGAGGAATAAAATCAGGTCGGCGTCCTGCTCTAGAGACCCTGACTCGCGGAGGTCGGACATCATCGGGCGTTTGTCAGAGCGGCTCTCCAGTCCACGGTTGAGCTGCGAGAGTGCCACGACAGGGCAACCTAGCTCCTTGGCCAGTAACTTCATGGAGCGACTCATCTCGGAAACTTCCTGTTCGCGGCTGCCATGCTTTCCATCAGGCCGCATCAGTTGCATGTAATCGACCATGACGACGCCAAGTTCGCCGTAGTGATCCCGCCAACGCTTAGCCGCGCCACGGAGCTGGCTCGGCGTCATGCCGGCACGGTCATCGACGATTAGGGGAGCGTCCTTGAGGGATTGCACAGACAGGGCCAGCTTCGGCCAGTGCTCATCATTCATGTGGGTGCGAGGGTCGCGTATCGCCTGCAGCGGCAGGTTTCCAATGGCAGCCGCCATGCGGTTGCGTAACGCCCTACGGTCCATCTCCATTGAGAAAATCACCGCTGGCTTCTGACCCTGAACGCAACAAGCGCGAAGAATGTTAAGTGCGAAAGCCGTTTTGCCCGACGCAGGACGGCCGCCGACGAGGATCAGCTGCCCCGGATGCATACCCATCGTGCGGCGGTCCAGATCTTTCAAGCCGAACGACAACCCCATCGCATCTTGCTCGCCACTCCACTTGCGATCGATCTCATCGAGCATGTCGCCCAGCTCGCTACTCATCGGCCCCGCCTGGTCCGCATCTGCACGAATAAGCCGCGACATGCGGCCCTGGGCGTCATCGACCACAGTCAACAGCGGACGATTCTTATCGCGCGCCATGCCGTCGATGCACACCAGTTCATCCAACAACCGGCGCCGTGCGGACAGGTCGGCAACGATTTCGGCGTAGGTCCCCGCGTTATTGGCGCTGGGCGTATTCCGAGCAATCTCCGCCAGATAGGCAAGACCGCCCACGTCGCCGCTGGTATGGTCAAGCTCCAGGCGTTCATCGACAGTAACGATATCCACGGCTTGGCCAGCGTTGCGCAGGCGCGTCATCGCCGACCAGATAACCCCGTGCTCCAGGGCGGAAAAATCGCGATGAGTGATCACGTCGGCGAGACGGTCGATCAAGACGTTTTCCATCAGGCAGGCGCCGATGACGCTCTGCTCGGCCTCATGGCTGTACAGGCTCATGCCTCACCCCCGTCGTGATAAGAGAGCTCCATGATTTTTACGAAGTTTTCTCGTTTTACGGCCCACGCCAGCTTGAACCAGTGGTTATCGCTCATCAGAAATTCTGATTTGCGCAGGAAACGGAAGAACTTACCCCACCAGGCGATGCCTTCCTCGCGGGTGGTGTACAACGGTTTACCAGTGCGCTCGTGCTTGATCGTGAATCCGGCTTTCCAGCGCGCAGCCAGGTGGCGGGCTCGCTCAGTTCCCTGCCAGAGGTTTTTGGAGTGCTGAGGCTTTTCAGGCATGATCTCGGCCCAAAGGTCGAGGATCTCCTCGTGTGGGCAATTGGGGAGCTTAGAGCTGGACTTCTCGTTGCTCGGCGAATCGCGTTCCGGTTCACCGGTACGCTCTCCCTCGTTAGAGGGAGGGGTTATGTCTTTCCTGTCTTTCGGTGTATCCCCATTTTGGGGTGACTCAGATACCCCATTTTGGGGTGACTTACCCCAATCTGGATCGGCTTTCCGTTTTGGGGTAACTCGCTTCTTCTGGGCGGTGAAATCCCACTGATCGACATCCTTGTTGATGCGCACCGGAGAGCGCCCACCGCCATTCCGGATCAGCACCCGCTTACGGATGAGCCCGTTCAACGTCTCGGAGCACTTACCCTCGGACATGCCGGTCATCTCGCTAATAACGGAAGCGGCGATCCAGTCTTCGGGCTTGTTCCAGCCATAGGTCATGCGCTCGACGACACGGACCACGCGCGCTTCCCGGCTGGTTAACGGCGAGCGCGCGAAGGCTTCCACAAGAGCGTTCGCCGTCCGGGTAAATCCGTCCTCCACTTGGATGCTCCTGCCAGTCCTATCAGGCCCTGGCGATTGGGCGTCATCACGACGCTCACGGTACTGTTCAAGCTCTGCGACATTTGCCATAATTCACCTATCACTTGCGTGATCTGAAACCCGCCGGCTCCCCAGCCATCAGGCGGGTTTTTTCGTGTCCGGTAGACCTGCTAGGCCCTCGTATCGGAACAGCCGGACTTACGCCCGGCCGCCCTTCACTACCCTCAGCTCAGGCACCGCCCGTCCCTGCTTCCGCAGCGCATAGAGCTGTCCCTGAACGTCATCCAGGCAGCGCTCGAGCATTACGTCAGCGACGGGCATGCCGCGCGTCGCCGCTTCATTGCATGCGTTGTGCTGGGCATCGTCAGACATCAGCGCGAACGCCTGGCTGAGTGTTTCGCGATCAATCATCGCGGACTCCTTGGCCCTGTTAGGCCGTGTCACGTTTGTCGATACTGGTGTCGGATAGGCTTCGTTCGGCCATGCCGGCCAGCAATTGCGCCAGCTCTTGCCGATCGGCCTCATCGGTCGGCGCGCCGCTGGCCAGGCGCTCGATCAATTGGTGACGCCGCTGGCGAGCGACTTCCATGCCGAGTAATGCGTACTCGCGCACGGCGGGCGCCAGCTTGCCGCCAAAATGCATTGCCGCCTCTTGCTCGATTTCCTCGATCTCGGCATCGGTAAAGCGCGGCTTCACCAGATTCCGGAGCTGCTGCTCCTCAGGCTTGTGGCGACGATCTGTGAGGTACGAAAGCATGTGTAGGTCCTTCTTCAGTTGCGGTCTCGCGGCCTTCACAGGCAGGCGGCTGGTAAATCATGCAGCGACGGGCTCGGCGACCTTGAGATCACCCTTGGTTAGACGTTCAAGCTCGTACTGGCGCCGCACAGGGACGCTGTCGCCCCACTGGGTTATGGCTGATGGGGAAAGCCCCAGCGCGCGCGCCAGCTCGATCTTCTTTCCGCCGAAATATTCAATTGCATCTGAGGTTTTCATGAGCCCCTCCCTTTCGCCGAATTTAAGCATACTGAATTCATATCTACAAGCATGCTTAACCCTCACTGTTTTAAGCTCGCTTAAATGAAAATCACCGAACGCATCGAACTGGCCATCAAGAACAGCGGCATGACGAGGTCTGCCATCGCCAAGCTGTGCGGGGTCTCGCCATCGGCAGTGACGCAGTGGCTGAATGCCGACACGAACGCCCCGAAGGCGGACAACTTGCTCAAGCTGGCAAGGGCTACAGGCGTGTCCTACACGTGGCTCATTGACGGGAAGGGGGAGATGCTTGAGCTCAACGAGCCGTCAGCGAAGTACTCAGTTGAGGAGTTGGCGCCCGGTCCAGAAATGCTCAGCCAAGTACCCGAGATATCCTGGATACAGGCGGGAAGCTTCACCGAAATATGTTTCGTCGATCTCGATCCTGAGAGCACCAACTGGTACCCGAGGCCACCGAATTGCGGGCCCAACACCTACGCGCTCAAGGTTGTCGGCGAAAGCATGCTCGACAAATATCCACCTGGTCGCATCATTTTCGTCGATCCCGATGTGCCGCCCGAGTCTGGCGATGACGTGATTGCGATCATGACCGAAACCGGAGAGGCGACGTTTAAGCGCTACATCGAAGATCCTGGTGCTGGCCGCATGCTTAAGGCGGTGAACTCGGCGCTAAGGGATCCATACATAACGATCAACGGCAATTGCAAGGTTCAGGGTGTCGTCATGGCCCAGATGGAGATGAGGCAGCGCTAAATCTGCTATATTGAATAGACCCGACCTAGAGCGGGCCAAGACATAAAGGGGACTGAAGATGATCATGAAAACATTCGCCGCCCTCTTCCTGGGCGTGAGCCTTGCCACCCTGAGCGCCACAGCCAGCGCCGGCTGCACCGGCACTGGCAGCTTTAAGAGTTGCTATGACGCCCAGTCCGGCAATAGCTACAGCGTTCAAAAGATTGGCAATCAGACGTATACCAGGGGGCATAACTCCAGCACGGGATCGAGCTGGAACCAGACCAGCCAGCGAATCGGTAACACCACCTACCATAACGGCATGAGCGCCGACGGCGGCTCGTGGAGTGGCACATCCACTCAGATCGGCGACACCACCTATCACAACGGCATGGACTCCAGCGGCAATCCCTACTCAGGGACCACGAACTGCGGCATTATGGGATGCGACTGATGAAGGCCTTTCCTATTGCAGCCTTGGTTTTTGCGTCCACCATATTCGCACAGTCAGGACTCGCCGAAGCTGAAGCCGGCAGGTACCAACTTGTTGATGTCACTTACCAGTTCGTCAATATCAAAGGGGAAGAATACCAGCTTCCTGCTTTGATCCTTCTGGATACCAGCACGGGCGATATGAAGGTCTGCAGCTCTGGCCAGTATCCTGGCGAAGTTCTGGGGAGGGACAAGGATAAGAGCTACCAAATGAGGTCGTGCAACGAGAGCTTCGAGTCGGTCATAGAGCTGCCCGGAACTTCATAGCCTCTCTGAAACCAACCTTCTAGCCCGCCCATCGAGGCGGGTTTTTTGTGGTCAACAGTTAAGCATTCTGAAATTATTTTAGTGAACCGCTTGACCTTGGATTTAAGCATGCTTAAAGTAAATACCAACACGACGCAATACCCGGCCCTACCAGGCCGATGCTCTTTAACAATGCAAATCCCAGCCGCCCGTAGCGTGGAGAGCGCGAGAGGTCGCTGGGAGTACGCCAGGCCAAGGCTGTCGAAATATTGGCAAAAATACCGCGCGTCGCATTGCGGCGTGTATGCAGGCCAGGGCGATAACCAAGCCCGCGATGAGGCCGCCGGACGTCTGTAACCGGCAAACGGCCCGCCCCTGAGCGAGATCAGGGGCCATCGGGTAGCTGCCTGATGCGCGCATCCATTGAGCGAATCCCGCCGGGCTTCATGCGCGGCAACGCGATGATCGGAAGCGGGACGGCTCATGGCCGTTACGGTCAGGCGGCTACCCGATGCACAACGACAGGAGAGCACGATGGATCAAGAGCTGCGGGGCCTCGTCATGGAGCTAGGACGATGGCCAAGGAACGGCACGGAAGCAAAGCGGCTTCTTGAAGGTTCCGGCTGGTTCTACATGCCGAAGACCGGGGCCGTGAAGAACAACGCCACGCGCCGCGTGGTTCACAAACCTGAGTGGCAGGCAGAGCGCCGCCAGCTCGAATCACAAGTCGCGCCCCGGGCGTAGAGGAGGAGAGGTGCGAAACATTCGATGGAGGCTTGCGGGCTGGGTCAACGACAAGGCGCTAGACGCAAAGACAGAGCCGGCCGCCAGGGCCCTTGAGTGGCTTTACGAGAGGATTATCTGAGCACCACGCGATCGCCTCCGCCTGGGCTGAGAATACAGGCGGCATCGGTGAGGGTTCGGCGAAATGACGGAAAGCCACGCCGAAAAGGCAGGCGGAGTCGCAGTACCCGAGCCCTCCCCGATGCGATGAGTTGCTCAGTAGCGATGAGCAGTGTCTGTGAATTGGCGTTCCCGCACGCGGCTCTACAGCCGATCATGCCAGAGAGTCGCAAGCCGGAATGAGCTGCCGGCCATCGCATCCCTAATTCCCTGCGTGAGCCGTCACTCGGCTCTTTGCCCGCCACCCTGGCGGGCATTTTTTATTCCGAGAGGTGAGTCATGGAAAACACGACGCCGATCACAAAGCATGAACAGAGAATGAAAGACGATAACCGCGCGTCATCTATCTACTCCCGTCGCCGTGACATTGAGCGCTGGCACGAACAGCGGCGCGTCGAGCGCGAGACACGGGAGGTATACGAGACATGAGCGCTAGATATATCGCCCAGCAGCCCCGCAACGGTCGCCTGACGCCGCGCTGCGACCTGCCCGGCTCACCGTTCGGCAGCAAGCGCCAAGCCCAGAGAGCGGCGCACAAGGCGGGCATCGAGAGCCCGAAGATCACCACCGTTTCCCGGAGATCATCATGATCGCTATCAAAGAAGGCGCCGTGACACGGCTCGTACACGAAGACACTCGCGTTATCGACATCGACCCGCATCAGCGCCCGGTATACCGGCGCATACCGCTCGCACGGCGCAGCGAGGTGGACAAGGCGGCAACGCCTGAGGATGTCCGCAATGGAAAGCGTGCGGCCGCATACGCCGAGCGCCTCAACGGCGTAAAGCCTGCTCATCTTCAAATCTGGAGCGCATGACATGAGCGACACAATGCTTTTGGGCGTGCTGCGCATGCCCGTCGACGATCATGGTGACATACACCTGATGCAGCTCATTGAAAGAGCCAGAGAGGCGGCAGATCGCATTGAGGTTGACGCCAAGGTGATAGCCGAGGAGCGCAAACGTGCAGACGCACTGGCTGCGCATGTGGATAAGCTACATGACTTCTTTCGAACTGCACCCATAGGGAGTGGCGTGTGCATGTGCGGCGATGAAATAGCCACACATGCCGATCCGATGAGTTGCGGACATAGCCCGGTGGATGAGGTCGAGTATCACGCTGATTGTTTGATGAATGAAGCGCCCGAAACAAGCCTCCCGACTGATAGCTGCCAACCAACCAGGAGCGTGTGATATGCCGCATGACATCGACATTACCCGTGACGACATCGTGACAGCGCTGCATCAGCGCGGATCGTACGGCTACGAATCGCCGGACGGCTACCGGATGGTGGAGCTCAAGGATGCCACCGAGGCGCTGATGGAGCGCGACGATGCCGCCGAGCTGATGACCGCACTATTCGAGTCGCTCAACGGATGGTCGACATCGAAGCCTGCCCGCGTTGATGCTGCAGTCAAGGAATGGGAGTACGAGGTCGAAGAGATCGCCGACCGAGTGCTAGGCGATTTGTACCGTTGGCGCCTGCCCTACTACCGCCGTACTGCATAAAGAAGCCCGCCACTAGGGACAACTGGTGGCGGGCCGGACGATCCACGCGAATGAATCAAGACGGAGAATAGCACATGAATTCGGTAACCCGGCAATCGGGAAGCGGCTTCGCCATGCAGCCCAACAGCATGAGCGAGGCCATGGAAATGGCTCAGATGCTGTCAAGCAGCCAGATGGTCCCGCAGAACTACCAGCAGAAGCCTCAAGACACGCTGGTCGCCATGATGATGGGGTCGGAGCTTGGCCTAAACCCGATTCAGGCTCTGCAAAACATCGCCGTCATCAACGGCAAGCCGGCCATCTACGGCGATGCCTTGCTGGCCCTGGTGCAGAGCCATCCGGCATTCGGCGGCCACGAGGAATCGTTCGACGATTCCAGCATGACTGCCACTTGCACCGTGTGGCGCAAGGGAGACGCCAAGCCGCACACCGTCACATTCAGCAAAGGCGACGCCGAGCGCGCCAAGCTGTGGGGCAAAGCTGGCCCCTGGCAGACCTACCCCAAACGCATGCTGATGTGGCGGGCTCGCGGCTACGCGTTGCGCGACAAGTTCGCCGACGCCCTGGGCGGCCTGATCACCGTCGAGGAGGCGCGCGACATTCCCGCCGAGCGCGAGATCAATCCGGCGAATAACCAGGCCCAACCTCCAGCACAGTCGGCGATTGAGCACTACCCGGACGCCGACTTCGAGAAGAACTTCCCGGCATGGAAAGACTGGATCGAAGCCGGAAAACGAACGCCGGAGCAGGTCATCAACATGGTCAGCAGCAAGGCACCGCTGACCGATGAACAGAAACAGCATATCCGCGACATCACATCGGAGGATGCGGCATGAAGATTCTCGACGTTATCCAGGGCACTCAGGAATGGCACGACGCTCGCGCCGACCATTTCACCGCAAGCGAGGCCCCGGCAATGGCTGGGGTAAGCAAATACCAGAGCCGTGCCGAGCTGCTCAAGCTGAAATACACCGGCGTCGCCGAGGAAGTCACCGCTGCCCAGCAACGACTATTCGACAAAGGGCATGCCGCCGAGGCGTCGGCCCGGCCCATCGCCGAAGAAATCATCGGCGAGGATCTCTACCCGGTTACCGGCGAATCCGACGAACACCCGCACCTGCTGGCCAGCCTGGACGGCTGCACCATGCTCGAGGACGTCATCTTCGAGCACAAGCTGTGGAACGAGAGCCTGGCAGCCGCGGTGCAGGCCAACGATCTGCCCGAACACTACAAGGTGCAAATGGATCAGCAGTTGCTCGTCAGCGGTGCCGAGCGATGCCTGTTCATGTGTAGCGACGGCACGCGGGGAAACGCTGCATGGTGTTGGTACGAGCCAGATCAGAAGCGCTTCGATGCCCTGCTTGCTGGCTGGAATCAGTTCCGCGCAGACTTGGAGGCCTACCAGCCCACCGAGCAGACCGTCGCCCCTCAGGGCGAAGCGCCCGAGGCGCTGCCAGAGCTCAAGATCGACCTTGCCGGCGCCGTCCAGGCCAGCAACCTGCCGGACTTCAAGGCCCGGGCCATGGCTATGATCGAGGGCATCAAAACCACGCTCACCACCGACAAGGACTTCGCCGACGCTGAATCCACGGTCAAGTTCCTGCAGAAAGGCGAGAAGCAACTCAAAGACAGCAAGCAGGCGGCGCTCCAGCAGACGGCAAGCATTGCCGAACTGTTCGACACCATCGACGAGCTGACTGAGAACATGCGCCAGAAGCGCTTGAAGCTGGAGAAGCTGGTCAAGGCCGAGAAGGACAACCGCCGCAACGACATCGAGCGCAAGGCTGAACAGGCCTATGACGCCCACCTCGAAAGCATCCAGAAGGAACTCGAGACCGCCTGCCCCTGGCCGCTGCGCTTCCCGGCACCCAAGCCGGGCATCCGCGAGGCCATGAAGGGCAAGCGCACCATGACCAGCTTGCAGGATGCCGCCGACACTGCTGTCGCCAACGCCAAGATCCAGGCCGACGAAGCGGCGCGGCAAATCCGGACCAGCATCGACACACTCAAGCACGAAGCCGAGGGTTTTGAGTCGCTGTTCGCCGACGGTGGTCAGCTCGTCTGCGACAAGGCGCCCGAAGATCTTCGCAACCTGGCTCATTCACGCATTGCTGAGCACAAGGAAGCCGAACAGAAACGGCAGGACGCCGAGCGCGAACGCATCCGCCGGGAGGAAGAAGCCAAGGCGCAAGCAGAGGCCGATAAGCGCGCGCGCGAAGCGGCAGCGACGGCCCAAGACGATCCGGTTATTCAGACTCACAGCCCGAGCCAGGGGGAGCCTGGATATCGCAAGCCGCTTGACACCAGCCGCATCGCTGACGCTGCCGAGCGTGGCGCCGCGCTCAAATCGGCCCGGGATGTCGCTCCACCCGAGACAGTCGAAATCCCGCGCAAGGAATACGACGCTCTCCTGGAAGCCCGCGCCAAGCTCGATGCCCTGGAAGCGGCAGGCGTGGACAACTGGAGTGGCTACGACGACGCCATGGCGGCGCTGAAAGCCGCATAGGAGTATGCGATGGCTAGCAACCGAGAGTGGACCACACGCGAAATAGCTATCGTCCGGCACGGCTATTCGCAAGGGGTGCCGGTAAAGATTCTGGCTTCCCGCGTTAACCGCACAGAGCCAGCAGTAAGGATCAAGGCTCGCCAGATCGGGCTTTTACATCCGACGCACTCAAGCCGCCAAGCCATCGCCAATTTCGAAGCGCGTCACGGAAGGTCGATACGCGACATGGCCCGCGAGTACCGCGACATGCGGCTATCTCGCACAGCCCTGGCGCATGACATAGGGATTGAGCGGAAGGCGTTGCGCGAGGCGCTGGGACACGACCTGTGGCATTCATGGCCACACATGACAATCGGGCGCATTGACGCCATACGAGAGCGGCGACCGCCAAAGATCGCCAACTGATTTAGCCCAGGCCAGGGTGGCGCTAATAACCCGGCCAGCCCGTCGCCGCCACCTCCTCTCGCCATCCACTGGGTGTGAGCCAGTGGGCGCGATCACCGCCATACGCGGCAGGCGGAGGACGGGCCGTGCGCCGAGACGAGATAGCGGCATCAGAACATCAACGAGCCCCGGCAATGCCGGGGCTTTTTTATGGGATATCACCAATGAACGTCGAGTATCTCGATTTCGTTAAGAGCAAGACCAAGCACGACCAGCCGAGCGGCTTCGAGTGCGCCGACATTGGTTTCGGCGGCCTGCCGCTCAAGGGTTTTCAGGTCCACATTGTGCGCTGGGCGCTGCGCCGTGGCCGAGCGGCCATATTTGCCAACACAGGCATGGGGAAAACCGCCATGCAAGTGACATGGGCGGGGCATGTCGCCGAGCAAGCCGGCCTCCCGGTGCTGATCGCCGCGCCGCTGTGCGTGGCTCGACAGACCCAGCAGGAAGCGAGCAAGTTCGGCGTCCATGTCGAATACGTGCGAGACATGCCGGCGACGCCGGACGGGGTCTACGTCACCAACTACGAGATGTTGGATAATTTCGACCCCGAGGCTTTCGCCGGCATCGTGCTGGACGAGTCGAGCATCCTAAAGAACCGCGACGGCAAGACCCGCCGCAAGATCATCGACGATTGGAAAGCCTGCCCTTACCGGCTTTCATGCACGGCCACTCCGTCGCCCAACGATCACATGGAGCTCGGCAACCAGGCCGAATTCCTGGGAATCATGGGCATGGACGAGATGCTGGCCATGTTCTTCACCCACGACGGCGGCGACACCAGCAAGTGGCGCCTCAAGGGGCACGGCGCCAAGCGATTCTGGCAGTGGCTGGCGTCCTGGGCAGTGACTATCCGGCTGCCGTCTGACATCGGATTCGAGGACGACGGCTACATCCTTCCGACCCTGCACACCCACGAGCATCTGGTGGCCAGCGAGTACGGCGACGACATGTTCACGTCTATCGCGCAGAGCCTCAGCGAGCGCCGTCAGGCCAAGAAAGAAACGCTTGATCAGCGCGTGGCCAAGGTCGCCGAGATTGTCGCGCAGGAACCCGCCGAGCCATGGCTGGTGTGGTGCCACACCAACGACGAGTCGGAGGCCCTGGCCAAGTCGATCCTCGGCGCCGTAGAGGTTCGCGGCAGCGACAGCATTGAGCGCAAAGAGCAGGCCATCAACGGATTCCTCGATGGCAGCGTCCAGACTCTGGTGACGAAGCCTTCTATAGCGGGGATGGGCTTGAACCTGCAGCACTGCGCCCGTATGGCCTTTGTTGGCCTCGATGACTCGTTCGAGCAGATGTATCAGGCGGTGCGCCGCTGCTGGCGATTCGGCCAAGGTCGAGAAGTGCACAGCCACATCGTCAGCGCCGAGAGCCTCGGGGCCATCAAGCACAACGTCGAACGCAAAGAACGCCAGATGGAGGACATGCAAGCCGCCATGGTCGAGCACATGCGCGATGCCATGGACGCCGGCCAGGCTGCCGCCATCGAGAAAACCGACTATAACCCCACCGTTGATATGACGCTGCCCGCCTGGGTGGCATAAGGAGCTGACCATGCAAGGCAAGGTCTTGAATCAGGAGCTGAGCGCCGACTGGGCCATGTACCACGGCGACTGCGTTCACGTCATCGGCCAGATGCCGAACGACAGCATTGATTACACAATTTTCTCCCCGCCGTTTTCCCAGCTTTACGTTTATTCGAACAGCGACTTCGACATGGGAAACGTGCAAAGCGATGAGGAGTTCAGCGAGCAGTTCCGCTTCCTTGTCCAAGAGCTGATGCGCGTCACCAAGCCGGGCAGGCTTCTCTCTTTTCATGTGATGAACCTGCCGGCATCCAAGGTGCGAGACGGCTACATCGGCCTCAAGGACTTCCGCGGCGAGCTGATCAAGGCGTTCATCGCCGAGGGCTGGATATTCCACTCGGAGGTCTGCATCTGGAAGGACCCGGTGACCGCCATGCAGCGCACCAAAGCGCTCGGGCTGCTGCACAAGCAGATCAAGAAAGACAGCGCCATGAGCCGCCAGGGCATCCCCGATTACCTGGTCACCATGCGCAAGCCGGGCGAGAACCCCAATCCTGTCAGCCACACCAATGAGACATTCCCTGTCGAGCGGTGGCAGCGCTACGCCTCGCCGGTGTGGATGGATATCAACCCCAGCCGCACCCTGCAGTACCGCGAGGGCCGCGACCCGGACGACGAGCGCCATATTGCGCCGCTGCAACTCGACGTCATCGAGCGCGCCATCGATCTCTGGACCAATCCCGGAGACACCGTGCTGAGCCCGTTCGGCGGCATCGGCAGCGAGCCAGTGAGCGCCATCAAGATGGGCCGCAAGGCCGTCGCCGTCGAACTCAAGGAGAGCTACTGGAGACTGGCCCTCAAGAACCTGCACGACGCTGAGCAGGAGCCGGTCGATATGTTCGCCCACGCATAGAAAGGAGGATTCATGGCCCGATACGCAGAAAACACGTCGGTCTCCAGCGAGCGAAGCCGCGCCGAGATCGAGCAGACACTTTCCCGCTACGGCGCCGACGGCTTCATGTACGGATGGGACGGCGGCACTGCCGTCCTAGCGTTCCAGATGCACGGCCGGCGCATCCGGTTTGATCTGACCATGCCCGACCGCAACAGCGAGGAATTCACGACAACCGAAACCGGTCGGGAGCGAGCACCCGCCCAAGCCGCGAAGGCGTGGGAGCAAGCCTGCCGCCAGCGGTGGCGCGCCCTCGCCCTGGTCATCAAAGCCAAGCTCGAGGCCGTCGAGTCCGGCATCACGATGTTCGAAGAAGAGTTCCTCGCCCACATCGTCCTGCCCAACGGCGGCACGGTCGGCTGCTGGATGCTGCCGCAAGTCGAACGCTCATACGAATCCGGGCAGATGCCGCCGCTACTGCCTGGGCCAGACGACAGGGGTGACTCATGACAGATCTCGCAGTAACGCCCGAGGAAGACGAAGAGTTCGCGCAACTCGCTCAACGTTACGAAGAGCGGATGAATGAAAACGGACTGCTGGCAGACAGCCTGGAGAGCGCGCACAAGCGGAACGAACAGCTCGAAAGCCAGGTATTGCAACTATCGACGCAACTGAAATACGCCGAAGCCAAGATGGCCAAGGCCGAATCACAGCACAAGGCATTGGTCAGCTTGCTGGAAACGGTGGCCACCGAAGTGCAGATGAAGAACGGATACCTGGGCGTTGAAACATCGGCGCGGGTGATGAGAGCGATTCAGGGAGGTGAGTGATGAAACTTATCCGCCGTCTATTTCGTTTGCACCACTGGCGCTATACCCATCGCTCGGGTGCGGAGCGAGAGTGCCGCGTATGCGGCGCCATGGAGTCTCAATACATTGCATGGGTAACACCTAAAACGAGCCCATGGTGGGAAACGATACACGAAGGTGATACGTCAATTAGCCCATGCGGCGGGCGGTGGTTTAAACCGCCTATGTACGGATTAGATTCAGGGAGGTGAGGTATGACTGAGTACGCAGAGCGTGACCTTATGGATCTCGACCGCGGTGGCCACTATTGCCGCCACGTCAGCGCCATGACCGGCGAAGACCTCCACAGCAAAAGCGCCATTGCTGCCGAGTTGGCGTATCGAGATATTCAGATCGAAGCCTTGTCGGCGCATGTTGAGCACCTAGATGATCTTCGCAGGAACGTAATTGAGGCTATTCGCGATGACAGATTCGAGGATCTGGATGTCAGCTTCTATCGCGACGATATGCAGCCACCCAAACCGAAAACCAGCCTCGCCCGCCGCGATGCGCGGATGAAGGCCGAGGCGCTTGAGGAAATGGCAAGCGCTATGCGTCGCGCCAGCCGCGAGTTTCTCACCGAGGAGGAGCTTAACGTAACCGCCGAAGACTACCGCCGCCAGGCCGAGGGAGGTGACACATGATAGCCACTTCCTTGCTACTCGCCGCCGCCATTGTTGCTGGCCTGCGCGTCTCCTACCAGACAGGAAAAGCCCACGGATTTATCGAGGGACTCCAGGTCATGGAAGAGGTGGAGTGCGGGCGCCTTGTCGGGACGCAGAATAAGCGCAACGAGTGATCGCAGAATAGCATGATATTTAGACGTGATCGGTGAATGAAGCGATAGGAGGTTGTGATGAGTGAGCGTGAAGCGGGCTGGTATTGGGTGAAGACCCCTGACGGTGAGGATTGTTGCGCACGATATGATGCAGAGCGCAAAAAACGTGGCGTAAAGCCGTGGCTGTTTGCGGGAATGTCGTTTGATGATGACACATGGACGGAAATCGGCCCTCGCATCCCGGCGCCCGACGAGCCTTGGCAGTGCGTGCCGGTGGAGCAAACAGACAGAATGTACAAGCTAATGTATTGGCACATGGTGTCATGTGGTGGGAGTCTGCGTGATCTTTGGAAGGAAGCGCTAGCCGCCGCACCCAAGCCGGGAGGTGAGTGACATGAATAATCGCTACCAAGTTGAGCAGTGGCCGCCGCCATCAAAAAGCGGAATGAGCACAGGGGAAATAAAGGCCGGATGCAAGGTGACCGATATGAAAACCGGTAACAGCTATTGCTGCAATATTTATAGAAGCCAGCACCTCAACCGAGAGGCGTGTATATACAATCTTGAAAATCAGCCCGATCAGGAGGGGGTGCAATGACCAAAGTATGCAGAAAGCACGAAAACAAGCCGGCCATCATCTACGGCCAATGCATTGGCTGCGAAGTCGAGAAACTGCGCGAGGTCGAGCGACTGGCCCGCACCTTCGCCAACGCCAAGGGCCGCTATCACTCGCAGCAAGCCATGTGCGATCTGCTCCATCATTTCGGTAAGCCGTGCGTGCGTCCGAGCAATGAGGAGCCAAAAATCGCGCCGGAAGCCTGGATGTACCAGCACGAAGAAACAGGGCAGATCGGCTTTGTAGACCAATGGCAGATCGACAACGGATTCGAGAAGCATAACCCAAGGCTGCATGTCATCTGCCCGCTGTATCGGCACCCGCCATCGTGAGGATGTCGCGTTTCGCGACGCCCCAACGCAATTTGCACGATCACGACCGCCGACGGCGGTTTTCTTGTATCTGGAGGATGTATGGCAAACGAGCGATTGCTACCTTTGCCCGAACTGGAGCGAAAGGTAGGCTTCAAGCACACGAAGATTTACCAGCTAATTCGTGATGGCGTTTTCCCCGCCGGAAAGATGATTCAAGGCAAGCGCCTGTGGCGCGAGACTGAAATCGACGCATGGATAGAGCGTCAATGGGCCTCCGCATCCTGACCGCGCAAGCTGTCTATGTAATCCCCCCACCACTGCAGCATTTCCCGCCGCTCTTTCATGTACTTCGCATGGTTGTAGGAGGCGCGCGTTTTGTTCGTGGAGACATGCGCCAACTGCCGCTCGATGGCATCTTCGCGCCACCCGTATTCGTTCATAATCGTGGACGCGGTGGCGCGGAAGCCATGGGTAGCGAAGGCCCCGCCGCCAAACCCCATCCGAGTAAGCGCGCCATTAATCGTCGTGTGATTTATCGGCTTGTTGGGGTGCTTCATCCCGGGCACCATTAGTTCCCTGCCGCCCGAATACGTCTTCATTTCTTCCAGTACCCTTATCGCCTGGCTTGAGAGAGGCACTGCGTGGTCGCGTTTGCGCTTCATGCTGCCGCGCGGAATGCGCCATATTTTCGCGTTAAAATCTACTTCACTCCAGCGGCCGCGACGCATTTCTATGCCGCGCACCATGGTGAAAATCAGCAATTCCGTGGCGAGCTGGGTCAGTCTGTAGCCGCCATATATCGGGATCTGGCCAAGCAGAAACCGCAACTGTTTCTCGGTGAGTGCGACCGCGTGCTTGACCTCGCCCCGCTTTACCGCCCCCTTGACGTACTCGGCGGGATCTTCCTTGGCTCGCAGCGTCAGGATGGCATAACGGAAGATGCCGCTGATCCACATGCGGACATTGATCGCTACGGTAGGTGCGCCGCGCTTGTCGATGCGCTGCAGTATCTCAAGTATTTCAGGCGCCCCAATGTCTCGAACCGGGAGCTTCCCCAGCGCCGGCAAAATCTCGTTATCAAGACTTCCCCTAACCTGGTCGCAGTAATAGTCCGACCACCCCGGCGAGCGGTCGGAGAACCACTCCTCCGCAATGGGCCCGAAGGTGTTGTCCCGAGAAATCCTTTCTTCACGGCTCTGGCGCGCAACCTCCTCTCGGGGATGGATGCCTTGGGCAATCAGCTTCCGAGCCCACTCGCGTTTTTCTCGCGCCTCCGCCAAACTGGTAGAGGGGTACTCCCCTGCTCCCCACATGTTCGCCTTACCATGCAGGCGGTAGCGCACGCGCCAATATTTCGCGCCATTGGGCTTTACCTCGAGGCAGAGCCCATGAGCATCGGCGAGACGGTAGATCTTTTCGCGGGGCTTGGCCTTGCGGGCCTTGGTATCGGATAACGGCATATCGTGTGAGTACAGTTGGGTTTACTCACAATCGTACTCACAAACGATGCGGCTTTGTAAGTCCTGATAAGGAAGGCTATGTACAGTTTCGGCGCAACGGTACCGAGCGCTTGTCGGGGAAGAGTCAGGTAGAGGAAGAATGCGGAGGGCGTTCACTGTTATCGATCATCAGCACGGACATGGCGATAACTTCCTATTCTTGCGGGATGTCGGATGGGCGACTGCGTCACATCGGTCGTTCGCCCGTATCGGTCTCGGTACTTCTATCCGCCATGCGGGGCCGATTGCCAGACATAAAAAATGCCGCCCACACGGCGGCATTTTTTAGTCGTCAGCGTGCCGCCCTTCGCTCAGAAGCGCCACCACTGAATAAAGCTATATGTCGATTCGATAGTCATATCTTGCATATTGCCGTTTGCAGTGAGGAAATGTCAATCGAGCTGAAAGCCGTCATAACCGAACAGACTTGATCTCGCGTGGCCTCGACGCCAGAACTACACTCAGAAGTAGCACTGATAAACGGTTTATATCCGTAGGGGGTATCGATGAAACGCATGATAGGCGCCGCCATTGCCAACTGGTTCCGTAAGCCCGAGAACCGCGAGAAGGCAAAGCGAACGGCCAAGCAAATGGCCGATAAGTATCAGAACCGCCGCAAGAAATCGTCCAACGACTCGTCTTCTCGCTAAGCGTGTCTTCCACGGCGCTACGTCATCACGCAGCGCCGCCATCCCGCATACGTATTACCTACAGCCACATCAACCCAGATTATCGAGGCCGCGCTCGGCCATCGCCACCGCACGGAAAAGCGCGCGGCCCTTGTTCAAGGTTTCCTGCCACTCTTGCTCAGGTACCGAATCGGCGACGATCCCCGCACCGGCCTGCACATGCAGTTGACCATCCTTGATGACCGCCGTGCGAATGGCGATGGCGGTATCCATGTTGCCGTGCCAGGAAAGATAACCGACCGCCCCGCCGTACACACCGCGTTTGACCGGCTCCAGCTCATCAAGAATCTGCAAGGCGCGGAATTTGGGCGCCCCGGAAAGCGTGCCCGCCGGGAAGGTGGCGCGCAGCACGTCGAGTGCCGACATACCGGGCTTCAGCTTGCCGGTCACATGAGAGACGATATGCATGACGTGCGAATAGCGCTCGATAGCCATGTTGTCGGTGACCTCGACCGAGCCGGTTTCGCTGATGCGCCCCACGTCGTTGCGGCCCAGGTCGATCAGCATCAGGTGCTCGGCGATTTCCTTGGGGTCGGCAAGCAACTCGGCCTCGAGCGCCTTGTCTTCCGCCTCGCTTTGGCCACGCACCCGCGTACCCGCGATGGGACGCACCGTGACCTCGCCGTCTTCCAGACGCGTGAGGATTTCCGGCGACGACCCGACCACATGATGATCGTCGAGGTTGAAGAAGAACATGTAGGGCGACGGATTGAGGCTGCGTAGCGCGCGATACAAATCCAGCGGCGCCGCGCGATACGGGATCGTCATGCGTTGCGAGGGCACGCATTGCATGACATCGCCGGCCAGTACGTATTCCTTGATCTGCTCGACCGCGTCCTTGAAGCCCGCCTCGGTAAACCCGGAGGTAAAATGCCCCTCTTCCACCGCCGGTCCACCGGTGCCGGGGCTGACGGTGTTGAGCGTGGCGCTGCGCAGCTTCATTTCCAGCGCTTCGAGACGCTCCAAGGCTCGCGGATAAGCATCCGTCGCGGCGGGATCGGCGTGCGTCCACAGCGTCAGACGTCCGGAAAGGTTATCGAAAACCACCAGTTCATCGCAGACCATCAGCAGGATGTCCGGCACCCCGATGGGGTCGGGCTTTTCCACGCCCCGCAGGCGCGGTTCGATATAGCGGATGGTGTCATGCCCGAAATAACCGACCAGGCCGCCATCGAAACGGGGTTGATCGTCAACCTGGGGCACCTTGAAGCGCGCCTGGAACTGCTCTATCCACGCCAGCGGGTCATCGACTTCGGTCACGCCGAGCACTTCACCGTCGGCGATATGACGTACCACCTGGCCGCGCACTTCGATGCGCTCGCGACTCGGCAAGCCGATGATCGAATAACGCCCCCATTTCTCGCCGCCCTGCACGGACTCGAGCAGGAAGGTCCAGGGCGCATCGGCCAACTTGAGATAAGTGGAAAGCGGCGTGTCGAGATCCGCGAGCACTTCGCGGGTCACGGGTATACGGTTATAGCCGGCTTGCGCCAGCTCGGTGAAGCGTTCGGGGGTCATCATGCCCTGCATTCCTTTGGTGAGAGTCTACGTCGTGACGAATTCGCACTTCCGCATGGGGCCGACACTCGGAGGAGTCGGCGAGCATCACCATCGCCAGCGTTTGACTTCGCGCATCAACGCATGGGCTCTACGCAATGAGGGGGCATCCAGGACCATTAAACGCTATCCGTTATAGCAGATGATTATCAAAGTCTTAGCGTAATAG
The DNA here is from genome assembly GCF_033052815.1 of Chromohalobacter sp. HP20-39. Lineage (NCBI taxonomy): Bacteria > Pseudomonadati > Pseudomonadota > Gammaproteobacteria > Oceanospirillales > Halomonadaceae > Chromohalobacter > Chromohalobacter sp. HP20-39. The sequence goes on along the minus strand of NZ_JAWHTP010000003.1, from coordinate 92,906 downwards.
ACGCCAACATCGAAAAACACTAAACGAGTTCCCCCAGCGATTCAACCATGACATCCGGCTCGCTCGCGGCCACCGGTTCGCCGTGATTGTACCCGTATGGTACCGCCAATGTGCGAAAACCCGCCCGCCGACCGGCCTCTACGTCGTGCCGAGAATCCCCCACCATCAGGCATGCACTCGGCGCCACCTCGAGCCGGCTTGCTAGATGCAGCAGCGGCGCCGGATCGGGTTTCCTGGTCGACAATGCATCGCCACCCAAGGTCAGCGCAAAGTAATGCTCAAGGTCCAGGCATTCCAGAATAGGGGCGATGAACGCCGTCGGCTTGTTGGTGATAAGCCCCAATACCACATCGCGCGCCGCAAGCGCTTCGAGCGCCTCGCGAACACCGGGATAGACCTGCGTCAAGCGGCATGGCGCCTGCCGATAGTGCCGTAAAAAACCCTCGTGCGCGGCCTCGAGCTCCATGTCTTGCGCACCGACGGCATAAAGCGCTCGCTCGACGAGCTTGCGAGAACCGTTGCCGACCCAGCCCCTCACCGCCGCTTCCCCGACCTCGGGTAGCGCCAACTCGCAAAGCGCACCATCGACCGCCGCAGCGAGATCCGGAACGGAGTCGATCAGAGTCCCATCGAGATCGAAGACCGCAAGCCGAATGCCCTCGAGGGCGGGATGTATCGCGCTGGACGGCATATTCGTCTCCTTGAACCTGAAAGCGCCCACCATAATGCATGTAATATTACGCAAAAACTCGGCGTCGCGCGCCCCTCACGGTATTCTTGGTACACGAACAGCGTTATTCTATATAAAGACGTCGCCGACACTAGGCGCCATCGCCCTCCCGGCACGACACGCAAGTCATTGCCACTCCGCTTGCGTCTTGGCTGATCCATCGCGATGCCCCGACCCTGGCGACCCTTTTTCGCACCTTTTCAACGTTTCTTTTCCAGGAGTCTGTATGTCCACACCCCGCATCGTGGTGGTCGGTGGCGGCGCCGGCGGCCTCGAACTGGTGACACGCCTGGGGCGCAAGCTCGGCAAGCGCCAACGTGCCGAGATCGTGCTCGTCGACCGCAACTCGACCCATATCTGGAAACCCTTGCTGCATGAAGTAGCCACGGGCGTGCTCGACTCCAGCCTCGACGAAGTCTCCTATCAAGGTCATTCCAAGGCGCATGGTTACCGCTTCCAACGCGGCACGCTGAGTAATCTCGATCGTGACAATCGCACCATCACGCTGGCGCCGATCATCGACGACGACGGTGTCGTGATCCTCCCCGCCCGCACGATCGATTACGATTATCTGGTCATGGCACTGGGCAGTGTTTCCAACGACTTCGGCACCCCAGGCGTCGCCAAGCACTGCCACTTCATCGACAGCCCCGGGCAGGCCGAAAACTTCCGCCAGAACATGCTCAACACCTTCCTGCGTTACAGCGACCCCGAACGTCGAACCCATCCCAAGTTGAGCGTAGGCCTGGTAGGCGCCGGTGCCACCGGGGTCGAACTCGCCGCGGAGTTGATCGGTGCCTCGAAGATGCTGCACAGCTACGGCTTCACTGCCATGGACAGCGGCAAGCTTGAGATCCACCTGATCGAAGCGGCACCACGCATTCTACCGGCGCTCCCCGAACGCATCAGCCAGGCCGTGCATAAGGAACTGGAAAAGCTCGGCGTGCAGATCCACGTCGACACCCGCGTGACCTGCGCCGATGAACAAGGCTTCATCACCGCCGACGAAACGCGCATCGCCACCGATCTGAACGTCTGGGCGGCAGGGATTCGCGCACCGGCGTTTCTCTCCGAACTCGGCCTTGCCACCGAGCGCAATCATCAGCTCAAGGTACACCAGACGCTGCAGAGCCTCGATGACGAGCGCATCTTCGCCTTCGGCGATTGCGCCGCCTGCCCCCAGCCCGACGACACGCGTGTTCCGCCGCGCGCGCAAGCGGCCCACCAGCAGGCCACACTGCTTTATCGCAACCTGCGTGCGGCCATGGACGACAAGCCTCTCAAGCCCTTCGTGTTTCGCGACCGGGGCTCGTTGATCTCGCTGGCTCACTTCGATGCCGTGGGCAGCCTGATGCGAGGCGCCTCGGCGCGCAGCCTGTTCATCGAGGGTCGCCTGGCGAAGCTATTCTACGCCTCGCTCTATCGCATGCATCAGATGGCCATTCATGGCGTGGTCAAAACCGGTATGACCGTCGTCGTCGATGGCCTCAATCGCTACCTGCGCCCACGCATGAAGTTGCACTAATCTAGCCGGGCCACCATGATCGAGACACCGCCCAGCTCGCTCATGGAGCCCGCCCATGCAACATTTTTTCAATGACGCCTCACGCGTCGTCGCCGACGTTCTCTACGCCGCCGGCCACCTCGCCCCCTTGCGTATTGCCGAACCCCAAAGCGGCGTACGCATCCTGATTCGTCGCGACTGGGACCGCGATACGCTCGGCCAGCGACAAGTCGCGGTGCTATCCGGTGGCGGCGCAGGGCACGAGCCCGCGCATGCCGGCTTCATCGGCGACGGGATGCTGACCGGGGTGATTTCCGGCAGCCTGTTCGCTTCGCCCAGCATGGACGCCGTGCTCGCCGCCATTCGCGAGGTCTGCGGACCGGCCGGCTGCCTGCTGGTGGTCAAGAACTATACTGGAGACCGGCTCAACTTCGGGCTGGCCGCCGAGCATGCGCGTCGCGAAGGTCTCAATGTCGCCATGGTCATCGTCGCCGATGATATCTCTCTGCCCGATACGCCACAGCCACGCGGCCTGGCCGGTACTTTGCTGATTCATAAGATCGCCGGGCATCACGCGCAGCAGCAAGACTCGCTGGAGAATATCCAAGCGCTCGCTCAACACGCATGCGAACGCATGGCCTCGATGGGCATGGCGCTCACGCCAGCCACGCTGCCAGGCCAAGCACGTCCCGACCGGAGTCCGGAACTGGGACTCGGCATCCATAACGAACCGGGCGCCCAGCATATCGCACCGGATAACGCGCGCGACGCCATGAACCACGTCGTCGTGCCTCTCGCAGCCGCTCTCGAAGAGCGCGGCTACACCAACGGCTGGCTCGCCCTGCTCAACAATCTGGGGAGTTGTTCGACCCAGGAGATGGGCGTTCTGAGCGGCAGCTTGATCGATGGGCTCGGCCCGGCACGGTTGACCCAGTTCATCGGCCCCGCCCCCTTGATGACCTCGTTGGACATGCACGGCTTCTCGGTGACGCTGATGGCCACCGACGACGCCATGCGTACGGCCTTGCTAGCGCCCACCGATGCACCCGCCTGGCCAGGCGTTAGAGACGTGCGTCCGCCGGACACCTTCACGCCCAACCTCACGGCCCGCAACGACGCACTGAATGACAACGCGCCCCAGGCGACGCACGTCAAGGCGGCACTCACCCAGGTGCTCAGTGTCTTGCGCGATGCACGTGACGATCTCGACGGGCTCGATGCCCAGAGCGGCGACGGCGATGCCGGCAGCAGCCTGGTGGAAGGCGCCGATGCCATCGAACAGGCGTTGAGGGCAGGCCGGCTAGATACCGCACACCCCGAACGGTTATTCGCAGGTCTGGGACAATGCCTGGCCACCGGTATGGGCGGGTCGAGCGGGGTACTGCTGTCGATCCTGATGACCGCCACGGCGACCAGCCTCGAGCATCGCAGCCTGATCGACAGCCTCTGGCAAGGGGTCGAACGCATGCAGACCTATGGCGGCGCCCGGCTCGGCGACCGCACTCTGCTGGACGCCTTGATTCCCGCGCTTCAGGCACTTCAGAAAGACGCCACGCTCACCGACGCGGCCCAGGCAGCGCGCCAGGGCGCCGCGCATACGGCGACGCTTTCCCGCGCCCGGGCGGGACGTGCCGCCTATGTCCCCGACAGGGCCCTGAAAGGTGTCGTCGATCCCGGTGCGGAAGCGGTAGCGCGGGTCTTCGAAACGCTGGCGCGCTGTCGATGATGACGGCCTATGACGACGACGCCTCATCCCCGCGTGCCGCCAGCCAGGCACGCTTGGCCGCGGGGCTGAGTTTCTTGAGCGCTGCTTCGCGACGCAGCGCCTCGCCATGGCTGCCCACGTATTCCGAATGACGCAAGGTCAACGGCCCCTTGCCACGCAAGGCACGCGCGCCGCGCTTACCATCGTGATGCTCGCGAAAACGACGCGCCACATCGGTCGTCACGCCGGTATACAGTGCTCCCGCCGCCGTTTCGACCAGGTAGAGATACCAAACCTGCGCGCTTGCAGCGTGCTCATCATCGGCCATGACGCACCTGGCTCAACGCTGTGCCAGTGCGTCGCGGAAGGCGCGCATGACGCTGTCGTAACGGTATGGATCCGCCTCGTCGCGTGCCTTGAATATCGCCGACCCGGCGACGAAGGTATCTGCACCCGCCCGCGCGACCTCGGCGATATTCTCGACCTTGACGCCACCGTCGACTTCGAGGCGGATTTCATGCCCGCTGTCATCGATGCGCTGACGCACCTCGCGCAGCTTATCGAGCGTACCAGGGATGAAGGATTGCCCGCCGAAGCCTGGGTTGACGCTCATCAGTAACACCATGTCGAGCTTGTCCATGACATAGTCGAGATAAGAAAGCGGTGTGGCGGGATTGAAGACCAGGCCGGCCTTGCAGCCGCCATCGCGGATCAACTGCAGCGAGCGATCGATGTGTTCGCTGGCCTCGGGATGAAAGGTGATGTAACTCGCGCCCGCCTCGATGAAATCCCCGATCAGGCGATCCACCGGCTTGACCATCAAATGCGCGTCGATGGGCGCGGTAATGCCATGGTCACGCAGGGCCTTGCACACCATTGGGCCGATGGTGAGGTTGGGGACGTAATGATTGTCCATGACATCGAAGTGCACGATATCCGCGCCGGATGCCAATACATCCTCCGTCTCCTGACCCAGACGAGCGAAATCGGCGGACAGGATCGAAGGCGCAATCTTGAAGTCGGGCATAAGCAATAAAGGGGCTGTCGGCTGGAAATGAAGGCTTCATTCTAGCGAATGGTTGGCGGAAAAACAGGCACATGGATCTACTCTGTCACCGCCACCTTGCATATTCAGGCGAGGCCTTCGATAGTAAAAGCAATCCCTCATAAAAACGCGGCGCCGTATTGCCGCCCTGCTCTCGAGAGGCCCGGCATGATTCGACTTACCATTCGCCATGGACGACGTCTGGCACTGTGCGCGTTACTCGCCACCCTGTCGCTTCCCGCCAGCGCTCAACAGGCGATTCTCGAAGGCGAGCGCTTCCATCCCCAGGAAGGTCAACACGGCATGGCCGCCACCAGTCATTACCTGGCCTCGAAAATCGCGCGCGAGGTCATGCAAGACGGCGGCAACGCGGTCGACGCGGCGGTCACCGCGGGATTCGCACTGGCCGTCACCCAGCCGCGCTCCGGCAACATCGGTGGCGGCGGCTTCATGCTGATCTCCGACGAGAACAGCGGCAAGGTGATCGCCATCGATTATCGCGAGAAGGCCCCCTCCGGCGCCTACGAGACGATGTTCCAGAATGACCAGGGTGAAGCGGTATCCGAACGTTCGCGCTACACCCACAATGCCTCCGGCGTGCCGGGTACAGTGGCCGGTCTAGCACTGGCCCTCGACGAGTACGGCACGCTCAACCTCGCCGAGGCCCTGGCGCCGGCCATCGACCTGGCCGAGAACGGCTTTGCGCTGCCGTGGCGCTTCATCGAGGGTGTCGAATCGGCACGGGAGCGACTCGCGAAGTGGCCGGCGACCCGCGCCAAGTTCTTCAAGCCTGACGGCAGCAGCTACCAAGTAGGCGAGATCTACCGTCAGCCGGATCTCGCGGCGACGCTCAAGCGCATCGCCGCCCATGGCCCGCGCGAGTTCTATGAGGGCAAGACCGCCGAACTCATCGCCCAGGAAATGGAACAACACGGTGGGCTCATGACTGCCGAGGATTTGGCCGCCTATCAGCCTACGCTTCGCGAACCTGTGCATGGGACCTATCGCGGCTACGACATCTACGCCATGAGTCCGCCCTCCAGCGGCGGTGCACATATCGTGCAGATGCTCAACATCCTCGAGGGCTACGACATCGGCGAGATGGGCTTCAATTCGGCTCGCACCATCCACGTCATGGCTGAAGCGATGAAGCGCGCCTATGCGGACCGCGCCGAGTACCTGGGCGATACCGACTTCGTCGATGTGCCACTCGAAGGCATCACCTCCAAGGCCTACGCCGACGAGTTGCGCGAGCAGATCGAGCTGGGGCACACCACGCCCAGCGATGCTATCGCGGCGGGTAACCCGCTACCTTATGAATCCAACGAAACCACGCACTTCTCGATCGCCGACGACAACGGCCTGGCCGTTTCCAATACCTATACCATCAACTTCAGCTACGGATCGGGTATCGTCGTCGAAGGCGCAGGCTTCTTGCTCAACAATGAGATGGACGACTTCTCCGCCAAGCCGGGCACGCCCAATGCCTACGGGCTGATCGGCGGCGAGGCCAACAAGATCGCGCCCAATAAGCGCATGCTGTCATCGATGACGCCGACCATCATCAAGAAGGATGGCAAGAACTTTCTGATCACCGGCAGCCCCGGAGGATCTCGAATCATCACCACGACGCTGCAGGTGGTCATGAACGTCATCGATCACGACATGAATATCCAGACGGCGGTCAGCGTGCCACGCATCCATCATCAGTGGCTGCCCGACGAAATCCGCATCGAACAGGGCGTGAGTCCCGACACCATCGCGCTGCTCGAGGCAATGGGCCATACCGTCAGCCAGCAGGACGCAATGGGCGCCGCCCAATCGATCCTGATCGACGATGAAAGCTTCTACGGCGGTGCCGACCCGCGTCGCTCGACGTCTTCCGCACTGGGGCTTTGAGTGCAGGGTGAAGTCGAGCGACCCGTCATGCCCATCGCCTGGATCGCCCTGGCCGAATTGCTCGGCACCGCCTTGTGGTTCACCCCCAATGCAGTCATCGGCGATCTAGAACGTGAATGGGTGCTGGCTGCCCATGATCTAGGTTGGCTAACTGGCGCCGTGCAGGTCGGCTTTCTCCTGGGCACGTTGATAATCGGCCTGAGCGGGCTTTCCGATCGTCGCGATGCAAGCCGGCTCTTTGCCGCCTGCTGCCTGATCGGCGCAATCAGCAATGGCCTATTGCCCTGGGCCGGTGGTCTGTGGCCAGCCGTGGCGCTGCGCCTCGTCACCGGCATGGCCCTGGCCGGCATCTACCCAGTCGGCATGAAGCTCATGGTCGGCTGGGCGCCGCAACGCGCCGGCCTTGGGCTGGCATGGCTGGTGGGCATGCTGGTCATTGGGACCGCGACGCCACATCTGCTGGCCGGGCTATCACTGGGAGGAGATTGGCGCAACGCCTTGTGGTACGCCTCGCTGCTAGCGCTCATCGCGGGCACCATGATCTGGCGTCTCGGCGAAGCACCTCACCTGCGCAAGACGACCGGAAAGACGTCGCGTTGGGCAGGTCTCGGCGCCTTCCGAATCGAAGAATTCCGACACGCCGCCAGCGCCTACTTCGGGCATATGTGGGAGCTTTACACGCTGTGGGCGCTGATCCCTCTGCTACTGGCCGCGGCGCTGCCGTCCCTGACGACCACGCAACTGGCACTCGGTAGTTTCGCGCTGATCGCCATCGGCGGACCGGGATGCTGGTTAGGTGGCTGGTTGAGCCTGCGCCTGGGCAGCCGCCGCATTGCCCAGTTGGGCTTGAGCGGCTCGGCCGTCTGCTGTCTATTGTACCCATGGGTCGGCGGCGGCATGTCGGGACTCTGGGCCGCGCTTTTCCTAGCGCTTTGGAGCCTACTCGCGGTCATCGACTCACCGCATTTCTCGGCGCTCTCGGCACGCGCCTGCCCGGCGTCGCTGGTGGGCAGCGCCCTGACCTTGCAGAATGCCATCGGCTATGCGATATCGGCGGTCTCCCTGGCATGGCTGCTGCCCGCCTGGTCGACGCTTGGGCCTTGGGTTGCCTGGCTGATGCTACCGGGGCCGCTAATCGGCTTGTGGGTACTGCGGTCACGCCAAAAGGGCTTCGCGCACTCTTGAGCTACCGCTATACTCGCAGCCAAGCTTCAACTATCTTTTTCTTTTCATTTCAGGACACACCATGCGTATGCGCCGACTCATTCCCTTCAGAGCACATCCCGCGTTCGCTCTCGTCGCGCTACTCATGACGCCACTGCTCATGGCAGGTTGCGCCCAGAGCCCCCAAATTCTTCAGGTCAAACCCGATATCGGCACGGACCTTCCTCATACGGGGAACGGGCAGGAGATTACTCTAAGCGTGGTCGATGGACGTCGCAGCGATGTGCTGGGCACGCGCTCTGGAGAGCCCGCATCGACATCGACGATCCGCGTCCCGGCACATGACGTCATTCCCAAGCTACAGACGCAGGCGGAACAAGCATTGCGGCGCATGGGCTTCTCGCCCGTCGCGAACGGTGCCGACAACACAAAGTTGACGTTGACACTCGCTGATCTCAGTTACGTCCCCGTCGAAGCCGATGCGCCGCTACTCGGCGCCGCTCAGCTACAAGCCGTGCTGCGTGCTCAGGTCGTCAACGACCGCGGCACATACACCGGCACTTATACGGCCAAGCGCAAGCAGAGCTTCGCCATCAAGCCCGACTGGGATTCCAACAACCGCATGGTCAGCGACCTGCTGAGCAACGCCTTGCAGCGCGCCTTCAGCGATCCCGAGCTTTCCCGCCAACTCAAGAACTGACGCACGCCGGCGCCGCGACAGGCAGTCAGGCCTGGCGCGGCCCGCGTCGCACCAGCGACCACACGCTTTCCTGCTTGCCGCTTTCATCCGGTGGCCGCTTTTCCAGATGGGTCAGTTCGAAATTCGCCGCGAATAGACGTTCGACCTCGTCATCGGCCACCGTGTATGGAGGACCGCCCTCGGACGAGTGCGTATCCACCAAGCTGATCAACAAGCCTCGCGCGCCGGGCAACAATAACTGCGCCAGGTGAAAGGCATAGCGTTGCCGCGTGGCCTCGGGCAAGGCAATCAGTGCCGCGCGATCATAGAAAGCGGATAACTCTTCGACCTGCGCGGTATGAAAATGAAAGAAATCGCCGCACCAGAGTTCGATGCTGCCTTGGCGACAGCAGGTAAAGGCGCCTTGCGTGTAGCGAGATATCGGTGCCTCCCCTTCTGCCATGAACTGCTCGATGGCCAACGACGAGAGCTCCAGGCCGAGCACGGGATGCCCCTGCGCGGCCAGCCAACGCATATCCAGGCTCTTGCCGCACAGAGGCACCAACACCTTGCCACCGGGCTGCGTCCCGAGTGACGGCCAATGGCGCATCAAGGCATCATGCGGCGCCGATCGGTGGAATCCAATCCTGCCTTCCTGCCAGCGCGCCAGCCACTCATCCGTCGCCATATGTCGTTAACGCCTCTCTTTCCTTCTTCCATCCATCGTTCACACGTCTTCGACACGCCATCAAAACCAGCCACTGCGACGCTTACGACGACGCGGTAGGTGCGGCACGATCAGGCCCACCAATAGGCCGCCCCCGGCCACGCCGGCGCCATAGATGAAGTAGCGCATCAGGAGGTCCTGTTCCTGCGTATCGAGACGCGCCTTGAGGCTGCGCATGGTTTCCTGAGCATCGCTATACGCCGTATTCAACTCGTCATTGCGCGCTTCCAGGTCTTCGATACGTTGCGCCCGATCGTTGAGCGTGGCTTTCATGTCACTGACACGCTGTTCCCACTCTTCATTGATACCGTCGAGCTTCGAGGTCAATTCTTTCACACGCGACTGCAACTCGGGCAGGCGCGAGCTGGCACTCGGCGAGTCCTGCAGATAACGGCTGGGAATCCAGACGACATCGCCCTCCTCACTGCGAACACGGCTGAAATCGTTCTGCTGCCCCAGCAACGTCACGGGGTCGCCGCTCTCGAGCGTACCGACGATACGATAGCCCTCGGTGGGACCACTACGCACGTAGGTCGGCAAATTGTCCGAGACCCAGTACTGCCCATCATCTTGGGCATGGGCATCAAAAGCACAGGCCCCGAGGACCAAGCAAAGCATCAGAGGTTTGATTCTAGACATAACGTGGCTTCTTCATGAATGACGAACGGCTCACGATGCGTACTGCTCCACGCGTTGCATCACCCTGCCGAAGGGACCTCCTGTCACACCTCGACGGGCGACCATCCACACATTCTGTGGATAAGTCTTGGGAAAACCAGACCATGACCGCGGCGAGACCACCGCAATGTCTGTCATAGCGACAAATCGTGTAATTTTTGATCACTCACATCGCAGGCGGCCAGCTCCTCGGGAACGCCAAGTTTACCCGTTGTGGCTCTGCCTTGAATGCCCGCGACGTATCGCCTCAGTGAGGCTGCTCACGCGAGAAACGCTAGCGTATCATAGCCTCGGCGTCATCGCGGACGATTCGATGCAGGCACAAGACTGGCCCACAATGTCGTCAATCCGTATAATATGCCATCTCATCCAAGTTTAGCGGCTAGGCCATGCTTCAAGGCCACGCTTTTACTCACTCCCAATCACGGACATATGTCGGGCGTTCGACGCACCGACCGGATCGGTATGGCGAAGAAACTCTTCATCAAGACCCACGGCTGCCAGATGAACGAGTATGACTCCGCGCGCATGGCGGATCTACTCGGCGAATCGCATGCACTCGAGCTGACCGACGACGAGCGGGAGGCCGATGTCATCCTGCTCAATACCTGCTCGATCCGTGAGAAGGCTCAGGAGAAGGTCTTCCACCAGCTCGGGCGCTGGAAGAAGCTCAAGGCCGCCAATCCCGATCTCGTGATCGGCGTCGGGGGCTGCGTTGCCAGTCAGGAAGGCGGCAACATCCAGAAGCGCGCACCGCATGTGGACATGGTCTTCGGGCCGCAAACCATGCATCGGCTGCCGACCATGCTCGATTCTAGCCAAGGGGCGGAGACCATCTCCATGGTCGATGTCACCTTCCCCGAGATCGAGAAGTTCGACCACCTGCCCAAGCCCACGGCGGACGGCGCCACCGCCTTCGTTTCGATCATGGAAGGGTGCTCGAAGTATTGCACCTTCTGCGTGGTGCCCTACACCCGTGGCGAAGAGGTTTCGCGGCCCTTCGAACCGGTGATGGAGGAAGTCATCCATCTCGCCGATCAGGGTGTGCGTGAGATCAACCTGCTGGGCCAGAACGTCAACGCCTATCGCGGTGAGAACCAGTTGGGCGATGAAATCGACCTCGCCGAGTTGATCAGCTGTGTCGCCGCCGTGGAAGGCATCGACCGCATTCGATTCACCACCTCGCACCCGGTGGAGTTCTCCGACAGTCTGATCGAAGCGTATGGCGAAATCCCCGAGTTGGTCAGCCACCTGCACCTGCCCGTGCAAGCAGGTTCGGACCGCGTCCTGGCGGCCATGAAGCGTGGCCATACCGTCGAGGAATACGTCGACAAACTGGAGCGCATTCGCGCGCTGCGTCCGGACATCAGTTTCTCCTCGGATTTCATCATCGGCTTCCCCGGCGAAACCGAAGAAGATTTTATGAATACCATGGATCTGATCCAGCGCATCGGTTACGACGCCTCGTTCAGCTTCGTCTATTCCCCGCGTCCGGGCACCCCGGCCGCGAATCTGGAAGACGAAACGCCGGAAGCGACCAAGAAACAGCGCCTGGCGATCCTTCAGGAACGTCTCAACCAGCAGACCATGCAGATTTCACGGCGCATGGTCGGCCAGACCGAACGCATCCTGGTCACCGGCTTCTCGCCCAAGGACCCCGGCCAGTTGTCCGGTCGCACAGAGAACAACCGGGTCGTCAACTTCCGCGCGCCCAACCCGACCGAACTCATCGGTTATTTCGTCGATGTCGAGATCACCGAGGCGTTGCCCAATTCCCTGCGTGGCGATCTAGCCTCTCCGGCGCGCTATTGAGGCGCCGCCAGCGACCTTAGTCTGCTAGCGTGACGAATCCTTGCGCGGGATCATTGCCCCGGCGTTGCCCGGGGCGCTAAGCTGAAATCACATTTCCAACCCATGGACCTCTTCGAGTTGAGCCAGAACACTTCGCAGGCACACCGCATCCTCACGCTGACGCTCGAACCCAACGACCCTATGCGCCTGGCCAGTCTGTGCGGCCAGCAGGACGAAAACCTCAAGCTCGTCGAATCACGCCTGGGCGTGACGTTGCGCAACCGTGGTAACACCTTTCAGCTCGCGGGCCCCGGCCCACGCGTCAAGGCCGCCGCCAATGTCGTCGAACATCTCTACCGCGAGACGGAAGCCAATGAGCTGACGCCGGACACCGTGCATCTGTTCCTGCAGGAATCTGGGCTCGAGGCACTGGAAGAAGACGAAGAAGCGCTCGACGAGGGCGACGTGCTGATCCGCACGCCGCGCGCCCTCATCAAGCCGCGCGGCCACAACCAGCAGACCTACGTCGCCAGTGTTCGCGAGCACGACATCAATTTCGGGGTCGGCCCGGCGGGCACCGGCAAGACCTATCTGGCGGTCGCGGCAGCGGTCGAGGCCCTCAATCAGCAGCAGGTACGGCGCATTCTTCTGGTACGCCCGGCGGTGGAAGCCGGCGAGCGCCTGGGCTTCCTCCCAGGCGACCTGGCGCAGAAGATCGACCCTTACCTGCGCCCGCTCTACGATGCCCTCTACGAGATGCTGGGCTTCGAGCAGGTCAACAAGCTGATCGAGCGGCAAGTAATCGAGGTCGCGCCACTGGCCTACATGCGCGGGCGCACGCTCAACAATGCCTTTATCATTCTCGATGAGAGCCAGAACACCACGCGCGAGCAGATGAAGATGTTCCTGACGCGCATCGGTTTCGGCTCCACCGCCGTGATTACCGGCGACATCACCCAGGTCGACCTGCCGCGCGGCAATCAATCGGGGCTGATTCAAGTCCTCGATGTACTCAAGGGCACCGCTGGGATCGGGGTCACGCATTTCGTGGCCAAGGATGTGGTTCGCCACCCGCTGGTACAGCGCATCATCGAAGCCTACGACGCCTTCGAGAGCGCCGAGGAAGAGCAGGAGCGCGCCCAACGCGAACGGCGTGCACAAGCCAAGCGCGAGGAAAAAGACGCGCGCCGCGACAACGACGAGCCGGCAGACGCATGACCCTCGACATCGACCGTCAGGTCGCCACCGACACATCGACCGACCTTCCCACCCAGGCCGAACTCGAGGCTTGGGTGGGCGCCGTCTTCGCTCGTCATGCCGATGAAACGCGCACGGAAATGACCGTGCGCTTCGTCACTCCCGAGGAGAGTCAGACGCTCAATCGTGAGTACCGCGGCAAGGACAAGCCCACCAACGTGCTTTCCTTCCCCTTCGAAGCGCCTCCCGGTATCCCCTTGGCGCTGCTTGGCGACCTGGCGATCTGCCACGATGTCGTCATCAACGAGGCCACCGCACAGAATAAGCGCCTGACTCATCACTACGCCCATATGGTGATCCACGGCACCTTGCATTTACTCGGCTACGACCATATAGATGGGCGTGAAGCCGAAGAGATGGAAGCGTTGGAGCGCGAGCTACTGGCGAGTTTCAAGATCGGTGATCCCTATGCCGAGTGAACCGCCGCCTGGCCTCCCCCCGACATCCCGCGATGCCCGGCCCATGGCCGTGCGCGACCGTTTATCATTCCAGCGTTATCGTCCATGAGGAACGAGAGACCTATCGCATGAGCGAAGACCGATCGAGCAGCCAGGGTGGCAAATCCTGGCTGGATAAACTGCTGAATGCTTTTTCCAACGACTCCGATGAGCCGAGCTCGCGAGACGAATTGCTCACCTTCCTGCGTGAGGCCGGCACACGACTGCGCCTCGACCAGGATGCGCTGACCATCATCGAAGGCGCGTTCCAGATCAGCGATCAGCAAACGCGTGAGGTGATGATCCCGCGCTCCCAGGTAACCGCCTTGCATGTCGACCAGCGCCCCGAGGACTGCCTGCCGGTGATCCTCGAGACCGCCCATTCTCGTTATCCGATCATCGACGAAAACCTCGATGAGGTACTGGGCATCGTGCTGGTCAAGGATCTCCTGCCGCTGCTCAAGCTAAGCGACGCCGAGCGTCAACGCTTCCAGCTGCGCGATATCCTGCGTCCGGCGATGTTCATTCCCGAGTCGAAACGTCTCAACAGCCTGCTCAAGGAATTTCGCGATACCCATAACCACATGGCGGTGGTGGTCGACGAATATGGCGGCACGGCAGGCATCGTGACCATCGAGGACATCCTCGAGCAGATCGTCGGCGATATCGAAGACGAACACGACACCGATGAAGAAGACGATATTCGCGACCTGGGCGACGGCACCTATGCGATTCGCGCCCTGACGCCTATCGAGGACTTCAACGAACGCTTCGACACGGCCTTCCCCGACGAGGAATTCGATACCGTCGGCGGCCTGGTCATGCAACGCTTTGGCCACCTCCCGCGTCGCAACGAATACGCCGACCTCGGTACCTGGCGCTTTACCGTGCTCAATGCCGATAACCGCCGTATTCGCTTATTGCAGGTGTCGCCCTGCCCCGAAGAAGATGCCGAAGAGTACGAGGACAGCGACACGCATTAAACCGGGCAGGCAAATGTGCATCATGGCCCACAGCGCCGCGCTCTGTTATAAGAGGCACCTTCGACAAGGAGTGCCTCATGCTGTCTTCCCACACCTATCGCCCCTGGATGGGATACCTCGTCGCGCTCGTGGCCGGCGCGCTCACGACGCTTACCTTCGCCCCCTTCGAGTGGTGGTGGCTCGGCCCCTTCGCCGTCGCCATGGTCTTCTACGGCCTTCACGACCTTACGCCTGGTCAGGCAGCACTGCGTGGCTGGAGTTATGGCGTGGGCTTGTTCGGTACCGGCACGTCGTGGATCTATGTCTCGATCCATGACTACGGCTACACCGGCGTCCCCCTAGCGGTCTTTCTCACCGCCCTGTTCGTGGTCACTTTGGCGCTTTTTTATGGCGTGATGTTCGGCGTTTATCGGCGCTTCACCAGCGCGCGATGGTCCGTGATCACCTTCGCGGGCGCCTGGGTTCTCGGCGAGGCACTGCGCACCTGGGCGTTCACGGGCTTTCCCTGGCTGCTGCTCGGCAGTGCCCATGTCGAATCGCCTCTGGCGCCGTGGGCGCCCATCGGCGGTGTCTACCTGCTATCGCTGATCGTCGCTCTCAGCGGCACCTTGCTGGTAGCACTAGTGAATCGCCGCCTGTGGGCACTGGTGCCGCTCGTTGCAATGTGGTGCCTGCCACTGGTGCTGCCCACCCAGTGGACATCCCCACAAGGCGACCCCAAGCAAGTCGCCCTGCTGCAAGGCAATCTCCCCCAGCTCTCGAAGTGGAGCCCCGAGGGGCAACGCAAGGCCGCCAACACCTACGCCAAACTGACCCGCGAACAGGACGACGACACCGACCTGATCATCTGGCCGGAAACCGCCCTGCCGATGTTCGCATCCCAGGCACGCCCCGTGCTGGAGCGCGTCCAAGCGACGCTTCCTCCCGATACCGCCCTGCTGACCGGTATCGTTCAGCGCGACGACGACGGTGATTACTACAATGCGGTCATTGGGATGGGCAACAGCCAAGGCAGCTATCGCAAGGAGCACTTGGTGCCGTTCGGTGAGTATTTACCGTTGGAAGGATTGTTGCGCGGTATCATCGCCTTCTTTGACCTACCCATGTCGAGCTTCACCGCCGGGGCCCCCGACCAGGCACCGATCCAGGCCGCCGGTATGCGCCTGGGCGTCGCGATCTGCTACGAGATCATCTATGCCGACCTGGTCGCCCAGCGTGCGCGCAACGCCGACGTGCTGCTCACCGTGTCCAACGACACTTGGTTCGGGGACTCCATTGGTCCGATCCAGCACTTGCAGATGGCCCAATTGCGCGCCCTCGAGAATGGTCGCTATGTGCTCCGCGCCACCAGCAACGGGGTCACCGCCATCATCAACGCTCAGGGACACATCACCCAGCGCGCCCCGCGCTTCGAAACCGCCAGCATCAGCGGCGAGGTTCAGCCCATGCAGGGCTTGACCCTGTTCACGCGCACCGGCAGTTGGCCGACGTGGGGGCTCGCCCTGTTGCTACTCATCCCCGGGCTGCGTTGGCGGCGCCGCAAGTAGCAGGCATCGCGGTCAACGCCCTCTCGCGGCACGACGCACGGTCAAGTCCGCGCGTCTTGCCGGGATGGGCCTAGTCCGGTAGGGACGCCTCTTCCTCGACCGGCAATGCCGCCTCGGCCTTGCGGTGCCCACTGGTGAGGATATGATGCAGGCTGCCACACTCCACCAACGGATCGTTGCAGTTGATGACGATATCCGAACGCGCCAGCATATGAGCCTTGCCAGTGATGGTGTTCTCGGCCACCTGATGGTCCCCCTCCTGCCGGGAGCCGGTGAACTCGCCGATGAACCCCGTGCCGCGCAGGGACACGGTCTCCAGCTTATCCCCCGGCTGGAGGGAACCTTCGTAGTGCATCAAGGCCAAACGCGCCGAGGTCCCCGTGCCGGTCGTACTGCGGCAGATCACGCCCGGATGCACATAGGTCGTCGAGCGCGAGCGGAAGAAACCATCCGCGACTTGTTCCACCGGGCCCATGAAATGCAGAAACGGTAACGGCCCCACGTCCCCCAGGGTGTAATGCGAAAATCCTCTCTCGGCCTGAATCGCTTCGACGATGGCATGGGCGCATTCCGCCAATCGTGCTTCCTCGTCCCGGTTCAACGAGAAGCCTAGCTCGGCAGCTTCTACCAGGGCGTAGAATCCGCCGCTATACGCCACGCTGTAGGTCACGTCCCCGACCGAGGGCACATGGATGCTGGCCCGATAGGTATCGATGTAGCTGGGCAACCCTTCGCAGGTGATGCCTTCTACCACGCCGTTTTCCACCCGTGCCTCGATATGCACCAAGCCGGCCGCGGACTCCAGGACAAAACGTTGGTACCCCTCGCGCTTGGGCACGAGGCCGCTTTCCAGAACGGCCGTGGCGGTGCAAATGGTGTTGGAGCCGGAATAGATGGGATATCCCATCACCTCCATGATGATGTAGCCCACCTCGGCCTCCGGATCACTGGCGGGAACCAGCAGATCCACCGACATCTCGGGAATGCCATAGGGCTCGCTGAGCAATAGCTGGCGCAGACCATCGGCATCCTCGCGCAGATACTCCATCTTCTCGCGCACCGTATTGCCCGGCAGCGGATCGATTCCCCCGGTCACGATACGGCTGACGTCACCGCCGGCATGCAAGTCGATCAGTTGCAGCGTCAGTTTTTCGCTCATTTCTCTTCCTTCAACGCGTAGGGCGCGCCATGTTCTTGCCACTGTGAATCCGGGACGATCACGATCTTGCCCAGGTAGTTGCTGTTGCGATTGACGAAATAGCGCTCGGCGTCATGCAGCTCGGAGAGTTTGAAAGCCGCGTGCAAGACCGGCTTCAACTGTCCCCCGCGAATCCAGGCCACCAGTTGTTCGGCCTCGTCGCGTGTACCGTGGGAGACGCCGAATATCTGCACCTGATACAAATAAATGCGTGTCCACATGATCTCGCTGATATTGCCGCCGCTCGCGCCGGCAATGCTCAAGCGTGGGTAGGTGGTGCGACGCTTCATATCGAAGATCATGGTGTCGATGAAGCGATCGGTCATCTCGCCACCGACCAGGTCCATGACCGCATCGATGGGCTGATCCTGCGTCAGTTCTCGCACCTTTTCGGTAAAATCCTGCATGTCCGAGCGGTCCAGCACGGCTTCCGCACCCAGTGCTAGCAGCGCCTCCGCCTTGTCCGGTTGGCTCAGGGCATAAGGCGTCGCTCCCATGATACGACAGAGCCGAATCAAGGCCGTGCCCACGCCGCCGCTGGCGCCTGTCACCAGTACGCGCTCCCCGGCTTTGACGTTGGCCGCATTCAACATGTGCAGAGCGGTCTGATAAGAACACATGCCCATCGCCGCGAGTTCGGCATCGGCCAGCTCGGGATTATCCACCGTGTGGAACTGCGCCGACGGCACAGCAATATACTCGGCAAAGCCGCCATCGGCGCCGTGCCCGTAATAGTCGGGCGTCAGATTGATATCGGGGCGCGCATCGGCGTAGATATTGAAGTCCAACAGCCCACGCTGACCTATACGCTCGGCACTCACATCCTCGCCGACAGCCACCACGCGCCCGGCCACATCGGCACCCTGGATGCGCGGAAAGGTCAGTGTCGGTGATCCGCCGA
Source organism: Chromohalobacter sp. HP20-39 (assembly GCF_033052815.1). Classification (NCBI taxonomy): domain Bacteria; kingdom Pseudomonadati; phylum Pseudomonadota; class Gammaproteobacteria; order Oceanospirillales; family Halomonadaceae; genus Chromohalobacter; species Chromohalobacter sp. HP20-39. Next base: position 74,661 of record NZ_JAWHTP010000003.1, on the reverse strand, counting down.
TCTGGAACGAGGTCGTATCCCCCTTGTCCTTGGTCGGATAAAGCCCTTCTCGCGCCTTGCGGTCGGTATTGTTCTTCGCTGTCGCGGTCACCTGCACCAGGACCTCGCCTCTGGCGGGGCTGGGGGTGGAAACGTCTTGCCGGTAGGCCAGCTTGTCGATATCTCCATGCCCGGTCAGCAACATCGCTGCCATCGTATCGGGTAGCGCCTCGCTGCGCATACCTGCCTCCTTCTCGTGGTCGCTGCTTCAAGAAATGACGATAACAAACTTTGCGCTGCTAAGGGATTATCGCCCCGCCCCTTGCCGACGTCTGGCGAGGCCTCCTGTTAGTTGAATGGCACAGAGACTGCGGGGATAATTGGCGCCATGCTCCACTCTTCCCTTCGAGCTCTCGTGCGGAACTTCCGCTGATGGCCACAAATCTTCATCAGGCCCGCTTGCAAGCCGTCGTTGACAACCTGCTGGCATCCGGCGCGCAGCATGTTGTCGATCTCGGCTGCGGTCATGGCGTTTTACTGCGCTGGCTAAAAGACTACGAGCAGTTCACCCGTCTGGTAGGAATCGACATCAACGCCCAGGCAGTGGCCTGTGCCCGTGACCGGCTTCATCTGGACATACTCAAACCCGACAAGCGCCTGCATGTTCGTCTGGGCTCTTTCGAAAACTGTGATTGGGCCGAAGACGGCGTCGACGGAGCCGTCATGTTGGAAACCATCGAGCACATTGATCCGAGCCGCCTGTCCCGAGTTGAACGCGCGGTTTTTGGCGAACTGGGTATCAAGTTCGTCATCATCACGACACCCAACAAGGAATACAATCCGCTGCACGGGATGCCCGACGCTGAGCGACGTCACCCCGATCATCGTTTTGAATGGACCCGAGCGCAATTCAGATCATGGTGCAACGGCGTCGCGGGACGCCACGGCTACCATGTCCGGTTCGAAGACATCGGCCCGCGTGACCCCGTTGTCGGCAGCTCCACTCAGATGGCCTGCTTTACGCGTTGCTGAACCGCCATGCAGCACACCTTTTCAATACGGCGTCTTTTCCATTCCGCGATTGTTTAGCTACCGATCCAGGCTTACCCGCTGGTCCGCGCGAAATAACGATGCCCGCAGTGGTGGCAGGGTTCGAGGCGGGTGATCGACTCAAGCACGACTTCGGTTTCGCAGTGCACGCAGCGCATGCGACCGGGCACGGCCATCTCGCCTTCGACATAATCCGCGCGCGCCGCTTCGAGATCGTCCTCGAAGCGAACCTGATCGACGGTGGTGCGGTCGGCGATGGAGAACAGCGCTTCGGTGACTCGCCGCGAGATGGTGGCCAGATCAATTCCAAGCCAGGTGGCGATGCCCTCGCCGCCCCGAGCCAGGAACCCCCGCAAGTCACGCATGTCGCGTTCGATCCAGGCCCGCAGCAAGGCCAGTTCATCCTTGGTGTAGGTCTCGAATTCTGCTTCGAACTCGATGGCATCGTCCATTTCGCGCTGCAACGACTCCCAGGATAGATCGCCAGCGCCTTTTTCGAGACGCTCGAGAACCCGCTCATAGGCGCGGCTCAGGCGATGCTCTTGATCGTGACGTTCGCTCATAACGCTTCTCCTGATCTGTCGTCGACGCCATGCCCCTACCTGTAGGCGCATGACTGGGGTATCCTGACGGCCTGTCGTAACATACGGACAACGTCCCGCCCAACTCCGTTCTACCACATCGCGAGGCCGGGCGTTATCCGCTTCAAGCCAAGCCTAACGCAAGGTGCCAGATCAAACCGATGGACGCACAGTACACGCCGCACGCAACCGAATCCGCCGCCCAGACCTTCTGGGAAACCAACCAGTGCTTCAAGGCCGTCGAGGACGCGACCCGGGAGAAATTCTACTGCCTGTCGATGTTCCCCTATCCCAGCGGCAAATTGCACATGGGGCACGTGCGCAACTACACCATCGGCGACGTGGTCTCGCGTTTTCAACGCATGCAAGGCAAGAACGTCCTGCAGCCCATGGGCTGGGATGCCTTTGGCATGCCCGCCGAAAATGCCGCGATCAAGAACCGGGTTCCGCCCGGTGCCTGGACCTACGACAACATCGACGCCATGCGCCGCCAGCTCAAGGCGCTAGGCTTCGCCTACGACTGGAACCGTGAATTCGCCACCTGCGACGTCGACTACTACCGCTGGGAACAGTGGTTCTTCACCAAGCTGGTCGAAAAAGGCCTGGTGTACAAGAAGATGTCGACCGTCAACTGGGACCCGGTGGACCAGACGGTGCTCGCCAACGAGCAGGTCATCGAAGGCCGTGGTTGGCGTAGCGGCGCACTGGTCGAGCGCCAGGAAATCCCCCTGTGGTTCCTCAAGATCACCGATTACGCCGAGGAACTGCTCGCCGACCTGGACGAGGTCGACTGGCCTGAACAGGTCAAGACCATGCAGCGTAACTGGATCGGCAAGTCCACCGGGGTCGAGTTGACCTTCGAGGTCGCCGGCCAGGCCGACCCGCTCGTGGTGTACACCACGCGCCCCGATACGCTTTATGGCGCCACCTACATGGCGTTGGCCGCCGGCCATCCGTTGGCCAAGCAAGCGGCCGCCGACAATCCGGCACTCGCCGACTTCCTGGTGGAGTGTCAGCACGGCGGCAACTCCGAAGCCGAGCTGGCGACCATGGAAAAGAAAGGCATGGACACCGGCTACAAGGCGCTGCATCCGCTGACGGGGCGCGAAGTGCCGATCTTCGTGGCCAACTTTGTGCTCATGGAATACGGCACCGGCGCGGTCATGGCCGTGCCTGCCCATGACCAGCGCGACTGGGAATTCGCCACCAAGTACGGCATCGCCATCGAGCCGGTAATCGCCGATGCCGAGGGTAACGCGCCGGATTTGTCCCAGGGCGCACATGCCGAGCATGGTCCACTGATCAACTCCGGCGAGTACGACGGGCTCGACTTCGAAACGGCCTTCGATGCGATTGCCGCCAAGCTGGAAGCCAACGGACAAGGAACGCGGAAGACCAACTTCCGCCTGCGCGACTGGGGCGTGGCCCGTCAGCGTTATTGGGGCGCGCCGATCCCGGTCAAATACGGCCCCGAAGGCCAGACCGTGCCGCTCACCGATGACGAGCTACCCGTCGCCTTGCCGATGGAGGTCGAGGTTGATGCCACCGGTTCGCCGCTCAAGAAAATGCCGGACTTCTATGATCTCGGCGAAGGCTGGACGCGCGAGACCGATACTTTCGACACCTTCATGGAATCCTCCTGGTACTACGCACGCTTCGCCAGTGCCGACAACATGGAAGCGATGCTCGACGAACGCGCCAACTACTGGCTACCGGTGGATCTCTACATCGGCGGCATCGAACACGCGATTCTGCACCTGCTCTACGCACGCTTCTTCCACAAGCTGATGCGCGATTTCGGCTTGGTCGAGAGCGACGAGCCCTTCCAGCGCCTGCTCACTCAGGGCATGGTCATCGCCGAGACCTTCTATCGCCACAACCCCGACGGCAGCAAGGACTGGTTCAATCCCGCCGATGTCGACGTCAAGCGCGACGACAAGGGGCGCCCGGTCAGCGCCATACTGCGCGAGGATGGCCAGCCGGTGGAAATGGGCGGCATCGAGAAGATGTCCAAGTCCAAGAACAACGGTGTCGACCCACAGGCAATGATCGACCGCTTCGGCGCCGATACCGTGCGCCTGTTCATGATGTTCGCCGCGCCGCCGGAGCAGTCGCTGGAATGGTCGGACTCCGGGGTCGAGGGTGCTCACCGCTTCTTGAAGCGGCTGTGGAAACTCGTCGCCGATCACGTCAATGCCGGCACACCCGCCACGCTGGATGCCGACGCGCTCAATGACGAGCAGAAAACCCTGCGCCGCAAGACCCACGAAACCATTGCCAAGGCCAGCGACGATATCGGGCGCCGCACCACTTTCAACACCGCCATCGCCGCCGTCATGGAACTGGTCAACGCCCTGGGTCGCTTCCAGAACGAAGACGCCGCCACCACGCCGCAAGGCCTGGCGGTCACGCGCGAAGCGCTGGAAGCCAGCGTGCTGATCCTGGCGCCCATCGTACCGCACGCCTGCCATGCGCTATGGGAAGCCCTGGGGCATGAGACGCCGGTCATCGACGCCGACTGGCCAGTCGCCGACGAAGCGGCCATGGTCAAGGACAGCGTCGAACTCGCCGTTCAAGTCAACGGCAAGTTGCGGGCCCGCCTCGACGTCCCGGCGGCGGCCGACAAAGCCGCCATCGAGGCCCGGGCGCTCGAGGCGGAGAACGTACGCCGTCATACCGAGGGCAAGACCGTGCGCAAGGTCATCGTCGTGCCCGGCAAGCTGGTCAATATCGTCGCCAACTGACTCGGCCCATATGCCCGCTCCCCGAGGAGCGGGCCCAAGCCCGCAAGGAGGCCTGCGTGAAGCGCCGTTCGCTCATCATCCGATCTCTGCTCCTACTGACCCTGACGACGCTGCTCGCCGGGTGCGGTTTTCAATTGCGTGGCACCGCCGCCGCCGCGCTCGACATTCCCTCGCTGACGCTGTCCGCCCCCGACGGACGCTTCGAAGACGCTGTGGAACAGGCATTGCAAGGCACCGGCACTACGCTCGAGGACGACGCCCCGCTACGCGTCAACTTGGGCGAGGAGCAGATCCGCGAGACGCGCTTGACCCAAGGCGCCAGCGGGAGCCAGGAACGTCGCCTGACTCTCAGCGTGCCCTTCTCGGTGCAGCGCAGCGAAGACAACGCCTACCTGCTCGACCAGCAGACTCTCGAAGCCAGCACCACGCTGAGCGTCGACAACGACAACCTGCTGTCGCAGGACGAACTCCGCAATGAAGCGCTCCGATCATTGCGTCAGGAAGCGGCACGTCAACTCGTCGACCGTCTGCGCGCGCTCGAGATACCATGAGGGTCTTTCCCGACAAGCTGGACGAGGCGCTGGGCAAGCGCCTTCAGCCGGTCTACATCGTCGCCGGTGACGAGCCGTTGATCCATATGGAGGCCTGCGACGCCATCCGTGCGGCGGCACGTCAGCGCGGCGTCGAGGAACGCGACGTACTCCACGTGGAAAACGGCTTTCAGTGGGGACGTCTCACGGAGTCGGCAGCAAGCATGTCGCTGTTTGCCTCGAGCAAGCTCATTGAGCTGCGCCTGGGCAGTCAGTCACCGGGGCAAGAAGGCGCCAAGGCACTCGATGCCTACGCCCGCCAGGCCAAGGACAGCGACGACATTCTCCTGATCAGCAGCGCGCGCCTCGACCGACGCGCGCAGTCGAGCGCCTGGTTCAAGGCATTGGACAAGATCGGCGTATTCGTTCCGGTCTGGCCGGTGGATCACCAGCGTCTGCATTTCTGGGTACGGGATCGCGCGTCGCGCCATGGGCTGTCGCTGGACATGGACGCGGCACGCCTGCTCGGCGAGCGCACCGAAGGCAATCTACTGGCCGCCGACCAGGAACTGCAGAAGCTGGCGCTGATCAATCCGCCCAATGCCCGGCTCGACACCCAAGCCATTGCCGGTGGTGTGGAGGACAATGCACGCTACGATGTCTTCACGCTGATCGATGCCTGCCTGCGTGGCGATCGCGTGCGCGTCTCGCGCATCGTCGGCGGATTGCGCGGCGAAGGTATCGAGGCCCCGGTAGTACTCTGGGCGTTGACCCGCGAACTGCGTATCTTCCTGTCGCTGGCACAGCACCTCGACCAGGGACAGAGCCTCGATCACGCCTGCAAGTCACAGCGTCCGCCAATTCCTGACAAGCGTCGCCCGCTCTACCAGCAGGCTTTGAAACGGATGCCACTCAAGCGGCTACACAAGCTATTATTGTTCGCACAGCGACTGGACTTGGCCATCAAGGGTGCCGTGACGTTACCCGTCTGGGAAGGGCTTCACGACTTGTCGCTCACCTTGGCCGGTGGGCGCGGCCCCCTGGCCGAGATGGCGTATTCTTATCGTATCGCCTAGATCGACACAGGCTTGCATGTCATCTGGCGAAGGGCACGTATCAGGCAAAGGAGAGCTGGGATGTCTTATACGATCGCACTCAAGCGTATCTATCAGGCCGCCGAGGAAGGCGATGGTGCGCGTGTTCTCGTCGACCGCCTATGGCCACGCGGTAAGCGCCGCGAGTCACTGGACCTCACCGACTGGTATCGCGACGCCTCGCCCTCCAACGCCTTGCGTCGTGCCTGGCATCAAGGGGAGCTCAACGACGCCGTGTTCGGCTACCGCTATCGTTGGGAAATCGAGGACGACCCTGATGTCTTGCTGCCCCTCATGCGTTGGGCGCGCGAAGGCACGCTCACCTTGTTGACCGCCTCCCGAGAGCCGCAGCGCTCACACCTCCCGTATTTACGCGACATGCTGCTCAAGGCATTAGCAGACGAAGATAGCGAGGCGGACGATCACACCCCCGCGTCCTCGCCGTGCTACGCCGATCAGGTAAAGCAGCCCGACGCCGATGGCCCGTCTTCGTCCTAGCCCCCTTCCCCCCGCCACTGACAACTCCCCAGCCAGGGCACTTGCGTTGTCATCTGTTGGCATCCGAAATCGCAGGCATCATGGATTCTCATCAATCCCGGCAGCGGGGTGCGTTACTCTGGGTAACGACGAAAGTCGCAACTCGATAACACTCTATAACAACAGAGGTATGTCGCTGCCATGAAACACCCCATCACGACACTACTCGCCACCCTGGGACTGAGCCTTTCCGCTGCGACCACGACGGCACACGCACAAGACGATCCCATCGTCGTCGGCGGTCTCAACTATACCGAACACCTGATCCTCACCTCGGCCACCGTGCAACTGCTCGAGGCCAACGGCTACAACGTCGACAAGCGCGACGGCCTGGGCACCTCGGTGCTGCGCCAGGCGCAGGAGAACGGCCAGGTCGACCTCTACTGGGAGTACACCGGCAATTCGGTGATCCTGTTCAACGACCAGCCGCAACCCGACAACGCCGCCGAGACCTACGCCACCGCCAAGCGCCTGGATGCCGAGAAAGGATTGATCTGGCTGGATCCCTCGGATACCAACAACACCTATGCGCTCGCCATGCGCAAGGCCGACGCCGAACAACGCGACATCCACACCCTTTCGGATCTAGCCACGGCGATGAACGATGGCGCCGATCTGACGCTCGCGTCCAATGCCGAGTTTTATGCCCGCGACGATGGCCTGCGACCACTGCAGGAAGCCTATGGGTTCGAATTTCCGCGTTCACGCGTCAAGCGCATGGATTCAGGGCTGACCTACAATGCGCTGCGCGAAGGTGAAGTCGACGTGGCGCTCGTATTCGCCACCGATGGCCGCATCGGCGCCTTCGACTTCGAGGTGCTCGAAGACAACAAACAGTTCTTCCCGGTTTACCAGTTGGCGCCAGTGGTTCGCGAGGAAACGCTCGACGCGCACCCCGAGCTCAAGCCCCTGCTCAACGGCATGTCCGCCGCGTTGAATGACGCAACGCTGATCGACCTCAACCGCCGTGTGGATGTCGACGACCAGAACATCGAAAAAGTCGCCAAGGACTTCCTGACCGAAAACGACCTGCTCTGACGCCCCGACTCGCGCCTTCCTCCTTTTCCGGGGGCGATGCCGACATCGCCCCTGCTGACGACAGGACGCCCCATGTTTCCGAGTGGAAGCCAACCCGATGCTCGGGAAGTGCGTGACTTCCCGTACCCGATCATCGAGGAACCAGCACTGTTCATTCCGCTGCCCGACGGCAGCCGACTCGCGGCACGCATGTGGCGGCCGGCGGATGTCGAGACACATCCCGTGCCCGCGATCATCGAGTGCATTCCCTACCGCAAGCGGGACGCCACCAGTGCCGACGACGAGCGCATGCATCCCTATTTCGCCGGCCACGGCTATGCCGCGCTGCGTATCGACCTGCGCGGCAGCGGCGATTCGGACGGCGTGCTCGAGGACGAATACCTGGCGAGCGAGCAGGACGACATCGTCGCCGCGATCGCCTGGCTCGCCGAGCAACCCTGGTGCAGCGGCCGCGTCGGCATGTTGGGCATCTCCTGGGGCGGATTCAATTCGCTGCAGGTGGCCTCGCGCCAGCCGCCGGCGCTCGGCGCGATCATCGCCGTCGGCGCCACCGTCGACCGCTATCACGACGACGTGCACTACAAGGGCGGCTGCGTGCTCAACGAGAACTTCGGCTGGGCGGCCTCGTCGCTTGCCTTCATGTCGCGGCCGCCAGACCCCGCCTTGCGCGACGACTGGCGCGAACTCTGGCAACACCGGCTCGCCCAGCAACCCTTCGTCGCCGAGAACTGGTTCGATCACCCGACGCGCGATGCGTACTGGCGCCACGGCTCGGTGTGCGAGGATTATTCGCGTCTGACGACGCCGACCCTGGCCGTCACCGGCTGGGCCGACGCCTACGTCAACTTCGTCGCCGAGATTCTCGAGCACGCGCCCTGCCTCCGGCGCGGTATCGTCGGCCCCTGGCCGCACGCCTACCCGCACCTGGCGATGCCCGGGCCAACCATCGGCTTTCTACAGGAAGCGCTGCGCTGGTGGGATCACTGGCTGAAGGACCGCGACACCGGCATCATGGAAGAACCGCTGTACCGCATTTACTGCCCCTCCTTTTCCGGGGCCGATCCGCAACGGCTCGAAGTGCCCGGCGAATGGCTCGCCGAGACCCAGTGGCCGAGCCCGCATATCGCCTCTCGCGGCCTGGCGTTGGGCAACGGTGAGCTGCATGCCCCGGACGACGACGCCCGCCCCGGCGTGGCCAAACTGCGTGCGCCTGCCGACAACGGTCTGCAGTGCGGCGAGTACATTCCCCACAGCAGCGGCCCCGAGATCGCCGGTGACCAGCGCGGCGACGACGCCCACTCGCTGACCTACGACACCGATCCGCTGGATGCCGACACGGTGATCCTGGGGCGCCCCACGCTAGCGCTGCGGGTCAGCGTCGATCAGCCGCGCGCCAATCTGATCGTTCGCGTGTGCGACGTCTCGCCCGAGGGCGTCTCGCAACGCGTCTCCTACGGTGTGCTCAACCTCTGCCACCGCGAAAGCCACGTCACGCCGTCCGACGTGCCGTGCGATACGCCGCTCGACGTGACCGTGTCACTGAACCAGACCTGCTATCGCTTCATTGCCGGGCATCGGCTGCGCGTCTCGGTGACCACCGCCTACTGGCCGCTGGTCTGGCCGAGCCCTTACCCGGTGACGCTGACCCTGCACGAAGCCGACTCGCGGCTCACCCTGCCCCAGCGCACCTCGCACGAGGCGCCACCGGTGGCATTCGAACCGGCGGTGTTTTCCGGGCCCATGCAGCATCGGATCAAACGCGCGGGCGAACAGTCCCGGGACGTCACCCACTCGCTGACCGACGGCTGGACCCGGCATGCCATCATCGACGACTTCGGCGAGATCGCCTACGACCACGGCCTGACCAACATCGCCTCGGCGGACGAGCGTTACGCCATCCACCCCGCGGCACCGGTCACCGCGACCATGAGCAAGAGCTGGCGCCAGACCTTCCAGCGCGACGATTGGCAGGTGCACACCGAGACCTGGGCGAAGCTGAGTTGCGACGCCGAGTGGTTCTATCTGGAAGCCCGCCTGCAAGCCTTCGAGGAAGGCGAACGCTTCATCGACCGGCACTGGAAAACGCGCCGCCAGCGACGTTGGGTGTAATACCACGGGGGGCCACTCTGAAACAGGATGCCACCTGTTGGCGTCAGAACGCCCGAGGCAACGCCTCGGGCATTTTTGTGCCATGCGTTAGCCCCATAATGGCTCCCTTCATGAACCATGGTGGTGCAAAGACCACGCGTTACGACAGCCCACGACCGCGTATTACGGATCTTATTGTGCACATTGCACAGTTTATTGACTCTCCGGTAAGTGGAAATCGACAACTTCTCACCGTCGTTACCACCTCCCCCTAATAGTGGAACATCTCTTGCTTAATGCTTGGTGTAGAAAGACCACCTCCCGCTATTCATGCGAACTCCCTGCGGAGCACACGATGGAAAACTCAGACTACCCATTGAGCGAGGTGCCCGGAAGCGAACGTAAAGGGCTGCTCTCCACCTCGGTTGTACTGCTCGGTTTTACCTTTTTTACCGCCACCATGTGGGCAGGCGGATCACTCGGCATCGCGTTCCCGTTCGGCGAGCTATTGGGGGTGATTCTTATCGGCAACCTGCTGCTGGGCAGCTACGCGGCGGCCCTGGCTTATATTGCCTGTAAAAGCGGCCTCAACTCCGTGCTGATGGGACGTTTCTGCTTTGGCGAGGTGGGCAGCAAACTGTCCGACTTCGTGCTCGGCTTCACCCAGATCGGCTGGTACGCCTGGGGAACCGCCACCATCGCCGTGGTGCTGGTAAAGACCACCGGCCTGCCGGCATCGCTCGAGACCCCGCTGATGGTGCTGTTCGGCCTTGCCTTCTGCGTCACCGCGATGATCGGCTTTCGCGGACTGGATCTGCTGTCCCGCTTTGCCGTGCCGGCGATGATGCTTTTTATTCTGATCAGCCTTTACACCGGCATGGTGGATGTAGGCGGGCTTTCCGGCCTTGCCGGCCAGACGCCCTCCGAGAGCATGAGCATTGCCGCCGCCATCACCGTGGTGATCGGCACCTTCATCAGCGGCGGCACCCAAGCCACCAACTGGAGTCGTTTCGCCCGCACGCCGAAGATCGCCGTGATCGCGACGCTGGCTGCCTTCTTCATCGGCAACAGTCTGATGGTGCTGACCGGCGCACTGGGAGCAATGATCTACCAGCAGGCGGATATCGTCGATGTGATGCTGGCTCAGGGCTTCGTGGTGCTTGCCGTTCTGATGCTGTTCCTCAACATCTGGACCACCCAGGACAACACCATCTACAACTTCGCCGTGGCCGGCTGCAACCTGCTGCGCACCGACAAGCGCAAGGTGGTCACCGTCGCCGGCGCGGCCATCGGTACCGTGCTGGCCGTGGGTGGCATGTACAACCTGCTGATTCCGTTCCTGGTGCTGCTCGGCACCTTCATCCCACCGATCGGCGGTGTCATCATGGCGGACTTCTGGCTCAACCATAAGGGTCGGTATCCGAAGCTGGCCGACGTCAGTCTGCCCGCTTTCAACTGGATCGGCCTGGCCTCCTATGCGATCGCCTCCGGGGTGGCTTACTTCTCCCCGGTACTCCCGCCGCTGGTGGGCGTCATCGCCGCAGCCTTGTGCTACGCCATCCTGCTGAAACTGTCGATCCCCCGCCCAGCGATGGACCCGGCCAAGGACTGACATGGCGATAACCTGCGCCGAGATACCGCGGCTGCCCGGCCTGGAGGAGGTCCGCTTCCGCGGCTGGCCAGGACAATCTGTTCGGCAACCAGCAGCAGACCGCCGAAAGCCTCGGAATTCATTGCAACACGCTAAGACACCGCCTGAAACGGATCGAGCAACTGATCGGCCATCGTCTCGGTGACGCTTTCGTGCGGCTCAACTTGCAGAATGCCCTGCTGATCGAGCAGATTCTATTTCAGCACCACAATATCGATAGCCAGCTTCCCACGTCGGAAGATCAGTGAAGAGGCCCCTATGCACATAGTCAATGCCCGTCTGCGACACACCCCCAAGCTTCACACCCTGGAGATCAGCAATGGGCTGTTCAGCCGGATCAGCGAACAAGACGGCGCGATCGCTTGCCCCGAAGGCGCCATCGATGCCGGCGGCAAACTGCTGTGCGCTCCACTGGTGGAGCCACACATTCACCTGGATGCGGCGTTGACCGCCGGTGAACCCAACTGGAACCAGAGCGGCACTCTGTTCGAGGGCATAGAGCGCTGGAGCGAACGCAAGCCGATGCTGGACGAGGCCGATATCCGCCGCCGAGTGCTGGACACCATCGAGCTTCTGGTACAGAACGGCGTGCAGCATATTCGCACCCACGCGGATATCTCCGACCCGAGCCTGGTGGGCCTGAAAACCCTCTGCACCCTGCGCGACGAGCTGAAAGAGAAGATCGATCTGCAGGTGGTCGCCTTCCCCCAGAACGGTCTGCTCTCTTTCCCCAACGGCTTGCAACTGATGGAAGAAGCACTGGAGTTCGGCGCGGATGTGGTCGGCGGCATTCCGCACTTCGAGTACACCCGCGAGCTGGGTGTGGAGTCGATGAAGACGGTCATCGGGCTGGCGAAGAAGTACCACCGTCTGGTAGATGTACACTGTGACGAGATCGACGACCCCAACTCCCGCTTTCTCGAGGTCCTCGCCTGCGAGGCGCTATTCAACGAGCTGGGCCCGCGCGTCACTGCCAGCCACACCACGGCGATGCACTCCTACGACAACGCCTACTGCGCCAAGCTGTTCCGTCTGCTGAAGAACTCCGGCATCAACTTCATCTCCTGCCCCACGGAGAGCATCCATCTACAAGGCAGGTTCGATACCTATCCGAAACGTCGCGGCCTGACGCGAGTAAAAGAGCTGCGCGAAGCCGGTATCAACGTCTGCTTCGCCGAGGATTCGATCTTTGACCCCTGGTACTCTCTCGGCAACGGCAAACTGCTGCGCAGTCTGGATTTCGGCCTGCATATCTGCCAAATGATGGGCTATCACGACTTCGCAAGTGCACTCGATCTGATCACCACAAACAGCGCCCAGACCCTGAACATTCAGGACCGCTACGGCATCGAGACCGGCAAGCCCGGCAATTTCATCCTGCTCGACGGAGAAGACGACTACAGCGTACTTCGCAAGCAAGGCGACATACTGCTCTCGGTTCGTCAGGGTGACGTCATCATGCAGCGTGAACCGTCTCGGGTGACCAGTGAACGCTATATCCCGGCCTGACCCGCCTCAGCCGCGCCGCTCGCGCTCGACCCGCCGCGCCATCAGCGAGGCCACCAGCGGGGTGTCGGCGTCGCGGTGGGTCGGCATCGCGAAGCGCGCGGCGTCGATCTCGTCGGTGTCGATGTCGGCGCTAACGAGCGTCTCGCCGTCCTCGGCCCTCGCCAGCACCTTGCCGTCGACGCCGACGATACAACTGCCGCCCCAGAACCAGGCGTCGCCCTCCGCCCCGTAGCGATGTGCCATGACCATCGGCGTGGCATACATCATGGCGTAGAACGTCAGGCAGATCAGCCAATTGCCTTCGTCATCGAAATCGCCGTCGACCATCCCCGTCGCTGCATTAACCGGGGCCAGCATCACGTCGGGCCGCTCCAGCATGGCCGCGTGGGCGAGGCCCGGATTCCAGAGATCGGCGCAGATCATCACACCACAGGTGAGACCGTCGGCATCGGCGACGGTGAGTGCCTGCCCCTTACCGAAATGCTTGCCTTCCTCGTGTCCGCCGTAGGTACACAGATTGACCTTGCGGTGCACGGCGACGACCCGGCCACCGCACAGGCACGCCATGGCGTTGGCGTATTCGCCGCGACCGCAGCGCTCGACGAAGCCCACCACGGTGAGCATGTCACCGGCGGCATCCGCCAGTTGGACAAGTCGCGGATCGTCGCGATGCATCGCAACCTCGGGGACGCGCGTTCCCAGGTCGTACCCTGTCAGGGAAAGCTCGGGGAACACCAAGACATCGATTTCCCGACGATGGGCTTCCTCGATGACACGACGATGCACCTCGAGATTGTTCGCGACATCGGCCAACGCGCATTGAATCTGGGCGGCGGCGAGCCGGTAATTCGTCCTGCCAGTGCTCACAATGAGTTCTCCTGCAAGAAACTTTAAAACACTGAATTATCGTCGAGGAGGATACGGTGAAGTCGATGAATTTCCTATTGAATGCCCATTGCTACTGGAAATGAATAACATTGCACATCCTAATGCCCAAAACAGGGGGCAGTCGGGAAGAGCGTGTTATGCTCTTCACATAATACGAACTTATAAAAACCCTTTCATATAAGAAACTTCTAAGCACTCAAACAAAACACTCGTTCGCGAGTGCGAGGTCCGTGCCCGTGGAATTAATGCAATATTTTCTCGATAATCTTGGGTTGCTGGGGACCCGTACCATCGAGCATATTTCGCTGGTGGGTGTCGCGGTGGGCATCGCAACCCTGACCGGCGTCCCCATCGGAATCGCTATTACCAAGAACGAGCGCGTCGCCAAGACCGTGCTCTACATCGCCTCGATCATCGTGACGATTCCCTCCATCGCGCTGTTCGGCATCATGATTCCGATTCTCTCGATTATCGGCCACGGCATCGGTTACCTGCCGGCGGTCATCGCGGTGCTGCTCTATTCACAGTTGCCGATCATCCGCAACACCTACACCGCCATCAACAACGTCGACCCGGCCCTGCGCGAAGCCGCTCGCGGTATCGGCATGAGCCAGAACCAGCGCCTGCGCATGGTCGAGATTCCACTCGCCGTGCCGGTGATCATGGCCGGTGTGCGTACCGCCGTGGTGCTCAACATCGGCGTCATGGCGATCGCCGCCTATATCGGCGCCGGCGGGCTCGGCACCTTCATCAGCCGTGGCATTTCCCAGTCCGACCCGCGCCAACTGATCCTCGGCGCCGTGGCCGTCAGCGTGTTGGCGATCATCGTCGATTATGCACTGCTGGCACTGCAGAAGCGCCTGACCCCCAAGGGCATGGAACGCGAAGCCGCTGCGACCTGAGCCGTTCTCCGCGCCATTCTCTGTCGACCTGCAAAGGCTGCCGACCCGACAAGGACAACTTCATGATTCGACTCGACAACTTGACCAAGGTCTTCGATACGCCCAAGGGCGCGGTGACCGCCGCCGACCATATCAGCATGGAGGTGCCGAGCGGCGAGATCTGCATCCTGCTCGGCCCCTCGGGCTGCGGCAAGACCACCACCCTGAAGATGATCAACCGCATCGTCCGGCCGACCTCGGGCAAGGTGTTCATCAATGGCGAAGACACCTCCAGCCTCGATACCCAGGATCTACGCCGCAACATCGGCTACGTGATCCAGCAGATCGGGCTGTTTCCCAACATGACCATCGAGGAAAACATCACCGTGGTGCCCAAGCTGCTGGGTTGGGACAAGGCCAAGTACCGCGAGCGTGCCCGGGAAATGATGCGCATGATCGCCATGGAGCCGGACGTCTTCCTCAAGCGCTATCCCAGCGAGCTCTCCGGCGGACAGCAACAGCGCATCGGCGTGGCGCGGGCGCTGGCCGCCGACCCACCGGTGATGCTGATGGACGAGCCCTTCGGCGCCATCGACCCGATCAACCGCGCGGTGATTCAGGACGAGTTCCTGAAAATGCAGCAGGAACTGAACAAGACCATCATGTTCGTCAGTCACGATATCGACGAAGCGATCAAGATGGGCGACCGCATCGCCATCTTCCGCGAAGGCAAGCTGGTCCAGTACTCGGAACCCGACGAATTGCTGGCCGCACCCAAGAACGATTTCGTCGAATCTTTCCTCGGCGAGGACCGAGCGCTCAAGCGACTCAACCTAGTCAAGGTGCGCGATCTGGCCAGTGAAGAGATCGGCCTGGTGCGCCCAGACGACACGCTGGCCACCGCCCTCCAGCGCATCGAGTCTTACGGCTATGTGAACAGCATCGTGATGGTCAACGACAAGCGTCAGCCGGTGGGCATCATCAACGCCGCCGTGGCCCGCACCACTCAGGGGCACTGCCGCGACCACTACCAGAGCGTGCCGGTGGTGGTCAGCCTCGACGACGACCTGCGCAAGGTCGCCTCGCTGATGTTCGCCAACGACATGACCTGGGTGCCCTGCGTCGACGACGACGGCCGCATCGTCGGCCAGGTCACCCAGCGGGCGATCACCCATCATCTGGGCTCGCGCTATCGTGCTCATTCCAAGCGCGATAGCGAGGCCTCGGCTGCCGAAGCGGCATCGTCACCGGCCACCAAGGAGTAAGCCATGCCGACGTTGAACCTCGCTGGCGCCGTGCGTTTGCTGGTGCTGGTGGCCGTCTTTCTAGCCGGGGTCTGGAGCCAGTCCAGCGGCATGATCGACGACTTCATCTTCTACCTGCCCGATATCCAGTACCTGATCGTGCAGCACCTGTGGCTGACCGCCATGTCCGGGGGCCTGGCAATCCTCGTGGCCATCCCGCTGGGGATCCTGTTGTCACGCCCCAGCATGGCGCGTGTCGCCGAGTCCATGATGCAGGTGCTCAACGTGGGCACCACCATCCCCACGCTGGCCGTGCTGGCGCTGTCGATGAGCTTTCTGGGCATCGGCACCGTACCGGCGGTGTTCGGGCTCTTCGTAGCCACACTGCTGCCCATTGCCCGCAACACCTACACAGGGCTCAAGGGCGTCAACCCGGCGCTGAAGGAAGCGGCAGCGGGCATCGGCATGTCGCCCACCCAGCGGCTGTTGCGGGTCGAACTGCCCAACGCCCTGTATGTCATCTTCGCCGGCATCCGCACGGCGCTGGCCATCAATATCGGCACCGTGCCGCTGGCCTTTCTGATCGGCGCCGGGGGCCTTGGCGAGCTGATCTTCACGGGGATCGCCCTCTACGACACCGTCATGATGCTGGCGGGCGCCATTCCCACAGCACTGCTGGCGATTGCGGTCGACACGCTCATCGCCATCACCGCCTTCCTGGTCGTTCCACGCGGGGTCAACCCGAGCCGCGCCTAGGAAGACGCATCACCCACGCTTGAGATCCGACACTCAGCGCTAGCCATTGATCAACGAGAGTCGACGATAGCCAACAATCAAAGAAAGGAGTGACACCATGAAGACCTTGATGACCCTACTCACCGGCGCGGTACTGGCCAGCACTCTGACCACCGCCCAGGCCGACGAGATCGTGGTCGGCGGCAAAGGCTTTACCGAGCAGCTCATCCTGTCGAACATGACCGCCCAATACCTGGGAGGACTCGGCTATGACGTCGAGAAACGCGCCGGCATGGGCTCCGCCATACTTCGCCAAGCTCAGATAAACGGCCAGGTCGATCTGTACTGGGAGTACACCGGCACGTCGCTGATTACCTATAACAATATTACCGAGAAGCTTTCCCCCGAAGAGACGTATCAGCGCGTCAAGACACTCGATGCCGAGAAGGGGCTCGTGTGGCTCGAACCCTCCGACGCCAACAATACCTACGCGCTGACCATGCGTGCCGACGATGCCAAAGCGCGGGATATCGAAACGATCTCCGATCTTGCCGAGACCATCAACGGTGGTGAAGCACTTACCTTTGCCTCTAACGCGGAGTTCTACGCCCGTGATGACGGCCTGCGGCCACTGCAAGAAACCTACGGCTTCCAGTTCGGTCGTGCCAACATCAAGCGGATGGATTTCGGCCTGACGCTGCCCGCGTTGCGCGATAAGGAAGTCGACGTGTCCATCGCCTATTCCACCGACGGACGCATCCCGGCCTTCGACCTGGTGACGCTGGAAGACAACAAGCAGTTCTTCCCGGCCTACGCACTGACCCCCGTCGTGCGCAAGGACACGCTGGAAGCCAACCCGAAGCTGGACGAGCAGATGAACAAACTCTCGGCGCTTCTGAATGACGACGTCATGGCCGCGCTCAACGCCAAGGTCGATGTCGACAAGAAAGCCATCGACAAGGTCGCCGCAAACTTCCTCAAGAAACACGACCTGCTGTGATCGGCACCTAAACGAGGCTACTCCTTGCCGTACTCGATCACTAAGTAAGAAGGCCGCTCTTGCGCGGCCTTCTTTTACGCACCTCGTATCCTTCATCACCCGTCAACGCTCGAGGCCACCGCCATGCACGATCACACGCCGCTCGACTGGATGCATGGGTTCGATCTTTCGAGCCTCGGCGATGAAGCGCTTCATCAGGCCAAGCGCTGCCTGCTCGATTTGCTGGGCGTGGCGGCCGGCGCCACCCGCACACCGCTTGCCGACAAGGCCGCGCGCTTCGCGATCTCCCAACACGGCGGTGAGCGCCCGTTGCTGTTCGCCGCCGGCCAGGCCTCGCCCACCGGCGTCGCCCTGCACGGGGCCTGGCTGATCGACGCGCTCGACGCCCACGACGGCCAGGTGCTGACCAAGGGCCACGCCGGCGTGGCCCTGCTACCCGGCTTGCTGGCGCTGCCCGAGGTCAATGGACTGTCAGGACACGACTTCCTCGCCCTGCTCGCCTACGGCTACGAGATCGCCACCCGCGCGGGTATCGCCCTGCACGCCACCAGCCCGGATTATCACACCTCCGGCGCCTGGAACGCCCTGGGCGTCGCCGCCGTGGCCGCACGCCTGCGCGGGGCCGATGTCGAGACCCTGCACCATGCCCTCGGCATCGCCGAGTTCTACGGCCCACGCAGCCAGATGATGCGCTGCATCGATCATCCCACAATGCTCAAGGACGGCTCCGGCTGGGGCGCGATGACGGGGATTTCGGCGGCGCTGCTGGCCGAGGACGGCTTCACCGGCGCCCCGGCGCTGACCGTGACCGCGACGGACGTGGCCGCTATCTGGCAAGACCTGGGCCAGCGCTGGTATCTCCACGAGCAATACTTCAAGGCCTACCCGGTCTGCCGCTGGGCCCAGCCCGCGGTGGAAGCCGTGTTGTCACTGCCCACCGAGAAACGCGACCCTGCCGCCATCGCGCGCATCGAGATTGTCACCTTCCACGAAGGCAAGCGCCTGCATGTGACGCACCCGACCACCACCGAGCAAGCCCAATACAGCCTGCCCTGGCCCGTCGCCTGCGCCCTGGGCCGCGGCACCGTGGATGTCGCGGGTGTCAGCGATGAACTCGACGCCCCGGACCTCAAGGCCCTGGCCAGCAAGGTGGAAATCCACGAGGATGACATCTTCAATGCGCGCTTTCCCGCCGAGCGCTGGGCGCGCGCCCGGCTGCATCTCGACAGCGGCGAGATCATCGAAAGTGCCGACTTCGAGGCACGCGGCAATCCGGACCTGCCCCTTTCGGATGCCGAGATATTCGCCAAGTACTGGGCGCTGGCCGAACCCGTGCTGGGCGAACGCGCGGCCCGGCTGCACGACGTGGTGATGAGCCTCGAGACACGCCCGGCAAGCGACCTCCTGGCGCTGCTCGGCGCCCCCACATTTTCCAGACAATAGCGAGACGCCACCATGCACTACCAGGATCATCTTCGCGTCGGCGCCGCGCAGATCAACGCCACCCTCGGCGATGTCGACGCCAACCTTGAGCGCCACCGCGAACGGATCGCCGAGGCCCACCAACGAGGGCTCGAGCTGCTGGTCTTTCCCGAGCTCTCGCTGAGCGGCTACGGCCTGGGCAACCGCGTGATCGACGTGGCCTGCCCCGCCCACGACCCGCGCTTGGCCGACCTCGCCCAAGAAGCCGGTGAGATGCAAGTGGTGGTCGGTTTCGTCGAGGAAGCGAGCCCTGGCGAGTACTACAACGCCCTAGCGATCCTCCAGCATGGCGAGCTACAAGCCGTGCACCGCAAGCTCAACCTGCCCACCTACGGCGGCCTAGAAGAAGGCAAGCTGTTCACGCATGGCAACAAGCTGACGCACCTCGCGGTGTGTCCCGGCTGGTCGGCGACCTCGCTGATCTGCGCCGACCTGTGGAACCCCGGGCTGGTACACGCCGCCCTGCTGGACCGGCCCACCGTGCTGTGCGCGCCGATCAACTCGGCATCGGGCATCGTCAGCGACGACTTCTCCAACGAGCGCAACTGGCCCCTCAACCTGCAGTTCTACGCCATGACCTACGGCACGCCCGTGATCATGGCCAATCGCTTCGGCCCCGAAGGCGACAGCCACTTCTGGGGCGGCTCGCGCATTCTCGGCCCACAAGGCGACACCCTGGCCGTGGCCGACGATCGCGAGATGCTGATCGACGCGACCCTGTCACGCACCGCCATCGCCCGCGCCCGCTTCGAACTGCCCACCCACCGCAACGCGGATACGCCGTTGGTGCGTGAGTTGATGAACGGCCACCGCTAACCGGCAACGCGCCGAATTGCCAGGGCCCAAACGACACTCGGCGCCTCCCAAGGGAAGGCGCCGAGTTCAGTGCGCGACAGTTTTCAATCTGTTGAGAGCTGCTCAGTCGCGGCGATAAGTCCCCACCAACCGGCTCATGCCGAGAATGTGCGGCTCCAGCTCGTTGAGTAGCTCCGGCTGCGTCAGCCCCTCGGGCAGTTCGGTTTGGGTATCCAGCGCCAGCACCCAGAAATAATACTGATGCGGCCCGTGGCCCTGCGGCGGCATGGGGCCACCGTAACCGACGGCGCCGCCATCGTTTAGACCGGCGGAGCCCACCCTCGTGCTCTCTTCCAGCGACGTGACATCCGCCGGCAGGTTGTAAAGCAGCCAATGGACGTAGCCATAGCTGCCATCCTTGACCAACGGCGCATCCGGATCGTGGCAGATCACCGCGAAGCCCTTGGTCCCCGCCGGCGCATCCTTCCAGCTCAAGGCCGGCGAGACATCATCACCCTCCGCCGAATGCCGCGTGGGAATCGCGCCATTCGGCGTAAAGGCGGGGCTTTCGACGTGCATGCTGGACGGTGCAAAAGGCATGGAGGCCTCCCTGAAAGCGAGATGGATCAATAAACGGACCGGCGCCACAACAACGCCGGCTACCTAAGAGGTGATGGCAACAGTGGAGGATTCAACCCTCCTCAATAGTGATACCGGCAGGATTTGATTCTTTTATCCAGTAGAGCAAGCGACTATTCATCTCCATCTATCAACTCCCGCTTGGCACTTTTCCAGCCTTGTATTGCGCAATTGACTTATTCAGATGTTCGGCATTGGCAGGGAAACGCGGCAGATAGACTGTTTCCATCAGGCCATCTACTTTTACCAAACATTAGCCTTTTCATCGAAATCAGGACGCTGCACTGGAACGACACAGAAGCGATGGCCGCTAGGTGCTTCCAGTATAGAAAAATCACGTACTTGCCCTACCTTCTTCGCGCCTAGTCGCTCTAACCGCGCCACCTCTGCGTCAATGTCATCGGTTTCTATATCGAGATGGACACGACTGGGATGGCTCACCTTCTGAACGAGCATCAACGGTTGTGACGGGTCGGCTTCGAGCCCCCGGTAGTTTTCGTCCTCCGGCTCCGCATTGTAGCTGAAGACCTTGCAGCCCAGTGCCGCACCCCAGAATGCCGCGTCAACGTCTAATTGGTCAGTTCCACAATCTATCACAAGTGCCTGCAGTCTACTCTTATGCATAAACAACTCCTTCAGATGCTGAATGAGGCCTTAGAAATCCCATTTCGGGGCGCCTCCTCTACTGACTTTAGCCTTATTTTATTTTTCCAGCCATCAGCCTAACCGATTATCTTTATTCCATCATTCATTCACTAAAGCCTCTCCCTTAAGTTAGTTAAAGGCCGTACTTGGAATGGAAGCCGACAAGTCTAGCTTGTGCTCAATCAGGTAGTGCACGGCGTGCTCAAAGGTACCGGGCTGGAGCTGATCTTGGTAGTTGATCACCACCATGGCGCTCTGATCGTGGTTATAGGGCTTGAAGCGGGGCATGCCGACCACTCCTCATCTGTTTTCCCGATCCTACCAAAACCAAGATGTCAGCGGGTTTTTTCTACAGCCTCAACGCAAAGGTAACCGGCGCCGGAGCACCAGCGGAGGGAACCAAAAGCGGTACGCTTTTGGCGTCCGGTTGATCGCCTTATTACATGTCAGCTACTTAATCCCAAAGGCTGCCACAATAAGGGCAATTGCGACACCTATGAAAACACGCCCCCACCAAGTTTCGTGCCACGCAGGGTCGCTATTAGTTGCGTTGCTAATGACTACATCGACAGTCGCATTTTCTGCTACCGTTTCCAAACCAGCCTCTTTTCGCATTTCACGTAGGTTAATCTCTTTTTCGAGCTCAGATTTAAGCTCATAAAATCTAGCCCTCAACGCTATATGGTCTGAGATAAACAGAGCACATATCCCGATTATGACCACTGGAGGCACGATAACCTTATAAAGGTCCAAAATGCCCCGACCTTCGAAAGGTACAGCGGGAATTGATTGCCAAAGGCTACTGATCGGAAATACCCATGTCATATTCATAACCCAGCTCATTGCAGATTTTATGCTGAGCGCAAGACTGAAGCTACTTTCATCAGTCCAAAAGTAAAGGCCTTTAAAAACGGTCATCAAAAAATAGATAACTGCCAAAAAGGCAACCAAGTAGGAGAGGAGGGACCTCCTTCTGGTTTTCTTCAGTTTTTCCTTAATCTTCAACTGATCCTCCTACGTTCGACAGAACATGTAACGCCCAAAATAGCGGCGCATTTATACGTCCACCTGCCTTTGCTTGTTAGCAGTATCCTCTTCCACTGCCACCAGAACTGCCCGACCAGCTCCAAGAAACTCACGTATTAATTCAGCAAGACTATTACTCTGATCTGAACTGGTGCCTATCCAGCCACGATTGACCATTCCAGAAAATTCAGTGTTTGTTAGATACCTTGGTGAATTTTTAAAGGTAATAAGTCTTCCGCCTCGCTCACCTTTCGGGCCATTACTCCCAAGTAAAAAATTCATATAACTGTTAGTGATGTACATTCCTGCAATTAGCTTTTCCGCCGCGGCCTGCAAACCCTTATTTGGCACTAGCTTATAAAGGAAACCGTCATAATTAAGCCTAAATCCTTCGTGGCTCGATATATCTGACTTTATTTTCACTTTGTCTTGGAAATCGTCTATGCGGGCTACTTCTTTATCTAGCTGATCATCAGGCCTATAACAAAACCCTTCCACATCACTCTTTTCTTTCATCAGCTTATACTGAACCAGAACAAAAGAATGAAAGTTCCTGTTGTAATAGATCAGGTCAACACCTAGCGTTTGCTCTAAAGGATTTTTATTAGCATAAACAACTTCTAAAACTCTACTTCCTTGCTCGAATTTTGAAACCCCCATGTTATGCAAAGAAGATTTCTCATTCTCCCAATTGAATAGATCATGCTGAATTGCAGACTCTTCTTGAATATAACGCTCTGGAATACCCGATAAAAATGACACTAAACTATCTTGCGGCAGTTTTAAATCAGCCTCCATGGCGTCGTCATCGTAATTATCTACGTTATCAAGATTAGGAGCCCATGACTTAAGGACGTCCTTCCTTAGCTCGTTATTCCCACTAAAAATATCAAGCGATGCACCCAAAGCCTCACGCTCCTGAATAAGGAGTTCTGCAGCTTCACCTCTTAATCGGTATTTTGAAACTGTGGTTATTGATATTAGCCTCGCGATCTCATCAACCAAGCCTGGACGGAGTTCTTTTATGGCTTCTATAGTTTCAAACCACGTTTTCTCTGGTAGTCTTCCGCCTCGACCAGTTGAACTTTTCATAAAGTGCAGTTTTGTATTGGGGGATAGCAAGCCCTCTAATTCACGAAGGAAGATTGAATCCAAGTCAACTAAATCAGAGAACTCAACTCGTGACTTACCAGTAACCACTCGACTTCCTTTTGTGGCTAGCGCTATAAAGTCAATCGTGCGCCCGGTAAAGGATAATAACGCAACTTGAACCTGTTTAACCTCCCAGTCATGAACACTTAATGCATCGGAAAATCTACGGTCCCTCCGTTCTTCACTCAGCAGATAGTTTTTCTGATCTTCATCAAAGTGAATTATTAGTCCTACTGATTTCGGCATACCGACCCTTCTTAAGTACTGCTAACGTCGCTCAGCACGCGCGGCTACGGAATGGAGGCGAAGCCGCAATGTAGTAGGCGTCGCAGTGACTGACCTGGTTAGTTTTCTTTCGCGCCGAGCAATTTGAGTCCGAGCGTTTTGGCCTTTTCAACTGGTAAATCTGACTCGTCAATGTGTTCACCATGCGCCAGCCTATCTCGCACTTTCTTCATTCCTATGAAGTGTTTTATAACTTGATCATCTATCTGGTTCCAGGCCAACATCGCACACCAATGAAATCGTTGCGTGAGTGTTTTGGATTCAGAGAAAATGGTTGAGAAAAATCCCTCCGCCGATTTTTCCAGTCGCTGTTGGCTGTGAAATAGTTGCTTGGCGTTCCCTTCATAGCTTAGAGATTTGAAGGTGCGATGTGTCAGCCTTTCAATGAATAAGAAATACCCCAAAAACTTTTTCAATCTGTCAATTTCATTCAGAGCGGCGTAAAAATGACGGCTCGAGTCTTTTGTTAGATCACCAAACAGCTTCACTGCCTCAGCTAACGATTGGTTCATGGCTTCAGCGCTCTTAGGAGAAGACACACTTAGCGTAGCGCTGCCCGTGACCTTAATATCATATACTTTACCCCCTTGATGCGTTGTTCCAAAAATATGTCTCGCAACAGGAACTATCTCAACTTGCCGTTCGAGAGTAGAAAGGTGTACGGTTAGTGCCGTAATGATTCTGAGTTCGACTTCGTGTTCCCAGTTTTGGATCTCAACCATTACCTCTGGGAAGGCATCGTAAGTCACAATGCTGCCATCCTTTTCTTGACGGTATCCGCCCCGCAACATTCGAGATTCACTTTCCCAAAAATAAATTAAAAGGAATGGCGGCGACACCTTGTTGTCAGAAAGCCATTTTTCCTCGTCGTCAGTGAAATCATCCTCGGTAAGCAATTTACAGGCCTCATTAATGGACTGACCAATCACTGAAGTGCAATTAGTGCCGAACGAAGGGACTTGTGACTGCTTTAGCTTAGAATCTTTCTCGAACACCAAGTCTCTTAGCGAGTAAGCCTTGATGATTCCGAAACTGATTTCCAACTCATCAGACTCCGGATGCTCAGTGAACCCCATTTTTTCAATTGCATACTTGGTCAGCATCATTCGGCTACCATCTCGCTACCTTCTCGAAAACTAACGCCTGGGCTCAGCGCCCGATTTGGAGGCGCACCATGCCAGAAAAGCGGTCCGCTACAGCCCCTGGTTATGGCTCACTGAGGTTTAGATCCATACAATGGCCCACAAAAAATTGCTCATCCACAGACGGATCTAGCTCCCCTCGCAGCAATTTGGATTCGTAAAGCTGTTTGCAGACCGCTGCCTTGTTGATCACAAGATCGCCAAAACCAAAGAAAACGTAGGAGTTAGTCCAAGAGGAAGACGCCAAGACTATGGCAGTTACCCCTACAGCAATTTTTGTCGTGTAATGATTAGCCATGTATCGCCAAAGTGGCTTAACAAGCAAGCGCCAGATTAACCAAAAAGCGAATAAACCAAGTCCACCACCTATCCATAAACCCAGTTGACTTGAAGCCTCTTGTGGATCACCTGTTGTCAAAACTCGGTTCATTCCCATCCAAAATAAAACAACGACTACCAAGTTCAGGACTGCATAGGCCTGAATTGTTTGATGGAAAATTAAGTGGTGAAAGGTTGGTTTTTTGGGTAAAAGTGAAATAGAGCTTATAACTCCAAGAATAAGTGAAAATACGATTGCTTGAATAGCCAAGAGCATAGTCAGATAGAGTGGATTAATTAGCTGACCAAGATCAATTTCGAATAGTTGAGGAAGCAAATATTGAACGAAGGCGACGACCGCGGTCACAAGGAACAATGACGCTATAAAATTCTGGCCGGAATAGCGTAGCGATGAATCCTCTAAACTCTCTCCACTGATCTCTGGCCTACGAACGAAGTGGCAGATCTTTTCAGCAAAATCATGAAAGGGAATTGCTTCAAATGCTAATCTTATCCAAGATTTATTCGACACAGTAAGTCCTTTCTACTCTACAGCTATAACAGCGTATTAGGCATTTGCATACCGAGATGCATATTTTATGATGAATTCATCGAGTGTCTGGCGACAGCTGTGAACATGTGACGCCGCTTGCTCTAAAGCTTCTGGGTTTTTATGCGCAGCCTGAGTTCCGGCATCATAATCAGGGTGGAACTCGTGATTCTCTATGAGCATTATTTGAAACTTTGCCAAAGAGTTCAAGTAGTCTTCGCAAACGCTGTGGAGCCTGGGGAAGTAGATATGAGACAACACCATAGCTTTCCTTGCCGCCGCGGGGTGAGCGCTTCTGAGAACATGCAAAGACGATGCATTCATTTGCTCGTTCAGCCAATCTTGACTTTCCGTAACAAGATACGCCAACTCTTCGTATTTTTCTCTAAGCAGAATACGGCGATTATGCTTTTTCTCTAAATACTCACGAAGCAATGCTATGACTTGGGATACAATTGCACCCGCTATCGCCGCGCTTGCGGAAATTACAGCTATTAACATTTTCGTCTCGTGGTCCATTTCTTTCGCCTAACAGCGTATTAGATGGCACGCTCATTTCCCCACTTGAACGAGCAGCCGAGTTCAACAAACCTTATCTAGCACGATCTTTAAAACCTAACCCATTGATTTTAAAATACACCAAGAATAGTTCGACGCGTTATGCAGAATTCGCGTGCCTGCTGCTTTTGCCGGCTCTATCACCTTGGGACCAACACGATCCCCTGCCCCGCTGCCGTGTGAGCCACGCTACCGCCATGCAAAGCACTGAACGCTCCACCACCCGGTTCATTAGGTTGTATCGGCAGCACCAAACAATACTTGACCTAGCTTAATTTAACGTCGATTAACATACCGCTGCACGAAAGGCGTAGACACAAAAACACCCGCGCCAAGTGAGCGGCGCGGGCGTGGGGTTCAGCCGTGCGGATGGTTCAGGAGGAGAAGCGGAACTGGGCGGTTTCCTGGTCACTGCGCTTTGCTTGCTACCGGCTGGTTTTCCGGCGGTCCATCGCCGCGGCAATGTCTTCTTCGTGCTCTTCGCCCCAACCGCAAAGCGGCTCCATGGCCCGCACCAGACTCGCACCGAAGGGCGTCAGCGAGTAGTCGACGCGCAGCGGGATCTCTCCATAGTCGGTTCGCTGGACGATGCCGTCGGACTCGAGCTCCTTCAACTGCTGGATCAACATTTTGTCGCTCACGCCCCGGACGCTTCGCTTGAGCTCGCCGTAACGCGTCGGTCCCTTGTCTAAAAAGAACAGAATCAGCGGCTTCCACTTCCCGGAGATCACATGCAGCGTCGCATGCAGGCCGCAAATGAAACGTGGGTTTTCTGAGTTTTCTTTCGCCATAACGAGTACTTACCAAAAGGTGCATACTTGAACATTTGTAAGCGGCTTATATATCGTGAAAGCGAATCGAGTCAACACATATGGAGACCCAACCATGAGTCGGCTACACAGTAAAATCGCATTGATCACAGGCGGAGCCAGCGGCATCGGCCTGGCCTCGGCCCAACGCCTCATCGACGAAGGGGCCTTCGTCTTCATTACCGGACGGCGCCAGGACGTCCTCGACAACGCGGCTAAGGCACTGGGAGCCAACGCCCGGGCCGTCCAGGCGGATGTGACGAAGCCGGAGGATCTCGACCGCGTCTTCGAAACGATCGAGAAAGAAAAGGGGCACCTGGACGTCCTGGTGGCCAACGCGGGCGTCGGCGAATTCGCCAGCCTGGGACAGATCACCGAGGAGCACTACGACTACATCTTCGACATCAACGTCAAAGGCACCCTCTTCACCGTCCAGAAGGCCCTACCCCTGATGAAGAACGGCGGCTCCATCATCCTCACCGGTTCCACGGTGGGCAGCATGGGCACCCCCGCGATGAGCATCTACAGCGCCTCCAAGGCAGCCGTCCGAAACCTGGTGCGCAGTTGGGCCCATGATCTCAGGGGCACCGGCATTCGCGTGAACGTCATGTCTCCTGGCCCGACCAAAACAGACAAGCTGATGGAACTGCTCCCATCCGAAGCCCTGAGCGAGATGAACCGGACCGTACCGCTTGAGCGTCTGGGCGATCCCAAGGAAACCGCAGGCGCGGTGGCGTTCCTGGCGTCCGACGACAGCAGCTTCATGACGGGGAGCGAGGTGTTCGTTGACGGGGGCTACGCGCAGGTTTAGGAACCAGGCGGAGAACGGGAGGCAATGATTCCAAAGGGGTCAAATAGATTCTAAATCAGTCAGCTTGGTTAAAAACAAATCAACCTGCCCCATTTACATTGATCAACATAGAATCGATATGCCCCTTGGATTTTGGCTCCCCTTACACATAACGCCTTGCATGAACGGCGCGTCCGGTGGAGGCTTTCGGTGAAGGCCCGTCGGACTGAAACAAATTTAATACACTTGTTGGACGCGCGCTCATGGAAACGAGAACATGTTGACAAGTAGCCCGTTCGGGTCCGCTACCATAAACCGCCTCATCCCGAATTCCTCATCGCATAGGTCGTGTGCCAACTCGAAACCACGGGCCTTCACTGTAGCGTATGTCGCCTCAACATCTTCGACCTGTACCGATATGATGACGCCCTGTGCAGGGTGCTGGAAAGGCCGGGGGGTAAACTCATGGTCGAGACGCATGATACCGAGTTGCAGT
Source organism: Chromohalobacter sp. HP20-39 (assembly GCF_033052815.1). Lineage (NCBI taxonomy): Bacteria > Pseudomonadati > Pseudomonadota > Gammaproteobacteria > Oceanospirillales > Halomonadaceae > Chromohalobacter > Chromohalobacter sp. HP20-39. The sequence goes on along the minus strand of NZ_JAWHTP010000003.1, from coordinate 46,425 downwards.
TCCGGCTTGTCGGGCAACGCCATCTGGATGTACCAGCCCTTGTGCTCGAATCCAACGACAAAACCCAACAACTCTTTGTAAAAGTCGCGGGTCTCTTCCATCTTGTCAGTGCAAATGTTCGGAAGCAGCCTCGTAACGGTGGTGCCTTCAGGCATAGTTCACCCGCTTGGTTTGATCAGTGCTCGATGCTTAACGTCGGCGTTAGCCGTATGTACGATTAGTGGCTCCAACATCTTGAATGGCTTTGGCAAAAGGAGCTGCGACCCCCGTCTTAGAAAGTTCAATTCTTTCATTCAGTCCTGTCGGGCTAGTGAAATGGAGATCCTCATATAAAGCGACTGGGATTTGGGTGTTGTCCTTGAAACGACGATCTGGGCCACCGCGCTTGTTAACGTATTTCCATGTGTGATCCACGACCTTGGCGTCGCTCGGCACCGTTCCATCCTCTACAAATCGATGGGAAGTCACTTCAATGGAGAGGTTGTTGTAAGACACAGCACCTACCCCATTGGGTTCGAGTATCATCACCATGTCCGGAAAGAAGTAGAGTGTTTGTTTTCCTACTGGAATCGAAGGTGTTGTCACGTTAGTTTTTACGTACGGTGGATTGCGGAGCGACAAGCCGATTGTCTTTTTACGAACAAGACTGTCCGCTCCCGCATGGTACTTCTTATCGCGAACTCGCCCCTCTGCTTCCATATGCCATCGCCCCTTGCATTTCGCCATAAGACCAAAGGCGTCATGGAGCGATTGATACGTAGCTTGGAACTGGTCTTCAATGTCGTACAGCATCACTACACTCTTTGATACCACATCTCGGTACACGGCGGCCCCAATAGCAACGACAGATCCAGCCGCTGCAATGTACGCGGCCCAAGTAGGAAATTCATTAAATGCAATGTAGCTAGTGACTAGTACGCCGCAAATTGCTGCGTACGGCCAGACCCTCGCCTTCTTTCTTTTATAATTCAGCTCCTCAACCAGATCCTCTGAGGTGGAATCAACCATTTCCGTGATATTACCGCTATCAATCTCCTGCAGCGAATCGTGGGTATCGTTCGCAGGCGGATGTCGGGGTTTGGGATCGTTGCGATCAGATACCGTATTGGCCGGTCGTTTCCGGGGCTTGGCAAGAAGCGTCTTCCTATAGTAGAGACCACCCCTCCCAAGGTGAATATAGTTCCCCCGAGGGCCGGTACCCAGCCGAAGGCCAGTTACACCAGCGGAAACACCAATTCCGGACTTCGACAAATTAAACCGAAAAGGTCCGACCTTTACCGCTTTTCTGATATACAGAGCCATTGACACTGTTCCATATACTTCTAACACTGAGGTAACCGGCGTCGGAGTGCCAGCGGAGGGAATCCAAAGCGGCACGCTTTTGGCGTCCACTTGACCGATTGGTTAGATTTCACTCTACCCCCCACGCTTCCTTTTCACTTTCGGTCATAGATGAGTAAATCTGGCGGAAGGTATCGCTGAACTCGGAACTGACATTTCCATGGGCTCTATAATTAGTCAGTAAATATCTTTTCACGGTATTCGGCCACTTGCCTGCACTATGAGCATCATTAATGATGCCCTTCGCATCATGATAGCTAGTACCTTTCCGGACCTCGCCAAGTCTCCGTTCGAAATCTGCGAATGTCCACTCATCAGATCGGGACTCAAATTCATCCAGAAGTTTTTCTTTGTACTGCGCCATCGGCATACTCGCCTCCTTATTCGTAAGTAAATCTAACGTCCACCATCAGTTGCGCGAGGAACGAGCGTCAACTGCATGGTTTTGTTATGTGCTTATCCAATCTGCTTAATCCAATCCTGCAAATGCATCTGCAACCGAGCCCCTTCTTCCGCGGGCAGCTCATTGGTATGCGCAATTACATTACGAGTCCGCTCGCAGTCGCTAACTCGACTCGCAACCCATGCCTGATCAGGGAAAAAATCGCCAAACACATCCCAGTGGTTAGTAAGAAGGTTTCCTAGATCGCCGAAATCAAGATAAAAAACAGGATGCTCATTTCGTCCCGTATGCCACTGATTCTTTTCTTCACTAGCCTTTCTTTTGTCGTACTTATCCTTCATGCCCTTTGTGGCACGTTTTTCAAACCAGCTCTCCCCATCTACGTCAACGAATGTGTTCATTATGAACTCTCGAACAAGGTTCTCGAAAACGTAGAGCATTCGGTAATATCGCTGCATAGACAAAGACCCTTGTCTAATGGTTTCGGATGCCGAAACAAACAGGTCGTGATCTTTTTTTTCTTGATCGTTATAGATTGGGGTGCGCAAAACCCCACTCGTTTGAAGATCACGAATACAGTAGGAAGCAAAAAGGCCTTTCAGTAAGAAGTTATTAGCGTCTTCCATACTTACCCCAACTCTTCTTTCATAGCCTTAAATATCGCACGATATGTTTCGATATTTTGCGTATCTGGAAGATGAATTTCCAGGCGATAGACTAAGCCGAGACCTCCTCCAAAACCACCGTTTCCGCCATTTGATTCGGAAGACGGTGCTTCAGAGCTTGACGCACTTTCGGGTTTTGTTTCTGGATGCGACACAGTCTCTTTCGGTTCTTTCGTGAAGTCTGCATAAGAAGCGAGCCCTTTAAATGTTGCGGCCATTTTATAGGCAACAGCATCGCCTTTACCTGTTTTCGAACGGAACCAGCCTTTCAAATCCTCCACTGATTTCTCGTGTGCTTTCTTATGACTGACATAAAGGTCGTCATACGCAGCCTTCAGTCTTTGCGCAAGCACGGATTTCGTTTTGGTATGATCAACGAAGTCCCGATAGCTCTTTTGAGGCCGTCCAGATGCATCAAGCATTCCAAGGTACTTCAGAACTTTGATGATCGATCTGTCGTTCGAGCTGGTAAACCCTAAATCCCTTAAAAACTCATATGAGAAACTCTCCGGAACGGCAGCATGTTGCGCGGCATCCAGAATCGCATTTAGATTCTTATTGGATGGCAGATAGGGGACATTAATATCCACGTTGCTTCTCCTTCTTACATATAACAGGCATTAGACAGCGCGCTCGTTTTCCCACTTGAACGAGCAGGCGCGTTCAACAATCTTAGCGAGCCAGCCTTTTCGCTCTTAACCCTTTGATTTTAAAAATACTAATAAAATTTCAGCGCGTTATGCAGAATTCGCGTGCCTGCTGCTTTTGTCGGCTCCGTCACCTTGGAGCCAACACCAGCACCCTGCCCCTTGCCGTTTCATCCACGCTACCGCCAAGCGAAGCACTGAACGCTCCACCACCCGGTTCATTAGGTTGTATCGGCAACATCAAACAATACTTAACCTAGCGTAATTTAACGTCGATTAACATGTCGCTACACGAAAGGCGTAGAGACAAAAACGCCCGCGCCGGTGTGAGCGGCGCGGGCGTGAGGTTTAGCCGTGCGGGTGGTTCAGGAGGGGAAGCTGAACTGGGCGGTTTCCTGGTCGCTGCGCTTCGGCCAGCGTTGGGAGATGGCCTTGCGGCGGGTGTAGAAGCGCACGGCGTCGGGGCCGTAGGCGTGCAGGTCGCCGAACAGTGAGTCCTTCCAGCCACCGAAGCTGTGGAAGGCGACCGGCACCGGCAGCGGCACATTGATGCCGACCATGCCGACTTCGATGGCATCCGCAAAGCGACGCCCGGCTTCACCGTCACGGGTGAACACGCAGGTGCCGTTGCCGTATTGGTGGGCGTTGATCAGGGCGATGGCGTCTTCGAAGGTTTCGACGCGGACCACGCACAGCACCGGGCCGAAGATCTCGTCGCGGTAGATGCTCATCTCCGGCGTGACGCGGTCGAACAGCGTGGCGCCGAGGAAGTAACCGGGCGAGCTTTCCACTAGCGGATGCTCGCGGCCGTCGACCACCAGTTCGGCGCCGGCGGTCGCGCCCTGCTCGATGTAGCCGGCGACCTTGTCACGCTGATCGGCGTTGATCAGCGCGCCCATGTCGAGGCCCTTCTCGGTGCCGGGGCCGATCTTGAGCTCGCGGGCTTGGCTCGCCAAGCGCTCGACCAGGGCGTCGGCGGTGGCGTCACCCACGCACACAGCCACGGAGATCGCCATGCAGCGCTCGCCGGCACTGCCGAACGCGGCGCCGATCAGGGTACTCGCTGCGTTGTCGAGGTCGGCGTCCGGCAGTACCACGGCGTGGTTCTTGGCGCCGCCGAGGGCCTGCACGCGCTTGCCCTGCCGGGTGCCGCCCTCGTAGATCTTACGCGCCACGGGGGTGGAGCCGACGAAGGAAAGCGCCTTCACCTCGGGCGCCTCGAGCAGCGCATCAACGGCCTCGCGGTCGCCATGAATCACGCTGAACAGCCCCTTGGGCAGCCCGGCTTCGTCGAGCAGTTCGGCCATCTTCACGGCGGCCGAGGGCGCCTGCTCGGAGGGCTTGAGGATGAAGGCATTGCCGCAGGCCAGCGCCATGGGATACATCCACAGCGGCACCATGGCCGGGAAGTTGAACGGCGTGATACCGGCAACGACGCCCAGCGGCTGATGATTCGACCAGGTGTCGATACCCGGCCCGGCGTTGTGGGAGTACTCCCCCTTCAGGAGCTCCGGCACGCCGCAGGCATATTCGACGTTCTCGATGCCGCGCTTGAGCTCGCCCATGGCGTCTTCCAGCACCTTGCCGTGTTCCTCGCTGATCAGCGCGCAGATCTCGTCGGCGTCACGCTCGAGCAGGGTCTTGAAGCGGTACATCACCTGGGCGCGCTTGGCCGGCGGCATGTCGCGCCAGGCGGGCTGGGCCTCGCGAGCGGCGTCGATGGCGCGCTGCACGGTAGCGGCATCGGCCATCGCCAGGTGGCGCACCGGCGCGGCGGTCGCCGGGTTGACTACCTCGAGGGTACGCTCGCCGCCGACGGCGTCACCGGCGATATGATGATTCAGGGTATGCATCTAGGGATGACTCCAACCTTGGGTCGTGTTCGCGGTATCGGGGTGTCGCGTCGGATCAGAATTGGCGACCCAGCAAAGCCTCATCGAACGGATAGCGCGAGAGCTTTTCGATGCCGGTCTCGGTCACCAGCACTTCTTCCTCGAGCTTGACGCCGTCGGCGGCGTCGACCTCGCCGATGTAGCTTTCCACGGAGACGACCATGCCGGGCTCCAGCACGCCGTCCTTGGAGAAGCGGTCGAAATCCATGTGGTGGGCGACCAGCGGGGTCTCGCCGTGCATGCCCACGCCGTGGATGATCGACGGGTAGCGGCGGTCGAGGAAGCGCTCGGGAATCTTCCAGGCGCTTTCGGCGATCTCGCGGTAGCTCATGCCCGGCTTGAGGATCGACATGTTGTGGTGCACCTGGTCATAGGCCATCTGATAGAGGCTCTGCTGATAGGCGCTGGGACGGCCCGGCCCGACATGGAAGGTGCGCGAGAAGTCGGAATAGTAGCCGTGGCAGCCGATGGTGTCGGTATCCAGCGCCACCAGCTCGCCGGGACGCACCACCCGGTTGCTGGCTTCGTTGAACCAGGGGTTGGTGCGCGGCCCCGAGGACAACAGCCGCGTCTCGATGAACTCACCGCCTTGACGGATGACATCGCCGTACATGATGGCGAACAGCTCGTTCTCGGTGACGCCGGGCTTGATGGCGGCTTCCACGGCGGACACGGCGGCCTCGCTGCCGGCCATCGACTGGGCCAGGCAGGCGATCTCTTCCGGTGTCTTGATGCGCCGGCAATGCAGGGTGTCCTGCATGCAGTCATACACATCCAGCCCCTGGGCTTCCAGCGAGCGCGCCAGGTTCAGCATGCAGCGGTCGAGACCGATCTTCTTGCTGCCCTTGGCGTGCTCTTCCATCAGCTCGGCGATTTCGATACCGAACGGGTCGGAGGACATGTTGTCGCGCTGGTTGACCGCCGACCACACCACCTTGGAGGTACGCGCTTCGTCGATGGTCTCGAGCCAGGTGGAGACATGCGCGCTGCCCGGATACTCGAAGAGGATGACCGGGCCTTCCAGCGGCACGTAGATATAGCGCGTGGAGTTGCGCAGGAAGTAGCCGAACATGTTGCGCGAGCCGGTGGCGTAGCGCTGGTTATACGGATCGAACAGGACCAGCGCGGCATAGCCTTGCTCGGCCATCATCGCGCGCAGGCGCTTGAGGCGCCCGCCGCGCAGTTGTACCGGGTCGAAGGCGGTGGGAATGCTGTCGCCGTTGGCCATCGGGCTGGAAGGCACCACCGGAATGGCGTTGGGTTCGTTGTCGGTCAGGTTTTCGAAGTCGACGATGCTCATGGTGTTTCCTTGGGAAAAACGGGAGGCATATGCGTAACGAGGCGTCGCGAGCGCGGCCAGGCGGGTCATTCTGCCTAGCCGTTCAAGCGCGTCAGTCGGCCAGGCTGTCGCTGCGCTGCATGCCTTCTTCCAGCAAGCGCTCATGCACCGGCGCCATGCGCCCGAAGATGCGCTTGGCGCGCTCGGGGCGGCCAATGAAGCCCGGCTCCTTGGCGTAGGCGAAGATCACGGTATGCCGCTCGCGGTCGCCTTCCACCGGTGTCACACGGTGCAGCGAGTAACGGCCGAAGAAGATCTGTAGATCGCCCGGCTGGAGATCCAGCGACTTGATTTGCGAGCGGTCGCCGTCGATGACCTTCTCGACGCCCTCGAAGTTCTCGCCCTCGGGGCTGCGGATGCCCGGCGCGTACTCGAAGCGCCCGCCGCCCTGGGACTGGCGCGTCATCATGGTGACGATGAACTCGTTGGTGTCGTAGTGCCACGGATGCTGGCAGCCCTCGCGCAGCACGTTGACGACCAGGTCGGCCAGCGGATCGGCGTACTGATGAATCTCGTCCATGTCCACGACGCGGGCGATGAAGCGCTGGAACCCGGCATGCGAGTAGACTTGGCGGATGATGGTGTCGGCGCCGATGCGATCCCCGGCGACGAAGCCGTTGGTGCGGTCACCGAAGCGGTTCTTGGGATGCGAGGCCGGCAGGCTGGAATCGCCGTCGCTGTTGTAGGGATTGGTCTCGGTCTGGTTGTAATGCGCTTCCGGCGAGAGTCGCTCGGTCTCGCGCTCGAGCCGTGTCAGCGCCTCGTCGGGCACGAAGCCCTTGAGCACCACGCAGCCGTCCTCGCCGAGCTGTTCGCGGCACTGCTCGATGAGGGCCCGGCCGCGCTCGCCGTCCAACTGGTCGATGGGATAGCGCTCGAGATCGATCAGGCCGTGAAGTGCGGTGTCGTCTGTCTGCATGGCGTTGGCTGACATGCGAATCTGCTCCTGACGTGTCCAATGACGTATGGACAGGGTAGTGAGCCGGGTTTAATAATAGAAATGAATGGTTAAGATAAAAAAGATTGCAAAGGCTCATAGATCATGGATACCGACCTGCTCCGTGCCTTCGTCACGGTCGCCGAGTGCGAGGGCTTCAGCGCCGCCGGCAAGGTGCTGCATCGCACGCAATCGGCGGTCAGTCTGCAGATCAAGCGACTCGAGGATCAGATGGGCGAGTCGCTGTTCGAGCGCACCAGCCGCAGCGTGATGCTGACCCCGTCGGGTGGCCGCTTGCTGCCCTACGCCCGGCACATCCTCAAGCTTCAGGACGAGGCGCGCCGGGTGATGGGAATAGACCGCCAGGGCGAGCTGATTCGCCTGGGCACTTCGGAGGAACAGGCCAGTACCTATCTGCCCGAGCTGCTGCCACGCTTCGCCGCTCGCTTTCCCGAAGTGCGCCTGGAAGTGAACTGCAATATCAGCGGCTCGCTGGTGCATGACTTTCAGGAGGGCTTGCTGGATGTCGCGCTGGTGGTACGCCACGGCCCTACTCAGACCGGCCGGCTGCTGGGCCGCGAACCCATGGTGTGGGTGGTGGCCGAAGATCGTTCGATCACGGATTGGGAGATCCTGCCCTTGGCCCTGAATCCCGAGGGCTGCACCTTCCGCGCCCACGCGTTCGCGGCCCTGGGGCCCACCGAACGGCGCTGGGACGTGCGCTACTCCAGCCAGTCCCCCACCGGCATTAACCTGCCGGTTCAAGCAGGCCTGGCAGCCACGGTGAAGACCCCGCGCAGCGTCCCCGAAGGCTGCCGCATCGTCGGCGAGGACGAAGGCCTGCCGCCGCTGGGGCACGTCGAGATCGAAATGCACCGCACGCCCGGCCACGCAAGCGACGCCTTCGTCGCCTTCTGCGATGAATTGGAAAGCATCGTCACCGCGACCGACTCACTGGAATCGTTCGAGTATGTAAGCGGAGAAGCCTGAACGACCAGCGGCGCCTCGAGGGCGCCGTTGGCGTTTGCTCATGAATTCCAGAGTGTTCGACGGACTTTTTCCAACGGACTCTCTACAAGTCGACGCCCAGCAACTTGGCGCCGTAGCCCCACAGCAACACCGTCACGCCGAGAAGCACCTCGAGCACCAGCACGCCGATACCAAGCGTCGAACCAGTGACGATGAAGCCTTCTTCAGAGCTGATGTCGAGGAAGTTGGGAATCCCCAGATACAGCAGATAGGCGCTGTAACAGAGCCCCACGATGGTCGCCAGCATGCACAACCAGACCAATGGGTAGAGCGCGACGACCCCACCGACGAACATCGGCGTGGCGACGTAGCCGGCGAAGATGATGCAGCGTCGACGACTCGGGGGCTTGGAATAACGCTGCGCCATCCAGTGGATCACCGTCCCCATGAAGCCCACCGCTATCAGGATCGCCACATAGAAGGCGACCCCGGCGAAGAAGGCGTCCAGGTAGTTGAGCTGTATGGTATGTCCCCCACCGAAATCCCAGCCGACCTGAGTCGTGCCGATGAACGCGCATACCACTGGAATCAATGCCATTTCCAGAACGTGGTGACTGTAGAGGTGGGTAATCGTCTCCCTTTCGTCGTGGATCTGCTTCCATTCACGGTTCGGGTGTACCAAGAGTCCCCAGACATGCGTGAGCATAGAAAACACCTCCTCCATCGCCGATGTACGCATCACGTCGCGGCGCGCTTCAGGATTCGCTGCGCCCCGACGTTTTTATCAGTGTAGTCAGTATTTTGCTCAGCAATATCAGATTGACCGGTTGAAACGGTATACACGTCAAAAAGCGACACCCGTAACGGGTGTCGCTTTGTTGTCGCTGCGTTGCGGCCGGCTTGCAGGGCTTACTTGAGGCGTTCGAACACCGTGGCCACGCCTTGGCCCATGCCGATGCACATGGTGGCCAGGCCCAGCGTCGTATCTTGCTGGCGCATGACATTGAGCAGCGTAGTGCAGAGTCGCGCCCCGGAGCAGCCCAGCGGGTGGCCGAGTGCGATGGCGCCGCCGTTGAGATTGACGACCTCGTCCATGCGCTCGCGCAGGCCCAGATCCTTGAGTACGGGCAGCGATTGCGCGGCGAAGGCTTCGTTGAGCTCGACGGTCTGGATATCGTCGATGGAAAGGCCTGCGGTCTTGAGCGCTTTCTGTGTCGCCGGTACCGGGCCATAGCCCATGATCGAGGCGTCGCAGCCCGCCACGCCGGTGGAGACTACCCGCGCCAGCGGCTCGAGCCCCAGCGCTTGCGCGCGCTCGTAGCTCATCACCGCCAGCGCCGAGGCGCCGACTGAAAGCGCCGAGGAGGTACCCGCCGTGACCGTGCCGCCCTTGGGGTCGAAGACCGGCTTGAGCTTACCCATGTCTTCCAGGTTGGCGTCGTGACGGATCACCTCGTCGCGGTCGATCAGGCGCCGGAAGCCATTCGCGTCATGCCCTTCGACGCCAACGATCTCGTTGTCGAAATAGCCGTTTTCGTTGGCGGCCACCGCGCGTTGATGCGAGCGCACGCCGAACGCGTCCTGTTCTTCACGGCCCACGCCGTGCATCTTGCCCAGCAGCTCGGCGGTCAGGCCCATCATCATGGCGGCCTTGGCGGCGTACTTGCTGGCCGCCGGGTTGACGTCGACGCCATGGTCCATCGGCACATGTTCCATGTGCTCGACACCGCCGATGATGTAGAAGTCGCCCATGCCGGCCTTGATGTTGGCCGTGGCGATATGCAGCGCGCTCATCGACGAGCCGCACAGGCGGTTGACTGTCTGCGCCGGCACACTGCGCGGAATCCCGGTCATGATCGCGGCGTTGCGCGCGATGTTCATGGCCTGCTCGAGGGTCTGATTGACGCATCCCCAGATCACGTCGTCGACCTCGGTGGGGTCCAGATTGGCATTGCGATCGAACAGCGCCTGCATTACCGAGGCGGATAGGTTTTCGGCGCGCACGTTGCGGAAGGCACCGTGCTTGGCCTTGGCCATGGCGGTCCGGACGGCATCGACCACCACGATATCTCTAGGATTCAAACTCATTTTCGCGCTCCTCGTTGCGTGGTGGCTCATTGATCGGATTCGGACGTGTCGGGATAGAAACGCTCACCCTGGGCGGCCATGTCACGCAGCCGCTGGGTGGGGCGATAAAGCGGTCCGAGTTCCTCGGCCAGCGCCTCGGCCTGAGCGACAAACGCCTCGACACCCAGCGCGTCGATGTAACGCAGCGCCCCGCCCCGGAACGGCGGAAAACCGATGCCGTAGATCAATGCCATGTCCGCCTCGGCCGGCGTCGCCACGATGCCGTCTTCCAGGCAGCGTACGGCTTCCATACACAGCGGGACCATCATGCGCGCGACGATATCGTCGTCGCTAAACTCGCCACGCGTGGCGACGGCTTCGTCAACCAGCGCGTGCGCCTGCTCGTCGGAAACCTTCTTGGGCTTGCCCTTCTTGTCTTCTTCGTAGCGATAGAACCCCTTGCCGTTCTTCTGGCCTAGACGGTCCTCGTCATACATGCGCTGAATCGCCGTCTTGCCACCGTTCTTGGCTTCCTGTGCCATGCGGTCGGGGAAGCCTTCCGCCATCACCGCCTGCGCGTGCACGGCGGTGTCCATGCCCACCACGTCCAGCAGATACGCGGGACCCATGGGCCAGCCGAACTTTTCCATGACCTTGTCGACGTGCTCGAAGTCCGCACCTTGCTCGACCAGCAGGCTAAAGCCACCGAAATAGGGAAACAGCACGCGATTGACCAGAAAGCCCGGGCAGTCGTTGACCACGATGGGGGTCTTGCCCATCTGACGGGCATACGCCACGGTCGCGGCCACGGCGGCGTCGCTGGTCTTCTCGCCACGGATGACCTCGACCAGCGGCATGCGGTGCACGGGATTGAAGAAGTGCATGCCGCAGAAGTTCTGGGGGCGCTTGAGGTTGGCCGCCAGCCGGTCGATGGAGATCGTCGAGGTGTTGGAGGTCAGCGTGGCGTTATCGTCGAGCAACCCTTCGACCTCGGCCAGCACAGCCTCCTTGACCTTGGGATTCTCGACCACGGCCTCGACCACCAGATCGACATCGCCGAAGTCACCATAGGAGAGCGTAGGACGAATATTGGACAGCGCCTCGGCGACCTGGTCGCTACTCAGGCGGCCACGCTCGAGCTGCTTGCCGAGCAGCTTGCGCGCTTCCTGCAGGCCCAGTTGCAGCGCCTCTTCCTTGATGTCTTTCATCAGGATCGGCGTGCCCTTGTAGGCGCTCTGATAGGCGATACCGCCGCCCATGATGCCCGCGCCCAGCACCGCCGTCTTGTTCACGGCAGCGGCTTGGGTGGCGTACTGCTTGCCCTTTTTCTTGACCAGTTGATCGCTCAAGAACAAGCCGACCAGGTGATAGCAGACATCGGTCTTGGCCAGCTTGGCAAACGCCTTGGCCTCGATGGCCTGCGCGCGTTCGCGGCCTTCGCCGGCGCCCTTCTGGATGACCTTGATCGCCTCGATGGGCGCCGGGTAATGCGGCCCCGCCTTGCCCGCCACATAGCCCTTGGCAGTCTCGAAGACCATCATCTGTTCGATGGCGTTGAGCATCAGCGGGGCCTGTTTGACGCTGCGGCGCACCTGGTGGTCAAGCTCGCCGGCATTGGCGCGGGCCAGAATATCCAGCGCGGCGGCTTCCAGGGCATCCCCCGCGACGACGGCATCCACCGCGCCGACCTTCAAGGCGGCATCGGCACGGTTTTCCGTGCCGCCGGAGATCCACTCGATGGCGTTGTCGGCACCGATCAAACGCGGCAAACGCACGCAGCCACCCCAGCCCGGCAGGATTCCCAACTTGGTCTCGGGCAGGCCCAACTTGGCGTTGTCGCTCATCACTCGGAAATCGCACGCCAGGGTGATTTCGCAGCCACCGCCGAGTGCCTGACCGTTGATCGCCGCCACGCTGGGAAACGGCAGGTCCTCCAAGGTGTTGAAGATACCGTGCACGCGCGTGTTCATATCGACCAGGAAGTCTTCGTCACGGCGGAACATGCCGTGGAACTCGGTGATGTCCGCCCCGACGATGAAGGCATCCTTGGCGCTGGTGATGACCAGGCCTTTGATATTCGTCGCCTCGCCGAGCGCCGCCAGGGCCGCTTCGAACTCTTCGATCACCTTGCTCGAGAGCGTGTTGACGGACTCGCCTTGCGCATCGAAGGTCAGCATGGCGATGCCGTCATCGCGCTGCACCACCGTGATGGCGTTACCTTGATAAATCATTCAGGGCTCTCCCTGCTGTTGGCCTGGACCTCACGATTCACGAAGGAGGCATACGCCGAGCTCGGGCGTGGCGCTGCTCCTCGCACACTTTCATACAGTCGTTTGAATATAGATCAGCTTGCGCCAGCCAAGCGGTGGCGTCAAGTCTTCCGCCATTAGCGAATGGTCGCGTTGAAAGACGGTCCTATCGAGACACATCCGTCGAGACAACTCCCGGAGGCGATGGACTCCTGATAGGATAGGCGCCTTTGCGTTTCTCCAACCATCGCGTCTTTTGTGTTACGCGCTGCCCTTTTATTACACGCTGCATGGGAACATCCACACGCCTCATGTCCTTACCCTCTAGCGCGACACTGATCGCTCGCATCACGCCATTCGTCGAAAAGCTCAAACGCTATGCCTGGCTGTGGCCGCCCACTGCCTTCGTCATCGGCTTGCTGGGATTTTTCCTGGTCAACCGCCAGCAATGGCTCGGTGCCGTGCTAGCCTTGGGGCTACTGTTCGCCTGGTGCCTGCTGCTGGCCGAAAGTCTCCTGACCCGATTGCTCAACTTTCGTGGGCAGCCCGGCTTGCCGCGCATGGTGACGACCTTCATCGCACAGCTCATCCACCAGGAGACGCTGTTCTTCACGTTGCCGTTCTTTCTCGCCACCACGGTATGGGCAAGCGGTCAGGCCGTTTTCACGTTGTTGCTGATCGGCTGCGGCCTGCTGGCAATTCTCGACCCCTTGTATTTCGGCCTCGCGCAACGCCATCGCTGGTTGTACTTCATGTTCCACGCATTGTGCGTGTTCGTGGTGGTGCTGGTGACGTTGCCGATCATGTTGCAACTAACCACCGGTCAAAGCCTGATACTGGCGATTATCGCCATGGCGATCTTCAGCGTGCCAAGCCTGATCAATCTGATGCAGCCTCAAGGCTTCTGGCGATGGCTGGCAATGATCGGGCTGATCGTGGCGCTGGTCTCAACGGCCTGGATGGGGCGGGCGTGGATTCCCCCGGCAACGCTATGGCTGTCCGGCAGTGCCCTCTCGCCAGGGTTCAATGTCGAATCGCGCGAACCGCGCGGCGAAAGCGTGCTGACCCCATCGACACTCTCGGGGCAAGGCTTGTACGCTTACACCGCGATTCGCGCGCCACGCGGTCTACGCGAGAAGATCTATCATGTCTGGCGCCACGATGGTGAAGTGGTCGATCGCATACCGCTGATCATCCGGGGTGGACGCGAGCAGGGCTACCGCGCCTGGACGCACAAGCAGAACTTCCCCGCAGAGTCGCAAGGTCGCTGGCAAATAGACGTCATGACCGCCGCCGGCCAACGCATCGGGACATTGCGTTTTCGTGTCGACGAAGACGCCTCGAAGGCCACGCATGCCGATGGCGACATCCATTCACCCCCGGGTTTGCCTGGCTGGAACATCCGTCACCTGGTCGCCGGTTCGGCCCAGGACGATGAATGAAAGGTCGACGATAGTGTGACTTGCAATAGCACGTTGCACTCGGGACAATCCCGTTAGGTTCCTAACCAATACAAGGCCCATGCATCAGGATATCGGACTCAAACTGTCACGCGTACCACGCTTGTGGCGCGCCATTCTCGACGAACGCCTGGCTCCTCTGGAGCTGACGCAGACGCGTTGGGTGACGCTCTACCACCTATCGAAAATGGGTGATGGCCAGCCGCAATGCGACCTGGCTCGCTCAATCGGCGTGGAAGCTCCGTCCTTGGTCAGAACACTCGACCAACTAACCGAGCAAGGCCTCATCGAGCGTCGCCCGAGTGACGAGGATCGCCGCACCAAGCGCGTCTACCTCACCGACAAAGCGACGCCGCTGCTCAAGAAGATCGAAACCGTCGTCGAGCAGGCGCGTATCGAAATGATCGAAGGGTTGAGCGATGACGACGTCGACAAGCTGGACGCCATTCTGACGCGCATCGAGCAGAACGGGCAGCGGCTGCTGTCACGCTCGTCCTGCGAGGAGTGAGCGAACGCCGGGTGTCGCCCTGCTGAGCACCGCGTGAGCCATCACGCGGTGCTCATGCTGTGCTCATTTGGGATGGCGGCCACTGCCCGCCAGTTGGTCGACGAGTCCCGTCAACGCCCTTAGCGCAGGCGCGAATGTCTTAGCGTCCTGCGACTCCTCCCACCATAGGGTCAGCCCTCTGGATACCGACTCTACCACCAGTGCATCCTCGGGCAGCTCCGACAGTGCCTGCTCCAGACGTTGAAAAGACGCTGCACTCAACGGTGGAAGCGGTGCTTGCCGCCAGCGCCACCCTGGCATGGCTTCCTCCAACCGATCACTGGCATAGGCCTCACGTACAAGGGTGAAGTCGCTGCCGGGCGCGGCCTGGGGATAACGCCAGCGGTAGCCCACCAAACTTTGCGTCTCTTGCAACGGCGCATTGTCGAAACGCACGGCCACCCCCGACGCCCGCGCTGCCTGGCGCAGCGACCCGCGTCGTGTTTCGTGAGCGCTCGGCCGTAGCCATAACGCCGGGGAGAGTATCGCGAATACCGCTAGCCCCAGGAAAAGAAAAATTTCCAAACATCCTCCGCACGTGCACTGATTGATCTAAGGCATTGTTTCATCGTTTCGGCGCGCCTAAAGTAGAGGCGTTCATCACAAGGTGGGAGATGCCCCCATGAGTAACGAGTACACACACGTCTTAGTCGCCGTCGACCTGACCAAGGATTCCCGTAAGGTACTCGAACGTGCGATTCCCATCGCCGAACGTAACCATGCCAAGCTGTCGATCATGCATACGCTCGAGCCATTGGGGTTCGCCTATGGCGGCGATATCCCCATGGATCTGACCAGCATCCAGGACCAGCTCGACGACCATGCCAAGCAGCGGCTCGCGGAAATCGCCGATCCCCACGGGATCTCGGCGGACAACCAGTACGTCGTGGTCGGCATGCCGGATACTGAGATCCACCGTTTCGCCGCCGAGCACGATGTCGATTTAATCGTCGTGGGCTCGCATGGCCGCCATGGTTTTGCCTTGCTACTCGGTTCGACCTCTACCGGCGTGTTGCACGGCGCGCAATGCGACGTGCTCGCGGTACGCGTAGGGAAAGACGGGGAAGTCGACGAATGACCGTACGCACCGGGCACGTTAGGCGTGCCCGGTGCAACGCCACTCACTCGCCCTCGGCCATGGCCTCCAGCTCCATCCAACGCGACATCGCCGCATCCAGCTCGGCTTGCTTCGCCTCCAGCGCGGCTAGCCGCTGGGTAACTGTCTCGGCGTCTTGCTGGTAAAACTCAGGTGCGCCCACCTCTGCTTCGAAGTCGGCAACGGCGGCTTCCAGTGTCTCTATCGTCGCCGGTAACTGATCCAGTTCGCGCTGCAACTTGTAGGAAAGCTTGACCCGCTTGGACGTAGCCGGCGCCGTTGAGGCCTTGTCCTTGCCGGCGCCAGGACTGGTGGGCTCGGGCGTCGTAGGCTCGGCCTCGCGAGCCGGCAGCACGTTCGCGGCAGTGCCGAACTCGCCCGGCGCCGGGGGCAACTTGCCGCCCTGACGCACCCAGTCGCTATACCCGCCGACATACTCTTGAACGCGCCCCTCACCCTCGAAAGCCAGTACGCTGGTGACCACGTTGTCCATGAAGGCACGGTCGTGCGAGACCAGCAGCAAGGTACCGTCAAAGTCCAGCAGCAACTCCTCGAGCAGTTCGAGGGTCTCGACATCCAGGTCGTTGGTCGGTTCGTCGAGCACCAGGACGTTGGCCGGCTGGGTGAACAGCTTGGCCAGCAATAAGCGGTTGGATTCCCCGCCCGAGAGCGCCTTGACCGGCTGACGCACGCGGTCCGGCGAGAACAGGAAGTCCTGCAGGTAGCTCATGACATGCCGGTCCTTGCCCCCCACTTCCACGCGGTCGCTGCCCTGAGCCACGTTGTCGTAGACCGTCTTCTCGAGTTCGAGCCCGGCGCGCAGCTGATCGAAGTAGGCCACGCTGAGGTTGGTGCCCATCCGAACTTTCCCTTCGGTGGGCTCGAGCTCACCCAGCAAGATCTTCAGCAGCGTGGTCTTGCCGGCGCCGTTGCGGCCGATGAAGCCGATACGATCGCCACGCTGAATTTCCAGCGACAGATCGCGAACCACCCAGTCATCACCGAAACGCTGGCTGACATCAGTGAGTTCGACGACGCGCTTGCCGGTACGCTCACCGCTGTCGACGCTGAGCTGTGCACGGCCCACGCGCTCACGGCGCTCGGCGCGCTCACCACGCATCTTCTCGAGCGCACGCACGCGGCCTTCGTTGCGCGTGCGGCGCGCCTTGATGCCCTGTCGGATCCAGGCCTCTTCCTTGGCGAGCTTCTTGTCGAACTCGGCGCGCTCTCGCGCTTCGACCTCGAGCTCGTGCTGCTTTTGCTCTTGATACGTCGCGTAGTTACCGGAATAACGCCCCAGCAAGCCCCGGTCGAGTTCGAGGATATTGGTCGCCAGCCGCGACAGAAAGGCTCTGTCGTGGGTGATGAACAGCACCGAGCCATTGAAGGCGAGCAACTGTTCTTCCAGCCAGCCGATGGTATCCAGATCGAGATGGTTGGTGGGCTCGTCGAGCAATAGCACATCCGGGTCGGCCACCAGCGCACGCGCTAGCGCCACACGCCGCCGCCAGCCCCCGGAGAGGCTTGCCATCTCGGTGTCTTCCGGCAGCCCCAAACGCGAGAGAATGGTGTCGATGCGTTGATGAAACGACCAGCCATCCACCGATTCGAGCTGGGTCTGCAAGCGTGACAATTCATCCATGTCGGGCGCGTCGCTCATCACCAGATGGTGATAGGCGCTCAGCAAGGCGCCCGCCTCGGGAAGGCCCTGGGCGACCACATCGAAAATGGTGTTACCGCTGGCATCCGGCAATTCCTGCGCCAGCACGCCCACCTTCAACCCCGGTGCACGCCAGATGTGTCCTCCATCGGGCAACGTCTCACCGGAAATCAACTTGAGCAGCGTCGATTTGCCCGTGCCGTTGCGTCCCACCAGCGCCAGGCGCTCCCCTTTTTCCAGCGTCAGCTCGGCGTTATCCAGTAGCACCTGGGTGCCGTAAGCCAATTGCAACTGTTCCAGACGTAACAGCGTCACGCGTCACCACCTCGTTGACAGACATTCGTAGTAAAGACGCTAGTGTAACGCATGGTCGCCTCCTAGGTCCGGGGGTAGAATGATGGGTTTTCGCGACTCATTGGGCTGGAGAGAACTTCCGTGACACACGACGACGCCAATCCGCTACCTGACGCGCTGCGCATGACGTCGCCCGCGCCCCTGGTCGACATCGGCGCGAACCTGACGCACGAAAGCTTCGCCAAGGATCTCGACGCCGTCCTCGAGCGCGCCCAAGCGGCCCGCGTAGCGACACTGATTCTCACCGGCACCGACATGGCGCACAGTGAACAAGCCGCCGCTCTGGCGCATCGCCACGACGGCCTCTATGCCACGGCGGGGCTGCACCCGCATATGGCCAGCCACTGGGACTCCACACTGGAAACCGCCATGCGTGCGCTGCACACCGATGCCAAGGTCGTGGCCGTGGGCGAATGCGGGCTGGATTTCAACCGCAACTTTTCCACCCCCGCCGAGCAGGAACGCGCACTCGAAGCCCAGCTCGGCCTGGCTGCCGAAAGCGGCCTGCCGCTGTTTCTGCATGAGCGCGACGCCGGCCCGCGGATGCGCGAGATTCTGCGTCACTGGCGCGACGATATCGGCAACGCCGTGATTCACTGTTTCACCGCCGATCGAGAGACCCTGCATGGCTACCTGGATCTCGATGTGCATATCGGCCTGACTGGCTGGCTATGTGATGAGCGTCGCGGCCATCACCTGCGCGAAATCGTCGGTGACATTCCCGCCGAGCGCTTGATGGTCGAAACCGACTGCCCGTACTTGTTGCCGCGCAACCTGCCGGCCAAGCTCAAGGGACGCCGCCACGAGCCGGCGCTGCTGCCCTGGATCGTCCGCGAGATCGCCCACTGGCGCGGTGAAAACGAAACGACGCTGGCCGCCGCGACGACGGCCACGGCACGCCGGTTCTTCCAACTCGACGAGGAGCAATGACATGGACTTTCCCGGTTTCATTACCATCGAAACCGGCGACGAGGACGCGCTTCCCGTCGCCATTTCCTGGGCCCTGCCCGATGGACAGATCAAGCACGCGCTCATTCAGCCCGACGACGACTGGCTCGACGAGGATCTTCTCAAGCTTGGCGATTACAGCCTGGACGAACTGCGCAGCCTGGGCCTCAGCCCCTTGGACGTATTGCGCGAGCTGGAAGGCGATCACTTCAACGTTACGCTCTATACGGCAGGAATCGGCGATGACGAGGCCGCGCTGTCACGCCTGTTCGACGACTTCGCGGTGACGCCTTTCGTCGAGCTGGCCCCGGCGGAAACGCTCTACCCCGACCTCGGCGCCGGCGAGTGGGCACGCGCCCGAGGCGAACTGTTCGGCGATTTAGGACTCGAACCCATGCGCGCCGACCACGAAGTGCAAGTCATGCTGTACCTGCACCAGCGCCTGCGTGGCGAAGAATAACGCCGACCGATAGCAACAACGGCAACGACACGGGGCGCCGTCGGCCGACGCCCCTGGTTGCTTATTTCATATGCTTGATGTCATGCACTATCGAGCAAGGCACGCCCGCCCCTCATTGATCGCTGCTTCGCGCGAAAGCCCGCGACGGTAGAAGGCATGCAGTGCCTCGCGAAACGCCGCCGCTCGGAGAGGTAGCCCTGTCTCGCAGTAACGGGCTGCGCGTGCAGCAACCCGCTCGGCGAAGGCGTGCCGATCGACCTCGATGCCGCCCAGGTTATCGACGCTGACGTTAAAACGCAGATCGCAGGCCTCGCTGAACAGGGATTCAAGCGCCTGCGGGGCGATTTCGACGCTTTCGAACTCGCGTTGGCACGCCTCGTCGCGACCATCGGGCGCGTACCAGTAGCCATAGTCCTCGAGCTGGCGGCGGCGCTCCCCGGCGATACACCAATGGCTGACTTCATGCAACGCACTGGCGAAGAAGCCATGCGCGAAGATGATCCGATGCATGGCGTGCTCGCCATCGGCGGGACAGTACAGCGGCTCGTCGTCACCACTGACCAGGCAGGTTCCATATGGCGCGGCAAAGATGCCGTCGAACACGGCGATGACATCGTCGATACGGTGAATCACGCGGCCTCCTTCGAAAGCGGAGGCACATTATAGGCACTCTGCCGCACGATGAAAGGCACCCTCGGGCCGCTCGATGGAAGGCATCTCCGGCGCACCCTTGCTAGAATGCCGCTTTTGCCTATCCGGGAGGATCGGTTTGATCGCGCCACAGGCCCTGTTCGCCCACAGCCTTCGTGAATCGCGCCTCTTGATGCGCCTGACGCTGCCGATCTGCGGCGCGCAATTGGCGCAGTCAGGCATGAGCGCGGTCGATATCATCATGGCAGGCCGCGCCAGCGCGACCGACCTGGCCGCCGTCTCGGTCGGCTCAAGCCTGTGGCTGCCGTTGATGCTCTTCATGACCGGCGCGCTCATGGGGCTCACCCCCATCGTGGCCCAGCTATTGGGAGGACAGCGCCAGGCGGCGATTCGTCCTTACGTCCACCAGGCGCTGTGGATCGCATTGTTGCTGGGTGCCCTGTCGGCGATGCTGCTGTGGTTCGGCGTGCGCCCGGTTTTCCGGTTCATGGGTGTCCCCGAGCATGTGGCCGAGCTGTCCACCGGGTATCTGGCCGCTGTTGCCTTCGGCATGCCGGGCATCGGGCTTTATCAAGCCTTGCGCGCCTTCTCCGATGGCATGAACCATACCCGTCCCGCCTTGTGGATCAGCCTTCTGGGGCTGGGCATCAATATCCCTTGCAACTATGCGTTGATCTACGGCGGCCCGGGTATCGTCTCGCTGTTGGGAAGTTTCACGCCCGAGTGGATCGCCGCGTTGCCCGCCCTGGGCGCCGTGGGCTGCGGTATCGCCACGGCGATCTCCATGTGGGTGATGTGTCTGGCGATGATGGTCTATACGCGGCAAGCGCGCGCCTACGGCAGCGTCACTCTATGGCACTCGCCGGAGCCGCCTCGCCGGCGTGACATCCTCGAGCTGTTATATGTCGGCGTGCCCATTGGCGTGGCGATCTTCGTCGAGGTCACGTTGTTTACCCTGATCGCCCTGTTCGTCGCACGCCTGGGAGAAGTCGTCGTCGCCGCCCACCAGATCGCGCTCAATTACACCTCGATCCTATTCATGTTGCCGTTGTCGCTGAGCATGGCGCTCACCGTGAGGGTGGGCAATACGCTGGGGCGTGGTGACATGCACGAGGCACGCTTCGTGGCTTGGAATGGCATCGTCGTGTGCCTGCTGGTCGCGTTGGTCAATGACGCCATACTGTGGCTGACGGCATCGCCCATCCTCGCGCTATATACGTCGAACACGGAGGTGCATGCGCTGGCCATGTCGCTGGTGACCTTGGCGATGCTCTATCAGATTTCCGACTCGCTGCAGGTCAATCTGGCCGGGGCGCTACGCGGCTACAAGGACACCCGCGTCATCATGCTGATTACGGTGTTGTCGTATTGGTTGATCGGGCTGGCTGGCGGCCATTGGCTCGGGCGCGGTTGGGAAGGCCATTTCGCACCCTTCGGTATTCACGGCTATTGGCTGGGGTTGTGCGCCGGGCTGACGGTGGCCGCCCTGTTGCTGGGCTGGCGCCTGCATCACCGTGTCCGGCGTAGCCTCTTGCGTGCCCTGGACGCACCGGCCGAAGCCGGGACTAAAGACTGAAGTGGACCCTGAAGGATCCCCCAGAATTAAACCCATGAATGACAAAGTACCGTGGCCTGCTCTAATACAAGTTCCGTTGCTTGTGCCTGCTGGTCGGGTGGATAGCCATACTTTCTTAAAATACGCTTGACCATCACCCTGATCTGGGCGCGTGCATTTTCTCGCTGAGTCCAATCCACCGAGACGCTGCTGCGCACCTTGTCGACCAGCTCACGGGCGATCAGTTTCAGCGTATCGTCGCCCATCACCTGCACTGCGCTGTCGTTGATTTCCAGCGCGTCGTAAAAAGCGATCTCATCGTCATTCAGGCCGAGCTTCTCGCCGCGCTGGCCGGCCTTGCGCATCTCCCGGGCGAGCTTGATCAACTCTTCGATCACTTCCGCCGCTTCAATCGCGCGGTTCTGGTATTTATTGACTGCCTCTTCAAGCATCTCGGCAAAGGAGCGCGCTTGCACCACGTTCTTCCGATGCCGGGTTTTGATCTCGTCGTTGAGCAGCTTCTTAAGCATTTCCAGCGCCAGATTCTTCTGAGGCAATTGCTGCACATCGGCCAAAAACTGATCGGAGAGGATGGAAATGTCCGGCTTGTCGAGCCCGGCGGCGGAGAAAATATCCACCACTTCATTCGATGATACGGCGCGAGAGACCAACTGACGGATGGCAGTTTCCATGGCCTGGGCGGATTGGCCGGGGTCCGAGGTAGTGGCCTTGGCCAAGCTGGAGCGGATCTCCTGAAACAGCCCGACTTCATCTCGAATGGCCAGGGCTGCGTCGTGGGGCACCGCCAACGCAAAAGCCTTGGACAATGACGCCACCGCCTGAAGGTAGCGCTTCTTGCCATCCTCCAGGCCGAGAACAAAATCCATGGCATTGGCGATACCGGTCATGCGCCGATTGAAAGGGATCTGCAAAATGGCACGGAAGTCGAAGCCATGCAGCAGGTCGCGCACCACTTCCACTTTCTCCTGCATCACCGCCACGGCTTCGGCCTGATCGACGGTGGCCTGTCCTCTGCCACCGCTGGCGGTGTAGGTTTGTAAGGCGCGTTTCAGAGCTTCGGCAATGCCCAGATAATCCACCACCCGGCCGCCGGGTTTGTCCTTGAACACGCGGTTGACCCGGGCAATGGCCTGCATCAGGTTGTGGCCGCCCATGGGCTTGTCCAGATACATGGTATGCATGGCCGGGCAGTCGAAGCCGGTCAGCCACATATCGCGCACGATCACCAGTTCCAGATCATCGGCCGGGGCCTTGAAGCGCCGGGCCAGCGCCTCGCGCGCCTTCTTGCTGCGAATATGCGGCTGCCAGTCCAGCTCGTCCGAGGCGGAGCCGGACATCACGATCTTGACCCTACCCTTAGCGTCGTCATCGCTGTGCCAGCCCGGGCGCAACGCGATGATGGCGTTGTACATGTCCACGCAGATACGCCGGCTCATGCACACCACCAGCGCCTTGCCCTGCATGGCCTCCTGGCGCTTCTCGAAATGCTCCACCAAATCTTTCGCCACCAGGCGGATGCGCTTGTCCGTGCCCACCATCGCCTCGACGGACGCCCACTTGCTGCGCATGCGCTGCTTGCGGGTCTCTTCCTCCTCGCCTTCGGTGATCTGCTCGAACTCGGTGTCGATGACCGGCCGCTCGGCGTCGTTCAGCTCGATACGCGCCAAGCGGCTTTCATAGTAGATGGGCACGGTGGCCCCGTCTTCCACCGCGCGCAGAATGTCGTACTTGTCGATGTAATGGCCGAAGACGGCAGGCGTGCTGCGGTCGTCATTTTCGATGGGCGTGCCGGTAAAGCCGATAAATGAGGCATTGGGCAGGGCATCGTGCATATGGCGAGCGAAGCCGTCGATAAAATCGTACTGGCTGCGGTGGGCCTCGTCGGCCATCACCACGATATTGCGCCGCTCGGACAGCAGCGGATAGGCATCGCCCCGGTTATCCGGCAAGAACTTCTGAATGGTGGTAAAGATCACCCCACCGGAGGCCACCTGCAGCAGCTCGCGCAGGTTATCGCGTCCAGCGGCTTGCATCGGTGTTTGTCGCAGCAGGTCGCAGTTCGCGGCAAAGGTCCCGAACAACTGCTCGTCCAGATCGTTGCGGTCGGTAATCACCACCACCGTGGGGTTACGCATATAGGGGTGGCGTATCAACTTGCTGGCGTAGAACATCATCGACAGGCTCTTGCCCGAGCCCTGGGTATGCCAGACCACGCCGACACGCCGATCGCCGAACTGCTCCCTAACACGATAGCCTGGCGATACTTCCTGCAGGCTCTTGCGAAAAGGATCGGCGGCCTCCGCCTCCACAAAGCGACCGAAGCGCAGGTTAGCAGGCGCCTCGATGCCGCAGGCCGATAGCGTGCATTCCACCGCCTTATTGACCGCATGGTACTGGTGGTAGGCGGCCGCTTTTTTGGCCATGGCAGTGGATTCGCCACCGTCGTGCTCGAAGGTGACAAAGCTCAGTGCATAATCCAGCAGTCGTTCCCGGTCGAACACGCCTTTGAACAGGGTTTCCAGACCAGGCTGCACCACGCCATCGCTCTGGCGTGCATTGCCCGGCTCCCGGTACAGATCGGTACCGTCGATGGTGCGCCAGGGCATGAACCGGTCCCAGCCGGCGGTAAGCGAGCCCATGCGCGCTTCCATGCCATCAGAAATCACCAGCAACTCGTTGAAGGCGAACAGCGAGGGAATCTGTTCCTTGTAGGTTTGCAACTGGTTGTAGGCGTGGCGCAGGGTGGCCTTTTCATCGGCGGCGTTTTTCAGCTCCACCACCGCCAGCGGCAGGCCATTGACGAACACCACGATATCCGGCCGCCGGGTGCGCTTGTTCTCCACCACCGTGAACTGGTTCACCGCCAGCCAGTCGTTGGTTTCGACATCCGCCGGGTCCACCAGCCAGGCCTTGGCATGCTTCTCGCCCTCGGCGTCCATCCAGGACACATCCACCCCATCGGTCAACAGGCGGTGAAAGGCGCGGTTGTTCTCGATCAGGGAGGGGCTTTCGGTGCGCACTACCCGGCGGCGCACCTCCTCCACCGCCTCGCGGGGTAACTCGGGATTCAGGCGCTCGATGGCATCTTGCAGACGCCCTTCCAGCACCACATCGCCATAGTTGGCCGTCGCGGAGCGCTCCGGTACCGGGCCATCGAAGGCCAGGTCCGCCCCCTGGGCGAGCTGATAGCCCAACTCCTCTAGCCAGGCCAGGGCGGCCTGCTCAATGGCGTCTTCGGTGGTTTTATTCATTGGCCCCCCAATACAAAACGGGCTCGTTCGCGACGCAGCATTTCATAAGGCGTCATGTAATGGATATTCAGTCCGATGCAGGCATTGGGAATCTTGATGCGCTTGGTGGAGTTGGAGGGTACCTCGTGAGTCACCAGAATATGACCCTCGGCCAGCGCGTGCGCCACTAAATAAAAGTCTGCCACCTGCAAAAACGTATTGATGGCCGCCGGCTCATATTGTTGTTGTGTCGCCCACTGGCTCACAGGACCAAACTGGGCGGCGATCTGTGGTGTCGTCCGGGTAAATAGCCCGCTACCCTGGTCTCTTGCCCAATCGTACAGTTCATCGGCGCCCGCCGCGATTTCATCGGCCACTTTGTCGATACTGATTACCTTGCCATTGACATTGTTATCGACCAACCAGCTCCAGAAAGCCGGGCAAAAATCCAGGCCGTAGTGGAGGTTCTTGGCTTGAATAAAAACGTTGGCATCCACCAGATAGCTCACAACAACACTCCCAGTTGTCGCGCCGTTTCGTAAAAGGTTGCCGTTTTGCGAACGCCCAGCATTCGGAATGCATCCTGAAACAGGGTTTGCCCTTCGAGCGTGCTGGAGACCACCGCTCTGGCGAAGTTCTTCCCGGTGCGGGTGCTTAGGGTCCGATAGAAGTCACCACCACCGCTGCCACCGGTATCCAACGCGCGAATACGGGCCAGCTCTTCCTGATAGCTCTGCCAGAGCGTGCCCTGCTCAATAAAGCCTGCGTCAAACAGCCGCCGCAGAATGACGAGAGTGCTGACCTTGAAGCTGCGTGCGAGTCGTTGAATGGCAGTCTTGATGTCTTCTTCCGGCTGATAGGCCTGCTGCAAATGCTCCAGAGGCACCAGAAATTCCGCCGCCACCGCGTTGCACCAGCGTTCCACTTCCGGCTCCGGTAAGCACCCCGTATCCGGGTCGGAAACACCACTTTCGCCGAGCCAGATATGAGCCAGCTCATGAGCCAGGGTAAACATTTGCGCGGCCTTACTGTCGGCCGCGTTGATAAATACCAGCGGCGCCAGGGCATCCGCCAAGGCAAATCCGCGAAACTCCGCCACATCCAGCTTACGATGACTGTTGGAGCCAACGATGGAACTGGCCATCACCAGCACGCCCGCCGCCTCAGCCTGACTGATCATCTGACGCAGAGCATCGGTCCAGGTGGAGAGATTCTGGCGCTCAGCAATGGAAAGTCCCAGCTTCTCCCGCATACCATTCGCGACCTGCTCCGGGGATTGCTGGGTATTGGCACTACCGACAAAATCCAGCGCGGCTAGGCCGTGCACTCGGGCATATTCCGTAAACCAATCCTGGCGCTGCTGGCATAGATAGATGGCATCCAACAGGTTGGGGCTAGGCCGGGTGACCTGACGCCCTGCCAAGGTGCGAAAATCAGGAATGGGCAAGGGCTCTTCCGGCGGCGCTGGCAGGAACAGGTAACCGATGGGCACATGAACCGCCCGGGCGAACTGCTCTAGTTGCCGCAGTGTGGGCTGGGACTCCTGACTCAGCCACTCCGGCAGCTTGGGAAAGCGCCCGGTCAAATCGAGCACCTCCAGCCCGGCGCGATCCAGCGACCAGTGCAATAGCTCGGGGTTGGCGAGGATGCGATCAGTCGTCATTGTTCTCCTTCCTCCCCGTGATCTTTCTTAACTTCTTCTGATTCTATCAGCTCATTACCCATCTCATTGTATAAATCTGGGTCTACAGCAAACAGCAACTCACTGGTGTAATATCGACCGCCGGCTAGCTCCACTAATCCGTGGCTGTCGTCAATAATTCGGTCCTTGGCATCTTCTCTTTGTCGATGGAGCCCCGGGTTTCTTTGCCGAAACCCTTCGTCAAGCAGGGGGCCTACATCCGTTATTTCGAACAGCACAGAAAACACCCACAATGCGGCTTCGCGTATCCCATCAAGGGTTTCCTGTTCTGGAACTCCTCGCGAGCCACCATGGTACTGCTCGTTGCGATGATCGTGATACCAGACCATCAAATCCTTTCCAATTTTGGGCGTAAGGCCTCGTCTGTCGATTTCCGACTCAAAGAAATCCAGCTTGGAGTGGAAGTTTCTCTTCCAAGTCTCTACGTCCTGACGGGCGTATTCCCGGGCGCCTCTTTGAATCGGATTTAATGAAAGGTATGCGGTTATCGAAACCTCGATGGAGTTATCGAAACTAATAAGCGCCAGGCGTCGGTCATAATCCTCACCGCGCCTATAGTGAATTTCGGCGTGCAATATAAGCTCAAAGGGCCCCTTGGCCCATGGCTTTAATTGCGTATTCACGAGCCCTCCGATAGTTTTTCGGTGTCCGGGATCCGCATCTCACCGGAAATGAGCTTTGGTAGGAGGGTGTCTCGAGTATCGATTAACGCTCCATTAGCGAAGACGTTTTCACTAATCTGTGTATACATCGGTTCTACTTGCCCAGTGAATGCTGTCAGCACCCTCTGTTCCGGAACCAACACATTGATGGGACGAAAATTCTTTTTGCTGATTTCAGCAAAGGTTGTACCACCTGCCTTGCTTTTTATTAACTCCATGTTGGCCATCGTCCAAAGTAGAACATAATGGTTGGGGAGTTCGCCATCACAGATCATGGCAATAACGCCCTGATTGATGGATGTAGGCATCTCGTTTATACCGAGATATCCGATTGGCGCGCGAGAAGAAAACATCACGGCACCTGAGGGAATACGTTTGGAGCTAATTTTCTCTACCCCTGCATCCGTGATATGCCTCGATGTGTCAGTAATCACCGGTGATACGAGAGAAGACATATCCTTTGGTGTCAAGAATGAGTTTGTTCCACCCTCCCAGAACTCGGTTTTTTTTGTGCTTGGGGTAGCACCGCCAACACAGTTTACCGAATCGCCAATTGGTTTCACTCCCCACCCCGCCGGAATTTTCCCAAGCTCGGAGTCTTCGAAGCGGTCGGAGAAGAGCTCGAGAATGTGTTGGGGCAGGGTTTGGACTTCGGGGTTTTGGCGGTAGCGTTCGGCGGTGGCCTGGAAGCGTTCGGGCACGTGGTTACCGGCCTGAATGGCATTGTAGACCACCGGGTCGAAGTCGATAAACCAGCTTTTGAACAGGGCCTGGGCCATTTGCTCAAGGGTGCGGTTCATCTGGCGGTTGAGTTCGATTTTATCGTCCAGGGAGCCGAGCACATGGGCGATGGCTCGTTGCTCAGAGAGAGGCGGCACTTTTATCTGAAAATTTCCGAACGCTGATTTATTTAATATAGGTTGAGCCGACCCGCTAGCTGCAGAACGAAACTCCTCTTTCCGATTGCTAAGGTTATAATAAACAAATAGTGGATCATCCTCGGATTCCACGACAATGCTGTTTATTTGCTGATTGGTGATGGAAGCCCGAGTAGCCCTGGCTGCCTTCCCCATATCTGACCCTATACAGGAGACCATGACGGATCCCTCAGAAATAGTTGCTCGCTCGACGACGGCCAGCCCCTGCTTTGTCAATTCTCTGGCGGTCACGCTAATGTCGCGCCGCCCATCGAAATCGGACGGAGTAACAAACGGAATTCCTTTGCCAAACGCATTGAGTACGGACGATGGTGGCGTACGACCGGTAACTATTCGTCCCAGTTGGTTAAGAGTTTTTAGAGACCACTCACCGCCCATAACCCAAAACCTCCAAATTCTTCTTGATAGTGGCTTCAAGCTGGTCTGCCTGGTCGAACTGTTCATACAGGCGGGCGGAGAGTTCGGTCATTTTATCCTCGAAGGGAATGCCGTCGTCTTCCACAGCTTCGGCGCCCACGTAGCGGCCGGGGGTGAGTACGTAGCCGTGGCTCTGGATGTCTTCCAGGGTGGCGGATTTCCACCAGCCGGGCTTGTCCTCGTATTCGCCACCCTGGTTTCTCCAGTTGTGGTAGATGCCGGTGATGGTCTGGATGTCGTCGGCGGTGAGTTCGCGGTGGACGCGGTCGATCAACTGGCCCATGCGGTGGGCGTCGATAAACAGGGTTTCGCCGCGGCGGTCGCGCAGGCCGCGTTCGGTGTCGGCCTTTTTGGAGCGGGTGACGAACCAGAGGCAGACGGGTATCTGGGTGGTGTAGAAAAGCTGGCCCGGCAGGGCGACCATGCAGTCAATCATATCTTGGTCGATCAGCGCCTGGCGGATGGTGCCTTCGCCGGTGGTGCTGGTGGACATGGAGCCGTTGGCCATGACGAAGCCAGCCATGCCACCCGGGGCCAGGTGGTGGATGAAATGTTGTATCCAGGCGTAGTTGGCGTTGCCCGCCGGCGGGGGGCCGTATTTCCAGCGCACGTCGTCGCGCAGGCGGTCGCCGCCCCAGTCGGACATGTTGAACGGCGGGTTGGCGAGGATGTAGTCGGCCTTGAGGTCCTTGTGCAGGTTATTGTGAAAGCTGTCGCCCTGATGGGGGCCCAGGTCGGCGTCGATGCCGCGAATGGCCAGGTTCATCTTGGCCAGCTTCCAGGTGGTGGGGTTGGATTCCTGACCGTAGACGGCAATGTCGCCCAGGCGGCCGCCGTGCTCCTCCACAAAGCGCTCGGATTGCACGAACATGCCGCCGGAACCGCAGCAGGGGTCGAACACCCGGCCCTTGTAGGGTTCGAGCATTTCCACCAGCAGTTGCACCACGCACTGGGGCGTGTAGAACTCGCCGCCGCCCTTGCCCTCGGCGGCGGCGAATTTGCCCAGGAAGTATTCGTATACCCGGCCCAGCGGATCCTGCACGCCGGACTGGCGGGCTTGGAGGTCGATATCGCCCACGGTTTTGACCAACTCGCCCAGGCGGGTCTTGTCCAGCGCAGGGCGGGAGTAGTCCTTGGGCAGTACGCCCTTGAGCGAGGGGTTTTCCCGCTCCAGGGCCACCATGGCCTCGTCGATCACCTTGCCGATGGTGGGCTGGGGCGCCTCGGCCTGGATTTTGTCCCAGCGGGCCTCTTTGGGCACCCAGAAGATGTTGGCGGCAGCATACTCGTCGCGGTCTTCCGGGTCGGTGTAGTCGGTGTCTTTTGTGGCTTCCAGCTCATCGTACTTGGCCTGGAAGGCGTCGGAGATGTACTTGAGGAAGATCAGCCCCAGGACGACGTGCTTGTACTCGCCGGAATCCATGTGGCCGCGCATCTTGTCGGCCATGGTCCAGAGTTTGTTCTCGAAGCCCAGGCTGGCTCCGTTACCATTACTTGTACCCAATGCTCTTCCTTCTTGATTTAGTCACCATTACAGCAAAGCAGCGATCAAATAATCTTCATGCCCCTGGAAAAATCAGCATCGGTGAGTATTGATAGGCACGCCGCCCTCCCGGGGAGTAGCTTTTGACGGTATCCGACGGATAAAATCCTTCACGCATCATGCCTCTGGAAGGCGAGGCCTTTTTGACCTTAGCAATGGTTGCTGTGGCTTGGCTGCTCATGTTCGCCGCATTCTCGCCGCTCAGCGTCACTTTCACCAGCCGCAGGTTATCTTCCGCGCTGATGGCCTTCAACGTTGTTATGCTCTGGCGCTCAATGCTCAAGTCTTCCGGGCAATGGTGCACTGGGTAATCTGGGCGTCTTCGAGTTCCGCGACCTGAGGCGGGCTGACGGCCGCCGCTCTGTTGCTGGGCTGGCGCCTGCATCACCGTGCCCGGCGTAGCCCCTCTTTCGCCTCGGACGCACCGGCCGAAAACGCGACTAAAGACTAAGGGCTGGCGCTTAACTTTAAGCAAGTCGCCGCTCATCATGGGAACGTGGCCATGTGGCCCCGCGATACGCCACGTCATTCGCCACGAGTCAGCACGTTCTCATGCCCTTTCTGCGCCGCTTTTCCGTCCCGCTACGTCCTCGCACACTCTTGGTACTGGGCGTCATCGCCGGCTTGATACTCTGCATGTGGCAAACGTCGCGCCTGGCACGCGAGCAGGCGCTTCAGGCGCTACGTCAAGATGCCGAGAACGAGCTGCGCCTGTCGGCCGCGAGTCTCGTCGGCCATTTGTCGCGCCACGATTATCTACCCGAACTGCTGGCCTCGCGGGAAATGGTCAAGCGCTTCCTGGCCGATCCCGACGTTCAAGACCCGATGCCATTGAACCGCATGCTGGACGGTTTTCGGGCCACGGCCAATGTGTCGGACATCTACTTGCTCGATCAGGAGGGCGACACCCTCGTGGCAAGCAACTGGCATCGTCCCGATACATTCATTGGTCAGAATTATCGCTTTCGTCCTTACTATCAGGAAGCCATGGCCGGCAAGAATGGCAGCTTCTTTGGCCTGGGCATCCAGTCCCAGGATCGTGGTTACTATTTCTCGGCGCCGGTGTGGCTCGACGAGACCGCCGTCGATGCACGTCCCGATGGCGTCATGGTGCTCAAGGTCTTGCTCGACACGGTGGAAACCGGCTGGGCCGAGCAGGATGCCGAACTACTGGTCACCGATCATAACGGCGTCATCTTCATGGCCAGCCATCCCGAACTGCGCTTGACGACCCTGGCGCCGCTGACGACCGCCCAGCGCCAGGCCGTGACCGCCTCCCGACGTTACGGAAACGCCGCGCTACCGTCCTCGGGACTGCGCGAACATCATCGCCGAGATACTCGTACGCGTCTCGTGGGGTTCGACTCGGGCCCGCTAGCCGGTCAGCACTACCTGAGCCTGACCCGCCCCATGGCCAATTTCGACTGGCATATCCATATCCTCAAGCCCCTGACACCGGTGCATCAGGCGCAGTGGCTGGCCGCCGTGCTCGCCGGTGGACTCTACGGACTCATCGCGCTGGGTCTCGGTATCGGCTGGCAGCGTCTACGCCTGCGTCGCGAGCGGGAGCGCTTCGCCGAACGCGAACGCCAAACCCTCGCCCAGGCGCGCGACGAACTCGAGCGCCACGTGGAAAGCCGAACCCGTGATTTGGTCGCTACCAACCGCCAGCTATCGGCGGAAATCGAGGAGCGTCGGCGTGCCGAGGACAGCCTGCGCGACACGCGAGATGAGCTGGTTCAAGCCGCCAAGCTCGCCGTTCTGGGGCAATTGGCCGCCGGTATCAACCACGAACTCAACCAGCCCCTGGCGGCGATTCGCGCCTATACCGAGAACGCACGTGCCTTCATCGCACGCCAGCGTATCGAGGCCGCAGACGCCAATCTGGCACAAGTCCTCGAGCTCACCGAGCGCATGGCGGACATCAGCGCCCAACTGCGTCAATTCTCGCGCAAAAGCGGCGACAATCTCACGGCGGTGGCCGTCACGCCATGCTTCGAATACGCGCTACGCCTGTTCCAATCACGCATTCATGAAAGCCAGACCACGGTCAGGCAACATTGGCCCTCGCTAGAAGCCTGGGTACGCGCCGACCCGGTGCGTCTTGAGCAAGTGCTGGTGAATCTCATCGGCAATTCCCTGCAGGCGATGAGCGAAACACACGCGCCATGCCTGACGCTCGCCATCGTTCCCGAGGCCAACTGCGTCCATCTCGATGTCATCGACAACGGTCCAGGGATTGCCGAGGCGGATTTGACACAGATTTTCGAACCGTTCTATACCACCAAGTCCATGGGCAGCGGGCTGGGTCTGGGGCTTTCGATCTCGCGTCGCATCATCGAAGACCTCGGTGGCCGCCTCGATGCTGGCAACCACGCCGATGGTGGCGCCCATTTCCGTGTCACATTGCCGCGTATCGCGGACCCTGAAGATCCCGCGCGCCTCGAGGAAAGTTCTCATGCATGAAACATCCGCCATTCCCGTCATGCTCGTCGACGACGAAGCCCACCTGCGCATCACCGCCAGCCAGACACTGGAATTGGCAGGCTATGCGCCGGAGGTGCATGAAAATGCGGAGTCCGCGCTCGCGGCATTGAGCACTGACTTTCCCGGCGTGCTGGTCAGCGACATCCGCATGCCGGGCATGGATGGCATGGCCTTGTTGCGCGAGGTTCGCCATCGCGACCCCGACTTGCCGGTGGTGTTGATCACCGGCCACGGTGATATTTCCACCGCCGTGGAAGCCATGCGCGATGGCGCCTGGGACTTTCTGGAGAAGCCCTTCGCCGGGGAGCGCCTGGTGGAAGTCGTCCGCCGTGGTATCGAGAAGCGCCGCTTGAGTCTGGAGAATCGTCATCTCAAGGCCGAACTCGAGGCCCAACAGTCGGTTCCAGGACCACGCTTGGTAGGACGCGCACCCGCCATCCAGCAACTGGCCTCGATGGTACAGCGCATCAGCCAGGTCGAAACCGATGTACTGCTCCATGGCGAGACGGGGACGGGCAAGGATCTGGTCGCTCGCGCCATTCACGAGCGTAGTTCACGCGGCGGCAAGCCCTTTGTCGCCATCAATTGCGGCGCCGTTCCGGAAAGCACCATCGAATCCGAATTGTTCGGGCATGAAAAAGGCGCTTTTACCGGCGCCGTGGAACGCCGCGTGGGCAAATTCGAACATGCCAACGGTGGCACCGTGTTCCTCGACGAGATCGAATCGATGCCGTTGTCGCTGCAGGTCAGGCTGCTGCGTGTGCTCCAGGAGCGCGCCGTGGAACGGCTCGGCTCGAATGACCTTGTCACACTCGATATACGCGTGATCGCCGCGACCAAGACGGATCTCAAGCTCGCCGCCGAGACTGGGCGATTTCGCGAGGATCTGTATTACCGGCTCAATGTGGTGACCCTGCCGATTCCTTCCCTACGCGAGCGCCGCGAGGATGTTCCTTTGCTCTTTCAACACTTCGTGGCCGTCTCCGCCAGCCGCAGCGGGCTGGAAGCGCCGCCGCTCGACAGTCAGGGAGTTTCCGCTCTGCTGGCCCACGATTGGCCGGGCAATGTCCGCGAGTTGCGCAATGTCGCCGAGCGCTACGTGTTGCTGGGGGCGACCTGTGATTATAGCCTCGAGACGCTACTTCAAGGCGCGCAGAAAGATAACGGCGACCTGTCGCTTGCCCAACAGGTCGAAGTCTTCGAAAAGAGCGTGATCAACCAGGCGCTGGTGCGCTACCAGGGATGCATCAACGATATATGCGACCGCCTGGGTGTGCCTCGCAAGACGCTTTACGACAAGCTGAAAAAACATGGCTTGAAGGCCGAGGATTACCGCCACATCGTCGAGACAGAGTAGCTGTGCGGAAATCCGCACAAGGTTTCGACTACTTTGTGCGGACTTCCAGCCATGACAGGCCGACTCTCCTTCCACCTTAGTCGAACATGAAAACCATAACCATATGAAAAATAAAGCTTAATTAAAAAATGGAATGGCGGTTGCCCTGATAGTACGTATTTAACGAGCTTGATACCCACCATAGCTCGGTAATGGATACGCACAATCACAACCGATATCGGGAGAATTCGCCATGTCTATCAAGACACAAGCCTTGACCGCCACTCTAGCAGGGGCCATGTGCTTCGCCACCACGGCACAAGCCGACCGGGAAGATTGGCCGGAGAACTTTACCGTGGGCACCGCCAGCCAGGGTGGCACTTACTTCGTGTACGGCTCCGGCTGGGCCAACATGATCGCCGACGAACTGGGACTTTCAGGCGGCGGCGAAGTCACCGGTGGCCCCAACCAGAACCTGGCCTTGGTACACACAGGTGAGGTGGCGCTCGGCCTGACCACCATGGGACCAGCGGCCGATGCCGTGGCCGGCAAGAGCTCGCTGGCGCCAGGTGTGAAAATGGACAATGTCTGTGCGCTGTTTCCGATGTACGAGACACCGTTTTCCATCACCACGCTCGCCGACAGCGGTATCGAGTCGATCTCCGATATCCCGGACGGGGCCAGCATCGGTTTCGGCCCGGCGGCTTCTACCTCGGATACCTACTTCCCGGCTATGCTCGAGACCCTGGGCGTCGAGTTCGACCGTCGTAACGGCGGCTGGAATGACCTGGGTGGCCAACTGCAGGACGGCCTAATCGACGTCATCGCCTTCGCCGCCGGGATTCCGATTCCCGCCGTCAGCCAGCTCGAGGTGCAAACAGACGTCAATATCGTCGAATTCACCGAGGAAGAGCAGGCCAAGGTGATCGAGGAATTCCCGGTCTCGGCATTCTCGATTCCCGCCGACACCTACCAGACCCTCGAAGACGATGCCCGCGCGGTCTCCATGTGGAACTTCACCATCGCTGGCTGCGATCTCCCCGAGGACTTCGTCTACGAGATCACCAAGCTGAGCATGGAAAACAACGACAAGATGCGCGATATCCATCGCAGCGCCAAATTCAGCATTCCCGAGAACCTCAAGTACAACACCGTACTGCCCTTCCACCCCGGTGCCGTGCGCTGGTACGAGGAAAATGGCTACGAGATCCCCGAAGAGCTGAAGCGCTAAGGCGGTCTGTTACCTGAACATCGTCCCGCATCGCCACGATGCGGGACGGCATGCATACCTTCCTATCCACACCCAAGGGTGTTTTCATGTCTCAACGTACCCAATCCCGTGACGAGAGTGCCGACGAGGTCGTCCAGTCCGTCAATGCCGAGGGTGTCGACGAGGTCGCCGTCGAGTCCAACCGACGCCTCTACGCCGGATGGCATTGGTGGCTTTTCGGCGCCCTGGCCATCGTCTATTCACTATTCCACCTGATCTCGCTCAACATCTATCCACTCGAGACTTGGTCGTTTCGCATTCTACACATCACCGGGGCCCTGATACTGGGGTATGGCTTCTACGCCGGTACACAATTCGCCGAGACCCCGCAAGCCCGCTCGAGTGCCTGGATGCGCTGGTTGAGCTATGCCATGTTGCTCCCGGCGCTCTACGCCCTGGTCCGAGTGGCGATGATGTATCAAACGATGAACGACGGTGCCATGCGCATCGCCCCCGAGATCGAGACCTGGCACTTCGGTTATCCGTTGCTGCTGGCCACCGTGGCGGGCATCGTGCTGTCGTGGAGCTATCGCCAGGTCCGCGACGGGCTGTCGCCGGCTGATGCGGTGTTAATGGTCTGCTCACTGGCCGTGGCCGGCTATCTGTTGGTGATGTTCAACAGCCCACTACGCGCCTCTACCGGCACGCCCTTTGCTCCCATTGGTATTTCCTACGCGGCGATTGCCGGTTCGCTGATGATTCTCGAGCTGACCCGCCGCGTCGCCGGACTCGCTCTGGTGGTCATCTCCACGATCTTTCTGGTCTATGTCTTTGTCGGGCCTCATCTTCCAGGCTTTCTTGGCTATCCAGGCCTCTCGGTGGGTCGCTTCTTCAGTCAGGTCTACACCGATGCCGGGATTCTCGGGCCGACCACCGCCGTTTCCTCGACCTACATCATCTTGTTCATCATCTTCGCGGCGTTTCTGCAAGCCTCCAAGGTAGGTGACTATTTCGTCAACTTCGCCTTCGCCGCCGCCGGGCGTACGCGTGGCGGACCCGCCAAGGTCTCGATCTTCGCCTCGGGCCTGATGGGCATGATCAACGGCACCTCCGCCGGCAACGTGGTTTCCACCGGTTCGCTGACCATCCCGCTGATGAAGAAGGTCGGCTATCCACCACGCAGCGCCGGCGCCATCGAGGCGGCCGCCTCCACCGGCGGACAGATAATGCCCCCGATCATGGGCGCCGGGGCCTTCATCATGGCCGAGATCACCGGCATTCCGTACACCGAGATCGCCATCGCCGCCCTTATTCCGGCCATCCTGTATTTCGCCTCGGTCTATTTCATGGTCGATTTCGAGGCCGCCCGCAAGGGCATGCGCGGCATGCGCAAGGAAGAAATCCCGCAGTTCTCGAAACTCATCAAGCAAGTTTACCTGTTCGCGCCGATCGTCATCCTCATCGCCGCCCTGTTCATGGGTTACTCGGTGATTCGCGCCGGGACGTTGGCGACGGCCTCCGCCGCCGTGGTGAGCTGGATCTCGCCAAACAAGATGGGAGTACGCGCTATCCTCAGGGCGCTGCAACTGGCCGGAACGATGTCGATTCAGATCATCGCCGTGTGCGCCTGTGCCGGTTTGATCGTCGGCGTGATCGCTCTGACCGGCGTCGGGGCGCGCTTTTCATCCTTGCTGCTCGGCCTGGCCGGGGTCAGCCAACTGCTGGCGCTGATCTTCGCCATGTGTATCAGTATCCTGCTGGGCATGGGTATGCCGACCACCGCCGCTTACGCCGTCGCCGCATCCGTGGTGGCGCCCGGCTTGATCGACATCGGCATTCAGCCGTTGGTGGCGCACTTCTTCGTGTTCTATTTTGCGGTCGTCTCGGCCATTACCCCACCGGTGGCGCTGGCGTCCTACGCGGCGGCAGGGATCTCGGGCGACAATGCCATGGGCACCTCCGTCGCCTCATTCAAGATCGGCCTGGCGGCCTTCATCGTGCCGTTCATGTTCTTCTACAGTCCGGCCATGCTGATGGAGGGCTCGTGGCTACAGATCCTGCGTGTCGGCGTTACCGCAACGCTCGGCATCGTACTACTGTCGGCCACTGTGCAGGCGTGGTTCTTCGGGCCGGTCAAGGTCTGGCAGCGCCTCGTGATGCTGATAGGCGCGCTGTGCATGATTTATGGCGGCATCTACACCGATATTATCGGCCTGATGATCGGCGTGGGGCTTTATGCCATGCAACGCGTTCATAAGGGTACGTCTATCGCCACGCCACGCTAACGTCCTGAGATCGCTCAACCCCAAACGCCCCCGTTCGGCATGGCCGCGCGGGGGCGTGACGTGTGGTAACCGAAAAAACACTACTCCAGTGCTTAACTTTCCGCGTTGGCCTGTGCTAATAGTGAAGCGAGGTCTTGACCTATTACTGCCGCGCAAGGAGGTTGCCATGGGTATCGTTTCGTCCCCACGCACCGCACGGGTCATTGACCTGGACACCATGAGGCAGCGACGTCAGGCACAGCGTCGCATTTTACGCTTGGCGCCTGAACTGGACGGCCTTGAAATGCTGTATCACCTAACCTCGGATCCGGACACGCTGTATGCCATGCCGCTCTTGGCTTGGGGGCTTCGCGAAAGCGGCGAAGTGGTAGGTCTGGTGCCCTGGATGGAATCCCTGACCGCCTGCCATGAATTGGACAGTCCCGATCATGGACATTTTTTCGGCTATCGTGATCCCGAGACGGAAGAGATCTTCCACGCACCGCCCGAGCACAAGGTCTATGAGTTGGAGCATGCCGCTGCGTATTTCGAGTACGAGGAGACGCCAACGCCGACCTTGATACAACAGTTGCCCGACACCCAGGGCACGCATGCGCTGTGCCTCGTCAGCGACGGTGACAGCTGGCAACTCAAGCAGGTATTTGGGTGGCGCTTGTATAACGACGGTAGCTTGGAATCGCTACTCGTCGACGAGGATCGTATTGAGCAGACGCCGGTCGTCGCAGGGGATGCTTGCCTCTACCCCGGCCATAGTCGTCATTCGACGGTATATTATTTCCAGCGTCATATCGCCAATCAGATCAAGCAACAGGATCCCACCACATTGGAGGCCCTCGCCGCGATGACGACGCCCTCATAGTGAGGGCGTCATGCGAGACGAATGACATAGCGGTAGTGCTCGCCTTCCTGCGCCTGCGCGACGAGTTCATGGCCCAGGAAAGTACAGAACTTGGGAACGTCGCGTGTCGTAGCGGGGTCCGTGGCGATGACCTCCAGATGTTGGCCGGCCTGCATGTCCCGTACCTGATTGTGCATCATCATGATCGGTTCGGGGCAATACAGGCCACTGGTGTCCAGTACGGCATCCGGCGTGGGAAGGGATGTATCGGGATCGGACATAAATGATGTAACCTCGTGTTCGCTCAGGCTTGATGATGCGTTATCGCCGTGGCGGTCTCAATCCTGCAGACAGACATGCACGGTTACTTCTTCGCGATCATGATAAAGATGACGCGCGCGTATCTGCGCCCGCACACCCGCTCGATGCAGGCTATCTTCCAGCCGAGTCAGGCAGCGCGCCACTTCTTCCCAACGCTTCTTCATGGGCAGTTTCAAGTTGAAGATCGCCTCGTGGCACCACTGCTTGATCAACCAGCGTTCCACCATGTCGATGACGCGCATGGGCTTGTCGACGATGTCGCACACCAGCCAATCGAGGCGCATCGGGGGTTCCCAGACAAAAGCATCCTCGCGTAAGTGTTCGACTTGGCCCGTGGCCATCAGCGTCGCGTCCATGGGGCCATTGTCGATGGCATGGACATACATGCCTTGGCGCACGAGTTGATACGTCCAGCCCCCTGGGGCAGCACCGAGGTCGGCCGCCTGCATGGCATCGTTGAGACGCGACGGCCAGGCATCACGCGGGACGAAGACATGCCAGGCCTCTTCGAGCTTGAGAGTCGAACGACTCGGCGCTTCACGCGGGAATTTGAGACGCCATATGCCGCCTAGATGCTCGGCACGATTACCGGGAAAGCTCACCGCTACCTGCACCCGGTCACCTGCCGTCCAGAACAGATGCAGACGCCGCCCTCCTGCCTTGCGACGCAGCGAGCCACGCTTTTTTAGCGTACTTTCCAGCGGCTTGCGTAGCGCCTTCATCAAACCGGCCAGCGCTTTTTCTTCGTTGGTATCCGGCGTTTCCTGCCAAACCTCTTCGAACGACCAACCGCTGGCAACGACCAGCTCGACGATCGCCGTTAAACGGTCATCGCGCGGCAAGTTCTCCAAAGGTGGAAACGCCACCAATGATTGTCGTGCAAACACCAGTGCCTCAAGCGGCAAGGCGCGATGCACCTCGTTTGCCGGCATGGCGGGATCGAGCACGAAACGTACATGGCCACTGCCCGGTACCGCGACAGGGTATCCCACCTGCCCCACGTGGGCGGTCTTGTCCACAAGCTCGGCACTCAGGTCTTTTTCGAAACCGGGACGGCAGTAGAGCAGCCATTCGTGCGGGCATACAGCCATGTTGGACTCCAAGAACAGCGAGCGCGCAGTCTAACGAGCGCTTATCGTCAAAGGCAAGCACGCAAGACCCGCGCACCATCATGTCGCTATGCGACGCGCCGCTGGCTTGTCGTCTCGAATAGCACGGCACGACTCATGTCGACACGCAGGGCAACGCGTTCGCCGGCTGCCACCTGGCTCTTGGGCCCCAGACGCATGGTCACCTCGGTCCCGCTCAGCGTGGCCTGGAGCAGGATATCCGCCCCGGTGGGCTCGACCACCGTCGCCATCACGTCGAGCCGTGTTCCATCGAACGTCGTCTCCATGCGCGTTTCGTCTTCGACGAAGTGTTCGGGACGTACACCAAGAACGAGCCGCTCACCGACACGCTCATGTAATGCTTGTGCCTCACGCGCCGCCGGCCATGGTAGTTCCAACGGCGCCCCCATAGGGTCCTGCTCGTCGTGGACTCTCAGGACATAACCGCCGGCACGGCTCACCAGCGTCACGGGAATGAAGTTCATCGACGGCGAACCCATGAATCCCGCCACGAACATGTCCACGGGGTCGTTATAGACCTCGTCGGGAGTGCCCAGCTGCAGGATCTCGCCATCGCGCATCACCGCGATACGATCTGCCAATGTCATGGCTTCGATCTGATCATGCGTCACATAGACGATGGTCGTCCCCAGGCGCTGATGCAGTTTCTTGATTTCAGTGCGCATCTCGACACGCAGCTTGGCATCCAGGTTCGAGAGCGGCTCGTCGAATAGGTAGATCTGCGGCTCGCGTGCCAAGGCTCGCCCCATGGCGACACGCTGACGCTGCCCTCCCGAGAGTTGCGACGGCTTACGGTCAAGCAGCGGCGTGATCTGCAGCAAATCGGCCACGCGCGCAACCGCCTCTTCACGTTGAGCCTTGGGCATCTTGCGCATTTCCAATCCAAAGGCGATGTTCTGACGCACATTCATGCTCGGATACAAGGCATAGGACTGAAACACCATGGCGATATCACGCTCGGCCGGCGTACGCCAGGTGACGTCTTCTCCGCCGATCTGGATTTCGCCGGACGTTACCGGTTCCAGCCCCGCGATGGCATTCATCAAGGTCGACTTCCCACAGCCCGAGGGACCGACCAGGATCAGGAACTCGCCGGACTCGATTGCCAGCGAAATGTCTTTAAGTACCTGAGTGTTGCCGAACGTCTTGTCGACGTGAAGGATGTTCAATGCGGACATAATGACCTCTGCAATCAGCCCTTGACGGAACCCGCGGTCAGCCCGCGCACAAAATATTTACCAGCCACGACATAAACCACCAGCGTCGGTAACGCAGCAATCAGTGCCCCTGCCATGTCAACGTTGTACTCCTTGACGCCGGTAGAGGTATTGACCAAATTGTTCAGCGCCACCGTCACTGGCTGTGAACCGAACCCGGCAAAGGCCACCCCAAACAGGAAGTCGTTCCAGATCTGGGTAAATTGCCAGATGACCGATACCGTGATGATAGGCCCCGAGATAGGCAACAGAATGCGCCAGAAGACGCGGAAGAAGCCGGCGCCATCGAGCTTGGCGGCAGAGATCATTTCGTCGGGGATCGAAACGTAGTAATTGCGGAAGAACAGCGTGGTAAAAGCGATGCCGTAGACTACGTGGACCAACACCAGTCCGCTCGTCGAACTCGCCAGCCCCAGCCAACCGAGCGTCTGGGCCATCGGCATCAGCACCACCTGGAAGGGGATAAAGCAGCCGAACAGCAACAGCGCGAAGCACAGGTTGGCGCCACGAAAGCGCCACTTGGTCAGCGCGTAACCGTTGAGTGCGCCCATCAGCGTGGAGATCGCCACCGCCGGCACCACAATGCTCACCGAGTTCATGAAATAGCCCGACAGGCCCTCGCAGCGTGTGCCGGTACATGCGCTGCCCCAGGCCTTGAGCCAGGCCGAGAACGTCAGCGAATCCGGCAACGATAACAGCCCCCCGGCACGGATCTCCTCGAGCGGCTTGAGCGAGGTCAGCAGCATCACTACCAATGGCAGCAGGTACACGAGCGCCATCACCATCAGCAATACATAGAGACCTGTGCGCAGCATGCGGGCGCCCGGCGTACGGCGCCGAATGACGTTATCCATGC
Organism: Chromohalobacter sp. HP20-39; assembly: GCF_033052815.1. Classification (NCBI taxonomy): domain Bacteria; kingdom Pseudomonadati; phylum Pseudomonadota; class Gammaproteobacteria; order Oceanospirillales; family Halomonadaceae; genus Chromohalobacter; species Chromohalobacter sp. HP20-39. The sequence continues at coordinate 4,992 of NZ_JAWHTP010000003.1, read as the reverse complement.
TTGTTTCCTCGCAATTCGGAATACAGGTAAGGCACCAGGATCGCCAGCACGCCGCACAGCATCATGATCGCGCTGGCCGACCCCAGGCCTATCTCCCCACGGGTGAAGGTGTAGGTGTACATAAAGGTCGCCGGTAGGTCAGTGGCGTAGCCCGGCCCTCCGCCGGTCAACGCCATGACCAGGTCGAAACTCTTGATGGCGATATGCGCGAGGATCATTACTGCGCTGAATACCACCGGCCGTAGGCACGGGATCACGATCCGCCAGTAGACCTTGGGCAGGCTCGCACCATCCAGTGCCGCAGCCTTGAACAGGCTGTCGTCGATGCTACGTAGCCCGGCCAGAAACAGCGCCATGACGAACCCCGAGGCTTGCCATACAGCGGCAATCACCAGCGCATAGATAGCCATATCAGGATTGATCAGCCAATCGAAGGTGAAATCTTCAAAGCCCCAACTGCGCACCAGCGATTGGATCCCCAGCCCAGGATTGAGAATCCAACGCCAGACCACCCCAGTGACGATCAGCGACAGCGCCATGGGATAGAGATAGATCGTGCGCAGCGCGCCCTCCTGGCGTATACGCTGGTCGAGCAGGATCGCCAGTACCAGCCCGAGGAACAGGCAGAGGATGATGAACAAGCCACCGAACACCACCAGGTTAGTGGCAGCGACGTTCCAGCGCTCATTGGCAAATAGCCGGGTGTACTGCGAGAAGCCGATGAAATCGTATTGCGGCAACATCCCCGAGTCGGTCAACGATAGAATGAACGTCCAAAGCATGTAGCCATAGACAAAGAACAGCGCCACTGCGAGTGACGGCGCGACCACTAGACGCGGCAACACTCGCTCCAGACTACCGGACAGCGAATGCCGGCCCGCCTTCGCACGCGAGCGCGGCAGAGGAGAATCGGTTTGCGACATCAGAGTGTCCTTGAGTGAGACGTGATAAACCGCCGCTCGCGACCGCGAACGGCGGCAACAGCCTTAACTTGCAGCGCGCACCGCGCTGGCCAAGCGCTTGGCTGCGGTTTCTGCCGTCATCTCGGGATCGTTGAAGAAGTTGGTTATCACGTCGAACACTGCCCCCTGGACACTTGCCGAGACCGCCATGCCGTGCGCCAGACTAGGCACTAGGCCGTTACCTTCGCTGGCGACATCGAAGGCCTTGCGCGATGCCTTGGCGCAAGCGTCGAAGTCATCCAGTGGCACATCGAGGCGTACGGGAATCGAGCCCTTGGCCTTGTTGAAGGTGGACTGAAAGTCCTTGGAGAGAATCAGACTGGCAAGATCCATCTGGGCCTGCTGCTTACCCTCATCGTCGATCTTGAACATGGCAAAGCTGTCGACGTTGTAGGAAAACATGTGTTCAGTCATCGGCGCCGCTTCACACAAGTAATCTTCGCCGGCAGTCAGGCCGGCAGCCGTGAACTCGCCTTTGGCCCAGTCGCCCATGATCTGCATGGCCGCTTTGCCATTGATGACCATCGAGGTAGCAATATTCCAGTCACGGCCAGCAATGTTTTCATCCATGGTGCCGCGCAGCTTCTTGAAGGTCTTGAGCGACTTGACCATGGTCTCGCTGGTCAACGCCTCGGGGTCAAGCTCGACGAACGCCTTACGGTAGAAATCACCGCCACCGATCCCCATCATCACGACCTCGAAGACGGTCGCGTCCTGCCACGGCTGGCCACCGTGGGCGAGCGGAATGAAGCCAGCCTCGCGAATTTTCTTGGCGTCGGCGAAAAACTCATCCCAGGTGGCCGGCAAGCCGTCGACGCCCGCCTTCTCGAGCACCTCGGGGTTGGCCCATAACCAGTTGATGCGGTGGATGTTCACCGGTACGGCGGCGTAGTGACCATCGACCTTGTTATAGGCGGCGAGCTGGGGCGTCAGGAAGGAATTCCAGTTTTCTTCCTCGGCAATCTTGTCGATATTGCCTAGAAAGCCCATCTCTCCCCATTCCTGGATGAGCGGTCCCTTGATCTGAGCCACCGCTGGCGGGTTGCCGGAAATGGCCCGCGACTTGAGCACCGTCATGGCACTGTCGCCACCCCCACCGGCCACGGCGAAGTCCTTCCATGTATGCCCTTTCGCTTCCAACTTTTGCTTGAGCATGCTGGCCGCCTTGGCCTCTCCACCGGATGTCCACCAGTGCAGTACCTCGATCTCGGCAGCTTGTGCCTGTCCCGCGACAGTTGCCAACAGAGCACCTGCGGCAAGCGCATGGATCGTTTTCATGGCGTAACTCCTTATGCTTGTTATTGCGACATGGATCGCTTAGTCACGAGGGGAGCCTCATGCATTGCAAGTTTCGGGAGCCGCTATTGGTCAGCATGTCGAGGCTCCCGATTCCTATATCGAGCGTAACTTAAGCCAACATGTGTTTGGGTTACTGAGTCTTACAAAGCCTTGGCGGGATATTGCAGCTCTGTAATATATAGCTCCAGGCAAACTCAGAGGATATTCAATGCGCTAACGGCAAGGTCAGTCGAACAGTCAAACCCCCTTGTCCAGATGTATCCAAGTGGACGTCCCCACCGTGAGCGCGCACGATATGCCGCGCAATGGCAAGCCCGAGTCCACTGCCTCCCGTGTGGCGACTCCGGGAAGGCTCGAGCCGCACGAAAGGTTCGAAGACACGTTCCCTCTGTGCTTGGGGAATGCCCGGACCATCATCACTGATGCCGATGACAATGCGTTCGTTATCCCGATGAAGAGCGATATCCACGTGCTGCGCATAAAAAATGGCGTTCTCGATCAGGTTGGCCAGGCAACGCTTGAGTGCCAACGGTTTGGCCGATAACCATCCAGCGTGCCCTTCAAGGTGCATCGACGCCGCTTCATGCACGGCGAGCTCCTCCATGACGCCCTTCACCAGTGCGTCTACGTCGATCGCAGTGGCCGTCTCATGGAGATCCAGACCCTTCACCGACGCCAAGGCCCCCTTCACCAACTGATCCATCTCATCGAGAGAGCGTACGAACGCCTCGCGCTGATCGGGAGAATCAAGCATCTCAGCACGCAGGCGTAAGCGTGTGATGGGCGTTTTAAGATCATGTGAAATGGCGGAAAACAAACGCTCACGTTCCTCGACTTGATGACGAATTCGTTCACTCATGCGGTTGAACGCCATAGCAGTGTCACGTAATTCGCGTGGCCCTCGCTCGGCGAGTGGTGGTGACTCGAGGTCATCCCCCAGGCGTCTTGCCGCCTTCGCCAAGACGGATAACGGGCGTGTCGACCAGCGTATTCCCCATAACGACAATACAATGACCATCAGCAATACGACCATTGAAACGAAGAGCTGGTCACCAGATAGCCAGGCGACATCCTCCAGGGATTCCGCCATGGGAAGGGACGTCGCAACGAACAGCCAATTGCCGCCTTCTAGGGGCATTTGCACGACGAGAATAGGCGTCGACAATGGCGTGATGGCGAGACTGCGATGCGCCCAATGCGCGGGAAGCTCCGCAAGAGGCACTTCATTATTGAACACACGCAGGTCACTGGGCCGTGAAAAGCCGATATGCATCTCGCGTTGCCCGAGCTCTTGCACGAGCCCCGTCCGCAAGTTGTCGGCCACCATGTTGCGCACACTGCCACCACTCGTATGTGGCAAGACGATGCGATGGTCGTTGACGCTAACGAAGAACCGGGTCCCGCCCATATCGCGCAGTTGATCGAGCACGATATGTCGGTATTCATACGGAAGGGAGCTAAAGTAACGTACGGTGGCGGCCAAACTTTCAGCCAAGTGGTGCGACAGGGAGTCGAGCCTGACGAGACGGTCGCGATTTTCCTGCCAGCTCCAGATGCCGTAACTGGCAATTTGAGCGCTTAATACGCCCAGCAACATGATCAAGACGAAACGACCCCGGAGGGTACGCGGACGCCACCATCGCTTCACACCACCGATTCCACAGGGGTGGCTAAGACATAGCCTGCGCCACGCACGGTGCGAATCAATTGCGAATGTTGGGCGTCTTCCCCCAGCCGCTGGCGTAAGCGGCAAACGTGCACATCGATGGAGCGATCCAGGGGAGGCGCACGACGTCCCCGACTCAGATCGAACAAGCGCTCGCGGGACAGAACCTGCTCTGGGTGATCAAGAAAGACACCTAGCAGTTGATAGTCTGCGCCCGATAAATGACTTCGGTTGCCCGCATCATCGATTAACTCACGCGTAATTCTATCCAGGGACCAAGGCCCGAACCGTACGATACGAGTGGCCGCAGCCGGTAACGGTTTGACACGGCGCAATATGGCTTTGATACGCGCCAGTAACTCACGTGGGTTGAAAGGCTTGGCAAGGTAATCGTCGGCCCCCAGTTCGAGCCCGAGAATACGATCGGTTTCATCCACGCTGGCGGTCAGCATGATGATGGGCAAGTTGCTGTGGCGGCGAAGATCTCGACAAAGCGACAAGCCATCCTCTCCCGGCATCATGATGTCGAGTATCAGCAAGTCGGGATCTTCATCGCGTATCAAAGCAGGCAAGGCATCGCCACCTTCCCCTACTACGACCTTGAAACCATGGCGTTCGAGGTAAACTTGCAATAGCTCACGAATTTCAGCGTCATCATCGATGACGGCCACTGTCGTGTGATTCATCGCCATAAAGGGAGACGCTCCCTGCCGCTGCTCCTCAACTCGACAGAAGGCACTGCGGGTATTGTTGGTTATCGTCGCGATTCTTCATCGATAATGCGATGGCCGTCCCCGAGCATCAAGCGAATCCTGGTGCGACGCGACCAAAGTGGGAGGAATATAACGTACATACGCCATATTCATCGGTTTTATGGACATCGGGACGATACTCGACGTAGTAGCTTTTCATTCTCCAGAGTCGAACCCAGTGTTTTTTACGGCCTCAAACGACAACACCCCCGACCAATGGCCGGGGGTGTCGAAATAAATGCCTGACGAGGATCGGGGCGGCCTTCCGCCGGGCGGCGCGCCGCGACTCTCCATGGGGGGCCCTGGTGTCTTT